>CAZGAO010000021.1:0-43461 GCA_964523795.1 uncultured Lentimicrobiaceae bacterium
CGGCCACCTATAGCTTGGAAGGCTATCGCTCTACCAAATGAGCTACTCCCGCATTATTTCAAACACAAAAAAGGATTTCATTTTATAGAAATCCTATTTTGTCATAATAGTTATTAAAATTATGAACTCATAAAAAGTGGGGGGAGGAGGATTCGAACCTCCGAAGGCTTAGCCAACAGATTTACAGTCTGCCCCATTTGACCGCTCTGGTATCCCCCCGAGTTTTTTTCTCCATTTACATTATGGAGCCGATGGACGGACTCGAACCGCCGACCGGCTGATTACAAATCAGCTGCTCTACCAACTGAGCTACATCGGCGTGTATGCAAGATGTGTTAAGAACTATAAGTTCAGCCACTATAAAAAAGCAGCCCTTTTTTTTAAAAAAGGACTGCAAAAGTAGTATAGTTATTTTAAATACCAAAACAATTTTAAATAAAATTTTATTTAGTTCCGTCTTAGCTTCTCTTTATGCTTGATCAGTTGACGGCGCAATGCCTCGCAGGCCTCGTCAGTAGCCTCCTCGAAGGACTTACTCTGTTTTTTGGCGTACAAATCGTTACCTGGAATACTCAAGCGAATTTCGGTAATTTTGTTGTCGGCACGTTCGCCATTGGCTACTTTTAGCGATACCTCACTGGCAATAAGCCCATCGTAATATTGCGAGAGCTTACTAACCCGGTCTTCAATGAATTCATCCAGCTTCTTGTCAGTTTTAAAATGAACTGCTCTAATTTCAATTGTCATATCTTTCCTCCTTTATTTAGTTTTAAGCTCTTGGATGAGCCTGTTTGTAAATTGTTTTTAATTTTTCAATTGAATTGTGTGTGTAAACCTGGGTTGCCGATAAACTGGAATGACCCAGAATTTCTTTGATAGCGTTGAGATTGGCACCTTTGTTTAGCATTACTGTTGCAAAACTATGGCGCAGGGTATGGGGACTTTTCTTTGTGTTAGTCGAAACATAGGCTAAATGTTTATTAATGACACGGTAAACAAGTTTGGCGTAGCTTTGTTTGCCCTGTCGGGTTATAAATAGGTGAGGACTTGTCTGCTGCAGCTCTTCGAGCAGGGTGTTTCGGGTGATTAGGTACTTGTTAATTTCGGATTTTAAATATTCAGGAATGGGGATGATGCGCTGCTTGTTTCCTTTGCCCAATATTTTTACTTCCGATTTGCTCATATCAATGTCAATAGTTTTTATCTGTATCAGCTCGCTAAGCCGCATTCCGGTGAGGTAAAAAGTAACAATGATGAGTTTATTTCTTTGACCTTCAAAATCATCTTCAAACGGAATATTATTAAGTAAGGTGTCCAGATCGTTTTCCTTAACAAATTCGGGAAGTCGTTTTTGCGATTTTGGGGCGATGACCTTTAATAAGGGGTCGCTGGTGATTTCCCCTTTTTTGAGAAGGAATTTGTAAAATGATTTGAGGCAGGAAATTTTGCGATTGATGCTGCGGGCAGATACGCCTGAGTCGAGCAACGAAACGATCCAACTGCGGATGATGTGATGATTGATGCTGCTATGATCGGAGGTTTGATAAGCCTCCAGGCAATAATTTTCAAATTGCTCAAGATCGCTTTGGTACGAGCGTACCGTGTGCGGAGAGTACCTTTTTACCTGGCTTATGTATGTGATAAATTGCTGGCTCACGTATAAAAAAATAGGAAAATCTTTGTCCCAAAGATACTGTTAATTTATCCTTCAAACAAAAATTTCCCTACTTTATTTCAAGAAATATTTTTTAATCCTGCTTATCAGGCATCTTCAGCGTTTCTAAGCTGCTGAATATAAATCGCTTTCAAACGAGCCTCTCTGTTTTTTATTGAGGGTTTGGTGTATTTCTGACGTTCGCGAAGCTCTTTTACTACGCCGGTTTTCTCAAATTTACGTTTGTACTTTTTGAGTGCTCTTTCGATGTTTTCACCTTCTTTTACAGGAACAATTATCATTTTAATTACCTATTTATTAATGTTTTGAATTGAATTCGCTTTTATTCTACTTAGAATCGGGGCGCAAAAATAGTAATATGTTTGTGATTAGCAAAATAATAGCTGGAAAAATTTATTATTGGCTTAAATAGTTTTGGTTTATCTAATTGATATTAAAAGATTAAGCGGACACATTAATTTATTATGCGTGATTAGTAAGCACTCATTAAAATAAAAGAGATGGGCACAAAAGGCTCCAAGACACGAAGATTCACAAAGATGCCCTATAAATAAAACCACCTTTTCGCAGTGCCCGAGGCAGCGCGAAAAGGTGGAAAAGATAAAGGTCTGTTTAATTATTAAAATACTAATTCTTCTTCAGTTCAGGAAATCTTCCTGGTGTCCAGGGCGCTTCGTATTTCTCCATTTCTATTTCTATCGATTCTATCTCATTGGCCAACTCTTTAATCTGGTCGATTACCGGGGGAAGCTCTTCCATCAAAATGGCATATTGATCCAGTTGGGTTTGTGTGGGTGCCGAGGTAGATCCCCAATGCGAGTATGCGATGATGCCATAGCGATAGCTTAGCGGAACCTTTTGCGGCGGGATTTCTTCCCAGCTTGCCTTGGCTTCCACACCGTTGATTGTAAAGGCAATATCGTCGAGCTTTTCGGCTACCGTTCTTGCTTGTGTTTCCAGGGTAGTGGGTGCTGTGGGGGTGTTGTGAAGTGCCTGCCTGATGTTTGCGACACGTTCCGTCAGGTTGTCCAGGTATTGTTCGCCGCCTTGCATAACGCGTCCCAACTCAGCCACCTTATCCTGGTAGGCCACCAGTTCTTCGCGGTTCATTGCGGGCAGGGTGGTATTGTTGAGCGGAACCACGTTAAATTTTACAGGACCAGCCAATGGACTTAGCTCACCATTATGATCCATGGCCAACGAAACGGTGTAGGTTCCGGGCAATACAAACATTCCTGAATTTCCATCGCTCTTGGGATTAAATTCATTTTTGCGGAGGCGAACAGGGTTTTTGCCCTGATAGCGAAGATCCCAGTTCAGGCGGGTGATTCCGGTAGATGGGCTTGAGTATAGTTTCCGAATGATTTCTCCTTTAGCATCTTTAATAGTAAATATCAGGATGGGTGCAATTTCTTTTTCATCCTCACGAAGTTGCTCCACGGTAGGTTGTGGAATTTTTTCGCCCTCTTTGAATAGTTTCTTTTCCTCTTTCAGCCGTTTTTGTTTTTTTGTTTTTGGGCTTTCCTTTAAATAATAAGTAAACACGGCACCAAATTCTGGATTGTCGGCGATATAGGGTGTTGAACCCTGACCGTACTTGCTGCCGGTTCTAACAAATTGCAAGGCATCTTTTATAGGATAAAGGAAGGCTTTGGCGGTGTCGAGCATTTCGGGGCTTGTAAGGCGCAGCGGTGTGTAGTCGTCGATGATGTAAAATCCGCGGCCAAAGGTAGCTACCACGAGGTCGTTTTCGCGTTCCTGAATGGCCAGGTCTTTCATAGCTACATCCGGGATGCCCGAAGCCAGCTCAGTCCAGGTTTTTCCTCCATCGAGTGTAAAATAAACATTGAATTCGGTGCCCACAAAAAGCAGGTTTTTGTTTACATGATCCTGAACGATGGTGTGAATCGTTTCATCCTCGGGCAAGTCGCCGATTATCGAAGTCCAGCTTTGGCCTTTGTCGGTGCTTTTTAGTAGATAGGGTTTAAAGTCATCGCTTTTAATATTGTCGAAGGTGGCGTAAACCACATTCTCATCGTAGCGTGAAGGGAGGATATCGCTAACGTAGGTGTATGCTGGCACTCCGGGGAAGGAGGAAATCTTTCTCCAGTTTTCGCCGCCATCTTCGCTTACCTGAATCAGGCCATCATCGGAACCTGCATAGAGCAGGCCTTCTTTGATTGGCGATTCGGCCAGGCTGACAATGGTTCCCCATTGCGATGATGAAATATCTTTGGCTACTGCATCCGAAGGCCAGTATTTTCCCATCACCTTAAACTGGTTGCGGTCTTCATCGCGGGTAATGTCTTCGCTTATTACCTGCCAGCTATTGCCCCGGTCATCGCTCTTGAAAACCTTGTTGGCCGCCATGTAAAGCCGGGTGGGGGAGTGGGGGCTGAGAAAAAAGGGCGTATTCCAGTTCCAGCGATAGGTAAGTTCGTCTTTGCGTGGCTCGGGTTTAACATTTATTTTTTCTCCCGATTTTTTATCATACCTATAAATATTACCATATTGATAAGCTGAATAAACAATGTCGGGGTTGCCGGGTTCGATGGCCTGAAAAAATCCATCACCACCCAGTGTAACCACCCATTCATCGCTGGTAACGCCACGGCTGGTATTTTGGGAGGGGCCGCCCATGCTGTTGTTATCTTGTGTGCCGCCATACACCCAATAAAAAGGCTCGCTGTCGTCAACACTTACGCGGTAAAACTGTGTAACAGGCAGGTTGCTTTTAAAGATGTAATTATCCCCGTCATCAAAACTCTCATAAACACCCCCGTCGCCACCAATCATAAAATGTGCTGTGTTGTCGGGGTCAATCCACATCGCGTGGTCGTCCACGTGGCGGCTGTTGTTGCCGATGCTGTTCCAGGTTTTGCCACCGTCAACCGATATGCGCGAAACCGTTTCGAGCGAATAGACCTTGTCGGGATCTTGTGGATCAGCCACAATCTCATTATAATATTGTCCGCTGGCATGGTAGTCGCTTCTCCGGCTCCAACTGGCTCCGCCATTGGTGCTGCGGTAAAAGCCTCCTTTGTCTTCCTGTGCTTCCACAATAAGATAAATATAATCGGGATTAGCCGGCGAAATGGCCAGACCCATACCGCCAATGTGGCCACCGGGCAGTCCTTTCATTACTTTGTTCCAGCTTTCGCCGCCATCGGTCGATTTGTAAACTGCCGATTCGGGGCCGCCGCCAATTTTTGTGTAAGCTGTGCGACGACGTTGCTCGGAAGTAGCATAAAGAATATCAGGATTGCGCGGATCCATCACGATGTCGTTAACGCCGGTGTTTTCGCTTATCGCCAAAGTCTTGTTCCATGTTTTGCCGCCATCGGTGGTTTTGTACAATCCACGCTGGCCACCCGGGCCCCAGGCCGAGCCTTCAGCAGCTACAAAAACGATATCCGGATTTTGTGGATGGATTACAATTTTACCAATTTGTCGTGAGGAATCCAGTCCCATGTTTTCCCACGAGCTGCCTCCATCCAACGATTTATAAACGCCATTGCCATAGCCCAGCGCGCGTTGGTGATTGTTTTCGCCCGTGCCCAGCCAAACGATGTTGGCGTTGGAGGGTGCAATAACGATGGCACCCATCGAGTAAGCCATGTTGTTGTCGAAAATGGGATCGAAGGTGGTACCATTATTCGTGGTTTTCCATACATGTCCTGCAGCCACAGCTACAAAATACTCGCTGTGGTTGTTGGGGTTAACGGCAAAATCGGCGATACGACCGGAAGTGAAGGCCGGCCCTATGCTTCGCCATTTCATGCCTGAGAAGGTTGAGGTTTTTAGCGTGTCGATTTTTTCATCGGCATCTTTTTTCTTTTTTGCGCTGGCATCCAGGGATGTCAACATCGTGAGTGCTGCCACCAAAATGATGGCAAATAGTCTTAGTGCAGTGCGCGCTTTAAGCTGGTAATGGTGCGTTAGAATCATTGTTTTAGTTTTGAATTAGGTACTAAATCTTTTATAAAAATTAAAGCCAAAAGTAATGTTCTCATTAAGAAGAAAAAACTTTGAGATTATATTTAAAATAATTATGAATAAGGTTTATGCTCAATTAAGTTGAAATCACTATTTTCGCCCACAAAATTTTATTGTTATGAAACATATTTTACTTTTAGTTTTTGCGCTATTTTCGGTGCACTTGATGATGGCTCAGCAAGGCCAGGCGCGTTCATTTTCGATTCAGGTTCACGATTGCTCTGTTGATAAGTCTGTGCCCGTAGATGGTGCTAAAGAAATTGAAGCCCGCTTTGCTGCCGACAAGAAATATGGCCCGGCTCCGCTTACGGTAAGTTTTACCGATCGTAGCACCGGCGGTGCAGCAGCATGGTTGTGGCGTTTTGGTGATGGTGACACCGCTTACATTTCCAATCCGGTGCATACTTTTCAGCACGAAGGTAAATACAATGTTAAAGTATCCGTTTGGAACGCCGATTCCACAAGCGTGGATGTGGCTACTGCCGAAATACGTGTGGTGGGCTATGGCGTTTGCGATTCGGTTTTTTACAACATTCCTGGCAATTATTATTGGTACCGGCTTGCAGCACCGGGTACCGGTTATCTTTCCGGAAATAACTCGCGTGGCGATTTGGCCAAGGCCAGCCATTTTAGTATCAACGAGGATAAGGGAATGCTGATGGCCGGACTGTTTTATTTTGCCGAGAAAACCAACAACTTTGCCTCCAACCCGCCCATATATTTTTATGCCTGGGATAACGACGGCCCGGACGGCGGACCCGGAACCGTGCTTGATTCGGCTAAGGTATTGCTTTCCGATATTTTGATCGATGAGTTTGGAACTGGAATTTTTCCGGTAACGATTGCCTTCTTCGATGATTGGGTAAATATTGACCACGATTTTTACATGGGCGTTAAACTGCCGCAAACCCCGGGAGATACAGTGGCTCTATACACCAATAAAAATGATGATACCTCTGATGGAAATGGCTGGGAGCAGACAAGTACCGGCGAATGGAAAAAATACAAAGATGCCAATCCGGGCTATGATGTGGATAACGCCATCTTCCCGATCGTTTGCCAGGCCACGGGCATCAGCAATCCAATCCTAAATCAGGAAGTGCTTGTTTATCCGGTTCCTGCCAGCGACCGCATATTTGTCGTGCTTACCAATCCTGACCTTCGATTAGTTACCGCCTCCCTTAGCGATATTTCGGGTCGGATGGTAATGGCACCTGTTCGCATCAATGCAAGCGGGAGTACCATCGATGTTAGCCGACTCAACGAGGGTTTGTACATACTAAGGCTGGATACCGATGACGGTTTTATGGTTCGTAAAATTATTGTTGAATAGCTATTTTACGAAATTTTAGTCTTAAATCCTGATGTTTACTGAACCATTTACTTGAGTCATTATTATGAAAACAAAAACCTCTATTCTCAGTGTAATTTTATTAATAACAATATCTCTATTTGTATTCGATTCTTGTAATGAAAAGGAATCATCCAATCCAACTCCAACACCGTCTTGCAGTATATCTTCCCCACATAATGGGGAAGAGATATTGCTAGGGGAAATGCTTACCATTTCTGTGTCTGCCGCAATTGCCGATGGTACCATTGCAGAAGTGCAGTTTTATGTAGATAATGTAAAAATAGCCTCGGTGGATAGCCCTCCCTATACCTACATCTGGGACACGAAGGATGAAAGTGTTGGTACGCATACCCTTAAAGCGACTTGTTTTGACAATAATGACCAGCAGGTTTCAGATGAAATTAGCATCATTGTTATTGAAGAGCTAAGCAAATTCACAGACCCTCGTGATGGACAGGAGTATATAACAATTGAGATAGGAGATCAAACCTGGTTTGCACAAAACTTGAATTATGAAACAAATGATTCGTGGTGGTATGAAAACAGTGCAGCAAATGGTGATCTTTATGGTAGATTATATACATGGAATGCGGCACAAAATGCCTGCCCTGAAGGATGGAGCCTGCCTACGGATAATGAATGGAAAATACTTGAAAAACATCTGGGAATGAGCCAAACAGTTGTTGACGAAGAGGGCTGGCGTGGAACTGATGAAGGCGGGAAGATGAAGTCAACCAATGGCTGGAACCTTGAAGGGAATGGAACCAATAGCAGTAGATTTAATGCCCTTCCCGGGGGCTTTAAAGGTACTTCCTTTTTTAGTCTTGGCAATAATGGTAATTGGTGGACATCAAGTGAAAGCTCATCATCATCTGGCTTTGATCGTGGTTTGGATGCCGAAAGTACCAAGGTTCGCCGGGATGGTATTAGTAAACTATTAGGATCGTCAGTTCGATGTATTGAAAACTAAATCCATTCAGTCGTTTATCACTGGATTCTATTTTCCCCCCTCGTCAGTGTTTGCAACACGAATGTAGTATTGCATGTACTAAACAGAAATTTGATTTACTTTTGCCCCCAAATGCAAAATGCAAATCATAATCCCTATCCCGAATCGCTGCTTTTCGATAGCGAAAAAATGTTGATGTTTCTTTACATCTTCTCCGAACTTTAATAAGCCCCTTCCATCCCCCAGGCATTTCTTTTTAGTTTTAATATTTAATATTTTTTGATGGAAGCGTTCTACCTTTATCTCAACCAATTATTTAATACCAATAGGCAAACCTTTGTTGGCCTGCCACCTGTGAATTGGCTCAATGCTTATAAGGCCGATTATTTTTTGGAACGAAGGCAAAAATTACTACCTGCCCACGATTCGGAGTGGATGTTCAAAAACACCAAACCTTTTCACAAGGCCATCTCACCGGGATGCAAGTTGTGTGGCGAAGGTCGGTGGAGCTGTTTGTTTATTACCAACAAATGCAACGCCGGCTGTTTTTATTGTCCGGCCAGCCAGACGCAGGATTCGGTGCCTTCGTCGCAGCAACTCACCTTTGAAAGTCCTGAGGCTTACAGCGAGTATGTCAGGTATTTTGGTTTTGAGGGCGTGAGTTTTAGTGGTGGCGAACCCTTATTGTTTTTCGAGCGTACGCTCAATTATTTGAAAAGTGTTAGGCAAAGTGCGAAGCCCGAGACGTACATTTGGATTTACACCAACGGCATCCTTGCCGAGCGTTCGCTTTTTGGTCGATTGGCTGCCGCCGGATTGGACGAAGTGCGTTTCGACATTGGAGCTACCAATTATAGTTTGGATAAAATAGAACAGGCCAAAGGTATCATCCCAAACATTACCATCGAAATCCCCGCTGTGCCCGAAGAAGTAGCACGGCTAAAAAAACTGCTCCCCGAAATGATTCAAAAGGGAGTAAGTTATTTAAACCTGCATCAGTTACGTTTGACGAATCACAATGCGCGCCATTTGCTCAAGCGAAATTACACCTACCTGCCCTCAGAAAGGCCTGTGGTTATCGAATCGGAACTGGCCGCCCTCGACATTATGAATTATGCCCGCAGCCACGATCTTGAAATTGGTGTAAATTATTGTGCCTTCGATTACAAAAATCGCTTTCAAAAAGCGGGCTATCGGCGGCAAATTGCTGAGGCTTTGGGGGCCGATCAGGAATCCATCACCCAAAATGGTTACCTGCGCCGCCGCAGCGATCAGGGCTTAGCTTATGATACCTATAATATTACTGATAGTTGCGAAGAAGGAGATGCCTTGACTTTGAATCATAAAAAGTATGCCCTGGCAAAAAAGCAAGTGATGCCCATGTTAAAATTAACAAAGGAGCAAAAAGTTGCCTTGGAAATGCTGCTGCACGATGAACCTGCTGTGCCACCCTCAAGCGATTTCTTGTTTCGCCTTTGGCAGCGCGAATATATCGAGCGCGGTTTGAGGGATTATTAGTATGCGTTCATTGAGACACCCAAATTGGGCGTCTGAACCTGGAGCGCAATGAAATTATTGAGTTTATAGAGACTCCCAAGTTGGGCATCTGTACCCCACTTCCCCCACGGTGCTCTGCCAGGCTTATTTGACAGGTATCGCTTGCCCGCGTATCCAGGGCGCACCGGCGGCTATCAAGGCGGTTTCGATTTCCGGGATTTTATTCATGCGGACATCTTCGATTTGCAAGCGTAGATTTTGGAATTGCTTTTCGGCGATGTCCAGATTTGCGAGGTGGAGCGGGGTGGGGCCATAGGTGGTACCATTGGCTGCCGACCAGGCCAAATTGAATCGCGACATAAACGAAAGCGGGGTTTCTTCGCCCACTTCCCGGCGGGCCTTGTCGCCGTATAAATCGCGGTCGATGGCCATGATCTCTTGTTTTAATTTATAAACCTGCGATCGTAGCTCGATGGAAATATCTGTGGCGTTTAGCACGGCAGCTTCCATGGCTTTTACTTGTTTTTGGGCATCCCCAAAGGCCAGGCTTAGGCTGGTGAAGGCGCGACGAAGGCTTTCAAGCCGCTCAATCAGGACAGCATAATCTTCGGTCGAAATACCCGGGAGTGCTCCATCGTACATTTTCTTCACTTTAAAACTTACCGGCTGCGAAAGCTCGGTAAAAACGCCTTCGATATTTTTTGCCAGGGTAGCCGTGTAAGTTCCCGCACCGGCATAAAGTCCGGCCTCTGCTTCGTTGGGCAGGCGGTCGATGTTGAGGGCTTCGGTGGACGACCGGCGCAAATCCCAGGCCAGGCGGTGGAAGCCCCGGCCGGTTTCGCCCTTGATTTTGCGGATCACATTTCCATCAATATCTTTAATAATCATCCATACTTCGGGTGCTTGCTCACGGCCTTCTTGCTCCAAAGCATCCCATCCCGGAAAGGGAATATTTTCGTCTTTCAACTTTTTTTCTTCTTCCTTGCGTAGCTGGTTTTTGGTTTTATAATCCTGGCTAAGGTAATAAGTAAAAACCGCACCATAGGGAGGGTTGGGAGCCTGATACAGGCCGGCTCCCTTCGAGCCTCTTTCGCCAAAGCTAATTTCGGGACGCGGGATATACCACCAGGCATCGCGGGTGGGGAAGAGTGTGGCCTCGGCCTGAAGTTGCTCTTTGCTCACCTCGCGCAGCGGGCTGTAATCATCCAGGACGTAAAATCCCCGGCCAAAGGACGCGCCTACCAGATCGTTCTCTCGCCGCTGGATGGCCAAATCGCGAAAGCTGATGGTGGGCACACCGCCCGTAATCTTCATCCATTTTTCGCCACCATCCACGGTAAAATAGATACCGAACTCGGTGGCGGCAAAAAGCAGGTCTGCCTTTTCGTGATCCTGCACCATGCGCCACACCAGCGTCCTTTCGGGAATATTTCCCCGTATCGATTTCCAGTTTTTGCCTCGGTTTTCGCTTTTGAGGAGGTAGGGTGTAAAGTCGCCAAACTTATGATTATCCAAAGCTATGTAAACCGTATTTTCATTAAAGAGGTCGGCTTTGATGTCGTTGATAAAAGCTGTGGCCGGAACACCGGGCAGGGAGTTTACTTCGATTTTGTTCCAGTTTTCGCCACCATCATCCGTAATCTGAATATAACCATCATCGGTACCGGCGTAAATCAGGCCTTCTTTCAGCGGTGATTCGGCCAACGATGTAATGGTGTTGTAGTTCGACATGGCGTACATATCCCAATGCGAATCCCAGCTTTGTTGTTTTCCCATGATGGGCAGGGCGATGCGTTCCTGGTTTTTGGTCAGGTCGCCCGAGATGGCTTTCCAGCTATCGCCGCGGTCGTCCGATCGCCAAACGCGCTGCGAGGCGAAGTAGAGGCGGGTGGGGGAGTGGGGACTTACCAGGATGGGCGCATCCCAGTTCCAGCGTTCCACCGGCTCATTGGCGGCAGGCTGGGGTCGCACGCTTATTACCTCGCCGGTAGTTTTGTCGATTCGGTGAAGGTAGCCCTGCTGCGATTGCGCATACACGATGTCGGGATTGCCGGGTTCGGTGGCAGGTTGGTGCCCGTCGCCGCCCATAATTACGTACCAGTCTTCGTTCATTATTCCGTGGCGGTTGTCAGTGCGCGAGGGGCCACCCTGGGTATTGTTGTCCTGAGTGCCGCCATAAATATTATAAAAAGGCTGGGTATCATCCACAGCTACCTTATAAAATTGCGTTAGGGGCAGATTGTCGATGTAACGCCAGTTTTCGGCCAGGTCGAAACTTTCGTAAAGACCCCCATCGGTGCCCATGAGCAGATAATCGGGGTCATTGTCGCGGAAGGCCAGGGCGTGGTTGTCGCTGTGTTTGGATTCTTCCTTCAGACGTTTAAAAGTTTTTCCGCCATCTTCCGAAAGTCGCACCCGCACATCCATCAGGTAGAGGCGGTCGAAGGCGTGAGGGCTGGCATATAATTCCTGATAATAATGCGGGCCGGTGCCTCCCGAAACTTCATCCGACATCATTTGCCACGATTCGCCACGGTTGTCCGAACGATAAACCGCGCCGCTGCGCCGCTCCAGTTCTACGGCGGCATAAATTACATCCGGTTTTTGGGGCGAGATGGCCAGGCCAATTTTTCCCATCCGCTCGTTGGGCAATCCGCCGTTTAATTTTTTCCAGTTTATGCCGCCATCTTCCGAGCGATATATTGCGGTGTTGGGGCCGCCGCCCATGTAGGCCGCCACATTGCGATGCCGTTGCCACGTGGCCGCGTACAAGCGTTTGGGATTGCGTGGGTCGATCAAAATATCGGTAACGCCGGTATAGGCATCATCGCCCAGGGTTCTCAGCCAGCTAAGGCCGCCATCGGTTGAAATATAGAAACCACGCTCTCCACCCGGTGCCCATAAAGGTCCCTGGGCAGCAACAAAAATAATATCCGAATTTTCGGGATGCACGATGATTTTTGAGATGTGTTCCGATTTTTTCAAACCCATATTTTTCCAGCTTGCACCGCCATCATCGCTGCGGTAAATGCCATCGCCGTATCCCACGTGCCGGCCACCCACATTTTCTCCCGTTCCTACCCAAATCGTGTTTGCATTTTGTGGATCGATAGTTACACAGCCGATGGAGTAGGAGCTTTGCTTGTCGAAAATCGGAGTCCAGGTAACGGCTGCATTGGTAGTTTTCCATACACCGCCCGAGCCTACGGCCACATACCAGGTATTGTTGTCGTTGGGGTGGATGGCAATATCGGCAATACGTCCCGACATAAACGCCGGCCCTATGCCGCGCATACTGATTCCTGCGAAAGTAGCATCGCTCAGCAGGGTGTCTTTATTCTGAGCCACCACCAGGCTTGAAGGTAGGGAGAGTAAGGCAAGTAAAATACACCAGTTGTAAAAAGTATTTTTCATCGTTGAGTAGTTTTTAGTTTATCTATTAAAAAGCAAAAATAAAATATATTCTATTCTCCGAACAATGAAGGTTGGGATTAGGGTTTAATTAGAGGCTGTCCATAAAGTCGATACTTTTGAATAGCCCCGGGTTTTAACCCGGGGAAAATACGTTTGAAGGATACGCCCCGCGATTTCGCCACGCCTGCGGCGTGGCGAAATCGCGGGGGTTTTCATCCTTCTCATTCAATCCCCGCCTTAAAGGGCGAGGCAATTCATAATTCAAATATTTTACTAAAAAGACAAACACTATTTATGGATTGTCTATAGATTGATTGAATTTGAGATTTCTCCTTGCAAAACTTGCTCCGCTGCTTTTTTCCAGTCGAAATGACAAAGCACCAGGGCTATGAATGGGGGTAGGGGAATCGGGCGCGAAGTGCCCGATTCCCCTACCCCTTGACCCGCTCCTACGGTGTCATTTCGATGCCGCAACTGCGGCAGGAGAAATCTAATGAAATACACTTTTGCAAGAATATGTCATTGGTAATGCCGCGGGCGTGGCGAAATTGTGGGGTGGACATCTTCAAACTCATTTTCCACTACATCTTAAATCTAAAATCGATAATCTAAAATCGGAAATTTTTCTAACTGTTACTTTAATGACAAGCACTGCTTATGACTTTGAGTGATAATCGATAAGTTCTTGTACCGGATTTTGGATTATTTTGTTGATATGCAAATCATATTCTTGCGCTATCTCATGCAAATGCTCCCGCAAAAGCCAGGCTATGGATCCCACAAAACCAAGATTGTAATTGTGGTAATCGGGATATTTCAGGATGTTTTCTTCAAAAAAGATGCGAAAGGCTTTGCCGATCAATTTTGAGATTGTTGGATTTTTGTGGTGCCCGATTACAAATGGGGCAAATGATGCAATGTAGGCATTTGCTTTTTGGCGGGCATAAAGGGCTGTAATAAACGGAGCGTCCAGCTTACCATATTTTTCTTCAAAGGCCTGATGAAGTTCGATGGGAAGGTCGTTTTTAAAATAAGCATTTAAGAGCAGTTTGCCCAGGTGCATTCCGCTGCCTTCATCGGCGAGCAGGAAGCCCAGCGAGGGAACAGCGTATTTGATATTGCTGTTTTGGATGAGACAAGTGCTGGATCCGGTTCCCAGTATCGAGGCTATGCCGCTACCATTTCCGAATAGTGCCCTTGCTGCTCCGAAGAGGTCGTGGTGAATTTCGAGCTGCGCCAGTGGGAAAAATTTTTGCAGGCTATCCATCACGGTTCTTTTGGATTCATCGGCTGAGCATCCTGCCCCGTAATAAAAAATATGACTTACGCCAGTGGCATCAATACCGGAGTTTAAACCGGAAATCATATTTTCGAGCACCGAGGGTGCGTAATAAACCGGGTTGTAGCCTTCGCGGGTGAGGCTGAACGATTGTCCGCTGTCGTTAACAAAAACCCAGCTTGTTTTGGTGGAGCCGCTTTCGATAATAATCTTGTGTTTCATTTTTTTAAAATATTGAAATTATTTTGGGAATAAAGATAAGGGCTGCAATCAATAGGGAGGCGATGGCGCAAAACAATACAGCAGCAGCAGCAATATCTTTGATGCGTCCGGCTTGTTTGTCGTAGTCGGGCGAAATTTTGTCAACCAGCAGCTCGATGGCCGTATTAAAACTTTCGGCAGCCAACACCAGGCCGATACACAGGATAATTGCAAGCCATTCCAAACTTGATATTGAAAACCAAAAAGCAGCGACTACAACAGCCACCGCAGCTACAAGATGAATTCGCATGTTGCGCTGTGTGCGAATTACGTAAGCCATTCCTTTAAAGGCATGGCCAAAGCTTTGGATTTGTTTTTTAAAGCTGTGGCCTGATGTGCCGTTTGGTTTTTTCATTGGATCTTAAAATTGACATTATTGATTATTCGGTTTTGCCTGATGGCGATTTTTTAAAATCAACATATCTTCATCCCGATGGATAAGTTCAAAATCGGCCTGGTCTATTTGTTCACTTGTCATCTTATCCATACCAAAATGGCTCATGAAAAATTTATTTAAAATAATATAATCGATATCAAATTCATCGGCCTTAGCCAAAAACCCTTCCTGGTAAATTGTGGAATCCAGTTTTTTTAATTCGTTATAGCAAATTTCACCCTGAATCCGCTTGTAATGTTCAATTTCGTTGTACACAAATTTCATGGGTGCAATGATGCTGAGGCTGTCGGTATCGTGTCCGATGTATTTCTCGCTGATCATTCGGTTGCGTTCATTATCATATTTGTTAAAAGCCACGGGGATGATATAAACCAGTTGTGTGGCCAGATAAGCCAAGAGTAAAAATGCAAGTATTTCCTTTTGCGTTTTCAGTGGGATACGTCCGACTGTCTTGCTTAGTTCGGGTTTTTCATCAAAAACATATTTTACCGAAAGGATAATTATCAAGACAAAAAACGGCATTAGGACAATGAGGTAATAGGAGGTTTTGTGTATCGAAATCATCATGAGTGCCAAAGCCAGCAGTAAGGTGTAGCGCAAAAGGTTTTGGTATTTACGCAGATGCCTGAAGGCAAAAACCAGGGCGGCGACCAATAGCAGAGTGAACGATATTTCCTTAGGGCTGTGCAGATATCTCATTTGTTCGTTTGCGATGCGATAAAACAAATCCCATTGCAGGGGCTGCTGGTCGGGGTTTTTTAAATGTGGCGAAGCACTGTATTGATATATCCAGAGGTGAAAATCGGCAATCGTGGTCATATCCAAAAAATAAATTGCCAAAGCAGGCACAGTTGCGATACCAAAAAGGATACTGTTTTTGAATTGCTTATTTAATACCAGGAGCATAAAACCGGCGAAGATAAAAATCAGTCCATTTAGGTGCATGCTTGTGGCCAGGCCTGCCAAAAGCCCGGACAGCAATACGGGCAGCTTGTTTTTGTCCGATTTCAAAAAACCATCGAGGAACACAAAAGAGACAAAGCCCAGGCACATCATGGGTATATCGGGACGATACACAAAGCTGTGTTCAAAAATCATGGCGTTGAACAAAAGCAAAGTCAGGGCAAGGAGAAATTCATTTTTGCTTAATATTTTTTTGTAGCTGAAACGATAAAACAAGAATATAAAGAGCAGGAAAAACACGAGACTGGTGGCTTTCATAGCTGGCAGCGAAAAACCAAAGGCCTTGATGACGGGAGCCGCAATATAGGTGTGGAGCTTATGATGAACTACCAATTTATTTTCGTGGTCGGTTATGCCGCGCATCAACTCCGATTTGGTGGTTCCGGTGGTGGCAAACCAGTACGAATATTCGCCCAGCCAGGCATCGTCAACATGGGGCGGCCTGTTTATCAAGCTGAACAAAAACAAGAGGATAATTGTCCCCAAAAGGGCTATGCCAACTTTTTTGCCCCATGGGCTTTCAGTTATTTTTGCAAGCATCTATCGTGTTTAGATTTGTTTTATGGATGCAAAACTATGCTTTTTGTGATGACCTATCTGGTTTACCCCCACAAACAAAATGAGATTGGTAGAGATAGCAGAAAATTCAAAACAGAAGGAAACCTGACAGGTTTACCCCGGAAAGAAAAAGTTACCCTGTGAATCCTGCCTGAGCACAGGTTCTGTATTTTGAAAACATGCAGCACTGCCAGAAAGTATTCACGGGGTGACTGCGCGGAAGTTAAACCTGGCGGGTTAAGGAAAATACTTCGCGTTGCGGTAGATGTAAATGGTTTCGTTTACATTAAAGGGATTGAGCCAGTGGAGCACTTTATCCACAAAGCCCGGCTGTATCTCGGCTTCAAATTCAAGCTGAGGCATCAGTGTCTTTGCCTGATTTACCCGCGCCTCCAAATTGTCATCGCGAAAAAACAGTACAAAGCGGGGTTCCAGCTCGGGATGCTCGACAAAGTTGGGCAGATTTTCCGCAGGGTCGGCCTGGCTTAGCTCGTGGCGTTCGATCCATTGACCCAGATAAAACTGTGGCATAATCTGGATGCTGGTGCCATTGGTATTTTCGAGCAGGATGGCTTTAACATTTTCATATTTATACAAATAGCTCATGGCTTCCACCCTGGCACGTTTGGAGTACATGGTGGTAACCGGGAAAAGCAGGATAAGATTTACAATCCAGAAAAACACCCACCCACCACGGAAAACCTTCCGGTGCCGCATCAGGAAAGGCCGGGAGTGCATCAGCTCGTACCAGCCTGCTGCACCCAAAACGATGAGGAAGGGGACGATGGTAAGGATAAAACGCTCCTGCTTGTTTGGGAAGTAAGAGTGAAAAGCCAGAAAGATAAGGAGCGGTAAAAAAATGAGCAGCCGTTTTTTCCAGTTTTTGAAAATACCCACAAACAGAAAAACACTAACCGGCGGAAGGAGCAGGCCAAAGAGCAGTAGTAAATAATTGTACCAGTCGCCAGTGATGTAGGCGTTGCGATATTCGATATTGTAGCTCACATATTCGATAAACTCGGCAAAGGGATAGCCCCACACGAGCAAATCGATTATCCCTTGTAAGAGGAAAACGGCAATAAAATATCCAATCCCAAAAAATACAGCCTGACGAATTTTTTTCTGAAAAAGCAGGGCAAGCCCCATGCCTCCGGCGTATATCAGCGTTTGGTAGCGCAGCGAAAACGAAATGCCTGCAATCAATCCTGCCCACAAAAAGGGCATTATTATTTTGCCCCTGTTTTCTGCTTTAATAATCATCCAGGTGCTGACAAAGAGAAAGGGGATGGAGACGATTTCTACAAGATTGCGTACGCTAAGCCAGGGCATGAACCAAAAAACGGCTAGCAGCAATCCGGCGAGGCGTGCCGGTTTTTTGCCTGCCCACCGTTCGGTGATGCGGTAGCCCAGCACAACGATGATCATCGAAAAGGCAGCATGGATCAGGCGCACCAAAGTCATTTTTAGCTGAGGGTCGTTCAGATGCAGCCATTTAAAAAAAGTGAAGAGCAGAAAGTGGAAACCGGCATATACGAAGGTGTGCCCGGTGGGGCCGTTGTTTTGTGGCGACGAGGGAAGCCAGTGGTTGAAGTTGCCGCCATCCACCCAGGATTGGGCTATTTCGATTACCAGAAAATGATCGTCCAACATGCCCCAGCCACGAGCAAAGATTATGGCTGTAAGGCGAACGATCGCCGCTATCCATACGATGAGTGTCAGGGGCTTTTGTTCCCAGAGTTCAAGAATATTTGTTTTGATTTTCATTGTTGAGGTTTGCCTTGCATGATCTGCTTAGCAGAAAAGCAATGGGCATTATTTTTCGTGCAGGCAAATCAATGTTTTAATCTGTGCCAGGTTTTGCGCCTTGCCTTGGTTGCGCGATTGGATGGCCGCCTGCGTAAAATAGCTGTGTTCTTCCAAAAATTTAACCTGCAGTTCATACCATTCGCGCAGCGTCATCGGCATTACCTCTAGCACCAGCCATTCCAGTTTAAGGCGGTGCGATATCATGTAAAAGTCTTTACGACCCAAATAATCCAGGTCGGCATCGCAGAGTATTTTGGCGAGCATGCCCGAAGCACTCTGGGGTAATTTGGTGGTCATAATCATATCACAAATTGCATCGATGCTGCTTTGCGAATAGCCGTATTTGGGGAGGGTTTCGATAACAATTTCGCACGAGGCTTCTTCGTGTCCTTTGTATGTGCGCATCATTCCTGAATCGTGAAAGAGTGCTGCGGTTTCAATCAAGGTAGTTTCGTGTGCTTCCACCTTTTCTAAACCGGCAATGCGTTGCGCCGACAAATAAACATCGAGGGTATGGTTGATATCATGGTAATACAAGTGGGGCTGCAGCTCTTTTTCGAGTCTGTTCAAAATATATGCTTTGGCCCCGTCGAAATCCATGCAGTTTTATTAGCTAAGTGATTATTGATAAAAAAAAGAAGCCGGAAACATCAATTCCGGCTTTCCGTATTTTAGTTTTTTGCGGAGTATGATATTAATACGACACGATTTTTTGCCAGTTAAATCTCCGGGGATTTATACACATCACCGGGATTTGCGAGCCGTTGAAGATGATTTGCTCATCCCACGAACCCAGAATAAAGCGTTTAAAACTTTGGTCGGGGTCGGTCATAATCATAATCAGGTCTGCATTATTTGAAGTTGCGTAATCGACCACCTGCTTGGCAAAGTTGGCGTTTTTTTGCGCTACTCTAACGGTGTAGGTGATTTCGTTTTTCTGAAAAAATTCGGTGATTTGCTCAACAGCACTATCGATATGCTCGCCCGACATTTGCAAAATGTGAATTTCTGATTTGAACTGCTTGGCAATGTGGGCAGCCCATTTTGTTTTTTCCCAGGGACCGGCATCGCTGGTAATTGGGAGGACGATATGGCCGTAGCCTTGGCCGAAAGTGCGCTTTTGCACCACAATAACCGGTGCAGGCGAACTGGTTACTACTTTCAGGGCATAGCTTCCGGTAAGGTGCTGGATACCCGATTTGCCGTGGGTGCCGAGGTACAAAAGGTTAGCTCCAATATCTTTGGCTACCTCGCTGATGGTTGTGAATATGGAACCTTCGCGGGCAATTCCCTCAGCTTCGATGCCATAGTCGGCTTTAAGGCCGGTTACAATTTCGTTCAATTTTTCTTCGATGGCCTTGCTGCCCAGGTCTTCTTTTTTCAATTGCGCCTTGGTGTTACTATCGATAACATGCAAAACCACAATTTTATAAGTCAGAAATTTTGCTGCTTCGGCAGCCTGGCTGATGGCATTGTCGCCTACTTCGGTAAAGTCGGTAGGTACCAGTACAATGTTATTCATATTTTCGGTCATAATGCTTTAAATTAATATGTGTGCGCAGTTTATTCGATTGATAAGCCACAAAAATAGAATTTTTTTATTTGCAATTACTGATAATAAAAATTTCCGTCTTAATTATTGTTGACGGCAATATCCTTATCCTTTACCACTTCCTCTTTCAATACAGCGTACATCTGTTTTACTATCGAGGCCACGGGAGCATTGGTGTTGCTAAGCAAAATAATGGTCATCTCATCTTCTACATAGCGGGTAAGGCTGGCTGTAAAGCCGTTCCAAAGCCCGTTGTGATAGACCACTTTTTTTCCGTCTATTTCTTTCAGTCGCCAGCCAAAGCCGTAATCGTATGCTCTTCCCCGCGAGGATTTTGCCTTGGTAAAGGCAGCCTGCATCAACGAATCGCTAATAAGGGCAGACCTGTAAAGTGCGCGATCCCATTTCAGCAAATCTTCGGCTGTAGTATAAATACTTTTGTCGCCCAGGACTTCATCCAGCGGATTGTGTTCAAACTTGCGGTAGCGCCAGCCCTTGCGCGTAAAGCCCGTGGCAATATTACTGATTGTGTCCATCACCGCCGGGTTCCAGGCACAAGTGTGTTGCATCCCCAGGGGATCAAAAATTTCATCCTTAACGAAAGTATAAAATGGCTTCCCCGAAACGTGCTCCACCACCAGGGCAAGCATGGCATAGCCCGTATTGCTGTACAAATGCCGCCTTCCCGGCCGGAAGTTTAGCTGCGGGTTGTGTTCGTTAATCAATTTTAATACATCCTGGTTGTTGATGGGCTTATCCTTTTCCCAATGATGATCCACATAGTACATATAGTTTTGCATCCCGGCGGTGTGCTGCATCATTTGGCGGATAGTGATGTTATCGAAGGGGAATTCGGGTAGGTAGTGTTTCACGGTGTCATCCAGGTTTAACGCACCGCGTTGGTGCAAAATCAAAACTGCCATGGCGGTAAAACTCTTGCTCACCGAGGCAATCTGAAAAACTGTGTTAAAGTCCAGTTTGGTTTTTTGATACAAATCGGCATAGCCGTTCGAGAATTCAAAAATGGGGAAGCCTTCCAGTGCCACCAGTGCGTTTCCATTAAAACGGTATTTTTTCAATACCTTGGCCAGGAGGCTGTCGATGTGGACGATTTGAGCGGAATCGATGGGTTGGATAAACTCAGGGATTTCCTCGCTAAGGGTATCTAAAACCGTAGGATTAGTTTGAGTAGCGGGATGGTTGCAGCTTAGCAATAAAAAAAGTAAGGCAAGAAAAAGATTCCTGTATTTTATCATCATCCAAAAAAAATTCCAATTCCAGCGGGCAAAAGTATTGTTTTTCTCAAAACCGGGTTTCTTTTGATGTCAGATTTCAGATGTCCGATGTAAGATTTTAGATTTGGGGTGAGGATCAAAGTAAAAGATGAAAGACAAAATTTAAAAAATCGGGTTTCGAAAAATAGGAGCAGGGCATCTCTTTTTATCATACACAGGACATCGAAAGGTTAGAATATCTAAACCTTATCAATAGTAAAAAAACCTCTTAGTAGAAAAGATGGCTCCAATGCACCTTAACCTTACCTTATTTATATCGGTGCTAACAAATAAACTTGCGGTGGTTTCAGATTTGGTCACCCCGTGAATAAGTTCGGGCGAAGGTGCGTAGTTTAAAATTATGCTATGTGTTTGTGGAGGATTCATGGGGTGACTTTCTGGATTTTCTGAAAGCCAGGGTTTCACTTAAAGTGAAGCCCTGGCTATATTAAGTGAAGCCCAGACTAAAAATCGATCCCAAACCCCAAAACTTTAGCAATACGAAAGAACTCATCGCTCTGCCTTGCTTCGATATTAATTTCAATTCCCAACACCGGGTGGCGAAACCGAACTTGCCGGGCATGGAGCAGCATGGTAGTCATGCCATAATTTTCTTTAAACATCCGGTTTTGCTTGTTGCAGCCATGCGGTCGGTCGCCAATGATGGGATGCAAAACATGGGCAAGGTGGCGGCGTATCTGGTGCATCCGCCCGGTCTCGGGTTTTACTTTAAGCAGCGAGTATCGCGAGGTTTCGTGTTTTTGATTAGGGATAATGATTTCGCTACGTTCCAGCGTTTCGTAGCGGGTTAGTGCTTCCTGCATTTTGCCGTTTTCTTTTTTCAAGGGATAATCAATCACACCTTCATCATCGGTAAAGCCGCGCACGATGGCAAGGTAGCTTTTTTCGATTTCCCCGGTGGCAAACATTTTTTGCATCAGCGTATCACTGCTTTTGTCAAGCGAAAAAAGCAGTACCCCCGAAGTTTTACGGTCCAGGCGGTGGGCAGGATACACATGCTGCCCCAGTTGGTTGCGCAAAATCTGCATGGCAAACTCGCTGGCATCACGCGCCAGCGCACTGCGATGCACCAGCAGCCCATGGGCTTTGTTGATGGCCACAAGATGTGGGTCGCGATAAATTATTTCTAAATCTGTCATCATTTACTGGCAGCAAAGATGCGAAGAAAAAGGGTAGGAAAGTTCAGGCTAAAGGAATTGAGAAGATTAGCGGTTAAGCCGTCTTACTTTTGGGGGGTGGTTTTGTATAGTCAATTTTTCCGTATTCAAAATCGTGTTCCGTAATCTCTGGATTATCCGAAAAATCTATTTTATGGTCATTGTAAACAATCCGTTCTTCGGGCACCATCACGCCATGCTTTCCCAGCAGGATGGCATCCAGCGCATCCACATCCTGGTTTATTAAATCAATCGTGTAATGCTTTGTGAATTTATTGTTTCTAATCAGCCCAATGGCCTCTTTTATTGATACTGTTTCCGTTTTCATCCCATTCAAATTTCACTGTTGCTATTGCTAATTAAATTTAAATTAAAAATATTATTTTTATGATTATCATTTTTAGGGCAAAAAAAACATTTTTGAAGTTCCACAAAGTTAATTGATTTAAATGAAAATGCCATGCAACTATTAGGAATCGATATAAATTACAACTATTTTTTCAAAACGCTTAATCGTAAAATGGCTACGCTTAATCCAAAAATAGCTGCACTCAATGCCAAAATCCCTACTTATGCACTTTTTTGGATATGTTATGGATATTTTTTTATCTCTAAAATTTTATTTTATTTTGAAAGGCAAAACTTTGCGGGAGAAAAAACCTGATAGGCTTGTGCTTTTTGCAGATCTAGTATTTCGTAGGATGAAGGGATGAACTGTTGAACTGGAACTACTCGAGTGTACTATTTATAAAGGAACAATAACTGCCCCAAACTGATCCAAAAAGCAGGGACGGATTCCGAAAGGGCTTTAGAGAAAGGAATTTTAAATATTATGAATAAAAATACACGGACGTTTTTAACCTAAAATTTTATCTATTATGAAACATTTTAAATTTATTTTCACAGTAACTTTCGCATTGGTTGTGTGTTTTGCATCCAATGTAAGTGCACAAAATGTAAATGCCGATCCGGTTAAACAGGAAAAGGGTCAACTGCTTGAATACAAACCAGTACAGAGAAATCAAAGGTTTGTTGAAAAGCTCTTAAAAACCAAAACCAGGGGTGATGTCATTTTTAGTGAAGATTTTGAAGCCGGGAGTGCGGCATGGAGCCTGGATGGGGAGTGGCAGATTGGGGAGCCTGGTTCGGGTCCGTATGAGGGATACAATGGCTCATCAAACTGCCTTGCCACAAATTTAGATGGTGTTTACGGGAATGGTGCTAATTATTGGGCCTACCCCACATCACCAATTCTGCTGCCGGAAAACAGTGATATCGTTTTAAGTTTTTGGGACTGGTTTAAAATTGAAAGCGGATATGATGATGGAATGGTAAAGATAACTGATGATGGAGGCAGCACTTGGAATACCTTGTTATCAGTTGATGGAAATCAGGAGTTCTGGGCTGAAAAAACTATTGACCTTTCGGCTTATTCAGGAGAAGAAGTTTACCTGGCATTTAATTTTACCAGTGATGGCTCCGTAACACATAATGGGTGGTATATTGATGATATTACAATTACTTCCGAAGAACCGACCCCACTCTCACTAACTATCCTAAGTTTGAATTCGCAAAATTTCCCATTTATTTATGCCAATGTAAGTGTGGATTCCTTGGAAATTGGTACGCCTCATTTGACACAGAGTAATTTTGAGGTTTTTGAAAACAACCTTGTGCAATCCGATTATTTTGAAGTGTTACCTCCAAATACCGGTTCGGGTACCCGACTTGCAGATATCGTATTTCTTGTTGATAATAGCGGAAGTTTTGATGTTTACCAGAATGCGGTGGAAGAAAATATGTATGAATTTATCGATGCACTAATAATATCAGATATCGATTTTTCACTTGGCCTTTGTAGGTTTGGGCAAAATATGTATGGAGGCGACCCTATACTTGAAGACGGAGGGCAATTGACCCAGGATGCACCGTATTTTCGCGATAATGTTTGGCAAAGAAATGTTGTCGATGGGGGAACAGAACCTGCCTATGACGCTATTTATGAATCTACTTTGGGATTTAATTTCAGACCGGGTTCTCAAAAAGTGTTCATCATTCTGGCCGATGAATATCCAAATCAAGGGCAAATTTCTTTTGACCAAGCTTTAGAAGCCTGCCTGAATAATTCTGTTAATTTATTTGCACTAACCACTAATGAATCTCAAGCCTTAAATGATATAGCAGTTGCCACAGATGGAAATTATTATTATATTCTGGATCCATTCGAAGATATTTTGGATGATATCTCTGGTAATATTGCAAACTCTTATCTGATAAAATACAAGTCGAGCGATCCTTACTTTAATGGTATCCTTAGACACGTAGATATAGTAGCGAATTATTTTGGCGAAACGGCCAATGATACCACTTCCTATCTTCCTGGATCAGTGCCTAAAATTTTTAGGACACCGGCTACTATCGAATTACATGAGCAGGCTTGGGCCGAAGGGACGGAGTTTGAAATAGAAGCATGCGTACTCGACTATGTACCCCCTTTCACCGAGGAAGTTGTGCTATTTTATAAAAACACATCAGAAGAAAATTATCAGCAGGCAGTTTTTACAAATATTTTAGATAGCCTGTGGCAAACAACGATACCAGGATGGGATGTATATACGCCGGGGCTCGATTATTACATTACTGCTACCGATGGTCAGGCCACTTCTTCGTTGCCCTCGGTAAATCCAGCCGAGAAACCGTTTCAAATCGCTATCCTGCCAAATGTTGCCCCCGATATTGTGCATACACCCATTTCGAGTATCGGTAGTGCAAATTATAATATGCCATTGCAAATAAATGCGGAAATTAGTGATAACACCAATGAATTAGTTTCTACGGTTTTGTTTTACCGTAAAATTGGCCAGCTTACCTACCAATTCATCGAAATGATAAATACTGGCGGAGATTCATTTAGTGGAGAAATCCCGGCAGCGTTTGTTACCTTCGATGGAATTGATTATTACCTGAGTGCCAAAGATAATTTTGGTGTCGCCAGTACTCATGGCACTTCTGATAGTCCTCATCAAATTATCGAAATAGATTTTATTCCCTACATAGCTCAGAAATTGGACATTATCAATACTATCCAAAGCTACGAAAGGCCATTTAGCGACGGCTTTTTCTACCAAATCGAGAATGATGCCTTGGCTTTTGTCGAATCTGTTGCTAATGATACTGTGGGAGGGAATGCAGACCCTGATGACCTTCAGGCCGTTGCCAGGCTTGCCCTTAGCGAATCGGTTACTTCCGAAGCCCTTTATGGAGTAGATTCCGTTTCTGTTTTTGCCGTAAAAGGCGTGAAATCGGTAATCTTTATGTTTGGTGTTTCCAAGATAACCGGGAAGCTCAGTAAATGGTTGCGCCATCATGGTTTGCCCAAGCTATCCAATAAACTTGATAACCAAGTAAATGATAAACTGTCGATGGCTATTAATAAAAAACTAACGGCACTTAATCATGCACTTAAAAGCAAAGTTAATCCGGCACTCAAAGATTTTCTTACCGAGCAACAGTTCATACATTTGAGAAAGCAAGTTGGCAAGGGTACCACCACTGCTTTTGATGAATTTTCGGGGGATATTGCGGAGATTGGCATTGGTCAGGTTACCGGGCCGCTATTTGATGCCGGTGAAAATTATTTTAAGGAATATTTATTATTCAATGCCTACGATAGTTTTACAGAGCCAAACCAGCAACTGGCACTTAATAATGCGCAAAATCATAATTTTGATTCGGACAATTTTGCGAATGCCAAATCTGAGGTCGAAGAGTTGCAACAAGATTTGCAAAGTGCAAATAATATTGCCATTCTGGCGGGCAACTTCCTCGAAACTTCACAGAAATATTTATCCATCGCTTTGCTTATCGCTTCCCTGATAGGAATTATTATTGGCGTGTTGGCTGCTGGTACCGGTGTGGGGATAATTGTTGCAATTCTCAGCTTTATATCCTTTTTTATTCATTTCGGAACTGTTGTAAATCAAGGCCTCGCCATAGTAGAAGCCGGAGGTGCAATTGCTTATGTTGACGGTGTTGTACCCTTTGCTTTCCAAAACCCGTCGGTTGACAAAGCATTTGATAACTCAAAAAAAACCTTGCGGCTTGATGCTCCTGAATTTAATAAAATTTATCGTGAAGTTGTTTACAAAACAAGCAATCAGAATAGTACTTTGGTTGGTTATTATCAGGAACTTAGAAACAGGGTGCAGGCAAATGACTCGACATGGGCTTCAAGTGGTATGGATACCCTTGAATATTATCAGGAACTGGCATTTGAAGAACAAAACAGAAACTATTCAAAATTCCTTGCTGCTTCCGATTCTGCTCAAAGGGTAATTTATGCTTACGACACCTTAGTACACCGGTACAATGGGCAGATAGTTTCATCATACCTTAATAGCGCAGCTTTGGATATTGCAGCTGGTATTTACCTTGAAGGATACGATGAACCCGAAATCATAGAAAAAACATTGCAGGCCATCGACAGCTCGATAATGATAAGCAATAAAGTTATCGAGTCGCAGGCCACTATCGATTTGCTGATTGCCAATAATAGCATTCCTACCCCGGCATCCATAGGTATCGAAAATGTGAGGTTTGCCGTTGAATCAAGTTCGTCAAATGGATATATTTTAGATATTTCAGCTACTGTAAAGCGCTACGGTGATGACCCTGTGATGAATGCAAAAGCTATCATTGAAATGGCAGGCGAGGGTGTATCTGTACTTAATGATACCCTGAAAACCGTTCAGTTGATTTTGGAAGATGAGAAGTCCGTTGGTTTTTCAATATTCTCACCTGACTCAATTTTTACAGGCATGATTTATCCTTATGCTGCACCTGATGATGATTATTACCCGATATTTCCTGGCGAAATATTTAGTTTTAATGCCGAGTTTGCGGTGTCTATTCAGGAGAAAGAGCAAAATATGTATTTCGTTTCTGTGGTCCCCAATCCATATTTATTGGGATCTCAACAAAACGATTTGGCCATTTCGATTATGCCAAAATCTGATGCCAGGATTACGGTATCATTGTTAAACAACGAGGGTAAACTTATCCAACAACTTGCTGAAAACAAACAAGTATTTGCAAATAGTGAAGAAGTTGTAAGGTGGAGGCCGGCAGTAGATGTTTCTCCTGGATTTTATATTGTTGTAATTACGGATAACCGTGGAAATAAAACCAGTCACAAGCTGATTTTGTCTAAGTAGTGATTTTAAAATAATGCTGTAATTTTATTATTAAGGGTCATGATTTGAAAATAAAATGATACAAGCCCTCCCATGCTGCAGGCTTTTCCATACCTTATCGGAAAAGCCTGCAATTGTGGCTGGAATGTCATTGGACTAGTTTTTTTAACCTTTTAAAAATTATACACAGATGAAAATTTTTTATTCTTTACTCATTAGTTTTTTGATGCTTGCCGTAATATCCGGCTATGCTCAAAACACCAGGTTTGCAAAGCAACATTTGCAAAACCAAAACCTAAGTAAACCGGGCGAAATCTTAGCTCCGGATTCCGATTTCAGCTATCAGCCGCCTGCAGCTTATAAAAGCAAAGCGGGCATTGCCGACAATTATGGTGAGGTGCCCGAACTGGATTGGCTTAGTAAATTTGGAGGCTCGGGCAATGATGTAATCAGGAAGGCTGTGGCCGATGATGCCGGTAACGTTTACCTGATTGGCGATTTTTCGGGAACCATGCAATTGGCTTCAAGCACACTTACCAGTGTGGGCAAGCGCGACGTTTTTGTTGCTAAGATGGATGACGGTGGCAATCTGCTGTGGATACATCAGGGAAACAGCGGCGAGTATAGCTCCTGTATCCTTTACGACCTTAGCTTAACTGATGAACACCTGATGGTGGCAGGCTATTTTGATGGTAATACTTTTTCGATGGATGAATCGTCGGTGAATCTGGCTGGCCTGTCGGATGCGCTGTTGATAAAACTTACTCTGGACGGGCAAATAGCAGTGCTTAGAAATATCGCAGTACTTGGTACGCAGTGCCGTGCGCTGGCCATTGCCTGCGATGGGGAGCAAAACATCTATCTTACAGGTACCACTGATGGAAATACTTTTTATAGTCACCCTTCCTTTCTTACCAAAGTGGATGCAGATGGAAATACTATCTGGTGGCAGCAACATGAAGTTGCTTTTAACGATCTGGCGATTTCGGGTACTCAGCTTTTTGTTGCCGGATCGGCTTATCAGGATACCTGGCTTGGCGATGTTTTTATCGATCCGCTAACTTATGCGGATGCCTTTGTGGTGAAAGCCAGCCTGTATGGAATATACGAATGGGGCGTTTACGGGGAGCATAATCAGGGCTCCTGGGGAGATAGTTATATGCCACAAATCGAAGTGGGTGGATCAGGCGATGTTTTTATGGCCGGATATTTTAGAAACAATGTTGAGTTTGGAGAGGTAATCTTAACGGGAGGGCAGGATGTCTTTATTGTAAGGATTACCCCCAATGGCGAAGTAGTATGGGCAACAGCCACTGAAAATACCTACGGATATTTGGATGCCTTTGTATTGCTCGAAGGCGAGCAGTCTTGCATTTCGGACAGAAATCATATTGCTATTTACGATAGTTCAGGCATGTTAAGTAATGACTTTTGGCCTGATTATACCTCAACGGGACTTGCCCCCAAAGGTGAAAACAAATTTATACAAGTCGGAAGCACCGGCCTGGATGCCTTTATCAGGGAATACGACCACACGGGTTTACTTCTTAACGAGACAAAAAGTACGGGCAACAGTGGCACATCAAAACTTACCAGCCTGGAAATTGATAGTACAGGAACCTTGTTTTCGTTGAGTAACACCCTGGGTTACGACAATTTTTTTGGCAGTATCATTACTACACCAAAGCAATCGCTAATACTGGCCGGCCATGCTCCCAATGGCAATCTCTTATGGTCTGCAATCCTGGAAGGTGGTATTTCATGGGCGAATTATATCGAAACGGCATTTAAACTGGACGCTGCCCACAACAAATTGTTTTTGCATGGTACTTTTAACGATACGCTAAAAATTGGAGATCAGCAATTTATCCACGAATACGGGGGGGTATTTCTGGCCTCTTTTGCCAGTAATGGCGAATTTTGCTGGGCAGAGGAATTGCCTCCGGTTTTAGAGATTCATTCGGTGGATACCGACACGGAGGGCAATGTTTATTATACTTTTATTTTGAAAGACACCCTTGAAATGTACGGTGAAACCTTTATCCCTCGCAACAACGGTGACGGGATGGTGCTGAAATACGATATGGATGGAAATCATTTGTGGGGAAAACAAATTCAAACGGATGTTTTCTTCTTTTCGCTGGGCATCGCCACCATCCCAACCGGTGGATACTACCTTACAATAGAACCCGCAGGCGATACGGTGTTTTTTAATGATGGTAATATTACTATGTTTCTAAGTCCCAGCGATGGACGTAGTGTGGTGGCCAGGTATGATGCTGATGGTAACTATATTTGGGCAAAGTCGTATGGCAACAGTTTCCTTCCTTATGGTGGCTATTACTGTTGGCCCACAGCTTCAGTTAGCGATCCGCAAGGTAATCTCTACCTCACCGGTTCGCATGGCGATTCGACGATGTTCGACAATATTCTTCTGCGCTCTCCATACTACCCTTACAGCCCTTACGCAGCAAAAATTGATGGCGAAGGAAACGTACTCTGGGCCAATTCAATCCAATCCCATTCTTGGGGAAACAATTATTGTGAAGCTGACATCGACAGTGAAGGGAATTTTTATTGCATGGGTCGTATCAGCGACACGGTTCATTTTGATGATTGGCAATATGTGCCGGCAGGCCTAAGTGATATGTATGTGGTACGCTACGATAATACTGGTGACCTGAACTGGGTGCAGACCATCGAAAGTACCACATCGGGCAACCACCTTTCTGGCCTGGCAATTTTTGAAACCGACAACCTTTTTGTGGGTGGTTATTTTACAAACAGCATCCTTGTTAACGGCCACGAATTATACACCCCGTCATCCAGTAGCGGAATGTTAATCCACCTCGGCGATACCATTTTTTATGCAGGTATTGGCGATGACCCCGGAAGCAGAATCAATGCGAAGGTCTATCCCAATCCCGCATCGGACTTCGTTTACCTCGACTTTCAGGAATTTTACAGCAGGGTTGATATTTCGTTTACCGACTTGAGCGGTCGTATTATTAAAACCACGACCCTCCGAAATGTATCGGGAACACAAAAACTAGGTCTGGAGGGAATGCCCACAGGGGCTTACTTGCTCACGATTTCAGTTAATGGAAAATCTGTGTCAAAGAAGATTATGATTCAATAATTCTAAAGATGAATTGCCCTGTACTTTAGTGCAGGGATTAGAAAGTGTTGATGAAAACCCCCGAGCTTTAGCCAAGCAGATTATGGGCTAAAGCCCGGGGGTTTTTATTCATAACTTTATCCACAGGCTAAAGCCTGCGGCAATTCATATAGTTTCTCATTTGCTCTAACTCATTCTGAAAAAGCCTGCGGCAATTCAAGAGTTGCTCTTTTCAGTATTAAATTTTAGGATGTCAGGATGAATTGCCCTGTACTTTAGTGCAGGGATTAGAAAGTGCTGATGAAAATCCGGGCTTTAGCCCAAACAGTTAAGGGCTAAAGCCCGGTTTTTTTTTCAGAGCTTTGTCCACAGGCTAAAGCCTGCGGCAATTCATCGATTGCTTTTCATGGCTTGAATTATAATCATTAATAGTGCCCTCTCAAGGAATGAATCAACAGGTATTTATTGTGTACTTCGTAAATAATTCGATGTTGTTTATTGATTCTTCGGCTCATTTTACCGGTCAGCTCGTGTTTTAGCTTTTCAGGATTTCCAAGGCCTGAATAAGGGTTTTCAAGCATTGATTCCAATAATGCCCGAATTCTTTTTAAAACAATCTCATCATTGATCTTTTTCCAATACTTCAAATCCTTATCGGCGGTAATAGTGAGTTTTACTTCCATATTTCATCAAGTTCCACGGTGCGCACCTGATCGTTTTTAGCTGCTTTTTCGCTATCTTCAATTTTTGCAACGAAAGAAGGGTCGTAAGGACTTTGCCCCTTTTTTACTTCGTATGAAACCTGCAAACTATTCAGGTATTCAACGATTTGTTGTAGTTTATCTTTATTGGTTTTCACGATTATTGTCTCCATAATATTCATTTTTAATGATTACAAATAAAGCGAGTAATTGCAAAGGTAAGACATTTGCAAAAACATGTTATTGGTAGGGAGTAAATTTCTCTCGGAAAAAAAATCTACTCCAAGCCTGTTAACGGAGAGTTCTATTCCCAAAATGATTTTATTGCGCAATATTAAAACCTTATCATCTCAAAAAAAGCCTCCACATCTAAAACCCCACTCCTTACCTCCGCAAAGACGCACCCGATTGAAGTCGGGGCTTGTTAATAAATTTTATGGCCGAAAAACAGCCATGCAAACGCAAAGGTGGGTAGTTTTGCCAAATGGCAAATAACGAAAATATTACCCAAAACAGAACGCAAAGCTTTGAAACAGATAGCCGTAAAAAAGCCCAGCGCACGCATACCCAAAATTATTTTGAATACGGCAAGGTGCCTCCCCATGCCCCCGAGTTGGAGGAGGCGGTTTTGGGAGCCTTGCTGCTGGATCAAAAAGCGCAATCGGAGATCATCGATATTTTGCAGCCCGAAATGTTTTATACCGATGCGCATCAGCGGATTTACAAATCTATTCAGGGGATATTTGCCACCACCGATCCCATCGATATGCTCACGGTAGTAAATGCGCTGAAAAAGTCGGGCGAGCTTGAAATGGTTGGTGGGGCTTACTACATTGCCCAGCTTACGCGGCGTGTTGGCTCGGCTGCCAACATCGAGTACCACGCCCGCATCATCCTGCAAAAGTTTATCCAGCGCAAGCTCATCGAAATTTCTGCCGAAATTTCTACCGAGGCCTTCGAGGATTCTACCGATGTGTTCGAGATGTTGGATAAGGCCGAGCAGAAGTTGTTTTCGATTAGTGAGAATAATTTGCGTCGCGAGCATTCCGATATGCAAAGTCTGGTAAAAGAGGCTCTCGAAAATATCGAGAAGGCTTCTAAGCACGATGGAACCTACCAGGGGGTGCCTTCGGGTTTTGCCGAGATAGATCGTATTACCGCCGGCTGGCAAAAGTCGGATCTCGTGGTGCTGGCAGCGCGTCCGGGTATGGGTAAAACGGCCTTTGTACTTTCGATGGCTCGAAATATTGCGGTGGACTATAAAAGACCGGTGGCTCTCTTCTCGCTCGAGATGACCGGCGTGCAGCTGGTTACCCGCCTTATAGCCAGCGAAACACGGCTTTCGGCTGACAAGCTAAAAAAAGGCGACCTGCGCGACCACGAATGGCAACAGCTCCACTCGCGTATTGCCAACCTGATGGATGCCCCCCTGTACATCGATGATACTCCGGCATTGTCGGTTTTCGAGCTACGTGCCAAGGCCCGTCGTATGAAACAGCAATATGGCATCCAGCTCATCATCATCGATTATATCCAGTTGATGCAATCGGCCGGCGACAAGGGTAATCGTGAGCAGGAAATCAGTAATATTTCAAGAAGCATGAAAAGCCTGGCCAAAGAACTCAACGTGCCTATTATTGCCCTGTCGCAGCTCAACCGTTCGGTAGAAACCCGGGGCGGGGTAAAAAAACCGCTGCTCTCCGACCTGCGCGAATCGGGAGCCATCGAGCAGGATGCCGACATGGTGGCCTTTATTTATCGGCCCGAATATTACAAGCTCGAAGCCTTCGAAGATAATACGCCTGCCGCCGGCATGGCCGAGTTGATCATTGCCAAACATCGAAACGGTGCGCTGGCCGAAATCAAGTTACGGTTTATCGCCCAGTTTGCCCAGTTTGCCGATTACGATGAGTTTAACCTCGAGGCAAATAGTGGCATGGAGCCTAATCCCAACTTCGAGAATGGTACGGTTATCAAGCAGTCAAAAATTAATGTGGAGGAAGAAAGTGCACCAGATTTTGGTATCACCGATGAAAGCGATCCGCTGGATGATGCCCTGCTGGATGACGGCTTTTCAAAAGACCCGCCCTTCGATGCTTAATCTCCATTGCCTGATTCTGCTTTTGATAGTGAATGCAATATTTTGGAGTATTCATCATTATTAATCCATTGTAAACATTTTAATTATGAAAAAGACCTTTATCATTCTTCTTATATTTTTTTCGCTTTCGCCGAGCTTTGCGGCCAGCCTGCTTATTCCGATGGACAATACGCAAAAGAACCACTTGAAATCGTATGGTGTGGCTTTCTGGATTTTGGAACGTGAGGTAGAAATCAGTTGGCTGCTCAATTATCGCGGCGGTAGTTTTATGTGCAACTTTAGTCAGCAAATCGAAAACGAACTGGTTATTCGCGGGGTGTCGTACGAGATTATCGCCGATGTGCAGGCGCAACAAATTATCAACGAGATAAGCAGCCCCGAGGTAAATATGGATGAGGTGAAATTACATAAGGCTCCAAAAATTGCCGTGTATTCACCAAAAAACCGACAGCCCTGGGACGATGCCGTTACCCTTGCCCTTACTTATGCCGAAATTCCCTATGATGTGATTTACGATAACGAGATCATTGCCGGCTCGCTGCCGCTCTATGACTGGTTGCATTTACATCACGAAGATTTTACGGGGCAGTACGGGAAGTTTTGGCGTTCGTTCAAAAATGCTGCCTGGTATCAGGAAGATGTGCGTATAAACGAAGAAAATGCCCGCTTACTGGGCTTCGACAAGGTGTCGCAATTAAAGCTGGCTGTGGCCAAAAAAATCAGAGACTTCGTCTCGGGCGGCGGCTATTTGTTTTCGATGTGCTCGGCTCCCGACAGCTTTGATGTGGCTCTGGCTGCCGATGGTGTGGATATGGTGGATGTGATGTTTGACGGCGATCCTGCCGACCCCAATGCCCAGCAAAAGCTCAACTACGACAACTGCTTTGCTTTTAAGGATTTTAGAATTGTGTCGAACCCTTATGAATACGAGATTTCGAGTATCGATGTAACGGCTTCGCGTCCGCGTACCATCAACGAGAAGAATGATTTCTTCACCCTCTTCGATTTTTCGGCCAAGTGGGATCCGGTTCCTACCATGCTTTGTCAAAACCACTTGCAGGTAATCAAGGGTTTTATGGGTCAGACTACGGCTTTTGATAAAGCTCAGGTCAAATCCAATGTCTTGGTGATGGGCGAACTAAAAACCGCGAATGAAGCGCGCTACATTCATGGCGATTATGGCTTTGGTACTTTTACCTTCCTTGGTGGCCACGACCCCGAAGATTATCGTCACCTGGTGGGCGATCCGCCAACCGATCTTAATCTTTTTCCCAACTCGCCAGGGTATCGGCTTATCTTAAACAATGTACTTTTCCCGGCAGCAAAGAAGAAAAAGCGGAAGACCTAATTAAGGATTAATACCCACACTTTCCTTGCCGCTAACTTTAAAGATATGGCAGGCATCGGCACTAATGAAGTATAGCTCTTGCACCACGCGGGTTCCGTCAATCGCGCCATAAAAATAAAATTGTTCCTCGGTATCTTTAAGTGTTTCCTGATACGAATCGTCTAAAATAGGATACCACCGCGAGATAGGGTAAGTTCCACTTTCGGTAAAGCGTATGGTGTCCTTGGTCGATTCTCGTACCGTATAAAAATCGCTGAGGCGGCCACCCGTTACGGTAAGTCCTATCGTGCGAAATTCATTACTACAAATAATTTCAACGGGTGTTCCCTCAGGGTAAGTCCATTTTTCGGTAAGGTGCTTGCTTAGCTCCGGCAGCAGTGCAATTTGTTTGATGCTGTCGTTTTTTGCATCAATGGCTTTGAGTTCAAAACCTTTTTCGAGGCTTATCACTTTATAAATGATTGGTTAATAATGTTTTGTTTTGATTAAATATCATAAGCTGATTAATGATTTTACACAGATAGTAGTTCAGCCCATTTTGACTTGATCGCTGGCTATTTATTTTCCCATTAAAAATAAGCATGGGCTGCGAATCCTTGCAGGACTTATGATTGCAGCCGTGCAAGGGATGGCAGCCCTAGCCATATAAATGATGTTTGACCTGTGATGCTCATTCTACATCAAACATCTTACATCGGATATCTTACATCAGACATCGGACATCTGAAATCAGACATCAGACATCAGACATCGGACATCGGACATCGGACATCGGACATCGGACATCGGACATCTTACATCTGACATCTTACATCTGACATCGTACATCTGACATCGTACATCGGAAATCTTAGACCCCGGAGTTTATCTGATCCACCGAATTTTTCAGCACCAGACGCAGGTTTTTGTATTTTTTCCAGTCGAAGCGGCGCAGAAACTTTGCGGCGGCCTGTGCCCCACGCACAAAGAGGTCGATCTTATTCTCATCGCTGATGGCAAAGTTGAGCCAGTCGTGCTGGCCGATGTCAATTTTTTCGAGCAGCAACTTGTAGTCCGGGTTGCGCAGGATAAAATCGTAGTCGTGAAGGTGGCGGATGGAGTTGAACATGGCGCCAAACAAATTGCCCGGCCCTGTGATATTGTTGCACGAATCGCGGTCAACACCGAGGCGCACGCCAAAGGTAGGCAGGCGCGGCACCACGCTTTGCTTATGAAAGAGGTCGATGGGAAAGTTGGACAAAATGCCGCCATCCACAAAATGAGCCGTTTTGGGTGGGATGCCGTTGAAGCCTGCCAGGTTTTTCCAGTTTTCGAGAGCCTGGGCACCGCCGGGGATATTATCGATTTGGAGCGGACTAAAAAAGTAGGGCACCGACATGGAGGCGCGCACAAAGAGCGCGGGGTTTACCTTTTCGGGCTGCTCCCAATACAGGGGAGCCATGCGCGGGAAATCCACCTTGGTTTCGGTGGTCAGGTCGGCACCAATCACGGCAAAGCGCGGCTTAAGCCCTTCGATGCTTTTGTCCACGCCATCGCGGATTTGCAAGTCGGCGGGAATTTTACCAAAGGCCTGCTCCAGTTCGGCAACCGTTTGGATGCCGTTGGCCTTAAGGATGTTGCTCATCCACTGCGTAAAGTTATTGCCGGGATTCAGGCCAATATCATCGCGCAGATTATCCACCACCTGCACGCCCTTCCAAATCATTTTCATAATGCTCGCCTTTTTCAAGATGGCCTTCACCAGATCCTGAACATCATCATCGCCATCCACAAACTCCATCAGGTTTTTGTTGGCCAGGATTTCCACCAGGCGTTCGGCCTTGGGCTGCGACACATCGCCCAGACCTGCCAGGAGCAGCGCGTTGATGGAGCCTGCCGAGGTACCGGCAAGGCTAAAAAAGCGCAGCCCCATTTGCTCCAGCACATAGTTGTAGCCAATCAGGGCAACGCCGAGCACGCCGCCGCCTTCCATCACCAGCTCAACATACTGGTGCCCCTGCTTATCCACAAGGTCGGAAAATTGTTTTTTGTTAATACCCTCATTTCTGAGTTCCTCCACCAGGTGATACACCTGTGGATGCTGTGTAAATTGTGTAATTTTCATAAGGCTGGGTTTTTAAATATTCACAATAAAACAAGCCAGGCCGGGATTTTGTTTTTTAAGGGGGAATTGGGCTGGGGGAATCAGAGGGTTTCAATATTGATGAATTGGGTGCGATAAGGAGAAAAGAAAAAGCAAATGGCTCCAAAAAAAAGGGAGATTCACTCAAACAGCCGAATGTGATTCTTAGCCAAAGTCAAAATTTAAATCCAACCCAAAAGAAAATAATTTCTACATTTGGCGGGTAGTAAAACTTCAAGAAGACACGAAAATGAAGATGGGAATATTAAGTTTTGGACATTTAAGCTGTAAATGAAAGGAATACCTACTCGAAGAAAATTGTGAGATTGGTTTTTAAACATGATTTTAGTCTTTTTGTCAAACAATAATTGGGTAGGGAAATTAAAAAAACCATTGGATGATATCATTTAGCACAACAAAGAAGAATTTCCGCTTCTGCCCTGGATATGGCTCTGCAAGCGGAAGTTTTATTATTAGTAAAGCAGAAATAAACGGAATACTAACTATACACATACGTTGTAGGGCATTTGAAAAAAACTTAGCAGATAGAAAATAAGTAATGGCAAAACAGAAAATCGAGACAGTTAGAGAACAAATATATTGGTCATATGCAAATCTTGCAATGGCACACACCGCAGTTGACAAAAAACAAGAAAAATACGGGCGATTTAATTATATGATACGAGCCAAATTATTCAAAGGACTTAAAGAAGGAACTATGAATATGCGGACAATATTTGACGATGAAAAAATCAAACTTCAAACTGGACAAATTTGCAATTACTGTGGCTCTGCTGAGAAATTAGCACTTGACCATATTTTTCCACAAAAATTTGGTGGACAAGATAATGCTGAAAATTTAATTTTTGCGTGTAGGACTTGTAACAGTTCAAAAGGGAAAAAGGATTTAATGGAATGGATGGATTTTCGTAAAAAGTTTTTGCCATTAATGATAATTAGAAGGTATTTGAAATTGACATTTAGTTATAGTTTAGAAAATAACCTAATTGATAAAAAAATTGAGGATTTAAAAGACATGGAATTACCATTTAAAATTGACCTTTTACCGACTTCTTATCCTGCACCTATTAATTTGACCCTTAATATTGAAAAACTAAAAGAGTATTAATCTTAAAATAAATAGCAATGAGTAATTTAGAGCATAATTTGACAAAAAGAGTAGAAGCATTGTTTCAAAATGAAATACAAAAAAGATTATCAGAAACAGCAGAAAATATTTTTGGCATTATTAAACCAAAGTCAAAAGGAAATGTATTTGAAAATCTTCAAGAGAGATTGAAAGCAATGCAACAAACATTAGAAAAACTGACTGATGGATTATTAGAAGTTGGCAACAAAGCACTTGATGATTTCGAAAAAGAAATTAGTAATGTTCCTGAACCAGAAAAAAGCCAAGGAATTGAAAAACTTAAAGAATTAATAACCACAGAAATTCAAGACATTGTTAAGCAAATGACTATTGATAAATTCCGCGAATAATAATTTGGCGTAGTTGAAAATTTTATATAATGAATTGATTAAAAATTGAAGGAAAAACGCCCTACAACAAAGGCTATAAAAAATAGGCGGTTTAGTAGTAAAATCAGGGTTTGTAGCCCGTTTGTAGTTCATCGTAAGTTGAAAACATGTGCTTCGAAATCGCCTACATTTTCATAGCCCAGCCGTTGTTATTGTGCAAGCGCAAAAAACAACCGAGCCAAAGACTAACTTAAAGAATCAAAACAAGCTTAGCAAATAACCGGAATGAAAAAAAAATGCTGACGACTGTGATTTTTTGCAAGGACTTGCGAATAATTAGACAAACAAGTTTTAATAAAATAATCGCAATATGAAAATCCATATTGAGCAAATAATTGGTTTGACAATGCTTAACGAAATTAACAATCACGAATATGACAGCTTGCCTGTACTGTTTTTCAATTTACCTGATGCAATACCTCTGAGAAAATATAGGTATCGTGCAAATGCAAGTATGGCTCCTGATGACTATGTTACAGGTTTGAAAACAGTAAACCAGCCAATGATTGTTTTGATTGGCAGTGATGACGAAGCTTTTTCGCCCGAAGCAATGAAGAAAGCCATTTTGGAAAACAGTAATGGCGAAGTTCAAATTATAAATAAGGCTTCGCACAATGGAGTAAGACATGAGCCGCAATCTTTTACTTTTATCAAGGATTGGTTTTCAAAATTATGATAGATAAACAAGAGCAGAAGCAATTTTTTCAGGAAATTATTGAAGGGCATAAAGGTATTCTGTTCAAAGTTGCCCGTGCATACTGTGCAAACGAAGAAGACAGGCAAGACCTAATACAGGAAATGATGATTCAGATATGGCAGTCTATTCACAAATACAACGACCAGTATAAAATTTCAACTTGGTTGTATCGTATTTCGATGAATGTAGCAATCTCGTATTATCGAAAAAATTCGACCCGTGGAAGCAATTTTAGCATCTTGAATGAGCAAACAGCCCAAATACCACTCGAGGATAAATCGGAAAATGAACGAGATAGAATTAAAAAAACTTTGGCAAACAAGCAATGATAAATTGGAAGAGGACTTTGGTTTAGACAAAAAAAACACCAAGGAAATAAGCCAGATAAAGGTTCATAGCATTTTAGGTTCAATGAAACCTGTTAAGATTTTTACTTTATTGATTGGTGTTTTGTGGGTCGGGATTGGTGCAACTGCTTTGAGCAGAATTTATGTCAACGCATTTTGGGAAGCCAACAAGTTTTTCCTTTTTTCAGCTACTGTGCAAATCTTACTTACCTCAATTGCTTTGCTTATTTACATCTACCAACTGAACAAAATATACAAAGTAGAAATTGATGAGCCCATTTTGAAAACACAAAATAAATTGGCGCAACTAAAAATTTCAACGCTGTGGGTAACAAGGATTATGTTCTTACAACTTCCTGTTTGGACAACATTTTGGTGGAACGAAACTATGCTGACAGACTGGAGTTTTTATCAATGGCTAATCCCATTATTTTTTACAGCTTCGTTTACGTTTATTGCGCTTTGGCTTTTCTTCAATATCAAATTTGAAAACAGAAATAAAAAATGGTTTAAGCTCATCTTTAACGGAAAAGAATGGACACCTTTAATGAAGTCGATGGAATTGCTGGAGCAAATGGAAGAATATAAAGATAAGAACGCCAGTGCCTAACAAATAATAATCTAACAAAGCCACCTCCATTGGCTTGCTATACCATAATTGCAATTCTACAAGCAAGGAATCCGCTCGCTTTAAAACCTCAACATCTTCACCAGGTCTTCGGGCTTGAAGGGTTTGCTTATGTAGTTGTCCATGCCTTCGGCCATCAGTCGCTCGCGCTCGCCTTTGAGTGCGCTGGCAGTCATGGCTATGATCTGGATGGGCGTAGCGGTGGCTTGCTGCTTTTCGATGGCGCGTATTTTATGGGTGGCTTCAATGCCGTCCATCACAGGCATAAGGATGTCCATCAGGATGAGGTCGTATTTGCTTTGCTCAAATTTCTCGACGGCCTGTTTGCCGTTTTCGGCCACATCCACACTGTGTCCCAGCCGTTTTAAATTAAACAAGGCCACCTTCTGGTTGATAACATTATCTTCAACCAGGAGAATTTTCAGGCTTTCCCTGCCCTGGGTTTCGGCCTTGATGGTTTTTTGGATATCTTTTACCGAACCCGAACTTTTTTCGAACTCGGCGGTAAACCAGAATTTCGACCCTTTGCCAATTTCACTCTCCACGCCAATTTCGCCCTTCATCATTTTTGAGAGGTTTTTAGAGATGGCCAGCCCAAGGCCGGTGCCGCCATACTTGCGGCTTATCGAACTCTCGGACTGCGAAAAGGCCTTGAACAATTTCTTTTTCCCATCCTCCGATATTCCGATGCCGGTATCGATAATCTGGAAAATGATTTTTACCGAGTTTTTGTTTTTGCTCAGCGATCTGGCATTTTCGAGGGCACTTACCCGTAGGCTAACACTGCCCGAGAGCGTAAACTTGATGGCGTTGTTGAGCAGGTTGATCAGGATTTGCTTTAGCCGCAGGGGGTCGCCTTTTAAAAATCGGGGGACATCTTCCTTAAACTCGGTACGCATCGAAAGCCGTTTTTCGCTGGCTTTGAGTGCCAATAGTTTTACGATGTCTTCCACTTCCTTTATCAGGTCGAAGGTAATATGTTCGAGGGTAATTTGTCCGGATTCTATTTTGGAGAAGTCGAGGATGTCGTTGATGATGGCCAACAGGTTGTTGCCCGACACCTGGATTATCTCCAGGTATTCGCTCTGCTCCTGGCTAAGTCCGGTATCTTTAAGGATGTTGGTCATCCCGATGATGCCGTTGAGCGGGGTTCTGATTTCGTGCGACATGGAGGCCAGAAAGAGCGATTTGGTGTGGGTGGCCGCCTCGGCCTTGTCGCGGGCAATTTTCAGTTCGGCGTTCATGCGCTCGAGCTGGCGTTTTTGGGTATATAAGTCCAGAAACACTTTTACCTTGCCCCGGAGAATGTCCTGGTTGATGGGTTTGGAAATAAGATCCACAGCTCCGGTTTCGATTCCTTTCACCACATAAAAATCGTCTTTATAAATAGCCGAGACAAAGATGACCGGAAGGAATTTGGTTTTCTCCTCCTGACGCAAAAACTCCACCGTTTCGTAGCCATCCATTTCGGGCATCTGGATATCGATAATAGCCAGGGCAAAGTCGTGCAAAAAGGTGTTGACCAGTGCTTCGTTGCCCGAATGGGCGCGGATAAACTCTACGTTATAATCCTGAAGGATTCGTTCGAGTGCGATGAGGTTTTCTTTGATATCATCTACGATGAGTATTTTGGGTTTATCGTTGCTTGACATGGCTTAGCCTCCTGTTTTATGGTTCGGTAATTTTAAAATGTTGGGCTAATTCTTCTTTGAGTTCAGCGGGTTTAAAGGGTTTGCAAATATATCCATCCATGCCTTGGGCCAACAATTTCTCCTTATCACCCTTCAGCGCGTTGGCGGTCATCGCAATAATCGGTATTCCTCTTTTTATTTCCTGGTCTTCCTCTATTGCCTTAATTTTGCGGGTGGCTTCGATGCCGTCCATGATGGGCATCATTATGTCCATGAGTACTACATCGTATAGGTTTTCCCCAAATAGTTTCACGGCTTCTTCGCCATTGCCGGCCACATCCACCTGGTGCCCCATTTTGCGCAGGTTAACCGTGGCCACACGCTGATTGATAATGTTATCCTCGGCGAGTAGGATTTTTAGCTTACGCAATTTTTCGCCGGACATATTCTTTTTATTGCTGCCCTTGTCATCTTCTGCGGGAGCTTCGCCAATGCTTAGGTTTATCGTAAACCAAAAGGTAGAACCTTTTCCTACCTCGCTAACAACGCCAATATCGCCACCCATCATCCTGGCCAGGTTTTTAGAAATGGATAAACCCAGCCCCGAGCCGCCATGCTTTCGCGAGATAGAGGCATCGGCCTGCGAAAATTCCCGAAACAGTTTTTTAAGGGCTGCCTGCGAAATACCAGCTCCGGTATCGATAATTTTAAACATGAGCTTAGCAGTATTTTTGTCGGCGGCCATTTTGGATACCTCTAAACTTACCGTGCCCTTGTCGGTAAACTTGATGGCGTTGTTTACCAGGTTTAGGATGATCTGTTTCAGCCGCAACGAATCGCCAACAAGATATTGCGGCACATCGGGCTTGATGGTGAAAAGCAGCTTCAATTTCTTTTCGGCGGCTTTCAGATTCATCAGCTTGTGTATTTCGGCAACTTTTTGTTTCAGATTAAAGGAAATATTTTCCAGCTCTATTTGTCCGGACTCGATTTTGGAGAAATCCAGAATATCGTTAATGATGCCCAGCAGGCTGATCCCCGAGGCACTGATCAAATCCACATATTCTTGTTGCTTGCCCGTAAGATTGGTCTCGCTAAGGATATCAGTCATACCCAGGATACCATTGAGGGGCGTGCGTATTTCGTGGCTCATATTGGCCAGGAAGGTGGACTTGTGTTTGTCGGCAGCCATAGCCTTTGCCTTGGCTTCCTCGGCGATGAGGTAGGCTTTTTTGCGCTGTGCTATCTCGCTTTCGAGTTGCTTGTTAATTTCTTTTAGCTCGCGGGTACGCTTGCGTACCAGTCGTTCGAGCTGTGTTTGGTGAATGTAGAGGTCGAGAAAAACACGCACTTTTCCCCGCAAAATGACAGGCACGATGGGTTTGGGGATAAAATCGACCGCACCGGTTTCGATGCCTTTAACGATGTGGAAATCTTCGGTGTAAATGGCCGAGACGAAGATTACAGGCAGGAGCTTGGTTTTTTCTTCCTGGCGCATCAGCTCCACGGTTTCGTAGCCATCCATCTCGGGCATTTGTATGTCAACGATGGCAAGGGCAAAGTCGTACATCAGGGTCATCACCAACGCTTCGTTGCCCGAGCTGGCCCTGATAAAGTCCACATCAAAGGTATTGAGCACCTTTTCGAGCGCGATGAGGTTTTCAGGCTTGTCGTCAACAATGAGTATTTTGGGCTTCACGATGTTTGTGTTTGTTAATCGTTATTTGTCCCGAAAAGTAGAAAATCTATGATTTTCGTAACTTTTCGAGGATGCTGCAAATCCGGGATTCTTGAATCCTGGGCTCGCCCGAAGGGCGGCATTAATTGCTCTGAGACGCGCAAATTGCGCGTCTGTACAATTTTTCCCTTTGTTATCGATTCTCT
>CAZGAO010000021.1:43561-63769 GCA_964523795.1 uncultured Lentimicrobiaceae bacterium
TGTTTTTTTCTTTATCGGCATATTTCATCATTCAGTATTCAATATTCAGTATTCGTCCCGAAGCAGAATCTGCTGAGACGCGCAAATTGCGCGTCTGTACAATTTTTCCCTTTGTTATCGATTCTCTGTTTTTTTCTTTATCGGCATATTTCATCATTCAGTATTCAATATTCAGTATTCGATATTCAATATTCTATAATTATCAATCATTCAAATGGTTCAATCATTTATAAAGCCACACCCGCATCAGCGAAAGCAATTTTTCTACATTCACCGGCTTCGACATGTAATCGTTAGCACCGGCTTCGATGCACTTCTGGCGGTCTTCTTTCATGGCCTTGGCCGTAAGTGCAATTACCGGCAGCTTGTCGTAGCGGCGTTGTTCTCTTATTTTTCTGGTAGTAATGTATCCATCCATCACTGGCATCATAATATCCATGAGCACCAGGTCGATGTCCGGATTTTTGTCGAGTACTTCCAGAGCCATCTGGCCATTTACGGCTTTTACTACTTCCATGCCCTTGCCTTTGAGTACCTTGGAGAGGGCGAAAACATTGCGCATATCATCGTCCACCACCATAATTTTTTTGCCCTGAAAAAGCCGCTCTTTATCATGTAGGTTGGCGATGATCTGCTGTTTGCGGTCGGGCAAATCGTCAACCACGCGGTGGAGGAAGAGAGCCGTTTCGTCTAACAGTCTTTCTTCCGATTTTACACCTTTAATAATGATAGAGCTGGTGTAGTTTTGCAGCTCATCATTTTCTTCTTTGGTGAGTTCTTTTCCGGTGTAAACGATGATGGGCGGAATATTGATTTGCTTTTGATTATCCAGTTTCTTTAGCAGGTCGAAGCCCGACATATCGGGTAATCCCAAATCCAAAACCATGCAGTCGAAGCTGTTTTTTTGCAAGGCAGCAAAAGCTGCTTCGCCCGATTCTACTTCGGTAATTTTCACATCTTCTTCGCCAATCACCACCTTTATTCCTTTGCGCATGTTGGGGTCGTCCTCCACTATGAGGAGGTCTTTCATTTTGCGATCGATAAAATGCTCTATTTTGGTAAAGGCACTTTTCATCTCATCGGGCTTGGCCGGTTTGTTAAGGAAACCAATGGCTCCTTTTTTATACACATCGATGGTTTCTTCAAAAGCCGACATCACGTGTACAGGAATATGTCGTGTTTTGGAATTATCCTTTAGCTTTTCGAGTACCGTAATGCCATCAATGCCCGGCAGCTTAATATCCAGGATGATGGCATTGGGCAAGTATTCTTCGGCAAGGCTAAGGCCCTCTTCGCCGCTAAGGCTTGTCAGGCATTTAAAGCCATTGCGTTTGGCCTGGGCGATCAGGGTTTCCGCAAAGGAGGCATCATCTTCGATAATCAGGATTACCTTATCGCTTTTGCTAATGGCAGCACGGTCATCTTTTATCTCTCGGTCTGATACCTGCGCTGCCGATTTATCTTGAAACTGATTAGCAAATATTTCGGCAGGTTTTGCAGCTCCTTCTGCTCCGTGCGGTTGGGCAAACAGGTCATTTTTTCGATGCCTGACAGGCGGATGTTCCAGATGGGTCGGCTCATTTTGTTCTTTCTCGATGGGGACATAAATTGTAAATGTTGCTCCTTTTCCTACTTCGCTTTCGAGGAGTATTTCGCCTCCCAGCAACTTGGCCAGCTCGCGCGAAATGGATAAGCCCAAACCCGTACCTCCATATTTGCGGCTGGTTCCACCATCGGCTTGCTGGAAGGCTTCCCATATTGCCATCTGTTTTTCTTTAGGGATGCCAATGCCGGTGTCGATAACCGAAATGGCGATGCTGCTCATAGCATTCAGGCCGCTGCGCGAAAGATCCGCCCCGAGCTTGGGCAGATGGAAACGAATGGTTACCCCGCCTTCCTCGGTAAATTTTACGGCATTGGATACGAGATTCTTCAGAATTTGTTCCAGTCGCATCTTGTCGCTGATGATGGCCTTGGGGGCATCGGGGGCGATGTCCACATCAAATTTTAATTGCTTTTGATGGATAACCGGTCTGAACTGCCTGTTCATCGAATCCTGTATTTCGGCAAGTGGGATAGACTCGAGATTAAGCGACATCTTACCCGATTCGATTTTCGAGAGGTCGAGAATTTCGTTAATTAACAGCAACAGATCGTTACCGCTTTTGTAAATGATCTCTGCCGATTCGATCTGTTCCTCGTTCAGATTATCGGTTTTATTGTCGGCCAAATCGCGCGAAAGGATGAGCAAGCTATTGAGCGGTGTGCGCAGCTCGTGCGACATGTTGGCCAGAAATTCTGACTTGTACTTACTCGACACCTCCAGCTCTTTGGCTTTTTGCTCGATGTTGCTACGAGCGATTTCGAGTTCCAGATTTTTATCGGTAATCTTCTTTTTCTGCATTTCCAGTGCCCGGGTCTTTTCTTCGAGTTCCTCGTTGGTAACCTGCAGCTCTTCCTGTTGTTGTTTCAGGTTGGTTTCCGAAGCTCTAAGTGCCCCGGTCTGCTCTTCGAGTTCTTCGTTGGCCACACGCAGTTCTTCCTGCTGGGTTTGCATTTCCTCGTTTTTATGCTTTAGCTCCTCTTGCTGAACCCTCAGCTTTTCGGCTTGCTCAGTGGTCATCTTAAGCATCTCCTGAATCTCAGCCCGCGTTTTTATCGAATTAAAACCAATAGCCAGGCTCTCCGAAACCTGATTGATGAGTTCCATCTGGATTTTGCTGATCTCGCCCACAAAGCCCATCTCAACTACACCAATCACCTTTTCCTGATACACCAGCGGATTAACCAAAATATTGGAAGGCGGGATTTTGCCCAGAGCCGATTGAACATACACATAGTCTTTGGGCGGGTCGGTAAAAAGAATGGGCTTTTGCTCTGCAGCAGCCTGCCCTACCAGGCTCTCACCAAATTTAAATCGGGTAGTGTTATCCTTTCTTACATCGTAAGCATAACTGCCGGTAAGTTCCAGTATTTCGTTATTAGTGCTCAAATAAACAGCACCAATTTTTATATCCAGTATTCCGGCCAGGGTCGAGAGCAATTGATTGGCCAGTTGCTGCACCGATTTTTCGCCACGCAACACATCGCTGATTTTCATTATCGAGGTTTGCAGCCAGTTGTTGCTTTCGTTTTCCATCGAGAGCTTTTGCAGGTTATCGCGCATTTGCATCAGCGCATTTCCCAGGGTATCCATATCGCTAAGCGGATGGTAGCTGCTGTCGAATTTACCCATGCCGATGGTGCTGGCAAAGAGGGAGGTTTCTTTTAGGCCATCCACAAGCAGATTGAGTGCCTGCGAGATATCGCCCATCTCATCGTTGCCTCCTTTTATTTTTTTTGTGGGTAAAATCCCTTTACCCATTTGTAGTATAATTCCTTTGAGATAGTTGATGGGCTTAACCAGCGAGTTGGAGGTGAGCCAAGCCGATGCAATAGCAACAAGCATCAGCAAAATGCCCATCAGGACAATCAGCGTTTGAAAGCTGTTGAACGATTGATCCATCTGTTTCAATTGCGTTTCAACGATGGTTTGCTGCCGTGTGGTGAGTGTGCGAAGCATGTTGATAATTCTGTTGGTCTCTATCATCACCTCGCCCTGATCTTCCACCATGGGCTGGGTTTCGAACACCACCATTACATCTTCGTAGCTATCAAAATCGTTAAGCTGGCTCATCACATATTGATGTTGCACAAAAAGGCTGTCCTGGATGGTGCTAAGCGTTTTCTGCAAAAGCTCACGTTGGTCAGGCTCCCAGTTTTGGGATACTTCCAGCAACTGATCGCGCAGCTCGGGAAATGCAGTCTGGTGCATTTCCTTAAGATTGAGCTTGTCGGGCGTATTGGCTTTTTTATCGATAAAAACCCAGTTTTTGATTAGCATTTTCGAGTTGTTGACCATGGCCTGCAAATCGTTGAGCATAGCCACTGAAGGCGAATGTATTTTGGTGATATCATCGCTTACCTTTCGGTTTTCGTCGAGGGTAAAGTAGGTTAGCAGGCTGCTTATCAGCACCCCGACAATGATAATACCAAAGCCGATAATGAGTTTATTGCGTACGGTAAACCTTAGTTTCATTTTGCATCTGTTTCTTTAAAATAACCAAACATTGCCTTTTATCTGCTTAATCAACAATTACAGCAAGACGTTCCAAATCCGAACTCACCTTGAGACCATATTTTGTTGCATTGCTCTTATTAAGCTCAAATTTTTGTTTTGAGCCTTCCACCACAAAGTTGATTGCAGCCCCCGAGCGTGCCATGCCTTTTTTGTCGGTAACGATAAGGGTGCTTTTATTTTTAAGCACTTCAAGCACGGCAGCGATATCGCCCGACTGCGATTCGGGAATGTAGAGAATATGACATTGGCGGATGTCATCGGGGTTTTTATAATTTTCAATCCGCATATTTTGTCCGCCAACTTTGCGTGTCGCGGCCAGAGCCTCCAACTCTCCGGTAATGGGCGAATTGCCCAGCACTCCGATTATAAAATCGCCGTTGCGGTATTTTTCGGGCCATTCGATATGCTTGGTGAAGTTGTAAATAAAAACCGTATGCAGCTTTTCGGACTGTGCAAAGAGCCAGGCCGGAAGACTGATGAGAAGCAGAAGTATTAATAGTTTGCGCATAGCCTTTGTTGTAAAGGATTATTAATATAGAACATCAAAATGCCAGATTTAATCCAAACAGATACATGCCATAGGGATTATCGCCATAGGCAAATTCGGGCGTATCGTTGAAGAGCAGATTCCGTGCATTAAAATAGATGCTGTGCTGTTTCCAGAACTTATAATTAATTTTCAAATTTACGATGGTTTTGCCTGCAATAGGGATTTTACTTGGAGTATAGGTGCGAGGTTCGAGGTTGAGCATGGTTTCATCGCCATAAAAATAAGCCGAGACATAAAAGTTTAATTTATCGATGGGTGAATAATCACAGGTGGCACCACCATAAAAATCGGGAGTCCAGCGGTGTTTCAGATCTTCTTGTTCGTAAAAGAAAATATTGGTATCGGGCAGTGGGATAAAATAAGGCTTTTGGTAGTTGGTAAAGATGGTTGATTGTAACGTGCCAAATACTTTAAATCTAAAATTAGAACTAATCAAAAAGTCCAGGTTCATGGTCATGCCAAACTGGTTGGCTTCGAGTGCCAGATTTTCGTATTCTGAATTGGTAGGCTTGGCTTGATCAACAACAGCGGTGGTAAAATTTTTCATCTTAGAATAAAAAACCTCAAAATCGCTTTGGACATAGCTGGTCAATTTATTTCGGAAACCGAGTTCAAACATATTCATGGTAGGGAGTTTTAGGTTTTCGTTGCCCTTGATTACCAGGTGGGTACTCGACATTGGGTTAAGCACAATATCCAGATTGGCATAAGTGTCGAGCATAAAAGGGCCTTGGTTGGCCTGCGAATAAACCGCACGAATCAAAGTGTTTTCGCTGAGCTTGAATAGGGAGGCAAACTGGTAGGAAAGGTAGCCATCATCGGGTTTGTTGTATTTTTCGTAGCGCAGTGCAGCCACCAGCTTTAGCCTTTCCGAAACCGCGTATTCAGCTCTGAGCATACCTGCCAGTTGGTCGAGTTGTTTTTCGCCATCAAAAAAAGCCTTATTGGTATCTGCCGAATAAGGCGTAGCGTCATAAGTAGTATTTTGGTAGCTGATGCCCGGACGGAGCGTAAGGTTTTTCCATTGATAATTATATTCCAGATTGGCATCCAACTGGTTAAAATCATATTGGAAATTTGGATTTACTGCTCCCACAAACAAATCCTGCTCACCTGCCATGTATGACACCCTGGCGTTGAAACCATAAAAATCAGCCATCAGGTTTGCATAAGCCGTTTTCGAATCCCGGGTATTCATGGGTACCAGGCCATTGTCGATGTATATGGTTTGTGTCCGCGAATTTTGCATACCTGCCGATAGATCCAAGCTAAGATTATCACCCGCCTCGTAGTTTCCCCTAAAGTTTACGCCATACTTATCCAGTCCCGTTTGGGGATCGGGATAATATTGGTCGGCAGTGGGCATGAGCGGCGAAGGCGGAGCAAAAGGATTTGGCCCCGGCACAGGCTTGTACATCAGCGTGTCGCGGGGTACAAATTTTTGGAAATAGTAGGCATAATATTCATCGTTGCTACGATCCATAAAGGTATAATTGCCCGAGAGGCGAAATTTAAAATCTTTCAATCCATATTCCAGGGCTGCGTCAGCAATTTTGGTATTGAGCGTGCCGGCCTGCAGGTTGGCATTGGCTGCAAATCCATCCGTATGGGCTTTTTTGGTGATGATGTGAATTACGCCGGTAACGGCATTGCTGCCATACAAGGCCGAAGAAGGGCCGCGCACAACTTCTATGCGATCGATGTCGTGAATGCCTATGGGGAGGGTTTCCCAAAAAGTGCCGCCCTGGAAATATCCGTAAACAATGCGGTTATCGATCATCACCAGCGTGGAGGTGTTCTCCGAAAAATTGAGTTTGCTACCCTGCACATTGTCCATGCCCCGCAAATGCACGTCGTAATTGCCGGTGGTCTTTTCGCGAACGATAATCCCCGGAATCATCCTAAGGGCTTCGGGGATGGTGGTAGCCCCAGATTTCACAATCTCTTCGCCCGTGAGTACTGAGGCCGAAAGCGGTGCATCAAACAAGCTTTCTACCTTTTTGGATACCGAATAAATGTCGAGATTCATCAGTGCTTCAAGATCCATTTCATAGAGATCATCGTAAAGAGTGTCGGCAACCTGGGTACTGACTTTTAAGGGATTGACCAGTAAAAAACAACAAACCATGAAGGCGGCAAGTGGAATAAAATTCTTTTTCATCAAACACGAATTTGGTTAATTAACTCCGTTTTAATTCAAAATTTAAAAAGCCAAATATAGTTTATTTAAAATATTTTAACGATTATGTGAAAAAACTTTTTTCGTGCAAAGTCATTCGTTAGCCCAAGTTTGATAGTTTTGTGCAGTCATTTATTTTATAATCATCTAATTACAAATAATTATGCCGAACAAAAGCATTCCATCACACTACCTGAAAATTAAAAAAGAATTTCCTGATTTTATCCAGGATATCGAAAACCTTGGCGAGACTTGTAAAAATGCCGGCCCTCTCGATGCAAAAACAGCCCATCTAATCCAGTTGGCTGCTGCGGTAGCCACCAAAAGCGAAGGAGCCGCTCACAGCCATACGCGCCAGCTCTTGCAAGCCGGTGCCAACCCTGAGGAAATAAAACATGCAGTAATCCTGCTTGCCTCCACCATTGGCTTTCCGGCAGTGATGGCGGGACTGTCGTGGGTAAATGATATTCTGGAGGCGAAGTAGGGTAATTGGCAGTGATTTTTGTTTCAGATTCAACTCACTTTTGGGTTTTTCAATATCATAATGCAAGCAAGATTCAAGTGCATCATGCGCATTCAACACAGCTTAGAAAGAGCTTAATTCCTGCTCTTGTTCTTGTCATGTTGATAACTTCATAGGAAACAAATAGAATAAGTCGGGAATCTTAACGATTTTTGTAATGAACATAAAAACGCTATGATGGACAATATTGGAGAAAGGACAGACATAATCCAGGATAAAGAAAACAGAATTAAAAAATAATTCAATGCAAAAATTTGAAAACAATGGCCATAAGATTTATCAAGGGGATGCTCTTGAAATTATGAAGACAGAGATAATGGACAACAGCATTGATCTGATATTTGTTGATCCACCTTACAATATAGGCAAAGATTTTGACGGCAAAAAAGACAAGTGGGAAAATGACATTGATTATCTGGAATGGAGCTATGAATGGCTGAAAATCTGCATTAAAAAGTTAAAGCATAATGGTTCTTTATATGTAATGACTTCCACCCAATTTATGCCTTATTATGATATTTTCCTTCAAGATAGAATTAATATTCTGTCAAGGATAATATGGGCCTATGATAGTTCGGGAGTTCAGGCAAAAAAACATTACGGCTCTTTATATGAACCCATTCTGTTTTGCGTGAAGGATAAGAATAATTACACTTTTAATACCGAAGATATTCTTGTGGAAGCAAAAACCGGAGCGAAAAGAAAGCTAATCGATTACCGCAAAAATCCTCCTCAGCCATACAACACAGAAAAGGTTCCTGGCAATGTTTGGGATTTTGCCAGAGTGCGATACAGAATGCCGGAATATGAAAATCATCCTTCACAAAAACCAATTGCCTTATTGGAAAGAATTATAAAAGCCAGTTCCAATAAAGGAGATACTGTTCTTGACCCTTTTTCCGGTGTATTCACAACGTCCCACGTAGCAAAAAAACTTGGCAGAAATTCAATTGGTATTGAATTGAGTGAAAAATACTTAAAAACTGGCTTAAGACGTGTAGGCATTTCGACTGAGTACAAGGGTGAGATACTTGAAAAAGAAATAAGAACTTTTGAAACAGAGAAAATTGAAAAAGCAGCGATATTAAAATTATTTTAAAATCAAATGAAGCACGACTTTACAAAGGTCATTGAGAAAACATTGCAAAACAACTTTGGTGAGAATTCGGAAGAAATTTATCAAAAAAGCGAACTACTGCAATATCTCAATATCAAGACAAAATCAGCAAATGAAGGCTCAAAAGCCAGAGGCAGCTTTGGCAATCTTTATGCAAGCTACGTACTAATTGCAGATTATATTGCCCTCAACTTTGATACACAAGGCGGATATCATGATTATGAAGGTGCTAAATTCTCTTCTCTTTTTCAGAGGCAAAGAGCGTTGCCATTTGGCGCAAAGCTACAAAACCATGCGCTGAATCACCGAATGAACCAAGAATTTCGCAAATATTTCCCAACTTGTGAGTATGTGCCAATTATCAGGGACTCTGAATCAAGCAGGTACTGGATTAATGAAAACCTGCTAAAAATAAAGGTCAATAAATTAGAACATAATGTAGCTCATTCTGTGATTCAAATTATTGACTCATACATCGAAACAAAGAAAGGTGCATTTAACCGCTTTATAAAAACCATCGAAGAACTAAAAAACATTTCGGATAAAAAACCAAAAATGGCATACGCGTTTATTACAGGTTTATTGGCTCCAAATATCGATGCCCGGATTTTTGAAATTGTGAGCTATGCAATCCTGAAATACTTTTATCATGATCAAGTGGTTTATTTCGGATTTGACCTTGATAATATTGAGAAGCATAACTTAAAATTATACAAAACCGGACGAACCAACGCAAATGACGGTGGAATTGATTTTGTGATGAAACCGTTGGGGAGATTCTTTCAAGTAACTGAGACCACAGACGTACGAAAGTATTTTCTCGACATAGATAAAGTCCAGCGATTTCCGATTTCATTTGTTATCAAATCGGACATTATCGTTGAGGAATTGAAAGAAAAAATTAGAGGAAAAGCAGAAGAACAATACGGTGTGAAAGCAATTGTCAATAAATACATGGATGCTATTGAGGAACTTTTTAATATTCCAAAGATTCGGGAAAACTTTGAAAAAGCTGTAGAATTAGGATATCAGAAAGCAATCCTTGATGAAATTATCCTTCAGAGTAAACTGGAATTTAACTATGAAGACGATGTCCTCATCGAATAAAACGCTTTATTAAATTCATAATCAGGCATAAGCTTTAATAAAGTTTAAAACACTAGACAAAATCGCAACACCTTGTTCCGTGAAAACCAATGCAGGTTTCCTTAACCCCATCTTCTCACTATTGGATATCACAATTTGTGATTTCCATTCAGTCTCATATTTTATACTTTTGTGGTTTTTTAGTGAATAGATTTAAAAATCACTGCAAAGCATGATGAATTTAAATACAAGCATCGAGGAACTGAACGCTACCAATGTCGGCACATTGATGGAGAGCCTGGGTATCGAATACACCGAAGTTGACGAAGGGCGGGTGTGTGCCAAAATGCCGGTGGATAAACGCACCGTACGTCCGGGCGGTATTTTGCATGGCGGTGCAAACGTTGCGCTAGCCGAAACCATTGGCGGAATGGGCTCCTTTGTGTTGATCGATAACGAGACCTTCGATGTGCGAGGAAGCCAGATTTCGGCCAACCACACGGGGGCGGCAAGCAGCGGCTGGGTGTTTGCCACCGCCGAAATTATCCATCGCGGCAAGCGTACCCATGTGTGGAATATTGATATCCGCGATCAGGACGACCGGCTCATTTCTACCATCAGGCTTACCAATTTTATTATCCGTAAATAGCTATGCACAAGGATCTCAACGATTTTATCGAAAAGAGTATCCATGCAGGCTACGGCTTCGCGCTCTGGCATTTGCCCGGTGATGACGGCCTGAACGCTGTCATCGAAACCAGTAAGCAAGCAGGAGAAATCCAAAATTTTGGGGAATTGGTGAATGCCACAGGATTTGTTTTTGCCCCTTTTGTAAAAACAGAGCAGCATCCGATCATTGTAATAAAACCGGATTTCCTCTTGAGTGGCGTAGAAGAAATTGTTTGCTTTTCGCAAAAATTACCAGATCCTGTTGCCCACAAAAAAGCCAATGCTGTTGAAGCTCCTCAATCCACCACGAAAGCGCATTACCTGCAAAGTTGCAACTTGCTTATCGATCGCATTAAAAACCAGGAAGCCAAAAAAGTGGTCTTTTCTAAAATTAAGATTACTAAACCTGCTGTTGATTTGAGTCTGGCGGAGATATTTTTGAAACTGAAAAAAAACTACCCGGCGGCCTTCACTTATCTTTTTTATACGCCGCAAACGGGATTGTGGATGGGAGCTAGTCCCGAAACCCTGCTCCGGGTCGAGGATCGCAATTTCCACACCATGGCTCTGGCTGGCACGCGACCCGTTTCGTCCGGAGAAAAAACACCCGATTCCTGGCCCGAGAAAGAACGGATGGAGCAGCAATGGGTTAGCGATTTCATCGAAGAGGAACTTAAAAAACTCGGCATCGAAAATTACAGCACCAGCGAAACTTATACTTCACCTGCGGGTGCCATCGAACATATCCGAACAGATTTTAAAATCGATAATCGAAAGAGCAAAATATCATTGGGAAAGCTAATCGAGGCCTTGCATCCTACGCCTGCGGTTTGTGGTTTTCAAAAAGATATTGCCTTAAAAATGATTTTGGAAATAGAAAACCATGATCGGGAATATTACACCGGATTTTTGGGACCATTAAACATTGCCGGGCAAAATCAGTTATTTGTTAATCTGCGTTGCATGAAAAAAAATGGCGAATATTTTCACTTGTTCACAGGCGGAGGAATTACCGCCGACTCGTGTGCCGATAGCGAGTGGCAGGAAACCGAAATGAAAGCAGCAATTTTAGAAAAAGTATTGATTTAAGATTTAAAAAAATGATATCCAACAAAAGCGTGGTACAGGAGCTGGCAGCAATTATGCTGGCCAAGGGCGTAAGCGATATTGTAATTTCGCCGGGTTCGCGCAATGCACCCCTGGTGAATACTTTTGCGGGGCTTCCCGACTTTAAGGCTTACTCGTTGGTGGACGAGCGCAGTGCAGCTTTTTTCGCGCTGGGTATGGCCATCAGGCTGGGCAGGCCGGTGGCAATCGCATGTACCTCGGGTACGGCTGCCCTCAACTATGCCCCGGCCATCGCCGAGGCGTATTATCAAAAAGTGCCCCTGCTTATCCTCACCGCCGATCGGCCTAAAGCCTGGACGGATCAGGGCGACGGGCAAACCATCAAACAGGAAAATATTTTTGCCAACTACATCAAAAAAAGCGTCAACCTGCCGCAGGAAATTCACAACAAGGACGAGCACTGGTTTGCCAACAGGCTTATCAATGAAGCCATCAATACATTGAGCCAGCCATTTCCCGGCCCGGTGCATATCAACCTCCCTTTTGCCGAACCCCTTTACGAGCAAAGCCTTGCAGCCTTGCCCAAAGTGAGGATCATCAATAATTATTTTGCTGAAAAAAAATTGAGTGCCGACAAGCTTAGCGAAATAGCCTCGATTATAAACCAGGCGGATAAAGTGATGATGCTGGTGGGACAGGGCAGCAAAAATGAAAAACTTAATGAGAGCCTGGATCACATTTCGCAATTAAAGCAGGTGATCACGCTTAGCGAAACCACCTCCAATTATTCCAACACGCACGGCGTTGCCTGCATCGATAAAATACTGGCAACGCTGGATAGAGAGCAAGAAGCAGATTTTGCGCCGGAGGTTTTGATAAGCATTGGCGATGCCATTGTATCCAAACGCATCAAGGCATTTTTGCGTCGCAACGAAGTTAAAGCACACCTCCACATCAATTCCGACGAACATCACCCCGACACTTACCAGCATTTAACGCACAGTATTTATATTCCTGCCGACCACTTTATCCCTCAATTAGCACCTTTATTAATATCCAAATTAAGCACCTATCATGCTTTGTGGCAGGCAAAAATGCAACGAGCCGCCAAGCGTCATCAGGAATATATGAAACAATGTCCGTACAGTGATATGCTGGTTTTTGATGAGGTTTTTAAGCAAATACCCGCCGACTACGATTTGCACGTGAGCAACAGTAGCCCGGTGCGCTACGCCCAGCTTTTCAGGCACAAGACCGGCATCGAGCATTTTGCCAATCGTGGCACCAGCGGTATCGATGGATGCACTTCCACAGCAGTGGGTGCCGCCTTTGCCGACAATAAACCAACCCTGCTCATTACCGGGGATCTTTCATTTTACTACGACAGCAACGGCTTGTGGAATAATTACCTCTCCGATAAATTACGCATCATCGTGGTCAACAATGGCGGTGGTAACATTTTTAGGATAATACCCGGACCCTCGTCCACCGAACACTTAGAGAAATTTTACGAAACCCGCCACCTCGAAAAAACCGAAGGCTTTGCCCAAACCTTTGGCCTGGAATATTTCCGTGCCTGCAATGTTGCTGAGCTGAACGAAAATCTTACAAAGTTTTTCTCCGACGATCTGCAAAAGCCCGCCATCCTCGAAGTCTTCACCCATCGCAAGCAATCGCCTGAGGTATTAGAAAAATATTTTCAGTTTTTAAAAGAAGATTAAGCTGCTGTTTTGTTATTGATTTAATAGTTGATTTGATATTTAAATTATGGAAAAAAGAATTTGGGAAACCATCAAGGAATACGAAGAAATATTGTTTGATTTCTTTGAAGGAATCGGACGAATTACCATCAACAGGCCGCGCTATTACAATGCATTCACACCTACAACCACCACAGAAATGAGTGATGCCTTGCGTATTTGTCGCGAAGATCAGCGCATCAGCGTGGTTGTTTTTACCGGTGCCGGCGATAAGGCTTTTTGCTCGGGCGGCGACCAAAATGTAAAAGGAAAAGGCGGCTACATCGGCAAGGACGGCGTACCGCGCTTGAATGTGCTGGATGTGCAAAAGCAAATCCGCTCGTTGCCCAAGCCGGTCATCGCCATGGTAAATGGCTATGCCATCGGTGGCGGTCACGTACTGCACGTGGTTTGCGATTTGACCATCGCCTCCGAAAATGCCATCTTCGGACAAACCGGTCCCAAGGTTGGGAGCTTCGATGCCGGCTTTGGCTCCTCCTATCTCGCCAGCATCGTAGGGCAGAAAAAAGCGCGTGAGATATGGTTTATGTGCCGCCAGTATTCGGCCCACGAAGCCGAGGCTATGGGCTTGGTCAACAAAGTAGTTCCCCTTGCCGACCTCGAAGATGAAGTAGTATCGTGGGCTAAAACCATGATGCAGCGCAGCCCGATGGCTCTGCGCATGATAAAGCTGGGCATGAACGCCGACCTGGATGGCCAGGCAGGCCTGCAGGAATTTGCCGGTAATGCCACTTTGCTTTATTACCTCACCGAAGAAGCCCAGGAAGGTAAACATGCCTTTTTGGAAAAACGCGACCCCGATTTTCATCAATACCCAAAATTCCCCTAATGGCAAGCGTGAAATCATGGATCAAGGCCATGCGGCTGCGCACGCTGCCCCTGGCCGTTTCGAGCACTTTGGCAGGGAGTTTTATGGCCGTTGCCGACCAGGATTACAAACCCTGGGTTATCGCGCTGGCCATCCTCACCACACTGCTTTTGCAAATCCTGTCGAACATGGCCAACGATTTGGGCGACAGCCTCAAAGGCACCGACAATCACAAGCGATTGGGTCCGGTACGTACGGTGCAGGGCGGCGAAATTAGTATCCGCGAAATGCAATGGGGCGTAGGCCTTGTGGCACTGCTAACCTTGAGCAGCGGCATTTCGTTAATTTTGGTGGGGCTGGGAAGCCAGAGCTGGCAAACGCTGCTTTTCCTCCTGCTTGGCATCGTGAGCATTGCGGCAGCAATAAAATATACCATCGGCAATACAGCCTACGGCTATCGCGGCCTGGGCGACCTGTTTGTGTTTTTGTTTTTTGGACTGCTTGGCGTTTTGGGCACCTACTACCTCAATGCGCACCGCCTGCCCCCCGACACCTGGCTTATGGCTATTTCGGTGGGATTGCTCAGCACCGGCGTACTCAATCTGAATAATATGCGCGATGAGGAAAACGACCGTAACTCCGGCAAAAACACATTGGTGGTGCGCATGGGCCACAACAACGCACGGCTTTATCATATTCTGCTCGTTGGCCTGGCCATCGTTTGCGGCATCATTTACACCATCTTCAATTATCACTCGCCATATCAATTTATCTTCCTTGCCGTCATCCCCTTGTTTGTTCGTGATTTGCTGCGTATATTTAAAATCGATGAGCAAAGACTCCTCGATCCCTATTTAAAAAAGCTTGCCCTCTCCACCTTTGCTTATATCCTTTTGTTTGGTCTTGGAATTTGGATAGGATCATGAAAGCCTATTTTGTAAAATATAAGCTCCATTTCAAACGGCCTGCCGGCACCTCTCGTGGCGTGATGCAAAGCAGGGATAGCTGGTTTTTTTTTATTAAAAACAAAAACAAAACAGGCATTGGCGAAATAGCTCCTTTAAAGAATTTGAGCTGCGATGCCAATGCCGAACTGGAACCAAAGATCGCCGAAGTTTGTCATAACATCCAGGATTACAATTATTGGGTAGATGATGGCTTGATGAATTTTCCTTCGCTGCGCTTTGGCCTCGAAACGGCCATGCTCGATTTGAAGGCAGATGAGGATAAAATCCTGTTTCCCTCCGATTTTACGCAGGAAAATATTGGAATCCCAATCAACGGTTTGGTTTGGATGGGTGAGCCGGATTATATGATTCAGCAAATTGATGAAAAAATTAACGATGGATTCCGATGTATCAAACTGAAAATCGGAGCTATTGATTTTAATAAGGAGGTGGCGATTTTGCAATCCGTTCGCAAGCGATTCTCCGCTGATAAACTGGAAATCCGCGTGGATGCCAATGGTGCATTTACGATGGAGGAGGCTCGCAAAAACCTGCAAAAATTGGCAGCTCTGCAAATTCATTCCATCGAGCAGCCCATCGCCGCCGGTAAAAACAAAGAGCTGGCCGACTTGTGCCGGGAACGGATTATGCCCATTGCCTTGGACGAATCGCTGATTGGCGTTCACAAAACAAAAGATAAAGCGGTATTGCTTTCTGTTATCCGGCCTGAGTATATCATCTTAAAACCCTCCTTGCATGGCGGCATAGCAGGATGCAGCGAGTGGATCGAAATTGCCGAAGGTCTGAATATCGGCTGGTGGATTACCTCGGCTCTCGAATCCAACGTGGGCTTAAATGCCATTGCCCAATGGACGGCCACCCTCGGCAACCCGCTGCCCCAGGGTCTGGGTACGGGCAGCCTTTACACCAATAATATCCCATCGCCATTGTACATTCGCGATGCTCGTCTTTTTTATCAGCCTAAAGAAAAGTGGAATCTGAATTATTTGAACCATGAATGAAACCAGTTTTTCTACGCTAACTTTGGAGGGTAAATATTTTGAAGGAAATCAATTGATCGCTTACGCAAACGATCGCCTTGAAAATAGTTTAACTGCCGATTGGCAAAAAGCCATCTTCGATTTTATCTTACAATGGCTAAATAAGGACGATTATCTGAATATTAAAACCAGCGGCAGCACCGGTGTGCCAAAAACCATTCGGATCAAAAAACAAAAGATGGTGAATAGTGCCATTAAAACCGGAGAATATCTGGATTTACGAAAGGGCGACAAATCTTTATTGGCTTTACCTGCCGGGTATATTGCCGGAAAAATGATGGTTGTGAGGGCCATGGTTTTAGGCTTGGATTTACACTTCGTTAAACCCTTGGCTGATCCCTTGAATGCTATTGATGAAGATTTTGATTTTGCCGCGATGGTGCCGCTTCAGATTTATGAAATTCTGTCGCAAGTGGGCGGAATAGAGAAGTTGAACAGGATTAAAAAACTGATTATTGGCGGAGCACCGCTTGCCCCCAGCCTTCAGACAGAAATTAGAAAATTGAGCAACGAAAGCTATCTAAGTTATGGAATGACCGAAACGGTGAGCCATATAGCGATGCAAAAACTTAGAGGCCAGGACGCGGACGGCTACATGCATCCCTTGCCAGGAGTTAAGGTTTGGGCTAACGAAGAGGGGCGGCTGTGCATTGAAGCACCTAAGCTGGCCGATGGGATTATAAAAACCGGCGATCTGGCCGAATTTATCGATAAAAACCGTTTTAAAATATTGGGTCGCTGCGACAATCTGATTATCACGGGAGGCATTAACGTGATTCCCGAGCTGGTCGAAAAAAAACTGGAAACCTACATTAAAGATCGTTTTATCATTTCATCCGTCCCTGACGAAAAGCTGGGAGCTAAGCTCCTGTTGGTTATCGAAGGGCAGCCCTGGTTAGTTCAGGAGCAACAGGCAATAGAAAACGTGTTGAAACAAAAGTTTGGGAAATCCGAAAGACTGCGGCAGCTATTCTTTCTTCCTGATTTCCCTGAAACACCCGGTGGGAAAATCGACCGCCCGGGGATACAAAAGATGATTGGCGAGGGGGAATGAGAGCTTAGCAGCCTTTACACTTTGGAAAGCCAGGGTTTCACTTAAAGTGAAGCCCTGGCTTGCTTAGGTTCGCAGCCCCGCAGAGCCTGCTCAGCTCCTGCGGAGGGATTGTATCCCTGGTATCTTTTGATGTCAGATTTCAGATGTCCGACTTAAGATTTTAGATGTGGATGTGTGATTGTTGGATTTCAGATGTGAGGATGCAACCTCGGACATCATACATCGGACATTTTTCAGGGTTGCGAGCCTCAAGCCAGTGTGGGTTAGCAACCCTGAACTAAAAAAAACAACACCCGTTCTGGCCGTAATGAGCTTATCTGCTATCTTTGTAAAATCCTTATGCTTATTAATAGCTAATAAAACCTTGGATTAATAAGTCATGGATATTTTACCAAAACAAAACTTCACTAAATGATAACGCTCGAAAATGGTTTTGAACTCAAAGCAATAGAAGCAAAAAACGACAGCATCAAACAAATTGCACTGCTGCCGGACGTTAGCAAGCACCTTACCGAAAAATGGATCTATCCCGATGGGATGCCCGATGAAATAAATTACGCGCTGATCAAAGACGAACGCATCATCGGGCAGACGGCATTTAAATCGGTGCGATGGTTCAACCGTAAGGCTGAGCTAAGTCTCTTTATCCATCCCGACTTTCACCACCAGGGCATCGGCAAGCAGGTGCTTTGCGCTATGATTGACCTTGCCTTCGAGCGGTTCAACTTTCATCGCCTCGAAGCTGAAGTGCTGGCCTACAATAGCCCCGTCATCAAGCTGGTAAAGAAACTGGGTTTTATTAATGAAGGCTGTCTGCGCGAGGCCCGTTTTTTTGATGGTAAATATTACGATATCTATCGCTATGGCCTGCTGCGCAAAGAATACGAATCTAAATCCTAAAAATTATTATCCCTTGTCGATTATGAAAATTGAAAAACAAATCACAGCTATTAAAAAACTTAGTCTGCTTATTTTCGCGATCCTATTTTTTTTGGGCTGTTCCAAAAGCGATGACCCCGATGAAATTATTTGTAGTGATGAATTTCGTATGATAGGACTTACTGTAACGGGTGGCCGCCTCAACGATTTTTATACGGTCAGAGAATCGACCAAGGACACCATACGCTTTACCGAAAGTGGAACTTACCCTATCTCGCGGTGGCATCCTGTTTTGGACGATTCGTATCAGGAAATACTCAAAGATACCGAGGAACAATTTTATTTCTATGGCTTTGCTGATGGTGAGCGGGTGGTGCATGAACTATTCATCATTGGTGCTGATGCCTGCCACATATACAAAGTCAGCGGCAAGGAAAGTGTGATTTTAAACCCCTAACTAGTGTCTGTCTTTAAAGTAACAATTAGAAAAATTTCGATTTTAGATTAACGATTTTAGATTTAAGATGTTGGTGTTATTCAGCACAATCTAAAATCTCCGATCTCAAATCCTCAATCTTAAATCAAAAAAAATCGACTTTATGGATACACACTATTTAAAAACAACGTTGCCTGTAAAACACCAAAGCAAGGAAATCTATTAACTTTGTAAAATGAAATATCCAAATGACAATATACATAAAAGCATTTGTGGTAACAGACCCAAAAAGCGGAAACAAAAGATATTGAAATGGCGTTAGAAAAAACTGAATATCAAGATTTGCTCAATGAACTTGTTTCTTTAATTGAAAATATGAAGAGACAAGTTGTTTTGCATGTGAATAGTGCCTTGACCGTGTTGTTTTGGCATGTTGGGAAACGAATTTTGAATCATAACTTACAAAACAAAAGAGGAGAATACGGAAAGCAAATTGTCGTTACGGTGTCACGAGAATTAGTTGAGAAATTTGGAAGGAATTACGAAGAAAAGAATCTGCGCCGAATGATTCAATTTGTCGAGGAATATTCTGATTTCGAGAATGTCGTTACACTGTCACGACATTTGTCATGGTCTCATTTCCTAACACTTATCCCACTTAAAGTGGTTAGATAAATACGAAAGGCATGAAGGGGAGCAATCTCCAATAGGGTTGATTTTGTGCGCTGTTGCAAGCAAAGAACAAATCGAGCTTCTTGAAATGCACAAAGATGGAATTATGGTTGCAGAATACTGGACAGAATTGCCCCCCAAAGCGATTCTGGAGGCCAAATTACATGAAGCTTTGATAGAAGCAAGAGAAAGGATTGCAAGAATACAACTCCAATAAGAAAATCACTGGGCGTAATAGCAAATCTAATCTCCCGGCCGTTAGCGGCCTTACGGAAAAACCGGGGTTGCAGATGAAAGGGTTCGCAGCCCTGCAGTTCGGCAGGCTCACTGACAAAGGGGATTGCAAGCCTGACCTGTTTCCCTGCCAAGATTGATTTTTGAATTCAATTCTACCCGGAAGTCTTTTGCAGTTCTGAAATAAAAATAACCGAATGAATTATTTTAGCGGCCTGGCCACAATATTAGCATTCACCAAAGCAACGAAATCTATTTACTTTGTAAAATGAAACTTCCAAACGATAATAGAAATAAAGTTTTATGCGGTAACAGACCCAAAAAGCGGAAACCCAATTTTAAATCTTGCAATGTAGCACACTAAATTTATTTCTTTTCAGGGTTTCTTCTATCTTTGTTGAAAGCAAACTCACACAATTACAAAGATGTCAAATATTAAATTATTTCAAAGCCAACAAGTTCGAACTCATTGGGACAAAACAGAGGAAAAATGGTATTTTGCTATCGTTGATATTATTGAGATATTGACAGAAAGTACCAAGCCGAGGGACTATTGGTACAGGCTAAAAAAAAGGGAAAGGGCAAATGGAGTTGAACTGTCGACAAATTGTCGACAGTTGAAAATGAAAGCAAAGGACGGGAAAATGAGGGATACGGAAATCGCGGATACAGAAACGCTTTTGCGAATAATTCAATCAATCCCATCACAAAGAGCAGAACCATTTAAACGTTGGTTAGCAAGGGTAGGTTATGAGAGACTTGAAGAAATTGAAAACCCTGAATTGGCATCAAAAAGGACACGGGAGATTTATAAAACGAAAGGCTATTCAGATGATTGGATCGAGAAGCGAATGCGCAGTATCGCAATTCGAGATGAGTTAACTGATGAATGGAAAAAGAGAGGTGTAAAAGAAAGAATAGAGTATGCAATTTTAACAGCAGAAATATCTAAAGCAACTTTTGGACTAACTCCTTCACAATACAAAGAGGTAAAAGGTTTGAAAAGACAAAATCTTCGAGACCACATGACTGACCTTGAATTGAT
>CAZGAO010000022.1:0-63288 GCA_964523795.1 uncultured Lentimicrobiaceae bacterium
TTGTGCTGAATACCACCAACATCTTAAATCTAAAATCGTCCCGAAAAGTAGAAAAATTTTAGTTTTCGTAACTTTTCGAGGATGCACGAGCGGAGCTCGGCGCAAATCTGAAATCGTATATTTTTCTAAATGCTACTTTAAGGACGAACACAAATTATACAGATGGAATAGTCACCCCGTGAATTCTCCCAGGGGAGAAAGCATATTTTTGGGAATCAGCATCACAGCCTGAAACTATTCGCGGGCTGACTGAATTCTGAAAGTCATAGTATGGCTTAGAGCCATGCTATGACTACCTTAATTTATTCTTCAGCCGTTACGTAGTTAGTAATATGGAAGTCGCCATTGTCGATGGTAAAGACGTGCCATTTGTTGCCACGATCACCTTCGGGAACTGCAATCTGATGCTGGAGTTCGTTGTTGGCATAAATTTTAACTACCGCTTTGGAACGAGAGAGTTTTTTAGAGTTTTCGTCGGAGCGGTTGGTATAGTCGTGAACCCAGAACTCGTAATGATTGGCGGTTTCCGTTTGCCGGATGGTGATTGTTTCAGGCCCCCAGCTATCGGTATCATCGCGGTCGAGACGGGCTTCGCCATCCTCACTCACTTTCATATTGTGATAGGAGATGTGATATTCTTTGTCTTTGGTAAGATGCGCATCGAGGTCATCGGGTCTGCGACCCCAGTCCAGGATGATGCGCACATTTTCCAAAGCCATCACGGGCGAGATGCTGATACGGTTGTAAAAAATGGTACCGGCCACAATCTCCGTCTTAATATCTGTTGGGATAAAACCCTCGGCCTGGAAAGTCATCAGCAAAACCTGGTCGTCCATGCGCGGAAACTTAATCTTGCCTTCCAGATCGCTGGTAAAGATTCCCAGATCCTGGATGTTAACGGTGCCATCTTTGATAGGCTCACCATCGAGTGCATTAAAAAACCGCACCGTAAAATTGTCGCTGTCCATCTCATCATTCAGGATGTCTTTCATTTTATCCACCTGACCCATGGCTGAGAGTGAAATGGCTATTGCCGAAATAAAAAGTAGAATTGCATTTTTCATCGCGCTAATTTTTTTAATTTGAACAGACAAAAATACGATAATCTTTAAATTAAGGATGATGAATGAATTTTTTTTTGGTAGAAAGGGTGGGATGTCCGATATCAGATTTTAGATGTCAGATTTTAGATGTGGTCAAAACATCGGACATCGGACATCATACATCGGACATCGGATATCATACATCGGACATCGGACATCAGTAGAGTCATGCTCTAAAAATAAACCTTGACAAAACCTACACGGATTGTTTAAATTCCTGGTTTAAGTTTTTGTCAAGACAGGATTCACGGGAGCCTTTGTTATTTACTTTTCCAAAATAAGCTAAAATGCGCCCTCCAGGCTTTTTTCCAATGCGCGGGCATAGCCATCAAATTCCTCAAAACTCATCTCTTTGTAAAAAATAGTACCGTGCGTTGCCCTCACCTTCGGGCTGGGATTATTGTAAAAATAGCCCTTGCCCAAAATCATTTGAACGCGCTTAAACTGTTCGGTCCATATTTTTTGAGAAACCTCGTTAAAAGGCCCGTTATGCTCATGGCTGGGAAAAGAAGCGTTGACCTGGCTGATGTAGCAATCCTTGAACGAGCGCTCCAGCACCGCCATGGAGTTGAGCGAAACCAGCGAAAACACATTGGCATCGGCGGGATGGAATTTGTACCACACATTGCGGTAGCCGATAATCTTTAGCTCTGAGATATCCTTTTCCTTTTTCCAAAGTCGCAAAGCTTCGGCAATGGCTTGCAATACCTTGTAATGCGTGTCGGGGCCGGATCCCTCAGGGTCGAATGCCAGGCTGACCTTGGTTGGGTTTATTCTGCGGAGCATTTCCAAAACAGGCTCTACATCGCGCTTTTGCTCGGGTTGTTCGGTAAACAAATCACCCGAATAAAAGCCCAGGCGCTTATGCTCGATGTCTTTTACCTGAACTCCGTAATGCGCCCACACCAGCTCCTCCTCAAATTCGCGGAGCATCCCTTTGAGTTTCTGGATGTGCGGTGGGTTTTTTTCGCCATCGTAGCTTTTTTGGATAAGATCAATGTTGGAAATGATTCTGTCTTTGAGATTTTCGATGGAATTGATGTCATAGATTTCCACCATCGAGCGGGTAAGGCGATGGCAAAGCCCGCGCAGTTTCCCCATGGCATCGTTGCTGGCCACCTTGTTCAGATAATGGTTTACGTCCTTGTCCCACTTGTATTTATATCCCGAATCGAAAAAGTCAGGATATTCGATCATCTGAATTTCTCCATTGTTGATGAATCGCAGTGTGTGGCCAAGCAAGTCCTCCATCATAAGATTGGTAACGGCGGTAAATCCGCTGGTAAGAATGGCGAAGTGAAAGCTGTTGCTGATTTCGCGCAAGTGCCTGGTGATAACCGGGAATATCCCAAGCATGATATCATCGTGATGCGGGCCGGTGTGCAAATACCGTTGGTGCTGTTCTTTTTCAAGCCCCTTTTCGATTTTTCTTTTTGTAGATTCGATGACCTCGGCCACCACTCCGATAGACAAATTTGGAATGAGCGCACAATACTTGTCGTTTTTCAGATCTTTAAAGGTAAGATTGCGGGCGTATTTATCAATATTCTGGCAAAGGTCGAAGATGGCTCTTTCGGTTTTCTCGAAAGTCCACACCCCGGATTTATAATAAATATCCTTGCTGTCGGTGATCTGTGATGCGGCACCTTCGGTAATGTAAAAGCGTGCGTTTTTTTGTCGCTGCAAAACGGTGGCAGGAAAAAGGTTGTCGGGTTTGTTTTCGATGGCGTTTTTAATAATCTCGGCTTTAGCCTCTCCGGCGGCAAAAATGATCGAAACGCCATCAGGCTTGTAAGTAATTGTGTTCAAGCCGATAGTTATCACCAGCCGGTTTGCTGATACTTCGATTCCGCCAAGGTCTCCTGCCGAGGCAGCCTGGGTCTCAAAATTTGTTTCGGTAAGCCGGGTGCTTGAGTTATGGTCGCTACCACGAGTGTTAAAGGCAATGTGGCCATCGGGGCCGATGCCACCCAAAAAGAAGCCGATGCCGCCCAGTGCTCTGATTTTTTTTTCGTAGCGGGTACACCAGGTGTCAATTTTGTAAATGGAAGCCCGTTGCAATTCTTCGAGCGGCGATTGGGGCGATCGGTTGCGCAGGCTCAGGTCGATTTTGCTGTTTGGAAAAACCTCGGTAAAATGCTTGCCTTCGGCCAATTCGATTTCATCGCTGTTAATCAGCAGTGCCTTTTTGGGGTCAAGTCCAAAACCATCAATATAGTAATGCTGCACATAGTTGAAAAAACTGTTGTGATGCCGGGGGTTTATGGGATAAAATTCGTCAATCTGAACAAAGTGCAAATTTTTCATTACTGGTTTTTCCTTCAGCATCAAACCATTTTCGGCCATGAGCTTTTGCGTTTCAGGCTGATGAAAAGTGTGGAGTAAATGCCTGGTCCATTTTATAAAATGCTCCGGAGTTTTACCCGTTGGCAGGCTGATGACACCGTTTGGATTTTTGCTCGCCCACTCCAGAAAGCGCAAGGCACTTAGAAATCCCAGCGAAGGGAAATTTGGAACCACGATATAAGGAAGGTAGCCGGAGCAAAGTGTCCTTTTTGAATTAAGGAAAAAACTTTGCTCTACACCAAAGTCATTCACGCAAACCTTTTTCAGAATTTGATATGTCTTTTCGCCAATATTTACTTTTTCATTTGTATTTTTCATAGCTAATCCGATTTACCGATTTTTTTTATTACTCAACTTTTCATTTTTGCTCAAAGCAAAAGTAGATGTTTTCGGGATAATCTGTTTTTTGTGTGCTTTTGTAGGAAATATTTGTGAATTATGATGTTTACAAATTTTGCATAGATAATCGATACTTTGTCGATTATCTATGCGAAATTTGATACAAAGTGGTTTTGTAAAAGACAAGGACTTTTCGCAAAACGATTTTCTGGCTTTGGTAAAAACCAGGATTTACCGTACCAAAATTGATGCTTGATCAACAGGATAATAATATTTCGGTGCGCCTGCCCCGTTTTATTCGGGGCTGCACCTCTGGAGCAAGCTTTGAACCATTTTGTTACAAAGATTGCGCAGCTCCGCCGCTTTTAAATGGCACTAATGGTAAATATGCCTGGGGCATGAAAAAAAACTTACAAGGTGCAATTTTTCACCAAGACCTATTTAATTTGAAATGTTTGATTTCCTTGGTGGTCAGGACATCTAACATCTAACATCTGACATCTAACATCTGACATCGTACATCAGTCAGGGCTTCACTCCAAGTGAAACTCTGACTTTTTATGTGAAACCCTGATTAGTGAAACCCTGACTGCCTGGCCGCATCTTTAATAATTTCCCAGGCCGCCTCGATATGTCGTTTTTCTGTGTGGGTTTGACCCACTACAAACCGGATCGTATATTTTCCATTGAGGGTGGTATGGGTTAGAAATACATTTTCGGAATCGTTGATTTTTTCCAGGAGCTTTTTATTCAAATCATTCAGCGCATCTTCATCCATACCATCGGGCTTTAGCCTGAAACAAACGGTGGCCAGCGGTGCCGGTGCCAGCAATTCAAAATTAAAATCATCAACAATCCAACGGGCAAATTCGGTGCCCCAGTCCAGATGCTTTCGTACGGTTTCCTTCAAACCTTTTACGCCGTAGTTGCGAATTACAAACCAGAGTTTCAATGCCCGGAAGCGCCGCCCCAGTTGAATGCCCCAGTCGCGGTAATTGTTTACGGCGGTGCCCTCTTTAGTTTTCAGATATTCGGGCAGTATTTCAAAGGTGCGTATCAGGGCTTCTTTATCTTTTACAAAATAGGCACTTGCATCAAAGTTGGTAAACATCCATTTGTGTGGATTAAAAACGTAGCTGTCCACACGCTCGATGCCTTTTATCATGTAGCGCATTTCGGGCAGCAGCATGGCTGTGCCTGCCCAGGCGGCATCTACGTGCAGCCAAAGTTTTTGCTCAGCGCAAATCCGGCCAATTTCTTCCAGCGGATCCACCGCCGTTGATCCGGTGGTGCCGATGGCCGCAACCACGGCCAGGGGTGTAAATCCATGATTTTGGTCATCCAAAATAGCGGCTTCGAGGGCTTCGGGAATCAGGGCAAAGTTTTCATCCACCGCAATTTTGCGCAGATTCTCTTTTCCTAATCCGGCAATTTTAACGGCTCTTTCGATGGACGAGTGCGCCTCGGTGGAGCAATATATCGTGAACACGCCCCTGCCATAAAAGCCATCGCTATTGATTTTGTAATCCGAAAACTTTTCGCGGGCGGTGAGCAAGGCCACCAGCGTTGCCGTGGAAGCCGTATCCTGAATCACGCCGCTAAAATCTTTGGGCAAGCCGCACATATCGCGCAACCACTGCATCACCCGCTCTTCCAGCTCGGTGGCCGCAGGCGAGGTAATCCAGCTCATGCACTGGGCTCCCAGCGTGGCCGTTAGCATTTCGGCAAGGATAGATGGATAACTGTTGTTGGCGGTAAAATAAGCGTGCCAGCCGGGATGCTGCCAGTGCGTCATCCCCGGAAGGATGATATTGTCGAAGTCCTTCATGATCGCATCAAAGTCTTCCGATTCTTCGGGTGCCGCTTGTGGCAGTTGGTCGATGATTTGGCCGGGGCTTACTTTTGATCGTACCGGCAGCTTTTCGATATGCTCAAAATAGTCGGCCATCCAATCGATCAGTTCATGGCCATGTTTGCGGAATTCATCTAAATTCATACTTATGCGTTTTTATCAGGCATTTTGGGTGGCTTTCGCTGTGAGGGCATTAAGGTCGTTAACGACTTTAATGCCCTCAACTGAAAAAGCCAGGGATCTCCTTATCCAAAAAGATTTAGTTGTAGGCAATTAAGCACATTTCTTGTATGCTTTACTCTTCCGGTTGGTGATTATTAGTCAGTTATCTCCAGGCAATCCGGATTCCTTCGGCTATCCCACATGTGTAATATTCTCACATCATCGTGAGCAAACCTGTAAAATATCTGATAGTAGTCCTTTACAATAAATTGTATATCGGAATCCGGCATATTTCTTCCCAGCCTTGGAAAGCCCTTTAGTATTTTTACAGCATCCATTAACGAAAGGTTCAGCTTAACCGAATAGTTATTTGAACCCGTTCGTTTTTTCCAATAGTCCAGTATCCTGATTTTATCTTCCAGTGCATTTCGTGACCAAATTACCCTGCCAGCCATTTTTCGATAAGTTTATTCACCTCTTCGTCTGTGTAGTATTCACCATTCCGGATTTGTTCTTCGGATTCCTCGATGCGAACTTGTTGTTGGTGTGAAAGCTTAGGGATACTGGTTTCTATATATTTTCTATCAATCAATTCTTTGAGGGTAAGCAAAAAATCGTTTTCATCAATATTATTGATTCCCTCGAAGAGTTGTTGTTTTAAACCTAATGTTGTCATAACTAAATTTTTAACAAAGCTAATAAAAATTGTGATAATGGTTTTGTAATAAAATAATCCGGTTAACAACATCTCTTGGATGTATTTCAGTCACTCGGTGAATAGCCCCAAAACTTATCTGCCTTCGTGAACTATGGTACTACGGTTTGGAAGAATTAACCGGGAAACCACTTCCGGTATTGTAGTCATCCGATGAATAGTTCCAGCGTGTATCCCGGTTTTACAATGATTAAGCACTTTATTTTAGCGAATTCATCGGATGACTATCTCCAAAATCCTAAAAAATCTTGGGATACTTGTATGGGTTTACCTCGTGCATTAAATTATACACGGTATCAAAAACATCTTCGGCGTTGGGGTTAGAAAAATAATCGCCATCGGTGCTGTAAGCCGGACGGTGGGCATGGGCGGTAAGGGTGCGCGGTTCAGCATCCAGGTAGAAATATCCTTTTTGCTCCTCCAGCACTTTTTGCATCATAAAGGCGGTAGCTCCGCCGGGCACATCTTCATCAAAGAAAACCACTTTATTGGTCTTTTTTAGCGATTCCACAATGCTGTGATTAATATCAAAAGGCAATAAGGATTGCACGTCGATCAGCTCCACATCGATACCAAAATCCTGCAACTGGCTGGCGGCATCCTCAGCTATACGCACGCAAGAGCCGTAAGTTACTACCGTGATATCCTTACCTTTTTTCAGGACTTCGGGTATGCCTACCGGGATTTTGAACTCGCCGATATTGGTAGGTACTTTTTCGCGCAGGCGATAGCCATTCAGTGGCTCGATGATCAGCGCGGGATCATCCGAGGCAAGGATGGTGTTGTAAAATCCAGCGGCTTGGGTTAGATTGCGTGGCACCAAAACGTGCATTCCTCGTATGGAATTGATGACCATGCTTAGCGGTGAGCCCGAGTGCCAGATGCCTTCGAGGCGGTGGCCCCGGGTGCTCACGATGAGTGGTGCTTTTTGTCCGCCTGCTGTGCGGTAGGTTAGCGTGGCCAGGTCGTCGCTAAGCACTTGGAGGGCGTAGAGCAGATAGTCGAAATACTGCACCTCGGCTATGGGGCGCAGTCCGCGCATGGCAAGGCCTATGCCCTGACCCACGATGGTGGCTTCGCGAATGCCGGTATCGAAAATGCGGTGCTCGCCATATTTTTCCTGCAAGCCCTCGTAGGTTTGATTTACTCCGCCAATTTTACCCACATCTTCGCCAAAGGCAACAACCCGGGGATTGTTTGCAAAGATATGATCGAAGTTATCGCGCAGAATTTCCCTTCCCGGAATCGACCTGGCATCCTCATCATACACCGGTGCCACAGGCTCTACCTTGAAAGCCGAAAATTGATCTTCGCTGTAAAGATGGGTGTTAAAGCGTTTGCGGTTGTTTTCCATGGCCTGGTCGAACCACTGGGTAACGTTGGTCTTGAGCGAGTTTTCGGGATTGCTGCACGAGTTGCAAATCAGGCGCAGGGTTTTCTTGGCCTGCGACATGGTGTCTTTGCGTATGGGTTCCGCTATCTTAGCGAGGTCTTCTTTGAGCGCGGCGATTTTGGAGGTTTTGGAGCAGTTGCAGGTGCTGATGTCAACCATCTTCAGGAAGTTGTCGCGCTTTTCGAGCATCGGTTTCATAAAGTTAGCCCAGGCCTTCTTTTTGGCCTCCTTCACGCGCTTTACGGCTTCCTTCTCAATTTTATCCAGAGTATCTTCATCGGCAATTTTCTCATCGATGATCCACTGGCGCATTTTGCGAATGCCATCAAATTCGGTTTCCCACTTTAAACGCTCTTGCGATTTGTAACGCTCGTGCGACCCCGAGGTAGAATGCCCCTGGGGCTGTGTAACTTCGGTAATGTGAAAGAGCACCGGGATATGTTGTTCGCGGCATAGCTTTACCCCTTCTTCGTAGGCTTTGCAAAGGGCAGGATAATCCCAGCCTTTGACGCGGTATATTTTAAAGCCCGGCGTTTTTCCGTTTTGCTCAAATCCTGCAAGGGCTTCCGAAATGCTGCCTTTGATGGTTTGCAGATCGCGGGATACCGAGATTCCATAGCCATCGTCCCACACCGACATAGCCAGGGGCACTTGCAGCACACCGGCGGCATTCATGGTTTCCCAAAAAAGCCCTTCGGAAGTGCTCGAGTCGCCGATGGTGCCAAAGGCTACCTCGTTGCCTTCAATCGAGAACTGATCGTACTTTCGCAAATCCGGATTCTTGCGGTAAAAATGCGAGGCATAAGCCAGACCTAAAAGCCTGGGCATCTGCCCGGCAGTGGGTGATACATCTGCCGAAGAATTTTTGAGTTGGGTCTGTTTCATCCAGGTGCCATCCGCGTTGATGTAGCGCGTGGCAAAGTGATTATTCATAAGCCGCCCCACCGTGCCGGGGTTAAAATCCTGATCGGTGTCGCCATAGAGCTGGGCAAAAAATTCTTCGAGCGAAAAGATTCCTGCCGCCATCATAAAAGTCTGGTCGCGGTAGTAGCCCGAACGCCAGTCGCCCTTAGCAAAAACCCGTGCCATGGCCAGTTGGGCTATTTCCTTGCCATCGCCAAAAATCCCAAACTTGGCTTTCCCGGTCAATACTTCGCGCCGGCCCATCAGGCTGGCCTGGCGACTTTCGTTGGCAATACGGTAATCGTTGAGTACCGTTTCTGTATCAAAATTTTGCTTTGTGTCTTTTTTCATCTTAGCCATAAGTACTTATTTTTATGGATCTTAATCTGCAAAAATAATCAAAAGGATTTGTCCGGTTCAAAATGCCTGCAAACAAGTGCTGACAAGCATTTTTATAATTTGCTGTATCCGAAATTTTTAGCGATGGTTCTTTGCTGTGTTAAAAAATCATAAGTCAATCTTTGGGGACAAGCCACAATACAATGTGAAATAACTAGTGTTTGCCTTTTTAGTCAATCTTCCGGAAATTTCCCCGGAAAAAACGGGGCAGGTTGTCTCGACGTTTCTTTATGGTATGGACAACAGATTCCACATTTATTATTTGTTCTTTTTCCTTGATGAAAAAGAACCAAAAAATCAAGAAAGTTTGATCCTCCCACCGCGCTGGCAGCCGCTGCCCGGCAAACTTTCGGCCTACGTGCCTATCTGTCTAACGCAACATAAGTTTTATCTCATCAGATACTAAATGTATCTTTAACTGGTGTAATGCTGCAGTAGAATTATATTTAGTAACCCGAAATGCTGAAATAGTGAGATTAAATCTTTAGGGAGAGACTCAGGCCATTGCCCCAATAGCTGGTGTAGGGATAAATGCCGAACCGTCGATTTTGGTGTTTGTTGTAAACCAGCCTGCCGATGGCATAACCGAGGGCTGCTCCGGCCACCACATCGCTGGCCCAATGCTTTTGGTCGTAACTGCGCGAAAGTGCCACCAGTCCGGCTAGCGAAAAGGCACTTATGCCCACCCATTTACGATCTTTATAATACGCACTTAAAACAGTAGCCGCAGCAAAAGCCACCGAAGTATGTCCCGAAGGAAAAGAATTATAATGGAAGCCATCGAAGGGGCCGCCCCAATAGCCAGGGTCGGCTGGTGTGGCCTGGTAGGGTCGCTGGCGCTGAGTAAGACTTTTGAAAAGATAAGTATAAGCTCCGGTAAGAACCACTGCTTTGCCCGTAAGCAGTGCAGCGGTTTCGGTGTGGCTATCGTTTGCTGTCAGACCATAAACATACATCCCGCCAAGGAATCCGGCCAGGTAATACGTTGGCATGGGGTCGAAGACATATTTGCTGATTTGGTCTTTTTGAGCTGTTTGCTGACGCTGAAAAAAATCGTTGATCACCTCGTCCTGCGAATAAGCTAAGAGTGTAACGCCAGCCACAGCGGCAAAGCCCAGCCATTGTTTATTTTTCCAGCGGATTGGCGCGATGGCAATATCGGCGGCATCATTTAGATATGATTTTAAATAGGCTTTGTTGAGTTTGAGATTGGTGGCTTCGTTGGATTGGGCATGAATTTGAGGGGTGAGAAAAGTTAAGAGGAAAAAAAGCGCAAGCAGAGGGAAAGCTCTGATCGTAATTGCCCGCTGGCTATGCGGTGCCGAATACTTTTCTACATCCATAAAATTAGAATTGTTTTGATGCTCACCTTGTTTCAATAAATTATTTAATATAAAAAAACCGTGCTTTTAGTATTCCGGTGCGCCCGCCTGAATGAGTCATGCGGGCAGGCTGCACCTTTGTAACACAGTTCCACCAAAAGCTACTACAAATATTACGGTGCGCGGCACCTCATAAGGTTTCTTCATTTCAATCATGTTTGCCAAATATTACTATTTTGAAGCGGCAGAGCCGCGAAATATTTGTTAGCAAAAGGATTTTTAGGAATCACGTAAGGTGCAGCCCCGAATAAAACGGGGCAGGCGCACCGAAATATTATCATTTTAAGTTTTTCAGTTAGACCTATTCTAAGTTTCCATTTTTTCCCTTTTGCAATGAATTTACTCTTTCCCTAAATGTGCGCACACTCCATTTTTCGAGCTTGCACATCTCGATGTAAAAATCTCGTTTCAAAGGGTCATCTATAAAAAGTCAGAATTCTGAAATGCGACCCGATCAATTATCTACAAAGTGTGTAGAAAATTTGAATATCTGAAAAAACTGTTATTTACTCTTGTTTTTTGGCCTCGCCCCAAAAGGCATCCATCTGCTCCAGGCTTAGCTCGCCCAGTGCTTTACCATTTTCCTTGCTTTGGGCTTCGATGTATTTAAAGCGGCGGATAAATTTCTTGTTGGTGCGTTCGAGTGCATCCTCGGGATTAACGCCGATAAAACGTGCATAATTTACGAGCGAGAACAGGAGGTCGCCAAATTCCTTTTCCATATTTTCGGCATCGCCATCCACCACTTCCTGTTTTAGCTCGCTAATTTCCTCTTCTACCTTTTCCCACACCTGATGGGCATTTTCCCAGTCGAAACCTACACCACGCGCTTTTTCCTGCATACGATAGGCCTTTACCACAGCGGGCAACGATTTGGGCACGCCATCCAAAACCGAATTGCGGTCTTTTTCGTTCAGCTTAATTTTTTCCCAATTATCGGCCACATCGCGGGCGTTGCTCACTTTCACTTCTCCGTAGATGTGGGGATGGCGACGGATAAGTTTTTCGCTGATGCTGTTGAGTACATCAGCAATATCGAAGTCGCCGGTTTCCGAGCCAATCTTTGCATAAAAAACCAGGTGCAGCATCAAATCGCCCAGTTCCTTTTTTATTTCCTGCATGTCTTTTTCGAGGATGGCATCCGAAAGCTCGTAGGTTTCTTCGATGGTGAGGTAGCGCAGGCTTTCCAGGGTTTGCTTTTTATCCCAGGGGCATCCTTCTCTCAGCTTGTCCATAATGGTGAGCAGCCGTTGGAAGGCCGCTAATTTTTCGTTCATATTCTTGGATTTGTACATCTTAAAATTTGGATAGTAAAATTAATTATGCGACAAAGATAGGGTGGATTGTTGGTTTATTTTTCCGTGGAGGTTTTGATACACAAATATCAGGATGCCACCGGCAGGGTAAAACTAAAGATGCTGCCAGGCTTATCGGCCTCTGGATCGGTTTCGCTTTCGAGCCAGATCTGGCCTCCGTTTTTTTCGACGAATTCGCGGCAGAGGATCAAGCCCAGGCCTGTGCCTGTTTCGAGGTTGGTACCGGTGGTGCTTACTTTTTTGCGAAGCGTAAACAAGTCTTTGATGATTTTCTTGGGAATACCCACGCCATTATCAGCAAAGCGAATCAAAAGCTGATTTTGGCCTTTTTCCGGCTCATAATCCTCAACCATAATTTTAACACTTCCGCCTGTGGGTGTAAATTTCAAGGCGTTGGAGTATAAGTTGCGCAGTACTGTTTTTAGCGTATCCTCATCGGCGAAAGCCATATTACTACTTTGGATATCTATCCGGGTTTCTATTTTCTTGCCCACCTGCATCGACTTACCGGCCTGAACCACTTCGGTAATAAGGCGGGTAATATCCAGCGTTTCGGCTTCTAATTCCAAAAGCCCTGTTTGCGATGATGCCCACTCAAGCAAATTTTCGAGCAGCATGTAAATATCTGTAGCGGCTTCTTTAATTATTGCCGAATACTCTTTTTTCTGTCCCAGGCTAAGCTCGTCAAATTCGTTGTGCAGCATATTTGAAAATCCAAGCAGGCCATTGAAAGGGCTTTTCAGGTCGTGGGCGATGATCGAGAAAAAGCGGTCTTTGGTAGCATTGGCTTCCTGCAGCTCTCGGGTACGTTCTTCTACACGCAATTCCAGAGTTTTGTTATGCTCCTGTAATTGATTTTTCAGTTTCTGGCTATTTCGATAATGCAAATAAAACATAACGATAACGCTCCCAAAAAACAGCAAAATGATAATACCAATAAGTTGATAGCGCTCCTGCAACGCATTCGCGGATTTAAGCTCTTGTATTTCTTCCTGCTGAGTCAACTGGCGGCGCAAAACTTCGGTTTCACGTTTACTTTTTTCAGTTTCGTACTGCACCTTCAAATCGGCAACTTGCTGTTTTAATTCGATATTAAAAACCGAGTCTTTTGACAGGGCATATTTTTTATAATAATCGAGTGCCTGCGCGGTTTTCCCACTGCGTTCGTATAACTTAGACAGACCTTCATAATTGCGCTGCGCCACTCCGTGCAGGTTTTCTTTTTTGGCAATGGCATTGCTTTGCATAAAAAAACCCTTGGCCTTTGTATAGTTATTTTGTTTAAGATGTAAATTAGCCAGGTTGTTGAGCGCAGAGGCCAAACCAAAATTATCGCCAATATTGCGACGCAGCCCGATGGCTTCCAGATAATACTTTTCGGCCTTGGCAAAAAGGCCTTGCTCGGTATAAATCATGGCCAGGTTATTCAGCGAATTTCCAATCCCGCGCTCATCGTTAATTTCGCGTTTTAGCTTTAGCGATTTTTGATAATACACCAATGCGCTGTCGGCAATTTTGCGGGCCTCGAATACCTGCCCCAGGTTATTGAAGGCCGCTGCAATTCCTGATTTATCCTGCATTACAATATAACTATCGAGGGCTTGTCGCAAGAATTTTTCCGAATCATCGTAATAACCCAAATCCTTATAAATAACTCCGATATTGTTGAGGGTTTTGGCTGTTGAGAGGGTATCCTGTATTTTAAGTTTATAAATTAACGAGCGATTGAAATACTCGAGTGCGCGAAAATAATTGCCGCTGATTTGCGAAATAACGCCTAAATTATTCAGGGTTTTAACAATATTAATGGTATCGTTGAACTGCTCGCGCAAAAGCAGCGATTGCTCAAAATAATCGAGCGATTTGCCGTAATCGCCCAACATGTAATAATTAACCCCAATATTGTTGAGTATTCCGCTCAGGTCTCTTTTGTTGCCAAGGGCTTGTTGTAATTCAACATTCTCGAGGTCGTATTGCAGCGCTTTTTCGATGGAGAAGTTTTGATAAAGTGCCGAAAGCTGCATCAGGAGTTCCGACCGTTCTATCCCGGCTTTGCCTGGAAGAAGGGCTTCGAGGCTGTCGATTTTGTGCTGAACATTGGTAAATGCCAGCAGAAAAAGAAATACTAAATGGGCAGTCAAGAGTAGCTTTTTCATTGGTATCGGAGCTTAATCCAGTGCAAATATAACAAAGCCTTTGATTTGATGTTTAGGTTTTGTTTGACATAATAAAATTTAAGAAAATAGTACCTTGCGCTCTTTTTTTTGATTTTTGCAAAAATTTATACAAAAACACAATACAGTCCGTGAATTACAACATAGAACATATCCGAAAAGATTTCCCGGTTTTGCACCAGGAAGTTTACAAAAAACCCTTGGTCTATCTCGACAATGCCGCCACCAACCAAAAACCGATGCAGGTGCTCGAACGAATGCAGGCCTATTATCAAAAAGAAAACAGCAATATTCACCGGGGCGTGCATTTTTTGAGCCAGGAGGCTACTTCGGCCTACGAGCAGGCACGCGAAAGTATCCGTGATTTTATCAATGCCACCAGCCGCAACGAAATTGTTTTTACCAAAGGCACTACCGAATCCATCAATTTGGTGGCTAACGCCCTGGGAGGAAAAATCCTGAAAGCAGGCGATGAGGTTTTGATAAGCCACATGGAGCATCATTCTAATATTGTGCCCTGGCAAATGATATGCGAGCGCACCGGAGCCACGCTAAAAGTATGCGATATCACCAGGGAGGGCGAAATTGATTTGGCGGATTTTGATAAAAAACTTAATAGCAAAACCCGCATCCTTGCGTTGAGCCACGTCTCGAACACCCTGGGAAGCATCAACCCGATAAAAGGCCTCATCAAAAAAGCCCGTGCTGTCGGTGCCTATACCTTAATTGATGGGGCGCAGGCCGTGGCGCATCTCGCGGTGGACGTTCGCGATCTGGATTGCGATTTTTATTGCTTCTCGGGGCACAAGCTCTACGCCCCCATGGGCATTGGTGTGCTTTACGGAAAAGAGAGTGTTTTGGAAATGATGCCACCCTGGCAGGGTGGCGGCGAAATGATAGCGCAGGTAAGTTTCGATAAAACCACCTACAACGAATTGCCCTTTAAATTTGAAGCCGGCACCCCAAACGTAGGCGGCACGCTGGGGCTGGAAGCTGCAATAAAATATGTTGATAACATTGGCATGGATGCAATGGCTGCTCACGAAGAGGACTTGCTGCATTATGCAACCGATAAACTTTTGCAAATCGAAGGGCTGCAAATTCATGGTGAGGCGAAGCACAAAACGGGCGTTATATCCTTTAACCTGAAAAAAATTCATCATTTTGATATAGGCACGCTGCTCGATAAATTTGGTCTTGCCCTTAGAACAGGTCATCTTTGCACCCAGCCTTTATGCGAGTTTTTCGGTGTCCCGGGTTTTGTTCGGGCTAGTTTTGCCATGTACAATACGCGCCAGGAAATCGACATACTGGTAGCAGCAGTGATAAAATCCAGGGATATGCTGATGTAAAAAGGGCTGGTGTTTTTAGTTTGAAATAATTCCATCAAAATTAGATAATTCATTATGGAAAAAAGTATTCAAGAAAAAGGACAAGAGATAATCGATGAATTTGAGCAATTTGAAGACTGGCTCGAAAAATACAACTACCTGATCGAGATGGGCAAGGACATGCCTATGATTGATGAGAAATTTAAGACGAAGCAAAATCTGATTAGCGGCTGCCAGTCGAGCGTATGGCTTCATGCCGAATACAAAGACGGGCTGGTGTATTTTAGTGCGGATAGCGATGCGGTAATCACCAAGGGCATTGTAAACATGCTGATTCGTGTTTTATCAGGGCAGGCTCCACAAGCCATCATCGATGCAAAGCTGGATTTTGTGGAGGCCGTTGGTTTGAAAGAACATCTTTCTCCCACGCGCTCCAATGGCCTGGTTTCGATGATAAAGCAGATGAAGATGTACGCCCTCGCATTTCAGCTTAAATACGAAAAATAGAAATTTTATCATGGTTAGAATAGATGCGAATTTGATCGAGCAAACTTCGGCTAAGGCTAAGAATTCGGAACGTTTGCGGATGAATTTCAATTTTCATCCCAGGCTCGATGACCCCGTTAGCCGGATGCTTAATGCCATGGAACCCGGCACCTACATCAGGCCGCACAAGCATCAGGATCCCGATCGTTGGGAGGTGTTTATTGCCCTGCGAGGCCGTTTTGTGGTTTTTGTTTTTGATGATGACGGGACGATAAGCGACCAGGCGATTCTGGATGCAAGCCAGGGAAAGTACGGTGTGGAAATACCCCCCAAAGCCTATCATTGCCTGCTTTCGCTCGAAAGTGGATCGGTGGCCTACGAAATTAAGGAAGGCCCCTACATGGTGGCCACAGCCAAAAATTTTGCGCCCTGGGCTCCGCCCGAAGGTTCACCCCAAGCTAAGACCTACATGCAAGGCCTGCTGCAAAAAGCAGGTTTAAAAACATAATATTTATTAACTATGAAAATAGCCCGATTTTACCGGCAGCGGCCACTGCTTTTCGAGATTGTAAATCCCCTGAATAAGTTCATCAAGATGGAGGCTTTCAGTGGCATTTTGCTGATGATAGTTACCCTTCTTGCTTTGGTACTGGCCAACTCCTCTTTGTCAGGATACTATTTTGGTTTTTTTCAACAAAAGCTCACCTTTGCCTTCGAGAGCTTCGAAATTAGCAAGCCCTTGATTTTATGGATCAACGATGGCTTGATGGCTATTTTCTTTTTTCTGGTGGGGCTGGAGATAAAACGCGAAACCCAGATTGGAGAACTGTCGAGCCTGAAAACTGCCACCCTTCCGGCCTTTGCCGCCGTGGGAGGAATGCTGGTTCCGGCACTTTTTTACGAACTTTTCAACTACAGCGGCTCGGGCTGGCCTGGCTGGGGCATACCCATGGCTACCGATATTGCCTTTGCGTTGGGTGTGATAACGTTGCTGGGCAGCCGGGTTCCGCTCTCGCTCAAGCTCTTTCTTACAGCTTTGGCCATTGTTGATGATATTGGTGCGGTGATCGTTATCGCACTTTTTTACAGTTCCAAAATTTATTACGAGGCACTCATCGTGGCAGGGCTGCTTTTTGCTGTATTGATGATGCTCAACGCCTTCAAAGTTTATCGGGTTTCAATCTATCTTATCATAGGGGTCTTTTTGTGGGTAGCTCTGCTCAAGTCGGGCGTTCACGCTACCATTGCCGGGATATTGCTTGCTATCACTATCCCTGGCAAGGCCAAGCGGTCGGTTGACGAATGTGTAATGTCCAACGAATCGGTGCTGAACCGATTAAAAGATAAGAGTATTCCCGATGACAATCTCGATCCCAAAAAAGACAAAAAGCTCATCGGAGCAATTTATACCATCGGCAACAACTGCACACAATCGGTATCGCCCCTGCTGCGTATCGAGCATTCGCTACACTCCTGGGCAGCCTACCTTATCATACCGCTTTTTGCCTTTGCCAATGCCGGAATAATATTTAAACCTAGCCTGATGGCGGATATTGGAAATCCCATTGCTGTGGGTATTTTCGCTGGTTTGGTTTTGGGCAAGCCCATCGGCATAGCCTTGTTTTCGCTCCTGGCCACCCGGCTTAAGCTGGCCAGCCTGCCTGCGGGCGTAAAATGGAAACATATTATCGGAGCCGGCTTTTTGGGAGGTATAGGATTTACCATGTCCATTTTTATCGATAATCTGGCCTTTGTTACCGATCCTTACAATATCGAAATTGCGAAAATAGGTATCCTTTTCTCCTCGCTTATTGCCGGGGTGATAGGTTATATCCTGCTGTTTATGGCAGGCAAACCCCAGGATAAAAAAACATCAAAACCCGGAACTATCTAAAAATTAAAAATTAACAAAGTAATTTGAATATGGCTTCACAAAAACCATCGATACCCAAAGGTACGCGCGATTTTAATCCCGAAGAAATGATTCGGCGCAACTATATCTTCGATACCATCAGAGGTGTATTTCAACGCTATGGCTATCAGGCCATCGAAACGCCGGCCATGGAAAACCTGGATACCCTGCTGGGGAAATATGGCGAGGAAGGCGATAAACTCCTTTTCAGGGTTTTGAATAGTGGGGATTTTCTTAACAAAGTGGATGATGAAACCTACGGCCTGCACAACTCGAATGCGCTGGCAGCAAAGGTTTCGGAAAAGGGACTGCGCTACGATCTTACGGTGCCCTTTGCCCGATATGTGGTGCAGCATCGCAACGAGATTACCTTTCCCTTCAAGCGCTATCAGATGCAGGCTGTCTGGCGTGCCGACCGCCCCCAGCGTGGACGCTACCGCGAATTTTATCAGTGTGATGTAGATGTAATTGGCAGTGATGCCCTGCTCAACGAAGTGGAATTATTGCAGGTGATCGAGGCGGTTTTTTCGGCTTTGAAAATTAATGTTAGCATCAAACTCAACAACCGGAAAATACTGGCCGGCATAGCCGAAATGATTGGTGAGGCCGAGCGGATGATCGACATCACCGTGGCCATCGACAAGCTGGATAAAATCGGTATAGAAAAGGTAAAACAGGAGCTGGCCGATAAGGGCATTGGCAGCGAGGCCATCCAAAAACTGCAGCCCATACTCGAGATGCAGGGCAGCGATGCACAGAAGTTTGAAGTGCTTGCGCAACACCTGCATGGCAGCGAAACGGGGATGAAGGGAATTGCCGAAATGAAAAGTATTTTCGCTTACGCAAATCATTTGGGACTAAACTCGCTCATAGAACTTGATCTTACCCTTGCCCGCGGGTTAAATTATTACACCGGTGCCATTATCGAGGTAAAAGCCCGCGATATAAATATTGGCAGTATCTGCGGTGGCGGACGCTACGATGACCTGACCGGAATTTTTGGTATGCCCGAAGTTTCGGGCGTGGGCATTTCGTTTGGTGCCGACCGCATTTATGATGTGCTGAACGAAAGTCAGGGTTTCCCTGAAAACAGCGGTGTTTCTACTCAGGTCTTTTTTGTGAATTTTGGTGAGGAGGAAGAAAAATATTGCCTCCGCATAATGCAAAAACTTCGCGTGGAAGGCATCAACTGCGAGCTGTATCCCGAGGCCGCCAAGGTGAAAAAACAAATGAGCTATGCAGACAAAAAACAAGTTCCCTGGCTTGTGCTGGCCGGAAAGGATGAGATACAGCGAAACATGCTTTCGGTTAAAAATATGAAAAGCGGCGAGCAGACTGATATGCAAACAGATGAACTTATAAAATTGGTAAAAGCCTAAGAAATGCGAAATTTTGAGTTTACCGAATACGATGAAATTGGTGAGGAAACCCTCGATGCCATTGGCAAGGCCGACCGCTTCAATCGCTGGATGTACCAAACCATTAAGCCGCATTGCAAGGGTAGCGTTCTGGAAATTGGTAGCGGCGCGGGAAATATCTCCAAATATTTCCTGGCCGACAATTTTCGAATTACCTTATCGGATATCCGCGAAAGCTACTGCCAGCGGCTTAGCGAAAAATTTGGGGCTGAAAGCGGCTTGGATGGTGTTTCGATATTAAACCTCACCGATCCGCATTTCGATAAAAACCATAAAGCCCTGTTCAACACCTTCGATACCGTTTTTGCTCTCAATGTTGTCGAGCACATCGAGGATGATATGCTTGCAGTAAAAAATGCCCGTAAATTGCTTCGCCCCGAGGGGCATTTAATTATCCTGGTTCCAGCTTACCCAAAGCTCTACAATCGTTTTGACACCGGATTGGGGCACTACCGTCGTTACACCCAAAAAAGCCTCTCTCGTCTTTTTGTGGCTAACGATTTTAATATCAAAGCTAAACAATACTTCAATTTTGTTGGAATTTTCGGCTGGTTTTTTTCGGGCAGGATATTACAAAAAGACATGATTCCCGAAGGGCAGATGAACATTTTTAACCGATTGGTGCCTCTATTCAAGATTGCTGATGCGGTAGTTTTTCGTCGTTTTGGCCTTTCGGCGATTGTGGTGGGGAAGAAGGGCGATTTTTAAAATTAATTAAAACTTAGGCTATTTGCGCCGCGATTAAACGATTTGTTTTTACTTTTGAGGCCTAACCGCAAAATAGCTTGCAGATGGCAAAAAAAACAGAGGGGACAGCAAAAAATCGCTCCAAAAATATCAAGAAAAAAATTAACAAAAGCGTTGAGCCTATCAGGGATATTTCAAGCCCAGATCACCTTTCTCAGGAAATTGAGCCGGAGACTTTGAAAATCAGCAGCGAGGCTGTCGAATCCAAAGTCCCGATTGCCTCACCGGAAATCCCAAAACCTAATGTCACTCCCTTATTTGAGCAGAATGACGAAAGTGCTATTGCACCAAGGCAGGGTTTGAATATCGAAACCAGCCGGGGCAAGGAAATGGAGACCTTAAAAAAGATGGTGGATGCCATAGCTGAAAATGCCGAAGCGCAAGCTGCTCACAATACGGAAACACACGCACACAAAAATCCGAAAACCATGAATACCCCAATTGAAACTCCTACCGAAAAAACAGATATAGCAGCGGATGAACCAAAGGCAACAAAATCCCCTTCGGGCGACCTTATAGAAGAAGTGCTAAAAACCGTTGCCCCTATCGATACCCCGACTACTGAAAATGAGGAGCCGAAACCCGAGCCTTTGATGGACTTGACCCCGGAGGATGTAAACCGGTCGCTGCTTATGGAATGCGCCTGGGAGGTTTGCAATCAGGTAGGCGGAATTTATACCGTGATACAAACCAAGGTGCCGGCAACAAAAATAAAATGGGGCGACAATTATTTGCTGCTGGGGCCCTACTTTGCCAAGCAAACTGCGGCCATTTTTGAGTACGACCCCGACCTGTACAACGAGGAAAAAATCAGGGAAAATCCCGACCCGGTGCGCGAGACGGTGCGGCAAATGCACAGCATGGGCTACGACATACACTACGGCACCTGGCTTATCGATGGCCGCCCGCGTGCCATACTTTTTAATCCCCAATCGCTGCTACCCAAAATCCATGAGCATAAGTACATCTTCTGGGAGCATCACAACATTACCCTTCCCGGCAGCGATTCGCTGGTTGACCAGGTGGTTTCGTTCGGCTTTATGGTTTATGAGTTTATAAAATTACTATCCTACAATCAAAACAACAATAAGCAACTTATCGCACATTTTCATGAATGGATGGCTGGCATCCCGATTCCGGAACTGCGTCGTAATAAGGTAAATACCAAAATAGTTTTTACCACCCATGCCACCATGCTTGGTCGCTACCTGGCCATGAACGATCCCGGGTTTTACGATAATCTGCCCTCTTATAATTGGGAAATAGAAGCCAAGCATTTCAACATTGGCCATATTGTTCAGATAGAGCGGGCGGCGTCGCACGGGGCACATATCTTTTCGACCGTTAGCGAGATTACGGCCAACGAATGTAAATACCTGCTGGGTCGCGATCCGGAAGTTATCCTGCCCAACGGCCTGAACATAAAACGCTTTGAGGTGATGCACGAGTTTCAGCAACTTCATAAGCAAACTAAGGGGAAAATAAACGAGTTTGTGATGGGGCACTTTTTTCACAACTACACCTTCGACCTCGACAAAACACTGTATTTCTTTACCTCAGGCAGGTTTGAATATTACAACAAGGGCTTCGACCTGGCCCTTGAAGCACTGGCACGTCTCAACTGGATGATGAAGGAGGCCAACATCGATAAAACCGTGGTGATGTTTTTTATCACCAAAAACCCCTATCGCTCCATCAATTCGAGCGTTTTGGAATCGCGGGCCAAGCTCGAAGAAATCCGACGCAACTGCGATGATATCCAGGAAGTACTCGCCGACAGACTTTTCAACGAAATGCTCTCGCGCGAGGATTACAACGACATGCCCAACCTCAACAAGCTGGTGGACGACTACCTGGCACTGCGCCTGCGCCGTAACATCGGCAGTTGGCGCGACAATCACATGCCCAGCATCGTTACCCACGACCTGGTGGATGAATACAAAGATCCCATCATGAACTTCCTGAAAACTGCTCATCTGCTCAATTATCGCGAGGATAAAGTAAAGGTGGTTTATCATCCTGATTTTGTATCCACGGCAAATCCACTTTTCCGCATGGATTACCTGCAATTTGTGCGGGGCTGCCACCTCGGTATTTTCCCCAGCTACTACGAGCCGTGGGGCTACACACCGCTGGAATGCTGCGCCAGCGGCCTGCCATCCATCACCACCGATCTGGCCGGTTTTGGCTCGTATGTGATGAATCATGTGGAAGATAATGACGACAAAGGATTGTGGGTGGTAAAACGCAAAAACCGGCCACCCCACGAAGTTGCCGATGAAATGGCACGTAAGATGCTCGATTTTGTAAAACTCGAACGCCGCGAACGCATTGCCTTGCGCAATCGCATCGAAGACAGCTCCACTATGTTTGGATGGCGCCATTTGCGCAAGTACTACGACAATGCTTACACCCGTGTGCTGAGGATTTAAGCCCGAGTACATTTTTCGTTTAATGCAGAGTCTGAAATAATGAACTTGAACACGCTTTTGTTGCACAAAACGATGTGTCCGTAGGCGATTGGGTGCTTACTGTTTTTATTACTGCCATTCCGCTCGTTGGAATTATTATGCTTTTTGTATGGGCATTTTCGGGCGGCACTCCGCTTAGCAAGGCCAACTGGGCCAAAGCAATGCTCATTTGGTTTGCTATAAGTATTGTCTTGGGCATTGCATTTTGGAGTATGTTCGCTGCTGCTTTGGTAAATATATACTAGCCCATAGCCCGGCTTGAAATAAAATCGCTAACTATCGGCTTTGGTAGTTAGCGATTTATCTCATCTTTATTCCTGATAATTTCCATATATCAAAATATTTCAAATTTAAAATTGTTTCTAAATTTGTAGGAATTAGCAAGCGACACAACATTTAAATCAACCCAAATATGATTGATACAATAGAATTAAATAAACTCTCGGTTAAGGATCGGATGATCTTACTGGAAAAAATTTGGTCGAGTTTAAAACAGGAGGGTGATGCTTTGGAATCTCCTGCCTGGCATGAGAATGTGTTGTTGGAAAGATGGCGAAAAATCGACAAAGGCGAAGCGGAATTCGTACCAATTGAAAAATTGCAGAGGCGAAAGTCGTGAAAGTCAAAAGGCTTCGTGCTATTGCTGAAGTTAAATTTGAAAAATCCGATCAAAATTATTCTCAAGATATTAATCCCATATTTAGCCTGACGTATTCATAAATATTAGCTTTTGCCCACCTCTGAGCTTGATTCACAAAATTTTGTGAATTATGAAGGTTAGCGATTAATCATCGTACTTTAACAAAAACTTTGGGTTAACGGCCTTAAACGAAAAGCGTTCGCCGTTGATAAATTGCTCCTGATGCGAACGGATTACAATGCCTTCGCGCCAGCTCTTTGGATTGATCAGCGATTTGCCTATCGACATCTCCACAATTTTGTTGATGTCGTTTTCTAAAAAATATTTTTCATTAACAATCGGAACGGTTTTTAATCCCAGGGATTCAATCAAAGCAACAAATTCTTTAAAATCTAAATATTTGTAAGCATCAATATCAAAGGCATTAAAAAAGAAAACGGTTTGCCCCCGCAGATCAAGTGTATTTTTTTGAATGCCTTCGCCCACTATTTCGCCTTGCAAGGCAATATTTTTGTTTAGCAATCGCAGCTTGTTTTCCAAATCGCTTTCGCGGGCAAAACCCCATGATGAATTTTTCTCATCTTCCAGTATTTCCATATTGCGCGTGCAAACCCCAAATTCGCCACCGTTGAAATAAAAAGTGGCACTGCTGCCATCCAGCTTTTCGGTGATGTAGCAGAGAGTTCCCTGGTTTTGGTCGAGCAAGTCCTGCACATTTTGAACCCGGGGTTCGTCCGTCTTGGGGATGAAGGAAGGAAAACGACCCTTCATCACGCCTTCGAGAAAGGCGGGGATGGGCGGCTCGTATTTGGTGATGCCCAGCAAGTCGGTAACGTCCAAACCCTCGGTAATTGGGGTTTCCGGGGGCAATATCGAGAGCGGAAAACAGATGCCCTGCGAAACCTGCCCGCGTAGTCTTAATGTCCTGATCCGCATCTTGCGAGGCTGCAAAAAGGCAAACTCAGGTTTGTCGGGCAAAATGCAGTCGATCTCGCAATACACGCAAAAATCGCCCACTTTAAACTCTTCTTTTTTTACTACAAGTTCCCATCCCAGCACCCGTGCTTTTTCGATGGCATCAGCCCCTTCGATGGCTTCCAGTGCTTTGATTTTTTGTATTGAAGCTAACTTTCTCATATCTTATTTCCTTTCGCAAGTTTTTAATTATTCTGTGTTTGCACAAAATTAAGAATTATTTGAATCATTGGATGTTCTTGTTTTCTTTATAAAAACACATTTATTGCCCTTTTTATTTTTTGAATTCTTTTAGCAGCCTTGACGATATTTCAAAACAAGCGAAGCCAATAAAGTAATCTTTTGTTAGAAAATGGCCGAAATTAAATTTCCTACTTTTGCCCCCTGCATCTTCAGTATCATTTCCGTAATTTAATTCAAAAATATTATGAATAAAAGTATCCAAATAAAAGCTGCCGATAATATTCGCATTCTTGCCGCAGCAATGGTAGAAAAAGCAAACTCAGGTCATCCTGGCGGGGCAATGGGTGCAGCCGATTTTATCCAAATCCTGTATTCTGAATTTTTAAATTACGATCCCTCCGACATAAAATGGATTAATCGCGACCGCTTCTTCTTAGACCCAGGGCACATGTCGCCCATGCTTTATGGCCAACTGGCACTTTGTGGCAATTACACCATGGACGACTGTGCAAATTTCCGCCAGTGGGGAAGCATCACTCCGGGACACCCTGAGCTGGATGTAGAACGGGGAATCGAAAACACCTCAGGGCCACTTGGACAAGGACATGTTATGGCCATTGGTGCTGCCATCGTTGAAAGATTTCTGGTTGCACGCTTTGGCGAATGGATGGCGCACAAAACCTACACTTTTATTTCGGATGGTGGTATTCAGGAGGAAATCTCACAAGGCGGTGGCCGCATTGCAGGATTCCTGGGTTTACATAATCTCATCATGTTTTACGATTCTAACGACATCCAGTTATCAACCGATACCAATGCAGTTACCGGGGAAGACACTGCTAAAAAATACGAAGCCTGGGGATGGAATGTGGTAACCATAAATGGTAATGATACCCACGAAATCCGCAAAGCATTGGCTGATGCCCAAAATGAAACAGAAAAGCCAAGCCTGATAATTGGTAAAACAATCATGGGTAAAGGTGTGCTTACCGATAGCGGTGAAAGTTTCGAGCGGCAATGTTCGACTCACGGTCAGCCTTTGAGCGGTGCAGGCGCATCGTTTGCAAAAACTATCCAAAACCTGGGTGGAGATCCTGGAGATCCCTTCCGGATTTCTCCGGAGGTCGAGGCTTATTATGCTGCTCGAAAAGAATTATTGATTGAAGTCGCTGCACAAAAAAAAGCTGAACAGGCTAAGTGGGAAAACGAAAATCCCGGCCTGGCTGCAAAACTGGTAAAATTTTTCTCCAAAGAAGTTCCTGTCATCGACTATGCCCGGATTGTGCAAAAACCCGATGTGGCAAGCCGCGCTGCTTCTGCGGCAGTACTTTCGGTATTTGCCGAAGAGATTGAAAATATGATCGTTGCCTCTGCTGACCTATCAAACTCTGATAAAACCGATGGCTTCCTTAAAAAAACCAGGGCTTTTACTAAAGGAGATTTTAGCGGACAATTTCTGCAAGCGGGTGTTTCCGAATTAACTATGGCCACCATTATGAACGGTATGGCATTGCATGGTGGTGTAATCGTGGCCTGTGGCACCTTTTTCGTGTTTAGCGATTATATGAAACCTGCCGTGCGCATGGCCGCTCTTCAGGAGCTTCCGGTAAAATATATCTGGTCGCACGATGCTTTCCGGGTAGGCGAAGACGGGCCAACGCACCAGCCTGTGGAGCAGGAAGCACAAATCCGCCTGATGGAAAAGCTCCAAAACCATTCGCACAAAAACTCGATGCTGGTGCTTCGTCCTGCCGATGCTGCCGAAACAACGGTGGCCTGGAAAATGGCCATGGAAAACACCGACACGCCCACCGGTTTGATATTATCGCGCCAGGGTATTGCCGACCTTCCATCAACAACAAATCGATACCAGGAAGCACTGAAAGCGGAGAAAGGAGCTTACATTGTTACAGATTGCGAAGGAAGTCCTGACATAATTTTGTTGGCAAGCGGGTCGGAGGTAAGCACTTTGGTGGAAGGATCTGTAAAATTGGAATCAGAAGGCCTAAAATGTCGTGTGGTTTCCGTACCCTCCGAAGGACTATTCAGAAATCAGGATTTAGCCTATCAACAAGCCGTGCTTCCGGCAGGTATTAAAAAGTTTGGACTAACTGCAGGGCTTCCGATTAATTTGGAGGTGCTGGTGGGTGCCGACGGTAAAGTTTTCGGCCTGGACACCTTTGGTTTTTCAGCCTCCTACAAAGTGCTGGATGAAAAGCTGGGATTTACTGGCGCAAATGTTTACGCACAAGTAAAAGCATTGCTCAAGGGTTAAAGGGTTTTATTTACACCTGATTAGAGATACGAATCCCAGTAGTAGATTTTTCTCTTGATTTTTGATGTCAAGCCTGCAAGGCTGGAGCATACCCCCTAAAAGAATCCTGCACAGGTAAAATTCTACAAGTTGGATTTTGGGAAACTTATTGATCAGGAATTATGAACTTTCCATCGCCCGAAGGGAATACAGACGTTAATAAAATGCTCTGATATTAATAACGGATTTCCCTGACTTTATCTCCACTCGCTAATCAATCCGTGTAAAATAATCGAAATACAGGGTGTCGGTATTGGGGCCGGTAACAATAGTATCACTAAAATTATAGAAGTTTGAATAGGAAGTGTCTTTGGTAATATCAACGGAATAATGGATAATTAGCTGTCGGTTGGGCATGGGCAAAACGGCGGCATGAACAGCAACCGAATCGAGGATATTAAAATTGTTGTAGTGCATCTCCATCGGCAGCTTGGGGTTCGACTTGAACTCCTTGAGGTTGCCTGGCATAAAATACCACATCTGCAAATTGTTATAGCCGCCAAAAATGCTGATGGAATAATTTACATTGTAAGTGGTGGAAGGTGGTTGGGGCGTGGGCTCGGGGTCATCCTTATCACAAGCGGCTAACAAAGCCAGCAACAAAAAAACAATACTCAGATACCATAAATATTTCATAATAATTCATTTGAATGTTAAGGGCGCGAAATTACACATTTTCGCTAAATGATGCCTCTTTGATGTCCGATTTCCGAAGTCAGATTTTAGATGTGCGGGTAAACCCCGATGGCCGGGGCAGGATATTGGACATCATACATCGGACATCTTTCCGGCTTGCAGAGCAGGCAAAAAATATCGAATATTGAACCGCTGAATATTGAATATCAGATTCCTTGGAAGGTTCTTGGATTTAGAGGCCATTTCAAGTATTTCTTTTGATATCTGATTTGAGATTGCAGATTTGAGATGTATGGGTAATATCGTACATCGGACATCATACATCATATACCTGATGTCGGACATCTGACATCTGACATCGTACATCCCAGTCCTACTCTACATAAAAGCTATGCAGAACCTTGTGAACATCTTCGGTGTAGTTTTTCCCGATTTTGAAATTTTCGCTACCAATATTAAAAGAAGAATGGTTGATTTTGCCCGCCACCTGCTTTAGGTTTACAATCTGGAAGGCATTGATGCGCACAAAGTGAAAGGGCAATAGCTGTTTCACTTGAGCCAGTGAGCTTCTAAAGAATGCTGTCTTTGATTGGATGAGGTGAAACACGAGGTAATTTCGTTTCTTATTGTCGATTTCAATCCACAGCACATCCTTAAACTGATAAAGTGTTTTCAGGGCATTATCGAATTTTTTATCACTGGTATGGCGGTAGTAGTTGCTATACAAAAGAATCCCTTCCTTTTCCTCTTCGTGGGTAGTGTGCTTTTTATTGATTACCATTTGTATGCTCACCGCCAGTTGTTCCTTGTCGATTTGGGGTTTGGTTTTTATCAGGAAGGTTTCGGGCTGTGTGCGGCGCGCCCGTTTTAGCGTTAGCTTATCAGTAAATGCCGACAGGTAGATAAAGGGAATGTGATATCGTTTCGAGAGTTTTTCGCCCAGGTCGATGCCGTCTTTTTCGCCATCCAGGTCGATGTCGAGAAGAACCATGTCAGGGAGCCGTGACTTTAACTGAGCAATGGCATCGGTGTAGCTTTTGGTATAGGGCGCAAGGCAATAGCCTTTAGCAGTAAAGAATGTAGCCAGATCATCGTAAATTATCCATTCGTCTTCAACAATAAGGAGGTGGGTTTTTGCCATGCAGTTAAATTATGGTAGTAATGTGGAGTATTAATGTAGTTTGATGTTTGCTTGTAAAATATCACCCATTTTAAAAAAAAGCACCTGTTAATTTCAGAACTCCTGACCCATCTTTTAGAAATCAAGAAGTTACAGATATGCTATCGTAAATCTAATGGCGCAAAACTCATCTTAAAGAACTTAGTGTCCCTTGGTGTCTTTGAGTCTTAGTGGCTATTTGCCAAGAACTTGCCACAAAGGCACGAAGACTCCAAGTATCACAAAGTTTATCAATTGCGCCATAACAACTACCTTAAGTCAGGATATTTGAATTAATGCAGGGCAAAAATAATAAAATGCGGCTATTATTCATCAGAGCCTTAAACCGGAATCTCAAGCATTGCAACGGTTCCAGCCTCATTGTAAAACTTCACACTGCCATTGATTTGCTGCACCAGACCCCAAACAAGTTTCAAACCGTAGGAGTTTATCCTTTGTAAATCAAAATCTTCGGGCAAGCCCTGGCCATTATCACTTACCTTAATAACTAGCTTATCTGCCTGCATCATCGCCTTAAGCGATATTTTTAGACCTCCGTCATTTTTTGCGTATTTAAAGGCGTTGGTAAGCAATTCGTTGATGATAAGACCCAGGGGGACAGCCATATTAAAACCCACACATATCGAGGCTTCGACATCCTGCACAAGCTGCGTCTTATCCTGCCAAAAGGAAGCATGGATGTTTTCGGCCAGCTCATCGAGGTAGGTTTTAAAATCAACTTCGGTGATGTCGGTTTTGCGATACAGTTGGGCATGAACCTGCGCCATACTTTCGATGCGGCTCATCAGTTCGCTAAGTGCCGATTGCGCCGAAGTATCCTCAAGGTTTTGCCGGGTAACATCGGCCAGCCGCCGGATGATGGCAAGGTTGTTTTTTACGCGGTGATGTATCTCACGTTGCAGGATTTCGATTTTATTTTTTGCCCGCCGGGTTTTACGGAAGTAATATAAAATGATGAGCGTAACCAAAACAATGAGCACTGCAAATCCTATCAGGCTGTTTCGCTGCAGGCGCTGTTGTTTTACTTCTGCATCTTTCAGCTCATTTTCGGTTTCAAGTAGCGTAATCTTTTGCTCCTTTTTTTCGCTTTCATATTTTTCCTGCAATTCGTTGATGGCGTTTACCTTTTCGATGTTATACACGCTGTCGTGCAAGGCGATGAGTAGTTTTTGGGTATTAAATGCCGACTGGTAATTATGGTTAGCAATCTCCAGATCAATCAGCACTTTCCAAGCTCCGATGACCAGGTCATCGGCTTCAATGCTCCCGGCAATGGCGATACCTTCTTCGATATTTTTGCGCGCAAATGCGGGTTTGTTATTTTTAAAATACACTCTGCCGAGGTTTATTTTGGTATCGGCAATCCCGAAAGCATCCTCCATGTCGGTGCTCAGCACAAGTGCCTGGTTTAGGTATTTGATGGCCGAATCGGGCTGATGCAGACCTTCATAGTTCAGACCAATATTATTGAGGAGGGTGGCGTAGTCGATGCTTTGGTAGTTTAACCTTCGGATGATGTCCATGGCTAGCAAATTATAGGACAAGGATTTTTGGTTTTCGTTCAAATCAGAATAAACCGCCGCTATATTTTGATACAACAATCCCACGCCGAGGGTATCGTGGATGGTTTCGCTGCTTATCAGAGCCTGGTCGTAATAATCCAATGCTTGCGGGTATTGTTCCAGATTACGGTTTACTATCCCCAGGTTAGTTAAGATTATCGAACGTAAATAATGATTGTTATCATCAATGTGTTTTAAAGCCTCGATAAACTGTTGCTGTGCCTTTTCAAATTCTCCGGTTCGTTTATAAATCAAACCCTTCAAATTATAAATCATAGCAAAATACTTAGCCCCGAATTTCGGATCGATATCTTTAATGGCTTTATCAGCCGCCTGCAGAGCCAGCGAATATTCGCCCTTGTAATGATGGATTTTGCAAATTCGGTAAAAGGCCGAAAAACGATATTCGCCTAAGTTTTCTTTGCCTGCTGTATTTTCGATTATCTGATTGGAAAGTAGCAATGAAGAATCCAAACTACCGAGATACAAATGGGCATCGGCCAATATGGAAAGCGCATTTATTTTTCCTGCCGGATAGGAAAATTTGTCGGAAAGCTTTTGAGCCTGGCGCGCATAAAAACCGGCAGAATCAAAATTTGTTTTGCAGAAGATTTTTGATTTTTCGTTGAGGGAATCAATTTTATCCCGAACATTATCCGGGTTTTTGGCAAAAACCGGGAAGGAAAAAATACTCCAAAGTAGAAAGGCAAGGGTCGCAATTTTATTCATCGGATGAGCAGAAGTCATTATCATTTTTTTTTGAAAACAAGCTTTGAATGGGCAAAGATATTCAAGTTAGCGACAAACAGGGCAAAGCAACGTAATGGGCAGAGACGCGATGCATCGCGTCTGTACAAAATGCGCGTCTGATCAAAATGTGCCAATATTGAATATCGAATATTGAATTTGTACAGACGCGCAATTTGCGCGTCTCTGCAAGATTTACGATTAACCAAGAATAAGCCTCTGACATACCCCGGGATTTATAAGAAAATCTTTATTTTCGCATCCTCATTAAAACACAAATAATTATGAACAAAAGCATTAGCATCGCGATTCTCACATTACTGATGTTTGTGAGCAGCACTCACCTGCAAGCCCAGATGCAATGGGGTGAAATGCAAAACATCTCCAACGAGTACGGCCCCTCCGACGAACATGATATTGCCAATATTGGCGACCACTATTTTATGGTGTGGAACCAATGGGGCGACCTGATGTTTCGCAAAAGCGAAAATGGCGGCCAAAACTGGGGTGAGAAACTCACACTTTATTCAGCCTTCGATTACGGTGCCAGCTATCCCGTAATTGCCGCCACAGGCCAAAATGTATATGTGGCTTATTATCGCAACACTAGCGGCAACAGCGAGATATTTATGGTGAAATCCACAAACGGCGGGCAAAACTTCGGCAACGAAATGCAAATCACCAACTCCATCAGGCTGGCACAGGTGCCGCAGATTGTGGCCTCGGGCGACACGGTAATTGTTGCCTACGAAGACCGCGATGCGGATTACGATTATCAAATTTATCTGACTTATTCGCTGGATGGCGGCACGAGCTGGACGGATGCTCAAAAAATAACAAACACCACCGGCAATGCCCGCTGGTGTAACCTGGCCATGGATAGCGAAAAATTGGTGGTAAGCTGGAACGAACAAACGGGCAGCTCGTACAACGACCTGGATCTCTTTGTCAGCACCAGCACCAACTTTGGTCAAAGTTGGACAAACCCTGAGAATGTCTCCAACAACATGGCCTACAATGCCCGTTTGAACACTGAAATTTTGGGAAGTAGTATTTACGTCGTTGTATCGGCAAAGGTGGACGGCCTGCAAAGCGATATCATGCTTTACCGCTCTGATGATTTTGGCGGAAACTGGCAGGCACCCGTAAATCTGTCTGATAATTCAGGGGCTTCATCGCGTCCTGATATTTGGTTGGCAAGTAACTATGCCGGCAGCCACCGCATTTACGTGGTTTGGAGCGATGAAACCTATACATCCAATGAACGTGCTTATTTGAAATATTCCATCGACAACGGCTTCACCTGGTCCGGGCTTATCGAGTTTAGCAATGCCACCGAAGATGCGGCCTGGGTGCAGATTGTAGGTCAGGCCACAGGCTCGGTGGATGAACTTTACACGGCCTGGTACCGTCCCGATGATGGAACTTTTAACTATGAGATTTGGGGTAGGGCTGCACAAAATCAAATAACTACAGATGTTAACCTTAGCGGTATCATCAGCGATGCGGATCAAAATCTCATCGAGAATGCTACGGTTGCTTTGGGCGGCTATCTTACGTTTAGCCTCGGCGATGGCAGTTATAGTTTGGATGTCCCCTCAGGCACTTATCCCTTTTCGGTTTCGGCGGCAGGATTTCAAAATTTTAGTCTTCCTGCCCTCGAGCTTAGCGAAGACATGGTTTTGAATGTCAGCCTCGATGCCCTCGTCCCGGGCAATTATCCGCCTCATAATCTAAAATTAGAACAGCAGGGGGTTAATAGCATTTTTGCCACCTGGGAATCCCCAATCGGTTTTGCTTCGCAGGAATTGTTTTACGATGATGGCGAGGCCAACGGTTTATACTGGCCGGGCACTGCCACCGGCAACGAATTTATGGCTGTGGCTTTCGAGCATGAGGAGGCTTGCTACCTGCGGCAGGTTAAGCTCTTTACAAGCCCGGGCATCACCGGCGAACAAATGAAAGTTTGGATTTTGGGCGCTGAAAATGGCTCTCCGTCTTTAACAACCGTTTTCGGCGGGCCTTATTTGATCGATATCAACTCCCCCTGGACGGTGGTTAATATCGATATTCCCATCCCTGCCAACGTACGTTTTTACGCTGCCTGCCAGTGGGAAAACGAAAACCTGTACAAAGTGGGTGGCGATCTGAATCAGCCCGATGGTTTTTCTTATTCCACCTCCGATGGGGGCGAAACGTGGTACGTGCATGATGATATGGATTTTATGATCCGCGCCGGAATTGCTTTTGATGATCGGAAAGATCAAAAATTGCATACCAATATTAAAAACACTAAAGAGCTGCTTGGCTATAATGTATATTTGGATGGCATCCTTTGGCTTGAGATGATCAATCAAAACTACATTAGCATCAATGAGCTTGCTCCCGGACATAATTATACCCTTGACATAAAGGCGGTTTATGATGATGGTTTATCACCGGCAAGTACGGCTAGTATTTTTATTCCTGAACCCTTGCTTTTCCCGCCACTCAACCTGGCTGCCGAAGAACAAACCGTGCCCGACCTTGCAATCAAGCTTACCTGGGATGCACCGGCCTCGCAAGGCCAATGGATACACTGGGACGATGGTCAGAACAGCGATGCCGTGGGCGGCGAAAATATCGAGATTTTTGATGCCGCCATCCGTTTTACTACCGATGACCTCGACACGCTGGACGGCCAATATCTCACGCAGGTTTCTTTTTTTGTGGCCGATGCCAATTGCCAGTTTTTTATCCGCGTGTGGCAGGGTGGAAATCAAAACTATGCCGGTACTTTAATTCGCGAGCAAGCGGTGGCTTATCCCATTGCCAACGAATGGAACATCTACGATCTGGAAAGTCCGGTAATGATCGATGCCAGCCAGGAACTATGGTTTGGCTATCGCGCCATCAACACTCAGGGCGTTTATCCTGCCGGCACGGATAACGGCCCGGCTGTTCCCTTTAAGGGTGATATGATTTTGTACGGCGATGATTGGGTGAGCATGAGCAGCTACTTTGGCTGGGACATCAATTGGAACATCCAGGGCTTGGTGGTGGATGCCGGTGAAGCTCCAGCAAGTAAATGGGGCTCCGGTGATTTTTATAATCAGAATCCTGAAAACATCGGAATCCCAAAGAAAATCTCAAATAGCAAATCCTCAAAACCCTTTTTGTGGGAATATTCGCATTTTAATATTTATAACCAAAATCAACTATTGGGAACTAGCTCTGCCGGAATCTATGAGTTTTTGGATACAGAGGTGCAGATGTATAATGTTTACACCGTAAGCACTGCCTGGGATTCTTTTGAATCTTCGCCTTCAAACGAGGTAATCGTAAGTTATGTTGGGATGGATGACTTGCCCAATTTGCAGAATAGCTTTGAATTGTGGCCCAATCCGGCCAATGATAAAATACATATTCGTGTAAACACAGATCGCGAAGAACAAGTTAGTATTTGGCTTTGCGATATTAATGGCAAGATGATAACTACGCTTTTTGAAGGGATGACACAAAAAGGTACATCAACATTTGTAAGCGATTTAACAGATAAAGCAATCGAAAGTGGCGTTTATTTTATCAAAATCCAACAAGGGGAAAATGTGCGACTTAAAAAGCTGGTGTATCTAAATTAAAGTCATAGTATGGCTCTCAGTTCGACAGGCTCACTGGCCGGGTTCTACTGAAAACTGTCTATCCCGAAAAATAGAAAATTTTTAATTTTCGTAATTTTTCGAGGATGCACGAGCGAAGCTCGGCACTGAAGACTGCCGACTGCCTATCCCGAAAAACTGTGTAGTGAGCCACGGCCAGTGAGCTTGTCGAACTGGTCGAACTGGTCGAACTTTATAGTGAGCTTGTCGAACTACTCCATCGCCTCCATTATCTCCTCGGTGATCTCCATGTTGTGAAACACATTTTGCACATCATCATCGTCCTCGAAAGTATCGATAACGCGCAGAATTTTTTTAGCACTCTCCAGGTCGAGTGTAATTGTTTCGTGGGGGATGCGCTGCAGTTCCGCATTTTCGACATCAATGTTAATTTCTTCCAGTTTTTTCTGCATCCTGCCAAAATCTTCCATCGAGGTGGTCATGGTAATCAATCCCTCTTCTTCCACAATATCTTCGGCTCCGGCATCGATCACCTCCAGTTCAAAATTATCCATATCCATTTCGTCTTTGCGCGGGATTTCAAAGATGCCTTTGCGATCGAACAGGAAGCTCAGTGAGCCTGAGGTGCCCATGTTGCCCCCAAATTTGTTAAAAATAGAGCGCACGCTGGCTACGGTGCGTTGCTGATTGTCGGTGGTACACTCCACATATACGGCAATACCGTTGGGCAGGTAGCCCTCGAAGGTTTGCTCGGTATAGGCTGCCGCATCTTTTTCTTTACCCTTGTTGATGGCGCGTTCGATATTATCTTTGGGCATACTGGCTCCTTTGGCATTAGAGATGGCAAGCCGCAGCCGGGGATTGGCTTCCGGGTCGGATCCGCTTTCTTTAACTGCAACAGTTATTTCTTTGTTGATCTTCGAGAAGACCTTTGAACGCTTGGCATCTGCCGCGCCTTTCTTTCGCTTAATGGTTGACCATTTACTATGTCCTGACATATATCCTATTTTTGATGTTTGAAATGATGGGTAAAAGTAATATTTTTTAATATGTTCAAAAGAGTACGGCAAAAAAAGCCATCCTTAAAACAAGGATGGCTTTTATCAAATAAACTTCAATAGGATATTATAGGTTAAGAAATGTGATGCCAATGGCAAAGGGGTACAATTCGGGGCCGCCGCCGTCTTTAAACATCGCGTTGAGGGCGTAGGTGGCGTACAGGTTGATGATGCCCCAGCCTATGCGCACCGTAGCATCGTAGCGAAAGGGGCTAAGGTTGAAGCTGTCATTTTGCTTGGGCTTTTGGCGGCCGTTGTCGAAATACAGCATCTTGGTATGACTGGCATAACGCCAGCCCAGGATGGCTCCGGCAGAAATATGGAAGCTGTTGGTGCGTGAAAAACGGTTGGTTTGATATTCCAACATTAGCGGCAAGGTAAGGTAATTGACCACGAGTTTGCTTTTTCTCCAATCCTGCGAATCATCGCCATAGCCAGAAATGGGTTCTGTATCAGGATCCAATTTGACATTGTTGCTAAAACGGTAGTTGTTCCAACGCAGTCCAAGCCCGGTTACTAATCCAAATTTCTGCCCCACCAAATTAATGTTCTGCTCAAAAAAGTTGATGTTAACATCGATGGATTTTTCATACTTCAAATCAAGGAAGCCATATTCGGGAGGGAGGTTGGTTTTAAAATCCTTATCCACATAGCCGTTGATACCCATGTCGAAGCCGGCCCAGTGCCCTTTGAATTTTTGTACGCGGTTGCGTTTAAATTCCACATTGCCATCCTCGTCCACTACCAGGCTGTGGTTTCCAATGGCTACTTTGGTTGAATCGCCATCGGTAACTTCTACCACAATACCCCCAATTTTTACACTCGTTTTGTCCCCATTCTGCCAGGTTTCCACCTTTGTATTCTCATAATCGTTGTCTCCGTCAATGCTACGGTTGTGCGTGGAAATGGCAGCGCTGCCCTTTACCGAAACGTTACCGGCACCGCTGCTTGAGGTGCTCACTTTTTCGCTCACATTAATTTTGATGTCCGCAGCTCCGCTTGCTTTGGCCTCGCCTGTTTTGGCAATCAGTTCCGTGGCGCGTACCTCGGAAGCACCCCTGGCAATTACAATAATATCATCGGCGGTGCCGCTAAGTTTTAGCTCCGAGGCTCCCGAGGCGGTGGCTTCCAGCGTTTCTACTTCAATGTTGAGGCGTAGCTCCGAAGCTCCCGAAACATCTATCAGAAGATTTTCGGTGGTAACTGTGTTCTCGCCTTCCAGGTTGGCAGCACCGCTTAGCTTTATTTCGTTGGGGGCAGGTGCGGTGAGGTAAATATTGAGGGTAGTAGCATTGCGGATGCCCTTAGACGATATCACCAGCCGCCCGTCTTTAACTTCGGTTTTTATCGTCTTCATTAAATTTTCGTCGGCTTCCACAACCAGCGAAAGGGTTTCGCCCTGCGCATAGCTTACATCGAAAGCCCCACCCACTTGGAGGAAGGTAAACGGCTGGATGGTTCGTTCTTCTTTTACCACTTTCTTATTGCCCTTTATCTGTTGAGCAAAAAGTTGAACCGGGGCAAACATCAAGGCCAGTGCCACCATCATCAAAATGTTTCTGCTTTTTTCTTTCTTCATCATCATATTAGTTTTTGCAATGTTAAAAAATCAAAGCTATGACGGAGTGAAGATTATAAAAGTTACAATCCTTGCAAAAAGAATCAGCAGATTTATTGCTGTTCAGATTAAAAAATATGAGATTTCTCCCTTTGTCGTCAATGACATGGATTTGGATGAATTGGGCATAGATTTCTCCCGGCAACACTTCCCCGATGGTCGGGATCCCGCACCAGCGCTTAGCCGCCAAGTTAAGCATATTTGTACTGCATCGCCAATGTTTTAAGAACTCAGTATAGCCAGATCCGAATCTTCGATAAATTCAGGTATTGTAGCACTGTCAGCGAAGTGGTCAACGAAAGCCCATTACAGCCTGTCCCGCCCAGTCGGGAGCTTGTGGTATTTTTCCGCAAATCTATGCCCTCAAGTTCCTGGGCGATTCTCTCACCATTTTTCATTATGTCCAAAATCTTTGGAGTAACGTTATTGATGATTTTTATCCAAACAAAAAAACCCCCACCAATCGGCGAGGATTAAATTTTCAGTTTGACTATTCTATACTTCTTAACTTGTAAACCTGACAGGTTTCGGTTTTTTAAACTTGTTAGCTCTTAAATTTCTTAACCATTAACCAACGGTTACGGGAGTATACCTGTCAGCTTAAGCCTCATTAAGAATGCTTGCAATTTTATGCGCCAGGCGGCTGGCTCCGATGCGGAAGTAGTTTTTGTTCAGCCATTTTTCGCCCAACACATTTTCGAGAAGCAAATAATAACTGATGGCATCTTCAGGTTCCGAAATACCACCCGAGGGTTTGATGCCTATCATTTTTCCGGTTTTTTCGTAATACTCTTTTATGGTGTCGAGCATAATGAGGAAGGCCTCGGGCGTGGCTCCGGGATTTATTTTTCCGGTGGAGGTTTTGATTACGTCCGCGCCACCATTGATGGCTACTTCGGAGGCTCTTCTTATTTTAAAAACCGTTTCCAGTTCACCGGTTTCCAGTATCACTTTCATTTTTGCTTTGCCTGCAGCCTCACGCATGGCAACGATTTGCTCGTAAGCTTCCTGGCATTTGTTGGCCAGGATCAAGCCCCGCGAAATCACCACATCCACCTCATCGGCACCATGCTCGATGGCATATTTGATCTCGACCACTTTTACTTCGGCAGGAGTATGTCCGCTGGGAAAACCTCCGGCCACAGAGGCCACTTTAATGTCGGTGTCCTGGAGCTGATCTTTGGCCAGGCGTGTAAAAACCGGATAAAAGCAAACAGCGGCTACATTGGGAATACCCAATTCGGGGTGGGCAAAAGTTTGGGCATGTTGACAAATCGAAAAAATCTTGACATTGGTGTCGGTGCCTTCCAGCGAGGTAAGGTCGATACACCCGAGGAGGGTTTTCAAAATGTCTTTACGTTCTGAATCGCTCAAGGGGCGGTCGTTGATTATCTTTTCAGCCCTTGCTTTCAAGTCATCCAGCGTGGGATTGTAATTTTTAAAATCTGTCATTTTATTTATTTTTTAATCCTTAGTAAATTGCTTGTTCTTCTGTTATCATTTCAAAGTTTGTAAAATCTTTGGTAATTTCAAAGTCGTACTCCGGATACTTATACACCGATATGCGGGGTTCGGTAACGCCGATAGAATATCCGTAGAGGCTTTCGTAATCGGCGAGGTCTTCGCCAATTTCGCTTAACTGCACCAGGTAGGTTCGTATCGATTTTGATTCGATGATTACCACCTTGCCCATCTCGTCCACTATCGGGCTGTGCCTGCGGTAGATGTCGTGATCAAATTCCAGTATCCTGCGCCCATCGGGCAGTATCCCGATCGTTCTAAAAGTAAGGCTCTTGCCTACTCCTGGTAAATTGAGCACATTGCGGTCGGTACCCAAAAACGGCAGTCCGGCTTTTTGGCGCAGTTTTTCAATATTTTCTACCATGTTTTCGGCATCCTCGGGGAAATGCTTTATTTCATCGTAATACTTTTCAGGGATTTGCCCGATGCGTTTTTCTTCAATTTGTTCCTGCACAGCCCTGGCATTGGTGGCAAAGTTGTGTTTGTTTTCCTGATAGCCTTTTACATTAAAAGTATAATAAGGCAAAACGCCGATGTCGTTGAGGGTTTTGCGCAATTTGGCCGAGTGGCCGCGTACCGAAGCTGCCGCAATAAACACCTGCTGGTTGGTAACAAACCAGCCAGCCGCAAGGATTTTTTCGATCCCGACTTTTACTTCCGGGGTTATCTCCATAGCACTCTCGAAGTGGCTTTGGATAACAAATTGTTTAAAGCCGATGGCCGAGGCTTTCTTTTTGAAATCGGTCAGGATATTCACCAGGGTATCAGTTATGCGCTGGGGCAGGTAAACCGGCAAGCGCGTACCGAGGCGAACCCGCATCATCTCCGCATACTTTTCGCCCTCGGGGCGGCTTTTGTTGGCCTCTTTTTTTCGCAGTGCCATTTGGTAAACCTCCTCAAGGATGGTCTGCATCGAGCGGTCGCTGTTCATAAAGCTGTCGCCACCGGTAATCAAAATATCCCTGATTTGCGAATCATTTTCGTAATATTCTAACAAACGGCGAAGTTTATCCGGCCATTTCTCTTTGGGCTTCAGTTTTTCGAGATCGAAATTCAGATGGCCACTTTGAAAATCGTACATGCGTTGGCACGATACGCAAAGCCCGCCACAGGCACGGCCCACAGTATCAGGGATAAGGATGGCTACCTCGGGGTAGCGGCGATGTACATTGTGCAAGGAAGGCAAAATCCATCCCGCAGCATTGGGTTCGCCCACCTTTACAATATCTTCCTTTTCCCAGGCTACAATATCGCCAAATTCGTTGATCAGGCTGCGACTCACAAAAATATAATCGCGTATGGCCTGGTCGGTTCTGCGCGAAGCAGTTGGTTCATCCACATCAAGCAGTGAGAGATAATACGGATTAACAAAAAACGGAATACCTTTTTTTCGGGCATCGTGCATCAGCTTCATGGTGTTATCATCCAGGGTGAAGTCCAACATCTCATTGAGCAACTCCGGGCTGCGCACGGCAAACTTCAAATGAAAATGGCTGGTATCCCACCATTGCAATGCTTGTTGGTATTTTTCCTCTGCGGTCATTCCCGGCTCAAAATGATAGCGATGGTTTTGAATGGTGTTGGCATCGATGTTCCTGATGATGATATTGAGGATGCGCTCCTTGTTATGTTTTCGTTTTTCGATAATTTCAGATTCCAGTCCCGAAGGATGGCGGCTCATCCAGGTTTCAATTTGTTCGCGGTCGGGTTGAGAGTGTTTTAATTTGCCATTAAGCTGCCTGAAAAGATAAAGCATGTCGAAGCAGTAGGCCATATTTTCCTGAAAACTATCCTGGTGCAAGGCCTCCCATATTGGCTTGAAGGGATTGTTTTCGATTGTTTCGCCGTTCAGGTTTAGATCCTCGAAATGGCGGCCGGTGTTGTCGATATAGTCGATGATGCGGATAGCGGCAAAATCCTGCCAAGTTAAGCTATCGTAGGCTGTACGCCCTTTTTCTTTAAAATTTAAAAATGCAAGTGCGTGATTATGTTTACTAATAAAATCAAAAACCCATGATCTCAATTCTGCAAGTGCGCGTTCGAGCGTTGAGGCATGCGTAAAAATGTACCTAACTTTTGGATTTTCGTCCATCAATACATCGAAAATCCTGCGTGGATTGTTGGACTTGTTTGGATTTGTTATATTTTCAAGATACATACGTTTTCCTTTTTTGTCTGTTTTAGTAGTTCAGTATTAAATTTTTTCGACCCAGGGCAGAACATTCCGCTGTTGTCTTTATCAAACAATCACCAATAGCGAGCGGTGAAGAAAGTTGGGGTGTTCTTTTCTGGAATGATAAGCTATTAAGTAGGACAAGGGAACAGATAATCTGTTTTTTTTGACAATAATCGAATGATTATCAGTAGTTCAAAGTAGATTGCGCATCAATCCCTAAAAAAGCCCGTTTAACAAAATTCGTGCAAAGATAAGAAAATTATTGAAAATAAGTCAAGCCGATTTTCAGAGCTTTTAAAGAAATCATTTTTCGGTTGGGCAATTATTTCTAATTTTGAAGCCCGTTTTTAAGCATCCGAAACTAAATTTTATTTTTCATAACTATTACCACAATGATCCGTAAACTTGTATTTCTATTCGTTAGCACGTTTTTGTTTTTTTCGTGCCACCAGGAAAAGGCAGGGCAGAGCCTGCTCGAAAAGGCGCAGCTATACCACAACGCAGCACTCACCGTTGATTCGCACACCGATACACCCTTATGGTTTGTGCGTGGCGTGTACGACCTAAGTCAAAGGCACGATGCACACGACCATGGTAGCCGGGTGGATTTCCCGCGCATGAAGGAAGGTGGACTGGATGCCGTATTTTTTGCCGTTTTTCTGGGGCAGGGCGAGCGCACTGTCGAAGGCAACCAAAAGGCTTTGGCACGTGCCGAAGAGATATTCGATTCGGTATATGCTGTGGTAAACCGAAATCCCGACTGGGCCGAAATAGCCCTTAATCCAGAGGATGCACGAAGGCTGGAGCACAAAGGTAAGCGAGCCATTTTTATGGGCATCGAAAACGGCTACCCCCTGGGCAACGACGTTTCGCTGGTCGAGCACTTTTACAAGCGGGGCGCACGCTACATCACCCTTTGCCACACCAGCAACAACGATATTTGCGACTCGTCAACCGACAGCACCGAATACAACGGCCTAAGTACCTTTGGTGAATCGGTGGTAAACGAAATGAACCGCCTGGGCATGATGGTGGATGTTTCGCATATTTCCGATTCGAGTTTTTATGATGTGATTAAGATTAGCAAAACTCCCGTTATTGCCTCTCACTCATCGGCACGCGCCGTTTGCGATCATCCACGAAACCTTAACGATGATATGTTACAAAAACTGGCCGCCAACGGGGGCGTGGCGCAGGTGTGCATCCTTAGCGACTATGTAAAACAAATGCCGGCTAATACGCAGCGCGATTCAGCACAGCAGGCCTTGCGCATAAAATACCGCAACTTTGACGACCTGAGTGATGAAGAAATGAAAATGGCACGCAAGGAATGGTATGGTCTCAACAAAACTTATCCGCCCAATCTGGCCACGGTGCAGGATTATGTGGATCACATCGACCATATTGTAAAAGTGGCCGGCATCGACCATGTTGGCATAGGCACCGACTTTGACGGAGGCGGCGGCGTGGATGGCTGCTACGATGCCAGCGAAATGTTTAACATAACGCTCGAACTGGTAAAGCGTGGCTACAGTCAGGAAGATATTAATAAAATTTGGGGTGGCAACCTGATGCGCGTAATGGAGCAGGTTCAACAATATGCAAACCAGCTTGCATCCTCAAAGTAAACTATCCTTTTCATCTACCGATAAAATTCATTTGTTTAACCTGTCGCAGACCTACGGCCTGCCGATGATCCTTGTGGCGGATTTATGCTTTGATGTTTCAGGCCTTCAGCCTGGAATCATAACTTCAGATAGATTTTTAACAGCCTGAAAGGCTGGCACATCACAAGGTCAGTCACCGCCTGACCAATCAAGGCAGCCCACAGTGCCCTCACTCAAATGAAGCTCGAAGAATTTCCTTAATTTTGCCAATCATAAAAAAACACAAACATATAAGGAACCAAGCAGCACTAAGACACTAAGCAGCACGAAGAAATATTTATTAAAATGAAACAATACCTCGATTTATTAGACCATGTTTTGCAGCACGGGACAGCGAAATCCGACCGCACCGGCACAGGTACCCTCAGCGTTTTTGGACATCAAATGCGCTTTGATTTGGCGGAGGGCTTTCCGGTGCTTACCACCAAAAAGCTGCACCTGCGTTCCATCATCCACGAATTACTGTGGTTTTTGAGTGGCGATACCAACATCAAATATCTTAACGAAAACAAGGTGAGAATATGGAACGAGTGGGCAGATGAAAATGGCGACCTGGGGCATATTTACGGCTACCAGTGGCGCTCGTGGCCAAGCCACAATGGCGAAAGTATCGACCAGATAAGCCGGGTTATCGATTCGATAAATAATAATCCCGATTCGCGCCGCCACCTCGTTAATGCCTGGAACGTGGGCGACCTCGACCAAATGGCTCTGCCGCCCTGCCACATTATGTTTCAGTTTTATGTGGCTGCGGGCAAACTCTCGCTGCAAATGTATCAGCGTAGTGCCGATATTTTTCTCGGTGTGCCCTTCAACATTGCTTCTTATGCTTTGTTGCTAATGATGGTAGCCCAGGTTACCGGCCTGCAGGTTGGCGAGTTTATCCATACCTTTGGCGATGCCCATATTTACAGCAATCACATCGACCAAGTAAAATTGCAACTGGAAAGAGAGCCTTATCCGCTGCCCATTATGTGGATGAATCCGGAGGTAAAAAACATTTTTGATTTTGGCTTTGATGATTTTAAACTGGAAGGATATCAGTCGCATCCACACATCAAGGGCGAAATTTCCGTTTGATGAAATTAAATTCAGGCATCACCTTATTCTAAAAATTCGATTTGATCATTTTAAAAACACATTTCAAATAAAGAATTATTTATCAAAGCATAAAATCCTTAATCCATGATTTCGATAATTGTAGCTCTTGCAAAAAATTACGCCATCGGAAAAGACAACCAATTACTTTGGCATATCTCCGAAGACCTCAAGCATTTTAAGCGGCTCACGGCAGAGCACAAAATCATTATGGGACGAAATACACTTTTATCCTTGCCCAAATGGCCCTTGCCCAAGCGCGAACACATCGTCATCACCGACAATCCTGCCGAAACTTTCGAAGGCTGCCACGTGGTTCATTCCATCGAAGAAGCGGTGGCTTTGTGTCCAAAAGACGAAGAATGCTTTATTATCGGCGGGGCTTCGGTTTACCGGCAGTTTATGCCCCTGGCCGATAAACTCTACATTACCCGCGTAAATGCCGATTTTGATGCCGACACTTTTTTTCCGGAAATAGAGGAGAAATACTGGGAACTACAGGAAAAATCAGAAAACCATAAAATGCCGGACGGGAGTTTTTCGTATAGATTTGAGATTTACACCCGGAGGTAGGGAAGCAGAGAACTGCTTATAAAAAGCATTGAATTGCCCTAATCTTTAGCCTGCGGTAGAGGGAGGATAGGACTATCTTTTGGCTTTAGCCCACCGTCTGAGAGCCAGGGCAAAATTATTATTTCTTGTTTTGGATGGTCTGGATTACTTATAATGTCCCCGCTGAAAAATGCTGGACGAAGATGCCGCCAATCATAAGCAAACTTAAAAGCACAACCCACACTTTTTGCATTGCCGCAGGTTTGAAAAGGAGCAGGGCAACCATATAGGCCAATGCAAGAAAACCGCCGGTATAGAAACTGGATTCTCCAAAAGCCATCGTATTTCCTGCAAGTACACTACCCAACATCAAAATCGCACCCACAATGGCACTGGCGATATAGCATGGCACTTTGTAAGCATCCAGGGTTTGCTTGTGGTGGATAAAAAACAAGGGCGTAAAAACAAATGCAAGCACCAGCCCTCCCAGCGTAAGCAAGGTTTGATTGTTGAAATCCAGTGATAAAAGATTGAGAACGATGGATGCAATGATAAGCAAAAGTGCCAGGATACCCGAGTAGCTAAGATATTTTCCCATCATTTTTATTATTTTTATGTGTTGGGCAAATGTAGTAGAAAAGTTTGGATTGACAAGGCACAAAAAAAACCGATGCTAATTCATTGATTAACACCGGGTTTAAATTTTCAGTTGTAGCGAGGGGGGGACTCGAACCCTCGACTTCAGCATTATGAGTGCTGCGCTCTAACCACCTGAGCTACCTCGCCATTTTTTTAATCCGTTAAAAGAACGTTGTGCTTCCCATTTTCAGCAACGGGGGTGCAAAAGTAGAAAACTATTTTAAAAGCCAAACGATTATTAAAATTTTTTTCGATGTTCCGTCTTTTTTATAATTTTCCCGTCTTAATACATAGAAAGCACAAAAATTTTGAAATCTGATAAAACGGAAAATATCGACGATTTGGTAAATCGCTGTCGCAAAGGGGATAAAACGGCACAGTATCGATTGTACCTCAATTTTGCTGATGCGATGTTTGCGATTTGCAAAAGGATGGTGGTGAATGTGCCGGATGCCGAAGAAATTTTGCAGGATGCTTTCGTAATCGCATTTACCCGTATCGATAAATTAAAAGACAAGCGCAGGTTTGGCGGATGGCTCAAAAGGATTACCATCAACGAATGTGTGAATTTTGTTAACCGAAAAAAAATTCACTTTGATGAGTTGAGCGAGAATATTGCAATGGAAGATGATGATGAAAGTGATGCCTGCGATGTAGATGTGGAAACTATAAAGCAGGCTATTGTTGAATTGCCGGAAGGTTGTCGAATAATTTTCAATTTGCATTTGATCGAAAATTACAAGCACAAAGAAATTGCCGACCTATTGCACATCTCCGAATCCACATCAAAATCGCAGTACCAGCGGGCAAAACAGTTGCTAAAGGAAAAATTAATATCAAACAATTATGAAAAACGCATTTGAAAATTATATAAAAACACAGATCGAAGCTGATGATGAAAAATTTGAGGCCAAAGAGATAACCTGGAAAGGCGTGGAACACCGGCTGCAAGGGCGGCGGATCAGGCGTTTCAACCTTAGGCTTAGCGTGGCCGCCGGGCTTATCGTGTTAATCGGCGGCGGTGCCTGGCTTGGCTTGTGGATAAATAATTGCGATGCGAACACAAGTTATTGCTCGCAAGTGTCGGGCGAGCTGGCCGAAACAGAATTTTACTTTGCCCGCCTTATCGAGGAAAAACAAGAGGAAATTGCCGCCATCGAGCCTTTCGATAAAAGTTTTTTCGACCCGTTTTTTGATGATCTTCACTTGCTGGATAAACAATATCAGGAATATAAATCCGAACTTGAAACGCTGGGCTGTCAGGAGGAATTGATACAGGCAATGATCGAAAATCAACATCAGAAACTCGACATTCTCAACCGATTACTTATCGAAATTAAAAAAATAAACACTTATGAAAAAAGGAAAAATGAGCATCAGATTTAACATCCTCGCCATTTTAGCTTTTGCTGCTGTGGCCGGGTTTGCACAAGATGGTTTGATTTCTAAAATAAAAACCATCGAAAAAACTTTCGACCAGCCGGGCATCGCGAATCTTTTTGTTCAGAATGCTTACGGAAATATTGATGTCAGCTATTGGGATCAGGACAAAGTGATGGCCATCGTTACTATAAAAGTAATAGCCTGGGATGCCGATGATGCAGAGCGATTTATCGAAAAACTCGTGCCCGAAGGAAATGTCATCGACTGCAAATGCTCGGACAAGGCCGTGATGCTGTCCACCGATTTTTCGTACATCAAGCAGCGCTGTGGCCGCCAGGGCAAGAAAATAGTGTATGCCCCCTGGTTTAAAAAAAATGCCGAGGTAAAACAATACAACATCGACTACAAAATAATGATTCCCGCTTCGGTCAGGACGCTCGATTTGAGCAATCGCTTTGGCGACATCAATCTGCCCGACTTTGAAGGAAAGCTATCAGTGATGCTTTATAACGGCAACCTGAGAACAGGAAATTTGAAACTCAACGATTACAGTCGTGGCGTTCAGGTGCGCTATGGCATGGTAACGACCGGAAATATCCAAAATGCCAGGCTGAATTTATTTTCTTGCCCCGATGTATTTATTGGAAATTTGTGCGATATAAATTTTATCAGTTCGCTATCACGCATCGAAATTGATTCGTGTACACAACTGACGCTCAATTCTAAGAGCGACATCATGACCATTGGCACAGTGCGATCCTTGTCGGGAACCACCAGGTTTAGCCATCTCGAAATCGGTAAGCTACTTTCCACCCTCGACCTGAATAATAAAAGCGGAAAGGTTGAGATTTTAAAGATTGATCCCGAATTTAAAAAACTCTCGCTCAATGGGGAATACATTATTTACCAAATAAACCTGAATGATTTAAGCTATTCGTTGAATGCAAATGTGGAATTTACCACCTTTGAAGGTGGCAGCTTGCTGATTCCCATCGAAACCAAACGAACTGCAGCAGAGGGAAACACTACTTTTATTAAGGAAGTTGGCGATAAATCCAAAAATGCAAGCGTGGTGCTTAGGTGTTCTAATTGCAATATTGAGATGAAATAGTATGAAAAAATTGAAGCCGTGCTGAAAGGCTTATGAAAAACCAGAGCTATACTTTGATTTTAGCCACGCGGGTATCAATACCAAAAATGGGATAAGCCGAAAAAAATAAATCCGGTATTTCTAAAATACCGGATTTTCTGTGTTAATGCTTTTTAAATTTATAATAACTCGCCCTGCTCATTCTTCAGCCATTCTATCCATGGCTCCATGCCTTCGCCGGTTTTTACCGAAAGCTCAAAAAATATCAGGCGGGGATTTACTCTCAGTGCATATTCCCGGGCTTTGGCCACATCAAAATCCACATAAGGTAAAAGATCAGTTTTGTTGATGATGCAAATATCGGAGGTCTCGAACATGGTGGGATATTTCAGCGGCTTGTCGTCGCCTTCGGTTACGCTGATAATTACCACGCGTTTGGCCTCGCCCAAATCAAAAAGTGAAGGGCAAACCAGATTGCCCACGTTTTCGATCATCAGGATTCCCTGATCTTTGATGTCTAATTTCTTGACGGCTTTATTTACCATTTCCGCGTCCAGGTGGCAGCCGTTGCCGGTGTTGATCTGCACCACGGGAGCTCCGGCGGCATCGATGCGATTGGCATCGTTCATGGTTTGCTGGTCGCCTTCTATCACAAAAATCTTTGTTTTATCCTTAAGCGAAACGATGGTTTTTTCGAGCAGGGAAGTTTTTCCCGAGCCTGGCGAACTTACCAGGTTAAGGGCGAGTAAGCCGCGACCCTCGAAATATCCCCGGTTGCGCTGGGCAGCAAGCTTGTTTTGAAGCAGCGCGTCCTGCTCGATTTCAATTTGCCTTCCGCCATGCGAGTGGTCGTGGCTGTGCCCGTGATCATGGTCATGGTCATGGTGATGATCGTGGTCGTGATCGTGGTGATGGCTTTCGTGATCGTGGGTATGATCAAGATCGTTGTGCTGGTGTAAATGGTTGTAGCTATGCTGATGATCGTGCTGATGATCTTCGCCTTCGTGGCTATGCTCGTGTTGGTGTGAATAAGCGTGGCTATGTTGCTCTTCGCCGGGTTTAAGTATTTTTACGGCCTCATCCGATTGGCCGCATCCGCAGGTTCCGCACATAATTATTTTTTTATTGATGATTAAATTTTTAATTAAAAAATGAAGCCAGCAAAATTATTTATTTTGAACTAATCAACATTAATCGATTTTATCTTCAATTCCTTTCCCGAAATAATATCAGGATTAAAAGTGCCACAGAAAGGGCAGGGGTCAAACAGGTTGTCTAATGCAAATTCTTTAAGGCACGAAAGGCATCGCGCCCGGCCTTCGGTTTTAATAATTAAAATGATGGCATTTTCCAGGATTGTTCCTTTCACGGCTGCCTCCATCGCCGTTTCCATGGCTTCGTAAACTACCCCCGAAAGGTCGCCAACTTCCAGTTCTATCTCATTAATTATTCTCGCCTGTGCCTTTTCGGCATTTTCCAGGGCAATATCCACTATGTTGACGGCTATCGAAAATTCGTGCATTTTATCTAAAAATAATATTTTGATTAATGGCAATTTCCAACGGGCTAAGCTGGGGTTTAATTGTTCGTTGGCAAGGTTTATTCGTATTTTGCTTGATTTATCTATTTTTGCACACAACAAAAATCATCGTTATTATGAAAAATACAGCAAGTTTCGCAGTTCTTCTTTTGGCCATTTTATTTCCATTGTGCTTGCAGGCGCAGCTAAGCGTGCAGCATATCAGCAAGCCTGACGAGATCAGTGCTGCCAATGGGTATTTTTATACCTTGCCACAAACGGTTTTTAAAATTGATGTGGTGATTAAAGCGGATGAAAGAATGAAAGGCCCCTATTCGGACTACGCCAGAAAAATGCTGGGGCTGGAAGAGGTAAACAACTTCGACTTTACCACTTATTATATTAGCAAAGTTGAAATTACGCCGCTTGCCAAACCTGACCCCGCACAGCTTTATTTTATCAACCCAGGCATCCGGGATCCAAAGAACCCGATGCCCTTCAATATTAAAACTTCGAAAGAGGGATTTTTGGAGGAAATTAACACACTGAATCTGGGAGAAGCTGGCGAAAGTAGAACAAGGGAGGAAATTCTTGTTTTTGACTATCCGATGGTGGGAGCGGAAAGCGAAGGTTTTTATATCCCTAAAAATATAGCCACAAAAACGGATACTATTATCCGCCGGGTAGCTGTGGATACCGCCCTGACGGAGCAGACCTTTTACCGCACACGCATCGAAGAAAAATCGACCGAAGAAATGGCAGTAAGTGCATTGCAAAAAATCGAAAGCATCCGCGAATCGAAATACAAGATGATAACCGGTTTTCAGGAAACGGCCTACGATGCGGGCACTTTGCAATTGATGTACGAAAAACTCGACCGTCTCGAAAACGAATACCTGGACTTGTTCAGAGGCAAATCATCAACGAGCTATCAGCATTACACCTTTTATTATACCCCCGATAAAAAGGACAAGAAAAATACGCAGATGCTTTTCAAATTTTCGAGTGGTGCAGGGATGAGCACGGGGAAGAGTGCCAATGGCGAAGGGGTAAGCATCGAGCTAATCTCAGAGAATTCTGCAGTAAACACTGACACAGATTCCCCTCCCGCTGGCACCAATGGAGTTGTTTACCGGCTTCCGGGTCAGGCATTAGTTCGCGTGACCTATCAGGATGAAACCCTCTATGAAGGACATTTCACCATAAATCAACTCGGAACATGCAGCCGTCTGCCCGCGCAAAAATTCCGGGCTGACTTTTATCCCAAAACCGGAGCATTAAAATCGTTGTTATTGAAATAAAAAAACCCGAGCAAACGCCCGGGCTTTTCTATCTGTTAAAAATATTATCTATTACTTTTTAGCGAAATAATCATCTTTTGATTCTTCGCATTCGCGTTTTTGAACACACTGGGCATCAATAACAGCAACCATTACCATATTGATAATTTCCTGTACCGAACTGCCCATCTGCAAAATATGAACCGACTTGTTCATGCCGTTGATGATGGGCCCGATAACCTCGAACTTAGCCATCTGATGCATGAGCTTGTAAGCAATGTTTCCAGCAGTAAGATAGGGAAATACCAAGCAGTTGGCAGGTGCTCCAATCAATTTAGAGAAGGGGAAATTTTCCTCCATCAATTCGGGGTTCAATGCCACGTTGGCCTGCATTTCGCCATCCACAATTAGATTGGGATAATCTCGATGCAAAATCTTCACGGCCTCCTTGGCCAGGTCAGGAACGCGACCCATGTTGGAACCAAAGTTAGAGTAGGTTACCAACGCCACCCGTGGCTCGAGGTTGAACTGCCGGATAGCGTAAGCGGTCTGCAGGGTAATTTCGACCAGTTGCTCGGCTGTCGGGTTTTTATTGACGGTGCAATCGGCAAAGAAAACCGGCCCCTCTTTGGTGTTGATGATATACATGCCCGAAACCAGGCTTGCATAAGGTTTGCGGCCTATAACCTCGATGGCAGGTTTGAGGGTACTCGGATAATTATTATTCAATCCCGAAACCATAGCATCGGCAAAGCCATTTTCGACCAGCATGGGTGCAAAATAATTGCGGTGGCTCATACGGTCTAAGGCCATGCTATAAGTTATCCCCTTGCGTTGGCGTTTTTGATGAAGCACTTTGGCAAACTGCTCTCTGCGTCCGGTTTCTTTTTCGGAAGCCGGATCGATAATTTCGATACCCTCAATATCGAGGTCGTGCTCCTTGGCAAGTTTTTTAATTTTTTGCACGTTACCCAGCAAAATCGGCACAGCCACTTTTTGATTTTTCACAAATTCGGCAGCCTTAAGCATTTTATAATTTTCGGCATCCGAGAATACCACCGACTTGGGTTCGGCCAAAGCTCTGAAACGAATCTGACGAATCAAAGGATTGCTTATCCCAAGTTTCTTAACCAGGATTTCGTTGTAGGCAGCCCAATCGGTAATGGGTTTGCGAGCCACACCCGATTTAATAGCGGCCTTGGCCACAGCCGGAGCAAGGCGCGTAATCAGACGGGGGTCGAAGGGCTTGGGGATAATATAATCCTTGCCAAAGGAGAAGTTGGTAGCATGATAAGCCACGTTAACCTGGTCGGGAACCGGTTCGGTAGCCAGATCGGCCAGGGCATACGAGGCAGCCAGTTTCATTTCATCGTTTATGCTTGTGGCACGCACATCCAGGGCACCTCTAAAAATAAAGGGAAAGCCCAAGACATTGTTAATCTGATTGGGATAATCCGAACGCCCGGTGCCCATAATGACATCGGGACGAGTGGCGATGGCATCTTCGTAATTGATTTCGGGTATCGGATTGGCCAGCGCAAAAACAATGGGATTTTTAGCCATGAGCTTGAGTAATTCCTTTTTGAGTACGTTGCCTTTGGAAAGGCCTAAAAACATGTCGGCTCCTTCGATGGCCTCTTCCAGGGTGTGTAAATCGCGGTCGGTAACGAAGGCCTTTTTGATGTCATTCAAATCGGTGCGATCGCGATGCAATACGCCACGGCTGTCGAGCATTACAATATTTTCGGGCTTCACACCCAGCTTGATATACAGGCGGGTACACGAAATGGCCGAGGCTCCTGCACCATTGACCACGATTTTGATTTCATCAATTTTCTTTTTATTAATTTTCAAAGCATTAAGCAAACCTGCTGAGGTAATGATGGCCGTGCCATGCTGATCGTCGTGCATCACGGGAATATCCACAGCTTCCTGAATCTTACGCTCAATCTCGAAGCACTCAGGGGCTTTTATGTCTTCGAGATTAATTCCACCAAAGGTAGGTGCAATAGCAACCACCGTATCGATAAACTTTTGTGGATCCTTTAAATCAATTTCGATATCGAAAACATCAATATCCGAAAAAATTTTGAAGAGCAAGCCCTTTCCTTCCATAACGGGTTTGCCAGCCATGGCACCAATATCACCCAGGCCAAGCACCGCTGTGCCATTACTAATTACCGCTACCAGATTGCCCTTGCCGGTGTATTTATAAACGTCATCCGGATTTTCCTGAATTTTGAGGCAGGGGTCGGCTACCCCGGGAGAATAGGCTAACGAAAGGTCGCGCTTGGTGGAGTAAGGTTTGGTGGGGATTACTTCCAGCTTCCCCGGACGCCCTTCAGCATGGTAGCTTAAAGCGTCTTTTCTAAATAATTTGTCCATCATTTCAGTACATGTTTTTGTGTAACACGAATATTAATACAAAGGTACTGATTACTTAATGCCCCGAACACTGAATCGTTGGTGGTCAGGTTGTTTTGTTTAAGATAATTTTTGTAACTACCTGATTTTTTATTTATTGAAAGCTAATTAGAATCTTTATAAATTTCAGGAAAATTATAAGTACGAACAAGCCGAAGAGCAGATCCAAAACATTTATACTTAAATGCAAAGGTTTTTTCTACGCACTTTATTTAAATTAAAAATAAATAAGAAAACTTTAGATTCTTCTTAATTAGGGTTCTAAGCAATGATTTTCAACGATTTAATAGGTGTAAGAAATTATATTGATTTGCAAGTATTAGAAAAATAATAAGAAAAAACACCGAATCGACTTCAAATTTTATTATTATTGTATTGACAATTTATTATGTACAAATATAAATTATAGGCCATGTACAACTTCATTTCAATTGCAGTAAACTGCCCCTCCTGCGGCAAAAGTTTGATGGATCACAAAAAGCTGGTGGATAACGAACCTAGTATCAACCTGATTATTAGCAACGAAAAAGAAAAGGGGATGATATGGCTGAGTTCCATTTATGGCAGTTACAATTATGTTTCGGAAGTTGAAACACCTACCGGCGAAATCGCACACTTCCATTGTCCACACTGCCGCACCGAACTATGCAGCAAAACCCAGTGCAATATTTGCGAAGCCCCAATGGTGGATTTCCATCTGGATATGGGCGGGCGTGTAAGCATCTGTTCGCGCAGTGGCTGCAAAAACCACGCGATAGCCTTCGAGGATTTATCGCTGGCGTTAAAGCGTTTGTATCAGGAGTATGGTTTCCGTGGCCGGGATTATCCAAAAAATCTTGACCTCAGAACAACAAATGTCGAGAGCAAAAAGCCGGGTGATGAAAATGCCGAAATTATCGAAACAGGAACATTTCTCCAGGCCTATTGCCCCCAATGCCGTAAAAGCCTGATCGAAAATGAAATGTTGCGATTAAAAATAAGCAATGGTCAGGAAGGCGAACTGCTGCTTAGCCCCTACCTCAATGTATTTACTTCCAAATCTACCATTTTCCTACCCGAAGACAAAACCGTTAAAGACCTGAAGTGCCCGTACTGCAACAAGAGCCTGGTAATCCACGAAAAAGCCTGTGGCAAATGTGGCTCGCCGGCAGCACGGATTCTGCTCAGTGCACGTACCAAGTTTATCGATTTTTATATTTGCACCAAAAAAGGCTGCCGTTGGCACGGCCTGAACGAAGAAGACCTCTACGAAATAAAGCTGGAAGACAGCGATGAATGGTAAACCTACGGTTTCGAAAAGGTAGCTTTGGCATTTTACTAAGAAGTTAATCAATCATCACGATAAATAATTATTGCAATTTTTTATCTCAACCCGGGTACTCACAAAAGATGCTTTGGGCTGATGGTAATGTTGTTGTTTATCACAAATACTTCTGCAAGCTATGTTTCAAATCGTACGCAAACAAGCCATGGCCAGGGGCACCATTATCCGCAACGAGGTAAGTGCGCCAAAAATCGCTGCCAAAGTCAAAGCCGGGCAGTTTATCATCCTAAGAGTTAACGAAACCGGGGAGCGCATCCCGCTCACTGTGGCCGACAAAGACCCCTTTGCCGGCACCATCACCCTCATCTATCAGGTAGTAGGAAAAACCACTGCCTTGCTTCGCTCCCTCAACGAGGGCGACTCTATCAAAGATATTTCGGGGCCCTTAGGCAGACCTGCCGAAGTGGAAAACCAGGGAACCGTGGTGATGGTGGGCGGAGGCACAGGTGTGGCAATTTTGCACCATGTAGCCAAGGCCTTTAAAGAAGCAGGGAATTATGTAATTAGCATCATTGGTGCCAAGGACAAAGAAATGCTGATACTGGAAAGAGAGATGCTGGCCATTTCGGATGAGCTGGTGATAACTACCGATGATGGCAGCTACGGCCAGATGGGTTTCGTTACTACGCCTCTGAAAAAATATCTCGATGAGCGTGCTGATATAAAATTAGTATATGCCATCGGCCCTATTATAATGATGAAAATGATTACGCAACTCACCAAAAAACACAAGGTAAAAACAATGGTAAGCCTTAATCCCATTATGATCGATGGCACAGGAATGTGCGGAGGATGCAGAGTGAAGGTAGAGAACAAAACTAAATTCTGCTGCGTTGACGGCCCTGACTTCGATGCTTTCGAGGTGGATTTTGATGAGTTGATCAACCGCAACTCCCTTTATATCCGTGACGAAAAAGAATCACTTTTGGCTTCAATCCGATAAAAACGAATGATTATGCTAAACCAGGATGTTAAATATTTAAAGTTTCGCTCTTACTTAAGCACCTATTGCCCGCATTGTCATAACAGTTTCAACCGTGAATTGCATGGCGAAAAAACCCTTGAGTTCGATGCCATTTACAAGGGGCTGCCGCTGGATTTGGTACTTAGCCCCTACCTTGACGTTTTTGATGTGGAAGCTTCCACCGACCTGGAAAAAGACGCGCTGCTCGAAGACCTGATTTGCCCCAAGTGCAAGAAAAGCCTGATAAACAAACAAGTACCATGCGGTGAGTGTGGCTCTCCCGTAGGTGAAGTTATCATCTCGGCCTTCAGCAAACTGATGCCATTTTTTATATGCCTGAAGCATGGCTGCGAATGGCACGGGCTAACCAAGGCCGATGAGAAAAAGATAAAGCTGAAAATTCCCCGACAGGCGATGCCTGAACAGGATCAAACGCTGCGTGTTCACAACCATCAGGAAGTGCCCTATGGCTATACCAGCGAACTGGCTTTGCTCGAAGCCGGGCGTTGCCTGCAATGCAAAATACCCAAATGCGTGGAAGGGTGCCCGGTAAATGTTAACATCCCGGCTTTTGTAGCTTTGATAGCCGAAGAAAAATTTGATGCGGCTGCAAAGAAAATCAAGGAGACCAATTTGCTACCTGCAGTATGTGGAAGGGTATGCCCCCAGGAAAGCCAGTGCGAGGCTAAATGCGTGCTTGGCCTGCGCGATAAGCCCGTTGCCATAGGGAGGCTCGAACGCTTTGTTGCCGATTACGAAAGGAAAATGGATTTGGTGAACATACCGGAAATATCAGTCAATGCCGGGCAAAAGATTGCAGTTGTTGGCTCGGGGCCTGGCGGACTTACGGTAGCTGCCGACATGCTACAAAAAGGCTACGAAGTTACACTTTATGAAGCCCTGCACGAAACCGGAGGCGTGCTTACTTATGGCATACCCGAATTCCGGCTGCCTAAAAGCATCGTTCAGTTTGAGATCGAATACTTGAAAAACCTTGGAGCACGTTTCGAGATGAACCACGTAATTGGTAATATCTTAACCATCGATGAGCTCCTGGCGCATTTCGATTCCGTTTATATCGGCGTGGGCGCAGGTCTTCCGCGCTTTATGAATATCCCCGGCGAAAGCCTGGGTAATGTCTTTTCGTCCAACGAATACCTCACACGCATGAATTTAATGAAGGCATACCGCTTTCCCGAGTACGACACGCCCATGCCACGTGGCAACAAGGTGGTGGTGATTGGTGGTGGCAATGTAGCCATGGATTGTGCCCGCACAGCCATACGCACCGGCTCGCAGGAGGTAACGATTATTTATCGTCGCTCGCGCCACGAGTTGCCGGCACGGGGCGAGGAAGTACACCATGCCGAAGAAGAAGGAATTAAATTTAAACTGCTTTGCACTCCTGTTAATTACATCAGCACCGATTTTAATACCGTGAAAGGCGTTGAATGTATGCGCATGAACCTGGGTGAGCCGGACCAAAGCGGGCGGAGAAGACCCGTGCCTATCGAGGGTTCCAATTTTAAACTGGAATGCGACATGGCTATCGTGGCCATTGGCACCGGCCCCAACCCCATCATTTTCCAGTCATCGCCACAACTAAAAAGAAACAAATGGGGCTATCTTGAAGTGAATGAGGAAACCAACGAAACAACCATGAAAAATGTGTATGCCGGTGGCGATATTGTAACCGGCTCGGCCACGGTAATTCAGGCGATGGGCGCTGGCAGAATTGCTGCCAATGCTATGCACCATAAACTTTCGGCACAGCGAAAGAAAACCGGCAAAACCAATAAAGCTGATTCCAAAGGCGTTGAGCATCTTAATTAATACGCCTACCTTTGTCCATGAAAAATTTTTTACTACTCCTGCTTGCGCTTATCGTATTAGCCAATCCGGCTCTTGCCCAATTATCGCTACCCTTTGGATTTCAAAAATCTTACGATATTCCTGTTTCCGACAGCCTCGGTAATAATTTGGCTTATCCCTGGGCGGGCGGCCTCAATGCCTGCCACTTTGGAGCAGTGGATTTGGATGATGACGGCATTCGCGATTTGGTGGTCTTCGACCGCTATGGAAACCGAAGCCTTACATACAAAAATATGGGTATTGCTGGTGAGATTAGCTACCAGCCTGCGCCTGAATTAAACGAACAACTGCCCAAGCTCTACGACTGGCTTATCTTTGCCGACTACAACATGGATGGTCTCAACGATATTTTCACCTTCTCCAAAGGCTACGCCGGCATCCTGGTTTATCGCAACACCGGAAATCCCGAGGCGCGTTTCCAACGGGTGATTTATCCCTACCTAAAATCTTTTCAGGGCAATGGCTATGTAAATATCCTGGTAACTTATTCGGATTATCCCGCCATAAAAGATATGGACGGCGATGGCGATTTGGACATACTCACCTTTTGGGGCTTGGGAGCTTTTATTGAATTCCATAAAAATGAATCGATGGAATTATATGGTAATCCTGATTCCTTAATTTTTAGAAAAACCGAAGACTGCTGGGGTCGTTTTGCCGAAAGCGAAGAATCGAACCTAATTTTTATGGACACTTGTTTTGGGGTAAAAGATGCCATGGAAAAAGGAGATCCCAAGCACACCGGCTCTACTTTTATGATTTTTGATAACAACGGCGATGGGCTTCCCGACCTTTTGCTGGGCGATGTAGATTACGCTTCCCCTGCCCTGCTTATCAACGGTGGTACCACCGATGAGGCACTGATGGTGAGTCATAGCTTCAGCTTTCCCGACTACGATCAGCCCATTAACTTGCTGTCTTTTCCGGTAATGAGTTTTTTGGATATTAATAATGATGATACAAAAGATATGATTGTTAGTCCCTTCGACCCAAGCCTGGTAAAATCAAAAAATTACAACAGTGTCTGGCTTTATCAAAATAATGGGGGCACCAACAATCCTGACTTTGAACGAATAAATACGGCATTTTTGCAGGAGGACATGGTCGATTTTGGCGCAGGAGCATATCCGGCATTTTTCGATCACAACCAGGATGGATTGATGGATATTGTGGTGGGCAACTTCGGCTACCTCGATTCATCCTATTACGGCACAGGCCAAAATTTGTATTGCGATTATCGCGCACAACTGGCGCTACTCGAAAATATCGGTACAGCCAGCCAGCCGACCTTTAAACTCATTACACGCAACTATGCAAATTTGCCTGAAGCATTAATCCAAAACAAAAAACCCTTTGGCGTCGTGCCCACCTTTGCCGACCTGGACGGAGACAACGACCCGGATATGTTGGTAGGAAACAGCGAGGGCAATCTTCTTTACTTTGAAAACACAGCCACAGCAGGCCAGGCAGCAGATTTTCAAATTAGCTTACGGAATTATCAAAACATTGATATAGGATTTTACAGTACGCCGCAGCTTTTCGATCTGGATAAGGATGGACTTACCGATTTGATAATTGGAAAAAGAAACGGCACCATTGCATGGTATCAAAATACAGGGAATTTGACCGATCCTGTTTTTGCACTTATCACCGACAGCCTGGGTAGTGTGGATGTGCGAAATCCTAACCTGACGATTTTTGGCTATTGCGTTCCGCACTTTTATCGCGACAAAAACGATGTAACGCATTTGTTTGCCGGCTCGGAATTTGGCGAAATTTATTATTATGATAATATCGATAACAATTTGGATGGTTCCTTTAATCTGGTGATGAAAAATTATCTGTGGATTGACGAGGGCTTGCGTTCGGCAATAGCTATTGATGATTTGGATGGAGATGAATATCCCGATATGCTCGTGGGCAATTATTCGGGGGGTCTCAATTATTATAAAGGAAATATTCCGCCGCCAGCCGGAATTTCGGCAAAGCCAGGATACGAACCTGATATCCGCATCTTCCCCAATCCTGCCAACGATTTTATCACCATCGCCACTCCGGAAAATTCAAATATTACACTTACAGATGCACGGATTTTGGACTTTTGGGGGAAGGAGAAAAGAATTACCTTTGATCGATCAAACCGGATTTTTACTGGTGATTTACCCGAAGGTATCTATCTGCTGCAGCTAAGGCTGGATACCCCAAACGGGAAGCAAAATTCCGGTTTCAAAATTATTATACAACACTAATTATGAAAAATATAATTTTTCTATTCATACTCTGCCTGCCCTTTCTCGCTATGGGGCAGCCCCGGCCACAAAAACAGCCTGCTGATCCCGACTATGCAATTCCGCCTGCCGAGCTTTACGAGATGCAAAAGGGCGGCATAGTGCTGCCCCCGGTAATGCCCGCCTACGATCGATGGAAAAATTTTAGCTACGAAACCCGCCGCGACATTCCTGCCTATTACGACCTGCGAGGCTCGGGCTTTCTTACCCCGATAAAAAGCCAATCCTCGGGAGGCTGCTGGGCTTACTCCACGATGGGAGCCATCGAATCGCGCCTGCTGATGGAGGGCTTGGGCGAGTACAACCTCTCGGACAACAATTTAAAGTTTTGCCACGGCTACATCCCAGCGCGCAACACCAACGGCAACCACTGGATGTCATCGGCCTACTTTGCCCGCCGCTCGGGTCCCTATCTCGAAAGCGAAGATCCCTACCCCGGCGGCACCAACAGCAACGACAACTGCCCCACCGAATTTTCGGCACGCTATTATATCAACGAAGCACGCTATCCACCTTCCCAGGATATCACCTACCTAAAGCAAACCGTTTTGGATTATGGCCTGGTGTGGAGCCTGCTCTATTACAACGCCAGCTATTTCAACACCGGCGACAATACTTATTTTTATGGAGGCAGCCACGCCGTAAATCATGCCGGCTGCATCGTGGGCTGGAACGACACAGTGACCACCGCCGGAGGAACCGGAGCCTGGATCGTGCGCAACACTTACGGCCAGGGCTGGGGCGAAGGTGGCTATTACTACCTCTCGTACAACGATAGCCAGTTTGGGATATACAACGGATTTTGGCCCGAAGTAATGGGAAACGAGCCTGGAACCCATATTTATCAATACGATGAAATTGGCGGCTATTGGGGCGTAGGGTTCAATACGGAAATCGGCTTTGGCCTGGTAAAATTTGAGACCGGCGAACGCGACAACGAAATAAGCCAGATAGGCTCCTTTATCGTTTCCACCAATTGCGGGGTGGAAATAAAAGTTTATGATCATTTCCAGGATTCCCTTTATGGCTTCCTTGGCGGGATGGATGAACAGATCGTGGAGTTACCCGGCTATTACACCTTCGATTTGGACAGCACCATCCACATCCCTGCCGGCGAAGATTTTTATGTACAAATACGCTACGATTCAAACGACCCGGAAGACCTGTGGCCTATCGCCATCGAAGATACCATAAGCAGCTACGCCATGCCCCAGATCGAAAGTGGTCGCTACTGGATTGCGCCAAATCCTGAAATCTGGCCAACTTACTGGTATCCGGTAGGTCAGCAAACCGACTTCCATTACGACTTGTGCATCAAGGCCTATGCCCACGAACTATATCAGGCTTCGGGCACTTTGAGCTACGATGATAGTCTGCAAAGCCCCGCCGACAGCATCCAGCTTTATATTTTTGATGCGCTGGATTGCTGCCTGGATTCAGCATTTACCAATGGGGATGGAAATTTTATTTTCCCGGCTTTAAAATCCGGTAGCTATTCGCTCGGCCTGGCAGCAGAAAATAATTGGAATGGTGTGAATAGCAGCGATGCGCTGGCTGTGGCCTTGCATTTTAATGCGATTCCCAATTTTGCGCTCGAAGGCCTGGCCTTGCTTGCCGCAGATGTAAATGGCGATATGCTGCTCGACAGCCTCGATGCAGAATTAATCCAGGAACGAACCATCGGCCTGATATCAGCCTTCCCTGTTAACGATGCGGTAATCGACAATAACAGCATCACCATCAGCAACGAAGATATTTCTAAACAAGTAAAATTTTTGTATCGCGGTGATGCCAACCGCTCGGCTTATATTGATTTGGATTAACATACCCCGGATTTAAGACAAGCAAAGAAGGAATTTATGGATTTATAAATTCTGCCTATTCATTTTTCTTTCGCAATATTTCATTAGTACAGCCGCCCAATTTGGGCGGCTCAGCCGTCACTCCGATGGCTCTATCATCACTCTAATATTTATTTCTTAGCCTTACGAATATAATATAGGCTCACTTCTATGCAAAAGCCTTTTTGAGCTCTTCCAAACGCTGGGAAACATCATCCCAATTAATAACTTCAAAAAAGGCATTCACATAATCGCCGCGCTTGTTTTGATATTTTAGATAATAAGCGTGTTCCCACACATCCACTACCAAAATCGGATAGCTAATCCATTGCGATTGGTTTTGATGCTTTTCGGCCTGTAAAACCACCAGCTTATCGGCGTGGGGCTGGTAGGCCAAAATACCCCAACCTGAACCTTCGACAGACTTAGATGCAGCGGCATAAAGACTTTTAAAACGATCGAAACCACCAAAATCCTTTTTCAGTTGCTTCTCCAGTTCATTGCTGCGTTTGCCCTGCTGCGGCCCCATATTATTCCAAAAAATGGTATGCAAAAAATGCCCGCTGCCATGGAAGGCCAGCTCGCGTTCCCAGTGTTTTATCAGGGCAAAGTCATCTTTTTCGGTGGCTTGTTTTACCTGGGTTGCGGCTTTGTTAAGCCCGTTTACATAGCCGTTGTGGTGAATGTCGTGATGCAGGCGCATAGTTTGCTCATCGATGTAGGGTTCCAGCGCATCGTATGCGTAAGGCAGAACTGGCAATACATATTCGCCGCTTTTATTTACTATCTGATCCATATCGTTGAAACCTCTATTTGCCGGGGAATTGGCCGCAAAGGCAGGCATACCCATCATTCCGGCAGCACCAAAGGCCGCTCCGGTTTTAAGGAAACTTCTTTTGTTCATCTTATTCATATCACTATGTTTTAATTTAATAATCTAAACATAGCAAGTATCAGGATGTTTAGAAATGCAAATGCACTTCACAAATTTTAACGAAAGTAATCGCATTAAGTTCTAAAAGAGGTGTTCCCAAGCAAACCCATCAATTAAAGGGTTTCGCTTGCCATTTACTAAATCCAAAAACTTGAATTAACTGTTGGCTTTCATCAATTTTAAAAACAACAATATATCCCTTAAAAATTAAATCCCTAATATCAGCACGATCAAAAAAAATTGATTGGCGAAAAGCATAAGGCATTTTGGGAATTTCTTTGATTCGATTAAGAATTTGGGTCTTAAAGTTTCGTGCTGCTGAGGGTTTATCTTTGGCGATATATTCTACCTGCTCATTGAGGCGATCTCTAAAACTGTTTGCGATTTTAATCTTCATATTTTCGGATGGAATTTTCAAGGTCTTGCTCTAATTCATCCATACCAATAAATTCGCGCCCACCACCTTCCATTGCCAACAGTTCATCCTCGAGGTATTGTTGAACCGAAAGGAATTCGTTGCTTTCATTAAGTATTTGAATTTCATCGCTATTAAAGCGATCTAAGAACCAAAAGAGATTCTGAAGGATATTATCATTAACTTTTAATCGAATGGTTTGCATAATTGTATGTTTTTACAAAAGTACTGAAAATAAATCATTGAAGGTTTCCACATGGTGTGATTCAGATAGTGACGTGATTCTTCAAAATCAACAAAAAAATTTACCGCTGAATTTTGTAAGCGGCAGAACCGCGCAAACTTTGTAGAAACAATATTTACACAAAACCTCATAAGGTGCGGAGCACCGTAATATTATTGCTTTGAATTTTTCTATTAAGCCCTACCCGATTTTGGCAAAACAAATCATCATCATGCAGTTCAAATTTGAACATGTGGATTACACAGGCAGATAATACTACATCGGTTAGCCGGGCGTTATCACAAAAACAATTTCGGCAGTGAGTTCTTATATCAAAAAATTAATAGCCCAGGGAGAGCATCAGCAGCAGGATTTCAAGTTCGAGATTTCGGATTCTAAGAAAATTGCACGCTCACTGGCGGCATTTTCTAATACTGACGGGGGCAAGCTGCTCGTGGGCGTTAAAGACAATGGCGTAGTTGCCGGAGTGCGCTCGGAGGAAGAGTTTTACATGGTGGAGGCTGCCGCCGAAATGTATTGTAAGCCCGAGGTAGCGTTTAAGATGAAAGAATGGAAAATGGACGGAAAAACGGTGCTGGAAGTGGACATCCCTAAAAACATAATGCAACGACCCTTCATGGCTCCTGACAAAGAAGCAAAGTGGAAGGCCTACGTAAGAGTGAAAGACCAGAACCTGCTGGCCAATTCGGTAATGGTAAAAGTTTGGCGGATGCAAAACCGACATAAGGGAATTACCATCCGCTACACCGACAAGGAAAAATTGCTGCTCGATTACCTGGATAAACATGACAGCGTGAGCATTTCCAAATTCAGAAAGATTGCCGGCATTTCAGGCAATGTAGCCGAAAAGGTGTTGGTGGATCTGATCACCCTGAAAATCATTGATGTGGACATTAGCGAAAAAACTGTGCTTTACCGGGCTAATCCAAAGTTTGCAATCGATCAGGCTCAGGTTTCTGGTTTTTAATCTCCGGGCTCAGCATAAATCCTTGGTGGTGATTTTTAGGTCAGGAGTTCTGTTGCGCCGTGCAAGTCCATAAGGTGGGGATTTAATAAATAGGCGTATTGAAATATTGAAACACCTTTTAGCTGTGCC
>CAZGAO010000023.1:0-63069 GCA_964523795.1 uncultured Lentimicrobiaceae bacterium
ATACTCGGGGGGATACCAGAGCGGTCAAATGGGGCAGACTGTAAATCTGTTGGCGCAGCCTTCGGAGGTTCGAATCCTCCTCCCCCCACTTTTAAGCGTTCATTTAATTATTGAAAGTTTTAGCGAATAGGGATTTCTATAAATGAAATCCTTTTTTGTATTGAAGCAATGCGGGAGTAGCTCATTTGGTAGAGCGATAGCCTTCCAAGCTATAGGTGGCCGGTTCGAGCCCGGTCTCCCGCTCTGTGTTAAGCCGATGTAGCTCAGGGGTAGAGCACTTCCTTGGTAAGGAAGGGGTCATGAGTTCAATTCTCATCATTGGCTCTAAATTTTAATAATAATTCAATAACCTTTTTGTAACACCTAATTAAATATCTTTTTAAAATGGCTAAAGAAAAATTTGATAGGTCCAAACCGCACGTAAATATCGGTACGATTGGACACGTTGACCACGGTAAAACAACATTAACCGCAGCTATTACCATCAATCTTCAGGATAAAGGTCTGGCTACTTTCGCCTCATTCGATTCAATCGACAACGCTCCCGAAGAAAAGGAGAGAGGTATTACCATTAACACCGCACACATCGAATACTCAACCGAAAACAGGCACTACGCTCACGTTGACTGCCCTGGCCACGCTGACTATGTTAAGAACATGGTAACGGGTGCTGCCCAGATGGACGGTGCTATTATCGTTGTTGCTGCAACCGATGGCCCTATGCCCCAAACGCGCGAGCACATCCTTCTCGCACGTCAGGTTGGTGTTCCCAAGCTGGTTGTTTTCATGAATAAAGTTGACCTTGTTGACGATGAAGAATTGCTCGAACTCGTTGAAATGGAAATTCGCGACTTGCTGAGTTTCTACGAATTTGACGGCGACAATACTCCCGTTATCCAGGGTTCAGCACTTGGAGCCCTTAATAAAGAGCCCAAATGGGTTGAGAAAGTAATGGAGCTGATGGATGCCTGCGATAGCTGGATTCCTTTGCCCGCTCGCGAGCAGGACAAGCCCTTCCTTATGCCTGTTGAGGACGTGTTCTCGATTACCGGACGTGGTACTGTTGCCACCGGACGTATCGAAACTGGTATCATCCACACTGGTGACCCCGTTGACATTATTGGCATGGGCGCCGAAAAACTGAAATCAGTTGTAACCGGAGTTGAGATGTTCCGCAAAATTCTTGACGAAGGTCAGGCTGGCGACAATGCTGGTTTGCTCCTGCGTGGTGTTGACAAAAACGACATCACCCGTGGTATGGTAATTGCCAAGCCCGGTTCGGTACATCCACACAAAAACTTCAAAGCTGAGGTTTATATTTTGAAAAAAGAAGAAGGCGGCCGTCATACCCCCTTCCACGACAAATACCGTCCGCAGTTCTATTTTAGAACTACCGATGTAACCGGCGAAATCTTCCTACCCGAAGGAGTAGAAATGGTAATGCCTGGTGACAACCTTACTATTACAGTTAATTTGATTTCAGAAATTGCCTTGAATCTGAACCTGCGTTTTGCTATTCGCGAAGGTGGACGTACCGTTGGTGCTGGTCAGGTAACTGAAATTATGGACTAAATTTTAATAGGTGTTTGGTTATAATTACAAAAGGTGTCCCGGAGCACTTTGGTTTCCGGGACTCCTTTAATTAATTATAATTATTAAACGATACGGGTGTAGCTCAATTGGTAGAGCGATGGTCTCCAAAACCATAGGCTGTGGGTTCGATTCCTACCACCCGTGCAAATTAGATATTAAAGAACCTATGGCAAAATTCAAACTTTTTAGTTACGCCAAGGAAAGCTATGACGAGCTGTTACATAAAGTTTCCTGGCCCACATGGAGTGAACTCCAAAGTAGTGCTATTGTAGTATCCATTGCTTCCCTTATAATCGCATTTGTCGTTTATTTGATGGATATTTCATTCAGTAGCCTTTTAAAAGGCTTTTACACCTGGCTTTAAATTATTTAAGGCAGCGCCAGGAACAATCAATTCTATTTCAATCAAAACAATTTAGCTAATCGGTATGAGTAATCCAGAGAAAAGATGGTACGTGGTGCGAGCGATTAGTGGTAAAGAGAAAAAGGTGAAAGAGTATCTCGAGAGCGAGATTTCACGCCTTAAACTTGAGGATTTTATCGCTCAGGTTCTCATCCCTACCGAAAAGGTTTATCAGGTACGTAAGGGTAAAAAGATTAGCAAGGAAAGAAACTATTTTCCGGGCTATGTTCTTATCGAGGCAGCTCTCCTTGGGGAGGTGCCACACATTGTTAAGAATGTACCCGATGTGCTTGGATTTCTGGGTACCCGGGGCGAACCCGATCCCCTGCGCGAATCCGAGGTGAAACGCATTTTAGGAAAAGTGGACGAGCTTGCCGAACAGGGCGAAGAGGTAAATGTACCCTTCATCGTGGGCGAAACCGTTACCGTTACCGATGGGCCTTTTAACAGTTTTAGCGGAATTATCGAAGAAATTAACGAAGACAAGAAGAAGTTGAAAGTGATGGTTAAGATCTTCGGACGAAAAACTCCGCTTGAGTTGGGCTTTATGCAGGTTGAAAAAGAATAGTGTTCGTATCAAACCCCGCAGGATCTTACTGCCGGGGAAATTCAATTATTAAGTATAAACAAAATGGCAAAAGAAGTTAGCGGATTAATAAAATTGCAAATCAAAGGAGGAGCCGCCAATCCATCGCCACCTGTAGGTCCCGCATTGGGTGCCAAGGGTGTCAACATTATGGAGTTTTGCAAGCAGTTCAATGGTAGAACGCAGGAACAGGCCGGTAAGGTACTACCTGTTATCATTACTGTTTACAAGGACAAATCCTTCGATTTCATCATTAAATCTCCGCCAGTTGCAGTTCAATTGATGGAAGCCTCCAAGCAAAAGAAAGGCTCGCCCGAACCGAACCGTAAGAAAGTGGCTGCCGTAACCTGGGAACAGGTTAAGGATATTGCCGAGGGTAAAATGAAGGACTTAAATTGTTTTACCGTTGAATCGGCCATGAAAATGGTTGCAGGCACAGCCCGCAGTATGGGAATAAACGTGAAGGGCACAGCTCCTTTTGGAGACAACTAACAATTGATTTTAAAGCATTTGTTTAAAAGTTAAAAGGATTCGCAAATGGGAAAACTGACCAAAAAACGCAAAGAAGCTTTAGCGAAATTCGATCAAAATGCAAACTACACGCTGGCGGACGCAGTAAAAACTGTTAGAGACATCACAACTACAAAATTTGATGCCTCAATAGATCTGGATGTTCGCCTGGGTGTTGACCCGCGAAAGGCTAATCAAATGGTTCGTGGCTCGGTAACGCTGCCTCACGGCACCGGTAAGGTGATTCGTGTGCTGGTGCTCTGCTCGCCCGACAAAGAAGATGAAGCCAAAGCCGCCGGTGCCGACTACGTTGGCCTGGATGAGTATGTCGAAAAAATCAAAGGTGGCTGGACAGATGTCGATGTTGTTATCACTACCCCCAACGTTATGCCCAAAGTGGGCCCGCTGGGACGAATTTTGGGACCCCGTGGCTTGATGCCAAACCCCAAAACCGGTACGGTAACTATGGATATCAAGAAAGCCGTTGATGATGTAAAGGCTGGTAAAATTGATTTTAAAGTAGATAAAACCGGAATCATTCATGCTTCCGTAGCAAAATCTTCGTTCGATGACCAAAAAATTATCGAAAACGCTAGAGAACTGCTTACTACAATAATCAAACTCAAGCCAACGGCAGCTAAGGGTACTTATGTAAAAAGCATTTTTATGTCGAGTACGATGAGTTACGGGATTCAGATTGATCCCAAATCAATTTCAAGCGCAAAACTTCTATAAAATGAGGAGATCATAACAATGACCAGAGAGGAAAAAAATCATAGTATAGAAGCATTATCGAAACAGCTCAATCAGTCGTCCAATTTTTATTTTACAAATATTGGTGGTCTGAATTCCGAAAAAACCGGTGAGCTAAGGAGAATGTGTTACCGCAAGGAGATTCGTCTTCAGGTGGTAAAAAACACGCTCCTGCGTAAAGCGATGGAAAAATCGGATAAGGATTTTGAAGAATTGTACGATTCGCTGGCAGGGCCTACCTCTGTAATGTTTACAGAAGTTGGTAACGCCCCGGCCAAGCTGATCAAAGAATTTCGGAAAAAATTTAAATCCGATCGGCCTGCATTGAAAGCAGCTTATGTTGAGGAATCATCATACGTTGGCGAAAATCAATTGGATATTCTGGAAAACATTAAATCCAAAAATGAAGTCATCGCCGATGTTATTGCACTGCTTCAATCACCCGCAAAGAATGTTATTTCTGCACTTCAGTCAGGAGGACAAAAACTATCGGGAATACTCAAAACACTTTCAGAGAAAGAATCATAAGAATAATTTTCAATTCATTAATTTTCAAGAACAATAATTAAAAACAGATATTAAAATGGCAGATTTAAAAACTTTTGCAGAACAGTTAGTTGGTCTGACAGTGAAAGAAGTTAACGAACTCGCGCAAATATTGAAAGACGAATATGGTATTGAGCCTGCAGCAGCAGCAGTAGTAGCTGGCCCCGCCGCCGGTGCTGACGATGCCGTTGTCGAAGAACAAACCGAATTTGATGTTATCATCAAAGCCGCTGGCCAATCCAAACTTGCCGTAGTAAAACTCGTTAAAGAATTAACAAGCCTCGGACTTAAAGAAGCAAAGGCACTGGTTGATTCAGCACCCAAAGAAGTTAAGCAGGGTGTATCTAAAGACGAAGCAGAAGCACTCAAATCTCAACTCGAGGAAGCCGGTGCCGAAGTGGAGATTAAGTAGCTTACATAAAACTTAAGCTCAGGGAATATAGGCTTCTGCACAGCGATGTTGTGCAGAGTCTATATTTCTTTGTATTACAGTATCATGTATTCGTAGTTTATTATCTTATTAATAATCAAAACTTTACCACATTGGCTCAGGAATTTGCTGAAAGAATAAGTTTCTCAAGAACAAAAATTAAATCACAGTATCCTGATTTTCTCGACATCCAGTTGAAGTCGTTTCAGGATTTTTTCCAATTGGAAACAAATCCAGAAAACCGTGTCAACGAAGGCCTGTACAAGGTTTTTAGCGAGAATTTCCCCATTACTGATGCCCGAAATAATTTTGTGCTTGAGTTTCTGGATTATTTTATTGATCCACCCAGATACTCCATTGATGAATGCATCGAGCGCGGGCTAACCTACAGTGTGCCCCTCAAAGCAAAACTCAAACTCTATTGTACTGATCCGGAGCATGAAGATTTTGAAACCATAATACAGGATGTTTACCTGGGGCAAATACCATACATGACCCCCAAGGGAACATTTGTAGTTAATGGTGCCGAGCGTGTTGTGGTTTCGCAATTACACCGCTCGCCAGGTGCTTTTTTTGGTACCAGCTTCCATGCCAACGGCCAGCAACTATTCTCAGCCCGTATCATCCCCTTCAAAGGGTCGTGGATGGAATTTACCACCGACATCAACCAGGTGATGTATGCCTACATCGACCGGAAGAAAAAACTCCCGGTAACTACACTTTTGCGAGCCATCGGCTTCGAGAGCGATAAAGACATACTCGAAATTTTCGACCTGGCACAGGAAGTAAAGGCCAACAAAACAACGCTCAAGAAATTTATAGGCAGCCGCCTTGCCGCCCGCGTGGTACGCTCGTGGATCGAAGATTTTGTAGACGAAGATACCGGCGAAGTGGTTTCGATCGAAAGAACCGAGGTAATCATCGACCGCGAAACTGTTCTCGAAGCCGGTCATATCGATCAGATAGCCGAATCGGGTGTGGAAACCGTGCTGATACACAAAGATGAAGCCGATAGCATCGACTACTCTATCATCTTTAATACCCTGCAAAAAGATACCACCAACACCGAGAAAGAAGCCGTTGAGTTTATCTATCGTCAGCTTCGTAACGCCGAACCCCCCGATGAAGAAACCGCTCGTGGGATTATCGAAAAACTTTTCTTCTCGGACAAAAGATACGACCTGGGCGATGTAGGCCGCTACCGGATCAACAAAAAGTTGAAACTGGATGTGCCTATGGACACCAAGGTTTTGACCAAAGAAGACATCATCTCCATCATCCGCTACCTCATCGAGATGGTAAATGCCAAAAGGGAAATCGATGACATCGATCACCTGAGCAACCGTAGAGTTCGTACCGTTGGCGAGCAGCTTTATTCGCAATTTGGCGTTGGCCTGGCACGTATGGCTCGCACCATCCGCGAACGGATGAACGTAAGAGATAACGAGGTATTTACACCTACCGATCTTATCAATGCCAAAACGCTGTCGTCGGTTATCAATTCATTTTTTGGTACCAACCAGCTTTCGCAATTCATGGATCAAACCAACCCCCTCTCGGAGCTAACACACAAAAGACGTGTATCAGCACTGGGACCAGGCGGTTTATCACGCGAGCGTGCCGGCTTTGAGGTGCGCGATGTTCACTACACCCACTATGGCCGCTTATGTACCATCGAAACCCCTGAGGGTCCAAACATTGGTTTGATTTCTTCGCTGTGCGTTTTTGCTAAGATTAATAAACTCGGCTTTATCGAAACCCCCTACAAAAAAGTAGAAGATGGCAAGGTGCAACTCGATCAAAAAGAGATTTATCTGAGTGCCGAAGAAGAAGAAAATAAAATCATTGCACAAGCCAACTCGCTACTCGAAGATGATGGTACCTTCGTTAAAGAAAAGATAAAAGTTAGATATCAGGCCGACTATCCCATCGAACCAAAAGAAAGAGTGGATTTTATCGACATGGCTCCCAACCAGATTGCTTCGGTTGCTGCTTCGCTAATTCCATTTTTGGAACACGATGATGCCAACCGTGCCTTGATGGGATCGAACATGATGCGCCAGGCTGTGCCACTACTCAAAGCCGAGGCCCCAATTGTAGGTACCGGTATTGAAGGCCCTGTAGCCCGCGATTCGCGTGTATTAATTCAGGCCGAGGGCGATGGTATTATCGAATATGTGGATTCGCGCGAAATAACGGTGCATTATACCCGCCTGGAAAACGAACGCCTGGTAAGTTTTGAAGACGACAAAAAAACATACAAGCTTACTAAATTCCAACGCACAAACCAAAATACCTCTATCAATCTTCGCCCCATTGTTAAAAAAGGGCAAAAGGTAGTTAAAGGACAAGCCCTGTGCGAAGGCTACGCCACCCGTAACGGTGAACTGGCTTTGGGTCGCAACCTGATGGTTGCCTTTATGCCCTGGAAGGGTTACAATTTTGAGGATGCCATTGTACTTTCCGAAAAAGTGGTGAAAGACGACATCTTCACCTCGGTGCACATCGAAGAATTTGTACTCGAAGTTAGAGATACAAAACGTGGTGTGGAAGAGTTGACCAACGACATTCCCAACGTATCATCGGAGGCCACCAAAGACCTCGATGAAAACGGACTGATACGCATTGGTGCCGAAGTATCCGAAGGTGATATTTTAATAGGTAAAATTACGCCTAAGGGCGAATCGGATCCCACGCCCGAGGAAAAACTACTGCGCGCCATCTTTGGTGATAAGGCCGGCGATGTAAAAGATGCCTCGCTTAAAGCACCACCTTCGATGCAGGGCGTAGTTATCGAAAAGAAACTTTTTTCGCGCGTTATTAAAGACCGCAGAGTAAAATCGGCGGAAAAAGATGAAATTGCTATTCTGGAAAAAGATTTCAAAAAAGAAACAGCATCCCTCAAAAATAAACTTGTCGATAAGCTGATGATTCTGGTTAGCGGCAAAGTTTCGCAAGGGGTTTACAATAACTTCAAAGAAGAAGTATTGCCCAAGAAGGCGAAATTTACGCAAAAGATGCTGCTGGCGGTAGATTACCTTTCGGTTAATCCCAACAAATGGACTACCGATAAAGAGAAGAATGCCCTTATCGGCGAGCTTATCAACAACTATATCATCAAGCACAAAGAATTTCTGGGTATTTTCAACCGGAAGAAATTTGTTGCCACTGTAGGTGATGACCTGCCCAACGGCATTGTGAAAATGGCCAAAGTATATGTAGCCAAAAAACGCAAGTTGAAAGTAGGTGATAAAATGGCCGGACGCCACGGTAACAAAGGTATTGTTGCACGTATTGTTCGCGAAGAAGACATGCCTTTCCTCGAAGACGGAACGCCCGTTGACATCGTACTCAACCCGCTGGGTGTTCCCTCACGGATGAACCTGGGTCAGATTTACGAAACTGTATTAGGCTGGGCCGGCAAAAGACTGGGACTTACCTTTGCCACACCAATTTTTGATGGTGCCAACATCGACCATATCAACGAATACCTGGAAAAAGCAGGACTACCCGAAAACGGAAAGACCTATTTATATGATGGTGGCACAGGCGAACGCTTCCACCAGCCCGCAACGGTTGGCTACATTTATATGATTAAGCTGCATCACATGGTTGATGATAAAATGCACGCGCGTTCCATTGGTCCCTACTCGCTAATAACGCAGCAGCCTCTGGGTGGTAAAGCCCAATTTGGTGGTCAGCGTTTTGGCGAAATGGAAGTTTGGGCTATCGAAGCCTATGGTGCCTCCAACATTTTACAGGAAATACTTACTGTAAAATCCGATGATGTGATTGGCCGCGCCAAAGCCTACGAAACCATCGTCAAAGGTGATCCTATGCCCAAGCCGGGCATACCCGAATCGTTCAATGTGCTGATCCACGAGCTTAGAGGCCTCGGCCTGAATGTTACTTTCGATTAATGATCGCAGCACTTATGTTTAGTTTTTTTGATTACATTCATTCAAATACAACCCATTAATGGCTTTTAGAAAAGATACAGCTATTGTAAAAAACGAATTTTCACAAATTACGATTAGCCTCTCTTCGCCCGAAACGATCCTCGAACGTTCGCATGGCGAAGTGTTGAAGCCCGAAACCATCAACTACCGGACTTACAAGCCCGAACGCGATGGTTTGTTTTGTGAACGGATTTTCGGTCCGGTAAAAGACTGGGAATGTCATTGCGGCAAATACAAACGCATTCGTTATAAGGGCATCGTTTGCGACCGCTGTGGTGTAGAAGTTACCGAGAAAAAAGTGCGCCGCGAAAGAGCCGGACACATTCAGCTGGTAGTTCCGGTAGCGCATATTTGGTTCTTCCGCTCATTACCCAACAAAATTGGGGCTTTGCTCGGGCTGCAAACCAAAAAACTGGATTCGATTATTTATTACGAAAGATACGTTGTTATCAATCCGGGTATTAAAGGCGATGATGGTATCGAGTATCTTGATTTTCTTACCGAAGAAGAATACTTCGACATCATGGAAAATATTCCGGCCGAAAATCAATACCTTGACGATTCTGACCCCAACAAGTTTATTGCTAAGATGGGTGCCGAAGCCCTTCACGATATTCTTGCCCGCCTCGACCTCGATAGCCTCTCGTATGAGTTGCGCGACAAGGCCAACAACGAAACCTCACAACAGCGTAAAGCCGATGCCCTCAAGCGTTTGCAAGTTGTTGAAGCTTTTAGAGATGCCCGCAACCGCATCGAAAACCGCCCCGAGTGGATGATTGTAAAAGTTGTACCCGTTATTCCGCCCGAGCTGAGGCCACTGGTGCCTTTGGATGGTGGCCGCTTTGCCACTTCCGACCTCAACGATCTGTATCGCCGGGTGATTATCCGCAATAATCGTTTGAAACGATTGATCGAAATTAAGGCTCCTGATGTAATTATGCGTAACGAAAAACGCATGCTTCAGGAAGCTGTGGATTCATTGTTCGATAACTCGCGTAAAGCCAATGCCGTTAAAACGGAATCGAACAGAGCTTTGAAATCTCTTAGCGACAGCCTTAAAGGCAAGCAAGGACGTTTCCGTCAAAACCTGCTGGGTAAACGTGTGGACTATTCCGGACGTTCGGTAATTGTGGTTGGCCCCGAGCTAAACCTCAACGAATGCGGCTTGCCCAAAGGAATGGCTTCCGAACTGTTCAAGCCTTTCATCATTCGCAAAATGCTGGAACGCGGCATTGTTAAAACCGTAAAATCGGCCAAGAAAATCGTGGATCGCAAAGACCCCGTAGTTTGGGATATTTTGGAAAGCATCCTCAAAGGCCACCCGGTAATGCTCAACCGTGCTCCTACCCTCCACCGTTTGGGTATCCAGGCCTTCCAGCCCAAGCTTATCGAGGGCAAGGCCATACAGTTGCACCCCCTGGCATGTACTGCTTTTAACGCCGACTTCGATGGCGACCAGATGGCCATCCACGTGCCGCTTGGCAATGCAGCCGTCCTCGAAGCACAGTTGCTAATGCTGGCTTCGCACAATATTTTAAATCCTGCCAACGGTGCACCGATCACGGTACCCTCGCAGGACATGGTTCTGGGGCTTTATTACATTACCAAAGCCCGTCAACACATACCCGAGAATCCTGTAAAAGGGGAAGGGTACAAATTCTATTCGCCCGAGGAAGTCATCATCGCTTACAACGAAGGCAAAGTTGACCTCCATGCTATTATCAATGTACGCCTTATGATCAGAAAAGAGGACGGCAGCTTAAAACAAGAGCTTACCGAAACTACCGTAGGACGAGTTATCTTCAACCAGGTTGTTCCCCCCGAATATGGCTATATCAACCAACTGCTTACAAAAAAAGCCTTGCGTGATATTATTGGAGACATCCTGAAGAAAACCAATACTGCTGTTACGGCCAAATTCCTTGATGATATCAAGAAATTAGGCTTTACCATGGCTTTCAAAGGCGGACTGTCGTTTAACCTTGGCGATGTTATTATTCCAAAAATTAAAGAAGAACTGGTGGCACAGGCCAACGAAGAAGTGGAAGAAGTACTCTCGAATTATGGTATGGGTTTCATTACCGGAAACGAGCGCTACAATCAAATTCTCGACATCTGGACACACACCAACTCCAAGCTGACCCGCACACTGATGGATCAGATATCCAAAGACAGGCAGGGCTTCAACTCTGTTTATATGATGCTGGATTCGGGGGCGCGTGGCAGTAAGGAGCAAATCAGGCAACTTTCGGGTATGCGTGGTTTGATGGCCAAGCCTCAAAAATCGGGTGCTACCGGTGGCGAGATCATCGAAAACCCAATTTTATCCAACTTTAAGGAAGGACTTACCGTACTTGAATATTTTATCTCTACCCACGGTGCGCGTAAAGGTTTGGCCGATACTGCGCTAAAAACTGCGGATGCGGGTTACCTCACCCGTCGTTTAGTCGACGTGGCTCAGGATGTAATTATCTCCGAACGCGATTGTGGCACCTTGCGTGGCCTTACCACCACAGCATTAAAAAAGAACGAAGAAGTAGTGGAAACACTCTACGACCGTATTCTTGGACGTACTACGCTTCACGATGTATATCATCCTGTCACCAACGAGCTGATTATTGCTGCCGGTGAAGAACTTACCGAAGATTTTGCCCGCCTTATCGAAGACTCGCCCATCGAGGCCGTTGAGATACGCTCGGTACTTACCTGCGAGGCCAAAACCGGGGTTTGCTCCAAGTGTTATGGTCGTAACCTGGCATCAGGAAAAATGGTGCAGAAAGGCGAGGCCGTAGGTGTTATTGCAGCCCAGAGTATTGGTGAACCTGGTACCCAGCTTACCCTGCGTACTTTCCACGTGGGTGGTGTTGCCGGCGGAAACATTTCATCGCAATCCAAGATTATTGCAAAATTTGATGGTACGCTGCAAATCGAAGAACTGAGAAGCGTGCCTTACACCAACAGCGAAGACGTAGAATACCAGGTGGTGATTGGCCGCTCGGCCGAAATGCGTATCGTTGATGATAAAACAGGCATTTCGCTGGCTTCACACAATATCCCTTACGGCTCAAACCTCTTCTGCAAGCCGGGTGATGCCGTGAAAAAGGGAGACCAGATTTGTCTTTGGGATCCATACAATGCCGTAATTATTTCGGATACTGCCGGTAAGCTGCGTTTTAATAATGTATTGGAAGGTAAAACTTTCCGTGTAGAATCGGACGAGCAGACCGGCTACAATGAGAAAGTAATTATCGAAACCAAGCAAAAAACCAAGAATCCCTCTATCAGCATCCTCAATCCCGAAGGTATTGAGATTAAAGCATACGACCTTCCTACCGGAGCGCACATTTCGGTTGAAGATGGCCAGGAAGTGAAGCGCGGAGATATTTTGGTGAAGATTCCTCGTACGATTGGAAAATCGGGCGACATCACCGGAGGTTTGCCACGGGTTACCGAATTGTTTGAAGCCCGTAATCCTTCCGATCCCGCCAAGGTTTCAGAAATTGATGGTATTGTTTCGTTTGGTAAAAAACTGAAGCGCGGAAACAAGGAGATCATCATCACCTCAAAAACAGGCGAAGAAAAGAGCTATCTTATTCCTACCTCAAAGCAAATCCTGGCTCAGGAAAACGACTTTGTAAAAGCCGGCACTTCCCTTTCAGAAGGTGCATTGACTCCTGCCGACATTTTGGCCATCAAAGGCCCGATGAAGGTGCAGGAGTATATCGTGAACGAAATTCAGGAAGTTTACCGCTTGCAGGGTGTGAAAATCAACGATAAGCATTTCGAGACGATTGTACGCCAAATGATGCGCAAAGTTGAAGTGGACGATCCGGGCGATACCAAATTCCTTGAGAAAGAACTGGTGAATAAAATTGGTTTCCAGGAAGAAAACGACTGGATTTTTGGTAAAAAAGTGATTATCGAACCAGGCGATTCTGCCATATTTAAGGCAGGTCAAATTGTTTCGGCCCGTAAGCTAAGGGATGAGATTTCGCAACTCCGCCGTAAAGACAAACAGCTCATCGAATCGCGCGATGCTCAACCTTCAACAGCCCGCCAGGTATTGCAGGGTATTACCAAGGCTTCGCTGCAAACCAACAGTTTTATCTCGGCAGCCTCATTCCAGGAAACTACCAAAGTGCTCACCAACGCAGCCATCAACGCCAAAACAGACACCCTGAAGGGCTTGAAAGAAAATGTGATTGTGGGGCACAAGATACCCGCCGGAACAGGCCTGAGAGAATACGAAGATCTGATTGTTGGCTCGAAGGAAGAATACGAAACACTGGTTCATCCACGGCACAGACCAAGTATTTAAAATGTATTTATAAGATTGTAAAAACCAAAAGAGAACTTCTTTTGGTTTTTACATTTGTAACAACAAGAAAAACACAATATCATGGAAAAAAATCAAGGACCAGGAAAAATTAATATCGAACTCAGCGATGAAGTAGCAGAAGGGATTTATGCAAACCTCGCTATCATCCAGCACTCGCGCTCCGAGTTTGTGGTGGATTTTATTAAAATGCTGCCAGGAATACCCAAGGCAAAAGTAAAGTCGCGCATTATTCTTACCCCGCAACATGCCAAGAAACTACTCAAGGCCCTCAACGAAAATGTAAGGAAATTTGAATCGATGCACGGTACCATCGCCGAATCGGAAATGGATAACATGCCATTTAAGCTGGGCGGGCCAACGGCTCAGGCATAGAAAAGCAAGATCCTGTGAATAGAAATTCCAACAAGTCGGAAATTTCTTACTTTTGTTTAAAATAAATTTTTTATGGGAGCAATTGTTATAAAATCCGACACCAAAAGCAATAAAATTCTGAAAGCCCTGGCCGAAAAACTAGGAGGCCAGACGATTACCATTGATGATGAGCAATATGAAGATATAGCACTGGGATTATTAATGGAAAAAGAAAAAACCAACACGCTAGTGAGCCGGGAGATTGTAATGGAAAAACTAAATAGTAAATGATAGTAGAATTTGATAAATCATTTATTAAGAGTCTCACTAAAATTCACGATCGAAAAATTCTCGAAAGAATTGCAAATAAAATATTAGTACTTGAGAAATCCCAAAGCCTGAATGAAATTACAAATATTAAAAAACTTTCAGGTTATCTATACTATTACCGTTTACGAATAGGAAGCTATCGATTAGGCTTTGAACAAATAAATCAGGAAACTATCAGGTTAATTATTGTTGCTCGCCGAAAAGACATATACAAGAAATTCCCATAATTCCACACCACAATTATTGCATGATAGAAAAAGATATTCATTGAACGTGTTAAGCATGCGATATCCGAAGTGAATATTTTGCTTGATGCGTAAGATATTGAGAAAATCCAAGAATCAATCTATCGCTAATCTTACAAACTTTTCAGTTGTCCCACCCTCCTATTGCCATAAACACCAACTCCTGAAACATAGAATTACAAAGCCTTACAGAAATTATTATCCCTATTATTTTTTGACCTATGCTTAACAAAATTTAACTCCCATCCGATAATTTGAAAAACAGCATGGAGTTATCTATGTTCTTCACTAAAATGACTACAAAATGATTGATACAAGTATCAGAGAACTGAATGAAAAGATACAGCAGGAAAGTTCTTTTATCGACCTGATAAACCTGGAGATGAACAAGGTTATCGTGGGCCAGAAACACATGGTCGAACGCTTGCTGATTGGTTTGCTGGCCGATGGCCACATTTTGCTCGAAGGCGTACCGGGGCTGGCCAAAACCCTGGCCATTAAATCGCTGGCCAGCGTGATAGATGCCGGATACAGCCGCATCCAATTTACCCCCGACCTGCTACCTGCCGACTTAGTAGGTACACTAATTTACAGCCAGAAAAACGAAGAATTTATCGTAAGAAAAGGCCCCATTTTCAGCAACTTTATCCTTGCCGATGAAATTAACCGCTCGCCGGCAAAAGTGCAGAGTGCCCTGCTCGAAGCCATGCAGGAACGCCAGGTTACCATTGGTGCCGAAACCTTTTTGCTGCCCACCCCATTTTTGGTAATGGCTACCCAAAACCCCATCGAACAAGAAGGAACCTATCCCCTGCCCGAGGCACAGGTTGACCGTTTCATGCTTAAGGTCGTGATTTCGTATCCCGAAAAAGAAGAAGAAAAAATTATCCTCAGACAAAACATCAATCTTTCGGCTACCAAACTCAACAAAGTGGTGCAGCCAGAAAGTATCCTGCGTGCCCGCCAGGTATGCCGCGAAGTGTATCTGGACGAAAAAATTGAAAACTACATCACCGACATCGTTTTCGCTACCCGTTTCCCGGCCGAATTTAAGCTAAGCAAATTTAAAGGCCTGATAAACTATGGTGCCTCCCCCCGTGCCTCCATCAATATGGCTTTGGCGGCCAAGGCTTTTGCCTTTATCAAACGGCGCGGCTACGTTATCCCCGAAGATATCCGGGCCGTGGCTCACGATGTAATGCGCCACCGCATCGGGCTTACCTACGAAGCCGAGGCCGAAAACATCACCACCGAGGACATCATCAACGAAATCCTCAACACCATCGATGTTCCTTAAAAAAGGAATTATTACAACAGAATTTGCGATTGTTAATTTTGGTAATAATAAACCCTTATTATGGATACCACAGAAATATTTAAAAAAGTACGGAAAATAGAAATCAAAACCCGGGGATTGTCGAACCAGATTTTCTCGGGGCAATACCACAGTGCTTTCAAGGGTCGGGGTATGGCTTTTAGCGAAGTTCGCGAATATCAGTACGGCGATGATATCCGCAGCATCGACTGGAATGTTACCGCGCGATTCAACCATCCTTTTATCAAGATTTTTGAAGAAGAACGCGAGCTCACCGTCATGCTGCTTATCGACGTGAGCGGCTCCAACGAGTTTGGAACCCAAAGCAGCATGAAAGAAAGTATGATAACCGAAATTGCTGCCGTGCTGGCCTTCTCGGCCATCCAGAATAACGACAAGGTAGGGGTGATTTTCTTTAGTGATAAAATCGAAAAATTTATCCCACCCAAAAAAGGGACTTCACACATTTTGAGAATCATCAGAGAACTGGTGGATTTTAAGCGCGAGAATTCGGGGACCAAGATTTCGGAATCGCTGCGCTATCTTACCAACGCCATCAAAAAAAGATGCACAGCATTTGTCCTTTCCGATTTTATAGATACCGGATTTGAGGAAGCCTTACAAATTGCCAACAACAAACACGATGTTACCGCAATAAAGGTTTATGATCCCGGCGAAACCACTTTGCCCAATGTGGGTTTGATAAAGTTTAAGGATGCCGAAACCGGGAAAAGTGTATGGATCGACACATCCAGAAAATCGGTACGCGAAGAGTACGGGCAATACCACCGCGACAATGAAGCCAGGCTGCGCCGGATATTTATGAAAAGCGGGGTTGACGTGGCCAATATTCGCACCGATCAGGATTATGTAAGACAACTTATTAAACTGTTTCAAAAAAGAGAAGCCAGGGCTTAACAATTTTAAAAAGGCTTATGCAAAAAATACCATTTTCGAAAAGTATGCTTCTTTTGGCCATCATGCTCGTGAGCTTACAGCTCAATGCCCAAACACTACGCGCAGATGCCCGCCTGGATACTAACAGCATTTTGATTGGCGACCAGGTGAAATTTCACATTCGCCTGCAAGTGCCCGAGACCACCCCCTTTGTGTGGCCCACGATCGGCGACACGCTGCCCGAGCATCTGGAAGTAGTGAGCGCATCCAAAATCGACACCACCCGCTTGGGCGATGGCTACATGAATGTAGAACAAATCCTCACCCTCACCGCCTTCGATTCGGGATATTACGTAGTAAAGCCCCTGCGGTTTGAATATGGCGAAGATCGGAATTCAAGTATGGAAACCGAACCATATTTGCTGAATGTATTTACGGTAGAGGTGGACACCACCCTTGCCATCAAGCCCATCAAAGGGCCGATGGCCGCGCCCATAACCTTTGCTGAAATGCTACCCTGGATATTGGGATTCCTGATATTAATAGTAGTCGGCGGCTTGTTGTTTTATTATTTAAAAAAGAAAAAACAAAAAGAGCCTATTCGCTTTGCACCACCAAAACCAAAAATACCGCCGCACAGGCTGGCTTTGGATGAGCTGGAAAAACTCAAAAACGAAAAACTGTGGCAACACGATAAACTCAAAGATTATTACACGAGGCTTACTGACATTTTGCGGGTGTATATCGAAGGTCGCTTTAAGATTACGGCCATGGAGATGACGAGCTGGGAAATAATACACGCCTTTGCCGGGGCAAGAATAGAGAAAGAAAATCTGATAATGCTACGCGAAATACTGGAAGAGGCCGACATGGTTAAGTTTGCCAAATACAAGCCCCTGCCCGATATACACGAACGAATGATGAGCTCTGCGGTAGTATTTGTGAAAAATACCGCAAATGGCATCCTGGAAAATCAAAACAAAACTAAAGCTGAACTCGCTGAGACGAAAGCCGAAATACAAACGGCTTAATTACGATAAGGCAAAACATTAAAAAGAATGCTGAACAATATTGAATTTGCAAACCCGGAATTTTTCTATCTGCTGCTTCTGCTCCCGCTAATGGGTGCGTGGTACTGGTACAAAAGCCGCCGCAGCAAAGCCGAGGTGCAACTATCGTCAACGCAGGCCTTTGCGCGCAACCGCAAGTCGCTGCGTCAATATCTTTATCACCTCCTGCCGGTTTTGCGTATCCTGAGTGTAGGCTTGCTCATCGTTGCCCTGGCGCGTCCGCAAAGCACTTCGAGCAGCCAGGATATTACCATCGAGGGCATCGACATTGTGATGGCCATCGACATTTCGGGAAGTATGCTTGCCGAAGATTTGAAGCCTAACCGCCTGGAAGCAGCCAAAGACGTGGCGGTCGATTTTATCGATGGCAGACCTAACGACCGCGTCGGGCTGGTAGTTTTTGCCGGCGAAACTTTTACGCAAGTGCCCCTCACCACCGACCACACCGTGCTGAAAAATATGTTTGCCGAAGTAAAAAGCGGTATGATAGAAGATGGAACAGCCCTGGGTGATGGGCTGGCCACCGCCGTTTCGCGACTGCGCGACAGCAAGGCCATCAGCAAGGTTATCATCATACTTACCGATGGGGTGAACAATGCCGGAGCAGTAGATCCGTTGTCGGCAGCCGAGATAGCCGAACTCTACGGCATCCGTATTTATGCTGTTGGCGTGGGCAGCCGGGGCACAGCCCCCTACCCTGTGCAAACGGCCTTTGGCATCCGATACCAAAATATGGAAGTGGAAATTGATGAAGAATTACTACAAAAAGTGGCTGATATGACCGATGGGAAATATTTTAGAGCCACATCCAATAATAAATTAAAATCGATTTACGAGGAAATTGATGCCCTCGAGAAGTCGAAAATAGACGTAACAGAGTTTCACAAGAAAAGTGAAGAGTTTTGGCTCTATGCCTTTTTTGCATTACTCTTGTTTAGTCTCGAAATAATTTTGCGAAACACCATTTTCAGAACTACACCCTAACGATTGAAGGAATAGAAATGCAGATTTTTAGATTTGCCGAACCAGTTTACTTTTACGCCTTGCTGATGATACCAGTATTCATCATCCTTTATTGGCTTATGATTTCGTGGAAACGAAGAGCCATGAAAAGGTTTGGTGAGAGCAGCCTGGTAAAGCAGCTTATGCCCGATGTATCCAGAAGCAAACCCCGCTTCAAGTTCATTTTGCTTTTGCTGGCCTACACCTTTATAATATTGGGGCTGGCTAATCCACAAATTGGCTCAAGACTTGAAACCATCGAGCGCAAGGGCATCGATATTATTATCGCCATCGATGTGTCCAACAGCATGTTGGCCGAAGACATCAAACCCAATCGCTTGCAACGCGCCCGCCAGGCAATTTCAAAGCTGGTTGACGATTTGAAAAACGATCGCATTGGCATTGTGGTTTTTGCAGGAAAGGCTTACACCCAACTGCCCATCACCACCGATTATGCCGCAGCCAAGCTCTTCCTCTCTACCATCAACACCGATATTGTGCCCTCGCAAGGAACCGCCATCGCCGAGGCCATTAAGCTCTCAACCGAATCATTTACTGAAAACGACCACGAAAAGGCCATCATCATCATTACCGATGGCGAAGACCATGAAGGCGATGCCATCGTAGCAGCCGAGAAAGCCCGCGAGAAAGGCATCCGCGTTTATACCATCGGCATGGGTCTGCCTGAGGGTGCTCCCATTCCGGTGTACGATAAATATGGAAATCAGCAGGGTTTCAAAAAAGATTTGAGCAACAATACCGTTGTTACCAAGCTCAACGAGCCTATGCTAAGGCAAATTGCTGCCGCTGGTGGTGGCCAATATGTGAGGGCAAACAACACCCAGGCTGGCTTAGGTTTTATATTTGATGAGATTAATAAACTGGAAAAAACAGCCTTTGAATCCCGTGTTTTTTCTGACTACGAAGACCGCTTTCAATATTTGATAGCCATCGCCATCGCCCTGCTGCTTATCGAATTTATAATACTCGAACGCAGAGGAAAACGCTTAAGAAACCTGAATTTGTTTGGGAAGAAAAAGTAAAAGCATTAAAAAAGAGTTATTTAAAAATGAATAAAGTACTAAATACAAAACCGGCTATTTTTATCATCGTTTTGATAATGATAAGCAGCCTCGCTTTTGCGCAAAAAGAAAACAAGTTTATCCGCAAGGGTAATGATGCGTATGAAAGCGGCGACTTTAAAAAGGCGGAGATTGACTATCGTAAAGCCCTCGAAAAAAACAAGGAATCGGTGAGGGGCGATTTTAACCTTGGCGGAGCCTTGTACGAGCAAAAAAGTTATGAGGAAGCCGTGAAAAAATTTGAGCGACTTACCGGCGAAGATATTCCCACAGAACAAAAAGCAGCGAGCTTTCATAACCTGGGCAACACACAGATGGGAATGCAAGAATACGAGCCAGCCATCGAAGCCTACAAAAATGCGCTCCGCCTGAACCCGAATGATGCAGATAGCAAATACAATTTGGAGTATGCCCGGCAAATGCTGAAACAACAACAGCAGCAACAAGAACAGCAGGATCAAAATCAGGATAAGGAAGACCAGGAAAACAAAGATCAGGATAAAAAACAGGATCAGGAGCAAAAAGACCAGCAGCAGCAAGATAAGCAAGACCAGGATAAAGAGCAAAAGGAAGATCAAAAAAATAGCGAACAACAAGACCAGCAAAACAACAGCCAGGACAAACAACAGCAGCAAGCACAGCCTAAGCAAATATCGAAGGAAGATGCCGAGCGCATGTTGCAGGCATTGAAAGAAAACGAAAAGAATACCTTGGAAAAAATTAAGCTGGAGAAATTGAAAAGTGCAAAAAAAGTAAAATCAGAAAAAGATTGGTAAAAAAATAGTGTTAAGGAAAAAAATGAATCGGGAAACTAAAATACACCAATATTTGCCTGCCGGCAACAAAATCCGCATTACCGCGATGGTGCTCATGGTTCTGTTGCTTTCGGCCACCAGCTTTGCTGACGATGTCAACTTTACGGCCACTGCCAAAACCTCCGTTAGTGTAGGCGAGAAATTTCAATTAAGCTATAAGATAAATGCTGAAGGAAAGGGATTTCGCGGCCCCAACATCACGGATTTTCAGGTACTCTCAGGACCCAATACCTCCACCAGCTCCAGCGTACAAATCATCAACGGGCAGGTATCGCGAAAGGTGGATTACATTTTTTCGTACATACTTCGCGCCTCCAAAGACGGGACTTACCAAATACCACCGGCCACCATCAGCGTGGATGGAAAAAGCTACCACTCTAATGCCCTCAATATTACCGTTGCAAGCAGCGGAAGTTCCGGCAGCACCGGCAGCAGCCAGGGCGAACAAGATACTTCGGACGAATTATACCTACGTGCCAGCATTAGCAATTCAACACCCTACCTGGGCGAGCAAACCATTATCACTTACAAATTGTACACAAGCATCCAGGTATCCAACCTCGATGCCTCAAAAATTTCATCCTTCCCTGGCTTTTGGGCTAAGAACCTGCAAGAGAATCTTACCAATATCCCACAAACGCGTGAAGTAATTAAGGGCAAAGAATACGTGGTGGCAGAGGTGAAAAAATTTGCACTCTTCCCCCAACGTAGCGGCGAAATTATTATCGAAGCCGGAATGTTGGATTGTGTAGCACAGATTAAAACCAGCAGCGGACGAAAAAGCTCCGACCCGTTTTTCGATAGCTTTTTCAACGATCCCTTTTTTAATAATCGCTACCAAAATGTGGAAAAAACCCTCGTCTCAAACAGTTTGAAAATTGATGTGAAATCATTGCCCACACAAAACAAACCCAACAATTTTAGCGGAGCAGTTGGCAGCTTCGATTTTAAGTCAGACATCAGCGGCACCGAGGTAAAAACCAACGAGGCCATCACGCTCAAATTTACATTAAGCGGAAGAGGAAACATAGAACTGATGAACCCGCCGCAGATTAACTTTCCGCCCGACTTTGAAGTTTACGACCCCGATATTAGCAACAACATCAGGGTAAGTTCCGCCGGCGTATCGGGCACTCGCACCTTCGAGTACCTCATTATCCCGCGCAATCCCGGCGATTTTGAAATCAAACCGGTTACCATTTCCTATTTCGATGTGGCTAAAAATCAATACATAAAATTGAGTTCGCCACCATACAATATCAAGGTAGCAAAGGGCGAAAACCAGCCACAAAGTATTTCTATCGCTGGATTGGGAAAAGAAGAAATAAAGTATCTCGGCAATGACATCCGGCACATTAAGCTACCCCCCTATTCGCTGCGCACCATAGGTATCTTCTTTTTCAAATCCAACTTTTATTACCTGCTTTTGTTCGGACCTTTAGTCATCGCCCTGCTGATACTCGTGGTGTGGCGACGCACCGTAAAACGCCGTAGCGACACGGCGAGCATGAAAACCAGGAAAGCGACCAAAATGGCTCGCCGCCGATTAAAGCTGGCCAACAATTATTTGAAAAATAAAAAAGAAACCGAATTTTATATCGAAATATCGCAGGCACTCTGGGGCTATCTTAGCGATAAACTCAACATCCCTAAAGCGAAACTGTCGATGGAAAATGTGAAGGAGATATTAGAAAAACGCAAGGTAGATCCCGCACTCATAGCACAATTTATCGACACACTGAACAACACCGAATATGCCCGCTTTGCCCCTGGCGACAAATCGGAAAACATGGATAAAATATTTAGGGAGGCCCTGGATATTATTAGTAAAATCGAGGGCGAGTTAAAATAATGCAAGCAAGAACAATGAAAAAAATCATCATCCTGATTTTAGCATTTTCGATTACGGGTATTCTGTCGGCTAACGATAACTTGTTGTTGCTCGAAGAAGCCAACAAGAGCTACACGGAGGACAATTTCGAGAAAGCCATCGAGCTATACGAAAAGGTAATCGAGAATGGTAACGAATCGGCTGCGGTGTATTTCAACCTGGGCAATGCCTGGTTTAAAATAAACAATATGCCCGAAGCCATTCTCTATTACGAAAAAGCACGTAAGCTCACCCCCTACGACGACGACATCCTATTCAATCTGCAAGTGGCCAACAGCCGCATTGTTGACAAGATCGAAAGCGTGCCCGAAATATTTTATGTGCGCTGGTGGAAAAACCTGCTTTACTTTTTCTCGGTCGATCAATGGGCCGCGATAAGCCTTATTGCCTCGGGCTTACTGATGCTCATGCTCTTGTTTTTCCTGCTCTCGAATTGGTATTGGTTGCGGAAAACATCGTTTTGGCTGGGCATTGTTTTCTTGATCGTTGCAGGTACCGGCTACTTATTGGCCAATCAAAAGCACCAGTCCTTCATCAGGGAACATCAGGCCATTGTATTCACACCCACCCTAACCGTAAAAAGTTCGCCCAGCGAAACCGGGATCGATGTATTTGTAATACACGAGGGCAGCAAGGTGCAAATTACCGATCACATCGGCGACTGGCTGGAAGTGCAAATTGCCAATGGCAGCGTGGGATGGATAAGGGAAGATGATGTAAAAAAGATATAAAAAAAATCCTGCCATTACGATGGCAGGATTTTTTTTGGTTTAATGTTTTATCCTGAATTACTTAAGCAGCTTCTGCAAGTCGGCGGGCAAACCATTTTTGTTAGCCATCAAATAAATGGTGTTCAAATCAACAAAGGCCTTTGACATATTAAATACATGATTGCCTTCGGCACATACTTTTTTAGCTTTAAAATATTCATTTCCTTTTTGATCGCTAGCCAAGCCAAATATCAAAAGATAGTCCTGCTCCTTTTGCATATTTTCTTTCAAAGCCTCTGTACGCATTTCATCAGTGATACTTGCTTCGGGCACCGGAACAAATTCTTCTTCCACTTCGCCATCATTATCTGCTTTTTCGCCAGGCATGGTTCCGCTGGCAGGCACGATGGCCATATTTTCATCCTCAAAAAGAAACTCATTATCCAAAGCACCATACCACAAAACGGTGTAACCAGCCTGGATACTTGCTTTTACCGCCTCGATCATTTCCGCTGTTGGCACATTAAAAGCATTATATCCTGCCCAATTTTCGTTGAGGTCGAGCTTTACACTTTTGTTTTTTGCAGCATTCGGGTCAGCACTAAGCAAAATATAGTCGGCCATGCTGAGACCCGAGGCAGCAGCAAAGGATTGCGGCGAATATTTTTCACCTTTGTATGTGAAATCTAATTTCGAGTCGCCGATGTAGGTTAGCAGGGTAGTGTTAAAAATATTTTCCCACCGCTCGCTAAATCCTTCCCCGTTGCGTTGAACCATTTGCAGGGTTCCCCGCAATTTGGCATCCATCTCGCCCTCCTGGATTTTGGACCCCATGCGGCTTGCTTCCGGATACATGTAGGCTTCCTCGGGAATCATTCCAAATTCATCGCTTAGCATCACTACATCGAAGGCTGTTCCCACAGGATCCACGTGCAGGGTTTTATCCGAATCAATAAATACATCCGCCTTCTTCAAATAAATAGTATGCACAAAGTGCATCACTGAAATATCGAGCGGAGCCTTGCCCAAGCGAAGCCACTCAGCTTCCAAAAAAGCTGTACCCGCATTGCTCCAGCAGGTTCCCGATTTTTTGAGTGCTTTGGAATCGGATGTTTTAAGGGCATCCTTGCCCGATAGTTGATAGTATTTATCCTGGGCACCAGCCGTAAAAGCACTCAACAAAAAGAGTGCGATCCAAATTTTATTCAAAAGCATTAGTTTTTTCATGACGTGATTAATTTAAATATCTAATTAAGATTTGTTTCAAAAAATTGCAAAAGCAAAAATAGTATTAAAATGCGCGCTGCCTTACAAATACTGTGCTCATTTTTTTTTGAAAAGAAACTGGCCAGGATTTTTGCTTTCCGGTCAAGCTGGAGTATGTTTGGATATGTTGGAATTTTTTTTGAAGCATCAAAATAATATTAATGACCAAGCAAAACACTTACTTAAATTTCTATTTCATTGATTACCTATACTTTATAATTTTCTATTAACAAAATTAAAAACAAAAGAGAGCTAAAAAAAAGGCCTTTTTATTTAAAATCGATTTGAATTGAAAAAAATAGGCCGCTGGTTGGATTTTTTTTTTCAACTTTGTTCATTCAAATTTTAAGAATTTTTATACGATTTTAAGGCATTTAAGAGGGAAAAGCAAGACACCGATAACTGATTACAATTTACCGATTTCTGATTATAAAATAGTCTAAATCAGGTCAAAGGATACATTTGGTAGCTTTGAATTTTTACCCGCTTTTTGATTACTAATTAAAGCATATTATTTTTACAAAATAGCGATTCAGACAAGGTAAGGTTAATAAAAAGCCAAAACCGAAATTTAAAACGAAACATACAAATCAAATTTATTCAACATGAAAAGTAAACTTTTACCACTTAGTTTATTTACATTAATTCTGGGACTTACCTCGATAATTCTTGCAGCCGGTTTCTCGGGTATCCCCGAATGGCCAAGCCAAAAAGGCGATTCATCAGCGGTATCCACAGATTATTTTAACAAAATAAGGATGAACCAGATTACCGGGCGCATCGATGCCGCTGATGCCGTAAAAGCCAGGCAGCAAAGTGAAGCACTGGCCTTGAAATCGGGAAATTCGTTGAATTTAAATTGGGAAACCATGGGACCCGACAATGCTCCAGGCGTAGTTAGAGCCATGGTGTACGACAACCAGGCCGAAAGCAACACTTCGCTAATCTTAGCCGGAGTTACTGGTGGTATCTGGCGCACCAACAACCTGGGAGCAACCTGGACAAAACTCAACGCAGCCACCCAAAACCTTAAAGTATCGTGCATGGCTCAGGCCGATGACGGGACAATTTATGCAGGTACCGGCGATGGTTTTTGCCTTGACGATGTACAATATTCGCAAGACAATATCTACTATGGCGGTATTGTGGGTGAAGGGATTTTTAAATCGACCGACCAGGACAATTTCCTGCAGTTGGAGGCTACCAAACCCATCGTTACTGGCCAAAACGATACTGTTGACTTTGCCTACATTTTCGATATTGCCATCGATAATACCAACGACCGCGTGTATGCAGCTACCAATACTGGCTTATTTTACTCGGATAATAAAGGCGATGCCTGGAATAAGGTAACGCGACACGAAAGCGATTCGACAACTTATGGCGTTACCATGCACATTGATACCACCCTGATGGTTGACAGCCTCTACTTTGATGAGACAAGCCAACAATGGGAATACAATCAGGTATTGGAAACCCTAATCGACACTACGCTTTTTGAAACCGTGGTGGAAGGAAAAATTGAAGGTGAAAAAGTATTCGGTTTTGAAAAATGTGATGCTGTGGAAGTAGGAACAAGTGGCGTTGTTATGGCTACTTTCAAAAACAAGGTGTATGTTTCGGATGGCGGTGTCAATCCTTTATTTACCAATGTATCGGGCAACCCGTACAACATTGATATGCTCAACATGCACATCAATTACTACACTACCAATCTTACCCTGATCGACACCAACAATCAAACCTACAACAGAAGCCCGCTAACCTATATCGATACTACTTCAGTATTGTATGCCCAACAAACCTACTTTTGGACCCAGGTAAGCAATCCTGTAAGTCCGTATTCGCAGGTAACAAATATAGGTAATGAATCTCCACAGGGCAGAACACAAGTAGCCATTGCTCCTTCGGATGATAATGTTTTTTACGCTGTTTCGAGTACTGCCGGCGGCTATATGGAAAACATGTACCTATCGAACGACCGCGGACAAACCTGGGAAATCATCTTCCCCGGTGGAGCTACATCTTCATTAAAACCCTTTGACGGCACTTCTTGTTATAACATGGTACTCACAGTTTTCCCTGACAATCCTTACAAAGTACTTTTGGGTGGTGATGACCTTTGGATAGGCAAACAGCTTACCCCAGGTGATAATTACAGCTGGGGTGCCGGACCTTTTTCACAGGGCTTTGTACCACAGGCATTTAATTATTTACCATCGAGCCATCACAACTATGTATTCCAACCTGGGTCGAGCAGCAAATTCGCAGTTGCCGCCAACATTGGTATCGCTTTTGCCACACTCGCCGGCAACAATGCCATTTCATTTCAACAAATTGTAAGGGGCTTATCCAATACACAGGTTTACACACTGGGAATTTCGGGTCAGAAGAATAAATTTATTGTCGGGGTCGAAAGTAATGGTCTGCAATATGTAAGCGGTGAAGGCAACACTCCCGAAACCGGAACCGATATTAGTTTTGGCGGCTGGAGCAGTACAGGAGGCGCATGCAAGATGTCCGTCATCAATCCTGCGGCCTTTATGCTTAGCGACAATAGCGGATTTATGAACCGCACGAGCGACTTTGGCCTTAGCTGGTCAACCAACTTCACAGCTCCCCAAACCAGTCTGAACATCTCGACCTTTAAAAGTTGGGAGAACTTTAACGACCACAATTCGAAAACAACGGTGAAATTTATCGCCGACACCACTTATTATTACGGTGACCGCCTGTTGTGCCATAGTGCCAACAAAGGCTTTGAAAGTGGAAAAGGCTATCCATTCACAACCGTGCTCGAACAAGATTCGTTAGTTTCAGGCGATTCCATTTACGTAAAAGATATTGTGCAGAGTAAATTCTTTATTGCTACGCACGATGCGGTTTACATGACTCGCAGCATTGTTAAATTTAGTGATACCATTACCTGGGCTTCTATATTAGCAGGACGTAAAAATCTCTGGAAAATACTTAAAACAAATAGCAACTACTCCAAGCCCTCGTGTCTTGGATTATCGGCTGATGCCAACTACCTTTTTGTAGGTACAGAGAATGGCAGAATTTACCGGATTGCTAATATCCAGGATACTTACGACAAAAGCTCAGGCGATATCGACAGCCCCTTCTGCGTGCTGGCTATCGATGAAATTATTCCTGACACCACCACCCACATCGATGGTCGTTATATAACTTCCATATCGGTTGATCCACAAAATCCGGCACATCTGCTGATAACCCTGGGTAATTATGGTAACGAAAGCTATGTATTCCGTTCCATGAATGCGCTGGCCGAAAACGCGGAAGACATCGTATTTACCGATATTACCGGCGACCCGGAAGCAGGCGGACTGCCCCGTATGCCCATTTATTCGTCAATAATCGAAATGCACAATTCTAATGTTGCCGCTGTTGGTACCGAGTATGGCGTTTTCTCGACCCAAAACCTGACCAGCGAAAATCCCGAATGGGTGATTGATGATGCAGGCATTGGCAAAGCAATGGTAGTGCGCATGGAGCAGCAAACTACCTACAAAGGCGGAGTTATTATTCATGGCCCCGATGCCACCACTCCTCCGCTGGTTTATCCTTCGGTAAATAACTATGGCGACATATACTGCGCTACCTTTGGGCGGGGTGTTTTCAGAGATGAATCCTTCCATCAAGCAGTGGGAGTTCCTGAAATATACACAGAAGGACATCAACATCAAAATACCATTAGCGTTGAGATTTATCCCAATCCCGTGCAAGGCTTGGCCAATGTTTCTTTTGATTTGAAAAACGATGCTGCGGTAACTATAAAAGTAAACGACATTGCGGGCAAAGTGGTGAAAAATATCAAGCTCAATACACAGGCCAAAGGCAACAACAATTACAAGGTCGATTGCAGCGATCTCAAGAGCGGTCTGTATATTCTAAATTTGCAGGTTGGAAATACCAGCCAAAGCACCAAATTCATTGTAAAATAAAGAATCTTTGATTAATTTTTAAAATCATTTCAGATATGAAAAAGATATTATTCACAACACTTTCACTCCTGTTTGTTGCTGTCGTAGCCTATGGCCAGCTAAAAATTGCGACTCCGGTTTTGGAGGCTCCCAATGATGAGGTCACAGACCAGATGCCTAATGTTATCCTTAACTGGAGTTCGGTAATCAATGCTACTGGCTATCATGTGATATTAGCTACCGATGCAAACTTTACCAACCCCATTGTTGACATGACAGGCCCGCTTTCGGCCTATCAATGCGAAAGTTTATTCTTTAATACAAGCTATTTCTGGAAAGTTAGAAGCATCAAAGGTGAAGAGTTTTCAGATTGGACCGAAGCGCGCAGTTTCACTACCTTTTCAGCCATGATTTTGGATGACCCAGGTGATGGTGATGATGGCGAAGAAGCAGAGATTCAATTTGAGTGGAAAGACAAAGTTGGTGGAAATAAGCTTGCAGGATTGACTTTCTATCAATTGCAAGTGGATACAAGCAGCACGATTTTTAATAATAATGTCGTTGACCCGTTTTGGAATATTACTTTCCCCTTCGTAACAAATATTAAAAGGCATATTTTAAGTCAGGTGTTTTACGGCGAAACGATGTATTGGCGCATGAGAGCGATGCACGCCCAGGATACCTGCGATTGGAGCGAAGTATGGTCATTTGAAACGGATAACCAAATAGAACTTGACAAACCTAATAACGGCACTACCAATGCAGGGTTGAGCGAATTTATCGAATGGGATGAATTTGATGGAACCCCTGATTTCGAATATCAGGTACATTTAAATTCTTCCTTCGCTGGTGCAATCACCTATTTTGTCGATTCAACCGAAGTACCCGCACCACAACTGAGCTATGGAAATACCTATTACTGGCGCGTGCGTGGCAAAAACATGGTGGATACCACCGCCTGGTCAGAAGTATGGAATTTTGAAACCGCCGGCGCAGTTACGCTTTCAGAACCCATGAACATGATGGATAGTACCACACTAAACCCTGTTCTTAAATGGGAGCAAATTACCGGATCGAATGCCTATAACATCCAATACACCACCGATTCTACCTTTACAGAGCTGAAAGAGGATATTTATATTGGCGCGAGTAATTCAATAAGCAATCCGGCCTTCAATATCACCTTCGCTCTTGATAAGGGTGAAACCTATTTTTGGAGGGTAAGAGCTTGTATGGAAAGCGATACCAGCGACTATAGCCCGGCATGGAGATTTACTACCACACCGCCGGTAGGAATCAACGAATACCTTAGCAGCAAAAGCATTGGCCTGTATCCCAATCCGGCAAACAGCCAGACCACCCTAAGCCTCAGCGTTGAGAAAGCCATTTCTGTTAATTACTCGCTGGTGGATATCACCGGCAAAGAAATGGAAAGCGGTGTACTTAACCTGAATGTTGGCCAAAACAGCCACACCTTTGGTGTAAGCGATTTCCCTAAAGGGATATACTTTATCAGTTTAACCAACGAGGGAAGTACTATCTCACGAAAATTGATTGTTAAATAAATATTTATTGATATAGATTCAACAAAAAAACCGCTTCCTAAAAAGGAGCGGTTTTTTTTATTCTAATTAAATTCTTTTAATTAACTACCCAGCGTAGCCACCATTACTGCTTTTATAGTGTGCAGGCGGTTTTCGGCTTCATCGAAAACAATCGAATGTGCCGATTCGAATACCTCCTCGCTTACCTCCAGTTCGGCCATGCCAAATTTTTGATAAATCTCCTCTCCTACCGTGGTTTCACGATTGTGGAAGGCGGGGAGACAGTGCATAAACTTCACGTTGGGATTACCAGTCTTGGCAACCATGTCCATGTTTACCTGGTAGGGTTTCATCACTTCGATGCGGGCTTTCCACACTTCGTCAGGCTCTCCCATCGATACCCAAACATCGGTATAAAGGAAGTCAACACCTTTAACTCCCTCTTCCACATTTTCGGTAAGGGTAATTTTAGCACCGGTTTCTTTAGCAATTTCCAGGCAGGCAGCTACCAGCTCGTCCGTAGGATGCAAATCCTTGGGCGCAACAGCGCGGAAGTCCATGCCCATTTTGGCAGCACCCACCATAAGCGAATTGCCCATGTTATTGCGCGCATCACCCAGGTATGCAAACGAAACCTGACTCAAGGGCTTGGTTGAATGTTCTTTCATGGTAAGGAAGTCAGCAAGGATTTGGGTAGGATGGTATTCGGTGGTTAGGCCGTTCCACACCGGAACGCCAGCATACTTGCCCAGCTCTTCCACGATTTCCTGGCCAAAGCCACGGTATTCGATGCCATCATACATACGACCCAATACGCGGGCAGTATCTTTCATCGATTCCTTTTTGCCCATCTGCGAACCCGATGGCCCCAGAAAGGTTACGCCAGCTCCCTGATCCAGGGCGGCTACCTCGAAGGCGCAGCGCGTGCGTGTGGAATCTTTGGCAAAAAGCAATACCACATTTTTACCTTTTAGCCTTTGCTGTTCGGTACCGGCGTATTTTGCCTTTTTCAGGTCAGCCGATAAGTCAAGCAAAAAGCCAATCTCCTGCGGAGTAAAATCCAACAGTTTCAAAAAATTTCTGTTTCTTAAGTTAAATGCCATATTATTGATTTGTTAATTGTTAATTGTTGAGCGAAGCGAAATCCTCGCCAAAGGCGGGATTATTTGTAATCCTTTTGGCAGAGACCCGCAAATTGCGCGTCTGTACAATTCTTCCGTTTGCTATTCGGTATCTGTTTATTGTTAATTACTATTTATTAAATGTTATCTTATTAATTAATTTTCATAATCGTGCTTCAAGAATTGTAAGTGCAGCAGAGACCCCAAAAAGCACAATATCGAGTTTCAATGATTCTACCTTTCCTTTAAATCATCACGATGCGTGTACCTCCGTCATCAATACCCAACTTGGTGGTTTTGGTAATGATGGCATCTTTTCCACTATGCTCCACAAAATAAATGGCGGCTCTGATTTTTGGTGCCATGCTACCTTCGGCAAAGTGGCCTTCTTTGAGGTACTGTTTCGCTTCAGCGATGGTCATACGGTCAATCGACTTTTCCTGGGGCGTATTATAATTGATGCACACCTTGGGAACATCGGTTAGGATAAATAGTTTGTCGGCGTTTATCTGGGCAGCCAGCAATGCCGATGCCAGGTCTTTATCAATCACGGCATCGATGCCCTGGAGTATGTTTTCCTGTTTATAAAAAACCGGAATGCCGCCGCCGCCAACGGCCACTACAATGGTTCCTTCGCGGGCAATTTTTTCGATGGATTTTTTATTGTTAATCACCAATGGCTTTGGTGAGGCAACCACCTTACGCCATCCTCTGCCACGCGGGTCTTCGGCAAATTGAGCACCGGTTTCAGCGATAATTTTATCCGCATCTTCTTTGGTGTAATAAGGCCCGATGGGTTTGGTAGGATTATGAAATGCTTTGTCGTCTTTATTTACCAGCACCTGGGTGATGATGGTAAGAATATCGCGGTCGAGGTCGTTGTGCATCAACACATTTCGAAGCTGTTGCTCGATGATGTAGCCAATGAAACCCTGCGAATAAGCCACGCAAATATCCAGGGGCATTTCGGGCAAACCATACATTTTGTGGCCGGCATCGTTGTTGAGCAAAAGGTTGCCCACTTGCGGTCCGTTGCCATGGGTAACTACCAGATTGTATTGTTTTTCTTTGATGAGAAGCATCAATTTTTCGCTCGTTTCATAAGCATTTAATTCCTGCTCATCGATGGTTCCTTTTTGGTCTCCACGCAAAAGTGCATTGCCACCCAAGGCAACTACAGCGAGTTTTTTCATATTCTGATTTATTTAAAAAAATTAGTCGGCAAAGCTAATCAATATAAAGCGATTGGATAATGGTGGAATGTAAAATGGGAGCGGATATTTGAGAAAAACCCCTACTTTCGCCCTAACTTTCTCTTACACCACTTTAAGCAGGTTTTATGCACGCCAAAGCCGTCATCAGTTTTATTATCACTCCAATCATCGCCCTCATCATTATCACCACAGGCTACCCCAATCCCGACAGTCCTTTAATTGGCCGAACGCTGGCTGTAGCTCTGCTGATGGCGGTTTGGTGGATCACCGAAATTGTTCCGCTGGCGGTTACTTCACTACTTCCAGTAGTATTGTTTCCCTTGCTTGGTGTAATGAATGGTCGGGAGGTATCGGCCACCTATTTTAACCACGTCATATTTCTGTTTATGGGCGGCTTCATCATTGCCCTGGCCATGCAGCGATGGGATTTGCATCGGCGCATTGCTATAAAAATATTGCTGTTGACAGGCGTTAGTCCGGGCAGGATATTACTAGGTTTTATGATTTCGACGGCTTTTTTGTCGATGTGGATATCCAATACGGCCACCACCATGATGATGATACCCATTTTGCTTTCGATCATCCTGAAACTCGAAGAATTGGTGGGCAAGAAAAATGTGGGTTCCTACACCGTGGGTCTTCTGCTAGGGGTGGCTTACAGTGCTTCCATCGGCGGAATAGCAACTTTAGTTGGCACACCGCCCAACCTTTCTTTTTCCCGTATCTTTCATATTTACTTTCCCGAGGCTCCCGAAATCTCATTTGCCCTGTGGTTTATCTTCGCCCTACCTATAAGTCTTAGCATGTTTGCCTTTGCCTGGGCCTATCTGTATTTTGTATTTAAACCCAAAAAAGGCTTGTGGCAAAATGTGGATAAGCAAACTTTTAAAGTTCAATTAAAGGAAATGGGGCGTATTAGCTTCGAGGAAAAGTTGGTACTGATTTGCTTCCTGTCAGCGGCCTTTTTGTGGCTTTTTCGTTCCAACATCACCATCGGCCCTTTTACGCTCCCGGGGTGGTCGGGTATTTTTCCGGCCTCCGAATACATCAACGATGGCACCGTGGCCATTTTTATTGCCATCGCACTTTTTGTACTACCCACACGCCACAAAAGTCAAAAGCGAATTATGACCTGGAAGATTGCCGAGGGCTTACCCTGGCACATTATTTTACTCTTCGGCGGTGGTTTTGCCCTGGCTACGGGATTTAAGGAATCGGGACTTTCAACCTGGTTTGGCGATCAATTAATGTGGGTATCCGGCTATCACCCGCTTTTGCTGATTTTTACCATCGCTATCCTGATGACATTTTTAACCGAACTAACCTCCAATACAGCTACCACCGAAATGATACTTCCTATTCTGGCAGGCATCGCCGTTTCGAGTGGGATAAATCCGCTACTGCTTATGCTACCTGCTACTCTCTCGGGTTCGATGGCTTTTATGCTGCCCGTGGCAACACCACCCAATGCCATTGTTTTTGGCACCAACAAAATAACTATTGCACAAATGGCCAGAAATGGATTATTTCTCAATTTTGTCGGAGCCATCATCATCACAATTATGACCTATTGGCTAGGTTCGTGGGTTTTCGACATCGACCCAAAAACACTCCCCGATTGGGCTGAGATTATCCAAAATTAGCAGCCCTAACGAGTACTTGTCTTTAAAGTCGGACTGCTCTGTTTTTTAATAGATCAGTACTTTGTATTGCTGATTAAAAATCTATTGCAGCATAGTCTATGCAATAAGATACATTGGTATCTGATGCATAAAACTTACGTTGTGTTAGACAGATAGGCGCGTAGGCCGAAAGTTTGCCGGGCAGCGGCTGCCAGTGCGGTGGGAGGATCAAACTTTCTTGATTTTTTGGTTCTTTTTCATCAAGGAAAAAGAACAAAATGAAATACAATCGGAATCGGTCATCCAAACCAAAAAGAAGTGGCGAGGCAGTCTGCCACGTTTTTTCGGGGAAACTTTTCGGAGGTTTAACTAAAAAGACAGACACTAGTTATTGTCTGTCTTTTTAGTGACTTAATTTGAGATTAACGATTTTAGATTTAAGATCTTCGTGATATTCAGCACAATCTAAAATCTCCGATCGTCCCGAAAAGTCATAATTTTTAATTTTTATTTCTTTTTGAGGATGTTCCGAATACGGGATTCATGAAACCTGGACGCGAGCGTAGCTCGGCATTAATCTTAAATCAAAAATAAATCGACTTTATGGACAAGCACTAACCAAGCTCCGCCACGCGCCTGGCCATACCCGAAAAAATAAAAATATGGAAGGGAAAGGATCCCCACCAATAAAACCTACCAAATATGCCACGAGGCCTGAAAGTAGCTGTTTGCACAAGATAGGCTTGATGATTTTCATTTACGATCCGAAACTCAAGCCAAGCCTCACCAGGCAGTTTCATTTCGGCATATAGCAGCAATCGGCCCATATTTTTGTTCGCATCAATTACCCGCCAAAAGTCGAGTGCATCCCCGGGCTGCACATTATCAGGATGCGTTCGTCCACGACGCAAGCCCACACCACCAATAATACTATCCATTAGCCCGCGGATTTTCCAAAGCCAATTTCCGTAATACCAACCATTTTTGCCCCCAATCGAAAAGAAATTGGCTTTAACCTTTTCGGGGTTCCTGGCGATCTTTATTTTTTTCACATCTTTAAAACAGCCATTTACCGGAACCTGGATGTAATGGGATATTTTGCTGTCGTCCATGCTTGAGGCCATCGCATCTTTCCAACTCGAAAGCACGATATGCTGTTCTATTTTATCGAAGGCTCGCCGAATGGCGGTTTCATAATCGGAAGGCTCGATACCTAACATTTTCTCCAGCCGATTATCATTACTGATTACTTCCGTTGCCATGCTGTTTACCAAGGTAGCAGCCAGTTTGTAAGGTGTTGAGGTAACCAGGTTCAACCAATAGGCCGAAAGTTTTGGCGTTAGCACAGGCAGGGTAATGATAAGCCGTTTGTAGCCCCGCACTTTTGCGTATTTCAGCAACATCTCCTTATAGGTTAATACATCCGGGCCACCAATATCAAAATGCTGCTTGTAGCATTTTTCGTTGAGCATTACCCCGGTCAAAAAATTTATTGCATCGCGAATACCGATGGGCTGGGTTTTGGTGTTAAGCCATCGCGGGGTGACCATCACCGGCAATTTCTCAACAATATCACGGATGATCTCGAAAGATGCGCTTCCCGAACCCACGATAATTCCAGCTCCCAGCAAAGTGAGCGCTGCCCTTGATTGGGCAAGCACAGTGCTCACATTTTTTCGCGATTCCAGATGACGCGAAAGATGTTTATCCGTTGAAATACCTCCGAGGTAGATAATTTGGCGGCAGGTAGTTTTGTTGATGTAGTTTACAAAGTTTTCGGCAGCTCTTTTTTCGAGTTCATAAAATCCACCCGAGGAGGTAGTCATGGAATGGACGAGGTAGTAAGCCACATCGTAGCTTGTGGGAAGCTGTTCGAGGCTGGCCGGATCGAGCAGGTCGGCTTCAAAAACGCGGACTTTATCACGCAGGTTTTCATTCAGGACAAAGCGGCTTTTATCCCTTACCAGGCAATGCACCTCATGACCTTTTTCGATCAAAACCGGCAGAAGCCTTTTACCAATATAGCCGGTAGCTCCGGTAAGCAAAATCGTTGATTTCATAGTGCATAAACCCTGGGTAAAGCGGATAGTTCACCGCATCTTTTTTAATAAAGCAATCCAATCATCCACAAAGGAATTGCAGCGCCAACAGGATATTCGAGATTGTCTTTCAGGACAAAGGCGTTTTGCACATCCAAATGTGCAGAATAAAATTTTATTGCACATTCGGATGTGCAATTAATGAAAAAATACATACCAGATAAGTGCCCCAAATATCGTGAGGGCAAGTAAAACAATCATTATTTCTTTCATTGCTGATTTTTGACGTTCCTGCTTCAGCTCCTCAGCAAACTGCCTGCGATCGAAATCAGAAAATGGCTTGTCGTGGATTTCGGATTTTTCATTTTTTGAAACCTTCCTGTAATTATCGTTGAGCTTTTGCCTATGTTCGCGCCTTAGCTTTTGCCCATCCCGGAATTGTTTCATCCGGCTGTTCATTTCCGATACATGTCCACCAAAGCTCATGCTTTAAAATTTTTTGAGCAAAGCTAATGAAAATTTACATCGAAGCACTTGAAGAAGATAAGCTTCCTGTTCCCGAGGAAAAGTTTAATACTCTTGTGCTTGCGGTATGATAGGCTTGCCAAATAATTCAGGGAAGAGGAGTGTTTAAAAGCTCTCCAAAAGGCCGTTTTTTATTTTACGGTCATAAAAACTTCAGGAATAAATTGTTGAAACGGAATATGCAATTTCCGGCAGTAGGTCATAATTTGCTCTAATGTCGCCTTTTCTTTTTTGGTTTCAATAAGCAAAATAGTGTTTTTATCCAATCCTGTAATTCTTGCTTTTGAAGCAATGGCAAGCTCATCAATTTGGTGAATGTATTCCGGGTTCTCAAATATTTTTTTTAATTCATCGAGCTGTGTGTTTTGTATCAATTCATCGATGGTGCAATAATCAATATCCTTGATGTCAGGTTCGGCTACAAAATCTCCTTCGCCCCGAAACAGGAATTCACCCTCTGCATTTATTTTTTTCGACTCCTTTAATGACAATGACTGCAGGTAGTCATCCTGCTTGTTTATTACTTTTGTATTTAAATCAGGTTTCATCATTTTCGTTGTATGCGCTTATTACGCTAAAAATTATTCAATGGCAAATGTAAGAAAAGAAGCCAAAAAAAAACCCACCCAACTCATAGCGAGCGGGTGGGTTTGGGAACGTAATCCTCCTAATAAAAACCTAACTATTTTATCACTACTCGTTTCACAAGATTTACTGCTTCATTTGAAAACTCAAAATTGTAAACACCGGGTTTGAGGGTTTCGCCGGTTTGCATACTAAAGTTTCCGGATGATAACTGCCTCGTGAAAACAATTTTCCCATACATATCGTAAATATTCAATTGTATGTTTTCAAAGACACCACAATCAATATTTATTGACGTTGAGGCTGGATTTGGAAATACACGAATTGAGCTTTCCAATGCTTTGGTAAGGCTGATGGATTTAAGGGCCGAAATACCATTTGTAGCAAACAATTCCTGATTGGGCATGTCCTCCATAAATGTTACCTCAGTATCAAAAACCTGATCTGTTTCGGGCCGGTAAACTTTAAACAGCATTTGGCTGCCATCCACGATACCAGCACTTTTTTGGGCAGACACATCTTTTCCAAAAACCATAATTGAGTTGCTCAACCCCGACTGGATTTCGGTGTATCCTAAGAATGAGCCACCAGGAGCAAAAGCCCCCAAAATATCACCTTGCAAAAGTTTTGAGTTTGTGCTTAATTCCTGTGGAATAGCAATAGCGTGGGTATTGTTTGAAGTTTGCACCCCGCCCCATGGCTCCATTTCGATGGGTTTTGATGAACTGGAAATAACCGTGGACTTGAAATCCTCACAATCCTCAAAGGTGATGTACCCGTTGTTCAACAAATACACATAATAGGCATTTCCGGGTTCAAGGTTGCCAATAGTATTGATAAAAAACTCAGGCCAGTAAACCTTTGTTCCGGCAACTTCTTTAGCAATCTTTAAATTCCAGGGAAGGGTGCTGAATATTTCATTTACATTCACTTCACAGGAACTTAAAACCGGAATCATGCTCCAACCGGACGACAGGTTTATGGTTTGGCTGTAATTGCGGTTTCCTGAAACAGATAATTCGGTAGTTGAACGTGCTTTTATCGCATAGCCGCTTGTCATATCCCAGGAGCCTAATGTGTTGATATTTTGACCCGGCCAATAGAATCCATCCATATTTTGAAGCATTTCAACTTCGTCCGAAATATCTTCGAACACGGTTTCCAGAAGTGGTTCGTTCGGTTGGATAAATGAGGACAAACCTGACCAGCCCTGGTTTATCTGTATGGAAGTATTTTCCCCATAGTTTTCCTGAACTACCCAAACCGTGTCAAATGGGAAAAATGATTCACCATTTATAACCAGTATGTGACCAATTCTGGTTTCACCAGTTTCATTTGGTGAGAATTGCAAAAGTAATTCTGTATCATTTTCACCCCAGTTATCACCTACAAAACTTATCCAGTTAAGATTTGTGGTGGCACCCCAGCAAAGCGTACCATTACCAATGTTTTGGATATGTATGGTGTCATTTACCTGCACACCTGCCACGTAAAGCGTATCCTCGATTGTATTTAATACAGGCTCCAGATATTCATATCTGATACGAACCCTGTGGTTTTGTCCAAGATTTAAGGTTTCTTTGGAAGATTTCACAGTTCTCGTTTCGTCTTCATCTTTTCCTTTCGAACTCTCGATTTGCATATCAACAAAAGCATAAGAACCATGTTTTTGTTCCACTTCAATGTTTACATTTTGATAGGGTGTTTTAGTATAGGCTCTATTAATATAGCCTTGACCATTCTTTCTACCTCCAAGGTCAACACTGCTAAGACTAACAACAGGCATAATGGGGATTATTGGATTAATAACACTTTTGGGAGAATTTTTGTCTTTCCCAAAAGAAATCAATATTTGAGGTATTACTTCAATGTTAGCAGTTTGTGATGGTGAGTAATCATAAGTAACTTTAATCTTCATTGAATTTATCGTAAAAATATCACCCTCATCAATTTTCTTTAGTTCAAAATCACCCCAGCCAGCGGGATAAGCAAAGGCCATTAATTCTTCATTTGTCGAGTAGCCTGTAATGCTCGCGAGCATAGATGATGGGGTTGGAATAATATGCGGGGAAATATCGCCATCTGCTTGTATCGATGCCCCCCAGAAAATTGGAAATTCAGTTTTACTCGTGTAATTTTTAAAAAGGTAAATATTCCCATCTTTTTTTATTCGAGAGTTTCCAGAGTGCGTAAAATACATATTGGTTTCTGCATTAATATTACCGTTGAGCATTTCAAAAGAAACTTCTTCAACTGAAATGTCAACTATTCTTATGTTTTCTTTATCCTTACTGAAAATTTGTAACTCCTGAAAATCTACATCAAAACCCTGACCCGAATTTATATGTTCCAATTGTTCTTCAGAAAAATAATAGTTTTTCGTCGCTCTATATGAACCACCTCCCCAATTGTTCTGCCAGTAAGTATAAATATTTTCAGCAATACTTGATAACTCTTGTTGGTAAAGTGATTTAATTGTCCCAAAATCAGTTACACTCAGTAAAGGCCCTTTAGCGAAAAATTCCAGAAATTTATCTGTAATGTTATCGATATTCAAATTACCATCGAATGGTACCAAAAACCTGTATTCATAAGCCTTAGCCATGTAGTAGTGATACTTTTTTAACCTGTCCTTTGCCTTTTGTTCGATTTGATAAAGATATTGAAGTGCTCTTGCATCAAGCATTTTATCAGTATAGGTAGCATCGCGATTCAAGGCATCAATGGTAAGAATGCCGCTCTGTATGTCTGTTGATAATTGAGAAGTGGTACTTAAGACTTCAATAAACTGGAGATAAAGCTCCATTTGAGCCTGTTTTAATACATCAAGTTGATTTGCCAAATTTTCGTATTCCGGCCTTTTGGACCTGATGTCATCCAAATAAACCAGATATTCTTTAAGTCCAATTTTAACATTTTCGCTCAAATTATCAAATTGGTTTCCAAAATCGAGTATTGGCTCACTCAAAAGTTGGGAATTCAATACTATTTCTGAAATGTTATTTAATGAAGTCAGGTTATCCGGGTCAATAGTATTTAAACTATCGAGTAAAACCGAGTAAGTAGAACTCCAATCTTGATTCGACAGTTCTTCAAATAGATTAAATGTTTCTGTTATTGCTCCAATTGGGTTATTGTAGTTTGGGTATAAATGTTCCAAATTGCCGTTAAAACCGATGCCCGGCTCTTCTGCTATCACGGAATTCAATAGCATTTCCAATTGAGCATAAAGCGCTTTTTGCGCACCATATCCATCATCAAAACCTAACCAGCCAAAATAACCACATTGCCAACTGCAAACCGGATAATAATCCTGCAAAATTAGATTTAGTGCCTCTTCTCTAAAAGATTGTTCGAAGGATTCTAGGCTAGAGACCACGGAAAGCATTTCATTATTAATACCCTGAAAATTAATTTCCATCAATGGCACTTCTTGAAAAACATCTTCAAAGCTGTCAATATTTGTTTCCAGTAGGTCTTGTTGTTCAGACATAGTGTTTTCAAGTGCGATTTGTTTCAGTTGCAACGTTGCCATGGAGTGGGTTACATAGTACGATAAATAATATAAATTAATCGCCTTGTCTATTTCCTGGTTGTACATACTACTTGCAATTTCAAAAGACAGCATAGGTGCCCAGCCTGCGGGGTTTCCATAATAATCTTTATTGCTTCCAATTTGCTGGGCTATCCGCTGAAACTCCTGTTTTAGTTGTATTAAATCTGCTTGTTGTGAATCAGGTAACTCCAGGAATTCTTCTTCCAACTGTTGGTACGCAGCTATCTTTATGTAATAATCTTCGCAAATGTCTTTCGCCACCTCGTAATAACCAAAATAATAAGCATCATTAGTGTATCTTAAAATTGATTGCAGGGCTAAGGGATGCAACCATGACATTTTATAAGGAAGTCGATTCATTGTTCCCATTTCTCCGGGAACACCATAAGATGCAGAACTTTGAATAAAACCTGCAGACCCACCAAAAACAGTAGAGTAAGAATTAAGAAGAAGGGTGGAATACAGATTTCCACCATCACCCCCATCACCACTCTGGAAACTGCTGCCTGAACTTTTTTGTCCCTGTCCGCCTTCCAAAATAAATCTGAAAGCAAGTGTTGCATAAAATTTATCTATGTGCAATGTTATGTTCCCGGCTTTTAGGCCATCGACCCCGTTACCATTAACGGTTGGCTGTTTTGTGAGAGGAACCGTTGAAATGTAGGATAAGCCATCTTTCCCTTCAGGGTCTTCAAACCTGAGTTCCCTGGCATGGATGATTACGTTTGTTTGAGGTAAATGGAATTGCGAATTCACAACTACCTTTTCAGCATAAATCTCCAACTGGCCAATATCAGATATGCCATTGTAATTATTATAAATATTATTGGGATGGCCATTTTCGATGATAATTTCTTTACCGGCAATACATACATACCTGACAGTACTATGCAAATGATTAAATGAAGAAGCATCTTCATGATGAATGTATGTTGTAATGTAAGTATTGTCGTTTTCGGAAGGTAATTCTGGGGAAGGTTCCAGGCCAAAAACAACTCCTTCGGGTGGCACGGTTTCGTTAAGGCTAAACATTACCTGTTGTGAAACAAATCCTGAATCGGATATGGCTGAAAAAACAACCGGGAACTCGTACATCTGACTACTGGTCAGGTTTATCAAAAAGTGGCCGGAAATACTGTCGATGGTTAAAATATCCTCATCAGAAAACATTAGCGAATCATATTCGATTTGATACACTTTAGTTCCAGCCAGGTTTCCAGCCATCACATGAAACTCAATAGCTACATTTTGCCAAAGGTCCCAATCAGGGATATTGCCAATCTCAAAATAACTTAAGGAGTCTCCTATCCATGTGTTGATAACAGATTGCTGAAAACCCTCAGTAATTTGATAATTTGGTGTAATTACACTTGAGGTGTTCAACTGCCCGAGTGTATGTGATAGTTGGAGGTTATGTGCCGTATCTGATGAACCACCAATGTTTATCGAGGTGGGTGACAAATACTGACCATTAACCTGAGAACATGAAACGATAAGCAAAAAGAACATTAATTTTTTCATGATTTTTATTTTTAGTATTTTATAATATAATTAACATACACATTAATGGGGCGGTTTTCGTTTCCACCAGTTTCACCACTCCAGCCTGTTATATCCCGTGATACATTTGATAAGTGCTTTGCAGGGTCTTCTGGTGTACTCGTATCATCCCAACCCTGAATATTGTCTTGATGATAATAATCAGTTGATTTATAAGTGCCAGGGCCATGCAAGTGTGATTTAAATTTGTAAGCCTGTTCACTCCCCACGTTATCTCCAGCATTCCCCCCAGTACCTGATACTACCCGGCTATTCCTATCCGGGTCATTGCCTGAACCGCTGGCAACACCTCTCAAAAACATCCCACGACAATCGGGTAAGTTAAAGCTGGTTGTATTGCCACCCCATCCATTGCCAATTATAGCATACAGCGCGGTGTAGTTATTTTTGTTTAAGGAAGCACCATTGCAAAGCAGGTAACCCTCCGGCACAGCACTTGTCGGGCCGGCAAAGGGCAAAATTGTCCCCACGGGATTGGGTGTGGCATTGTAGGCTACTTCAGCATAAGGCACGCTTATCAATTCTCTGAATGAGATTTCATAATAGTCTTCATCATCTTCCAGTTCTATTTTAAGCCAGAATGATAATCCTTCAAAATTCACCTCGCTATATTCATCTACCAATCCTGCAGTAGGCACTCCCTGACCAATGGTCAGCGAAAAAGCCCCAAAATCATCAGTAATTGTTGCCTGCTTTTCCTGCCATGTCGGTTCCGTTTCGTTTTGCCTGATTAAACTGAATCTGAGTGTTACTGTTTCGTTTTGCAAGACCTGACCATTGATATCACGCGCAATGGCCTGGTAGTTAAATCCAATTCCAGAGTTTTGAGCAATAGCCAACAAGCCGCTCATCATGATGATTACTAGCGTAAATATTACTTTTTTCATATTGTAAGGTTTTAAGCTAATACTTGATGATATAATTAACATACACATTAATGGGGCGGGTTTCATTTCCGCCTGTAGAACCACTGTTGCCTGTTATATTCCGTGATGCAATTGATACAATCTTTGCAGGGTCTTCTGGTGTACTCGTATCATCCCAACCCTGAATATTGTCTAGATGAAAATAATCAGTAGATTTATAGGTGCCTCTATCATGTATGTGATTTTTAAATCCGTCAAGCTGCTTACTCCCAACGTTATCCCCTGTTAAACCGCCAGTACCCGATGCTACACGGCTGTTCCTATCCGGGTCATTACCGGAACCATTGTCAACACCTCTTAAAAACATTCCACGACAATCGGGTAGTTTAAAGCTGGTTGTATTGCCTCCCCAGGCAATGCCAATAACAGCATACAGTGCAGGATATGTATTTTTGTTTAATGAAGTGCCATTGCAAAGCAGGTATCCATCCGGAACAGCACTAGCCGGGCCGGCAAAGGGCAAAATTGTACCCACAGGATTGGGTATGGCATTATGTGCTACTTCCGCATAAGGTACACTTATCAATTTCCTAAAAGATATTTCATAATAGTCTTCATCGGCTTCCAGTTCCACTTTTAACCAGAAAGGTAATCCGGCAAAATTTACCTCACTATATTCATCCACCAATCCTGTAACACGCACTCCCTGGCCAATAGTTAAGGAAAATGCGCCAAATTCATCGGTAATTGTTGCCTGTTTTTCCTGCCAGGTGGGTTCGGTTTCATTTTGCCTGATTAAACTGAACCGTAGTGTTACGGTTTCGTTTTGCAGAACCTGCCCGTTGATGTCACGTGCAATGGCCTGGTAACTAAACCCTTTTCCTGAGTTTTGGGCAAATGCCAAAAGGCCGCTCACCATAATAATTGCTAGCGTAAAAATTGTTTTTTTCATAAAATTATGATTTAATAGGTTAATATTTAATGATATAGTTGACATAGATATTTTCGGGGCGGGTTTCTAAGCCCCCATTTGCATTGATAGTATGTTTATGAGTAATTGGGGATGCAGAACCCGTTGCTAAATAATAACTACTTCCACTGCCTGAATTGGTTCCTGCATCAATATAACTGGTTGAATAGCCCCCTCCGTCACCCCAATGAACTTTTGCAGAACCATTATAAACATCATGTGTGTGGGCTCCACCAAGCTCCATGGTATGGGTATGGCTTAAAAATTGAGAAGATTGATAGCTCCCTACATTATTACCAGTGTTCCCACCACTGCTCAATGCAATGCGGATATTTTTATCTTCATCGCGATTGCTGGCATAGGAAACGCCACGCAGGAAATTGCCCCGGCAGTCGGGCAGGTTAAAATGGGTGGTGGTTCCACCCCAGGAATTTCCCAATGCGGCATACAGCGCAGGGTAAGTGTTTTTCTCCAATAAACTGCCATCGCAAAGCAACCATCCGTCAGGGATGCTATTTAATAATCCGGCATAAGGGATAATCATCCCCGGCGAAAACAAAGTGGCATTAAGGGCTACTTCCGCGTATGGTACGCTTATCAGTTCACGGAAGGAAATTTCATAATAGTCTTCATCATCTTCCAGTTCCACTTTTAACCAGAATGGTAATCCTTCAAAATTAACCTCATTGTATTCATCTACCAATCCTGCAAATCTAACTCCCTGGCCAATAGTTAACGAAAATGCGCCAAATTCATCAGTAATTGTTGCTTGTTTTTCCTGCCATGTTGGGTCAGTTTCGTTTTGCCTGATTAAACTGAACCGGAGTGTTATGGTTTCGTTTTGCAAGACTTGCCCATTGATGTCCCGGGCAATGGCTTGGTAGTTAAATCCCTTTCCAGAGTTTTGAGCAAAAGCCAAAAGGCCACTCATCATAATAATTGCCAGCGTAAAAATTGCTTTTTTCATTTTGATAAAATTTCAGGTTAGTACTTGATGATGTAATTTACATAAGCATTTCTGGGGCGGGTTTCTAAACCGCCTCTGCTATTGATGGTAATTGTATGTTTATGTGTTCCTGCTGTATCACATGCAAAATCAGCCCAATGAAACCAATTAGGGTCATTATCACCTTCAGCAACTGAAGCATTCTGGCCATTATCATCATTGGTAAATGCAAATTTATGTTTATGAGAACCAGCATTTCCGCTTGTAGCCGAATGATTATGGCTTCCAAATTGAGAAGTTTGATAACTCCCCACATTATTTCCAGTATTTCCTCCATTATAAACGAGTACCCTGGAGCTTGCATCCGGATCCCTGCCTGTGCCATAAGATACGCCTCGCAGAAAATTCCCCCTTAAATCCGGCAAATTAAATTGGTTGCCATTTCCTCCCCATGCGAATCCAATTACTGCATATAGTGCGGAGTAAGTATTTTTATTTAATGAAGCACCATCACAAAGCATGTAGCCATCCGGAACAGCACTTGCAGGACCGGCAAAAGTTAAAATTGTACCCACAGGATTATGTGTGGCGTTGTGTGCTACTTCTGCATAAGGTACGCTTATCAATTCCCGGAAGGATATTTCATAGTAATCTTCATCATCTTCCAGTTCCACCTTTAACCAGAATGGTAATCCGGCAAAATTCACCTCGCTATATTCATCCACTAACCCCGCAACACGCACTCCCTGACCAATGGTCAATGAAAAAGCACCAAATTCATCGCAAATTGTTGCCTGCTTTTCCTGCCAGGTGGGGTCAATTTCGTTTTGCCTGATTAAACTGAACCTGAGTGTTACGGTTTCGTTTTGCAAAACCTGCCCGTTAATATCGCGGGCAATGGCCTGGTAGTTAAATCCTTTTCCAGAGTTTTGCGAAAAGCTTGAAATTGAAATCAGGCATATAATAAGCCCTGCAAGTAGTTCTTTTTTCATTGTTTTAATTTTTAAGTTTTACAACTATTTAGTCAAAATCTATTGATAATAAAATGAGGTCTCTTCCAAAACATGAATGTAATAGGCTTTGCCGGGAACAAAATTTCCTATACTATTAATCCATGTTCCATTTGGCAATTGGTGAATCTTTTTGTTATCTTCATCAATTGCTTCAATTAGCAGCCCGTTATTAATAAGTGGTTGCAAAATAATTTGAGCATTTGATGGATAAAGCAGTGGATAGCCAATTAGATTCCATCCCTGTTTGAGTTTGATTTCCAGCGGTAGTTCTATTTGCATTCCCTCCACAGAAATGGTAACCGCCTCGCTTAGGTTCATTGCATAGCCTGAGGTACTGGAAATAAAAGTAATTTGATTGTCGAGTTTTCCAGAAGGAAGAGCAATGCAAACATTACCATCGCTATCAATTATATTCTGGATTGATCCATCATTAATAAGATTTTGTAATTCATCAGTAACCGATCTTCCGGTTAGGTTTGGTTGAAAAGAAACCAGATTCCAACCTTCCTTTAAATCCAAATCTTGACTAATCCACGGGATGCTTGTATTTTGAAGTCCCAGATAAACTTTGTAGAATTCTCCGCCATTTTGTATTTCATTAAAATGCTCCGGCCAGTGAATTTCAAGGGTATCTAATAAACTATTCATATTATTAGCATTTATCTGCCAGGCTCGTTGAACGGCATCCTCTCTTGCCCTGATTTGTCCTGCGTAAATTTTCACTTCATTACCTGTAAAATCACCATACGAAATAACCTGACAGAATTGTGGATCATGTGCCCTACCCGGAATGGGAATACCCCAAAATTTGGAGCCATCAGATTCGTACATGAAAAGTTCGATAGATTGAAAATACCAGTCCCATAGATAATAACCACCCATAAATTCGTAAGATTGAAAATCACCATCATCCCATTCGAAGTTTGAAGTAATTAAAATCCCTTGAATAAGTGCCGGGGGAAATACACATGCCATCCATGCTGGGCGCCATCTGCCTGAATATAATGTCGGGCCAAACAAAATCAAATCTTTTTCAAATCCTCCGGGATAGTTTTTTTGCTGCCCAAAACAACCAATATTACTGGGGTAAAACCTGATATGTAGATTTCCTAATGGGCCATGTGGCAATCCAACTCCTTCGCCATTATCTACAACAAAGGCCCATTTTATAACAAGCCCATCCTGGAACTTTGGTTCCTGTGCTATTGTATTCTTCACCAACAGGGTAAAGAGGAAAATTGTCGTCAATAAATATAGATGTGTTTTCATGTCTTTTTTGTTTTTTATTTACAGTCAGGAAAGCATAAAACGCCCGGTTCAGTTGCAAATAGAAGATAACTTTTGCCTGGATTAAGAACACTCAGGGTGTTAATGGTTTTTTCGGGCCAATACACTCCACAGCCTGCAACTTCCACTATTGCACGTATAGTAAAGGTGGTGATCAATTCGGTGGGTTCACAATTGCAGTTTGAGAGTATTGGTACGAGGTTCCAACCTTGTGAGATATCAATGTAATTATCAAAATTGTCGGTTCCGGAAATTTGAAACTGACTTGAATCTGCAACTTTTATAAAATAACCTGACTTCCTGTTCCAAGTACCTGTACTATCATTTACCATACCCTGTGTTGGGTTTCCAATGTAAATAAGTGAATCGCCCAATTGATTGAATAGCTGTGCCAAAACAGGACTCCCGGTTTCCGGGTATATTGATAGCCCTGACCAACCTGATGGTAAAAAAACGGTTTGTAATTCTCGGGGATAGAGTTCAACCTCAACTATATTTGTTGGCAAAGACTGCGCCCTGTCATATCTTGCCCTTACCATGTAACTGTAATCCCCATATTCCAGATTTTCATGGGTGTAGGATGTGTCCTGGTAATAATTAGCAATTGGCCAATCGTTACAATAGATTTTGTATCCAAGGAATTCAGACCGCCCAAATTTTGAATTTTCTGTGGGTGTGTTTGCTTGTATGACTATTTCAGGTTTCTTTTTTGAAGCTGCTTTTTTGGCTTCTATTAATGCTACCGGAGTGTTTTTCTGTTCATCAACTTCTTCAAGATAAACCTGAATATTCCAGTTTACATCATAACCATTGTCATTTTTTAAGCTGTACCAGGTAGATGCATCAACACTGATTAAATCTCCTTTGGTAGCAGTAGCCGGGCCATCATCAGTACCGGCAGGTTTAAGGCTTGAGATATGTGTGCATTCAAACCCAACATACAATGGGGAATTAACATTTATTGGAAGATTCTCATCAAGAAAAACCTCGTTCCATTCATTAACCTCATATTCGCCCACGGGTTGCGTGTGTAAAAGGGTACCTGCGTTTGCACCTTGCCATATTTTCAAAGTAAAATAGGCATTAGTTGATGTTGGAAAGAAAGCCACCTTATTAATTCCCCAACCATCATACTGATAGATGTTTGTCCATTTTGCAGCAAAATAAAATGTGCCTCCGTTGGTTAAACCGACCGAATTAGAATTTTCCCCATCATCGTAATGAATCCATTCACCATTATTAACAGCATCGGGTTTATCCCAGCTTAGAATTACATTGTTATCATCAACCCTAGCCTGCAAGTTTGTTGGTGGATACAAATCGGGTTCAAAAACAGCAAGAATAACCCTGGTACTTTCAATGATAAATGATAACTGTGGCAGCAATGAAATCACCGTATCATTTTCCATCCATGACACAAATTCAAATCCATTTAATGCAGTTGCATTGAGTGTAACAGAATCACCATAGAAGTAGTTATTTACTCCTGTAACGAACCCGGCTTCGGGAATATTAACACTTAATTGAATCGAACAAATAACATTTTCCAATTGAGCAGTTAAATCAACGATAGCAACCCCTCCTTTTGTGAAACTTTGAGCGTATTCTTGATAAGGGAAACTAAAATCGACTTCTTCGATTAAGCCAAGTGATTGTGAATGGATTTTAAAGATAAAACCATTCCCTGGTGTAAAGCCATTGGATTGGTTTTCCGATATTCCATAATTCATGGATGTTACGATTTTACAATACGTTGTGTCGGAGAGATAATAGCGGATAGTATCTGCTCCAACACAAATTTCCTGATTTGTTATAGGGTCTGTGTCGAATATCCCAATCACATCTCCCGGTTGAAAACTTTCCCCGTTAATTTCGGCACTGTAAATGTAAAACACCATTGGATAGAAAGGGGATGTCCATGATTTATCAAATGTTTGCGCATGTAGCCAGCAGCAATCCATTGAAATAAACAGTAGCAGTGCAACGAATTGTTTCATGTTCATTTTGTTTAATTTTATAAAAAGTTAACAATGAGTTCTCAAATTCATCGTCCATCGATGCCTTCAACAGTATGAAACTCTCTTGAGAGAATTCATCCTGAATCAATACAGACCCCACGCAAATTTGATTTCCGGAATTAGGATCAATGTCAAAAATGCTTATTTCACTACCGGGCTGGAGAGTTTCACCATTAATGGCGGCTTCGACAATAAAAAGGTTCATGGGCTGGAAAGTGCTTTGCCCGAAGGTTTCAGGCTTCTGCGAAAAAAGGGCATTTCCCCAAAAGGAAAACACGGCAACAATAAGAAAAAAGCGTGTAAAATATCTCATAAACGAAAGTTTTATTTATGGACTTTCTAAAATATGCGACAATGCAAAAACACTTCTTTAGGGATTTACCGAAACATCGGTACTTTTATTTATTCCCTTTCCTTCATCTTCACTCCAATTTGATTTTGCCGTACCGAGCAGCGTTTGCAAATGTCCTCGGGGAAATGGATGCCGGCAAGCTCATCGGTCGAAATGTCAATCTCAAAGATAAGCCGGGTATTTGTTGTTTTTACAGGCTGCCGGATGACATAATGCTCAAAAAAATTGTATTCCAATGCCTGGCTTATCATAATTAATAGTTGGGTATCGATGGCATTTCGCTTAAAAATATCGTAAACATTGGTTCGGTTGCGGTTGATGCGTTTGCCCAGTTCGATGGCGCATATCCCTTTTTGTTCGGCGATTTGCTTGATTTCATTTCCGATGTGGATTTTTAGTAATTGCTTGAACATAATTTTTGGGAGTAAAATTATTTAATACATTAAACTAACGGGAGCTATATAGTTGTAAAATATTGCACAATGTGTCGGATTATACTGACACAATTTATTCAGTCTGGAGGCATAAGCCGGGGAGTGGGTAATTTTAGCCAGGTGATCTACATAAAAAAAGCGTGGCCTGATTGCCCACCGCTGTTGAGGTCCGACCAAGAACCCGATAAACGAGAGAAGCAACGACCACGCCGTAGCGTGGCGCTTGCTTACTATCCCGTTTATCTTTTTGAAATTTGATCGGTTTCAACATCAGAATTCAGCTAAACGCTAATATTTATTTTCTTTTGTTTTGTCTGTTTCTTATTTTTTTTGTTTTCGTAAAACTTACTGTTATTTATTTGCAGCCTTAGCTCAGGCTATCAATTTCTTCTTTTGTCAATCCGCTTAAAGCTACAATTTCGTTAGTGGACATCCCGGCTGTTTTCATTTTTTTAGCAATTTCCATTTTTGCTTCTTTTCTTATCCGGTATTTCTCTTCCATTTTGTACGATTGTGTCATACTGGCTTTATAGCTAAGGTCTTCCATGTGTTTTTTATAGGCTATCCTTTCTCCATCGGGCAATCGGTCATACTTGAGTATTTCTTTGGCTTGAGCCAGTCCTTTGGCCTTGAAGTTATCTTTTATCTCATTATTTTTGAAATAATAAATCCATTCGTCCAAGGTGTCTTTCGCCACATCATCAAACGAATTAACTTTTAAAACATAATATTCAGGAAAAATGTCTTTGGGTTCTTGCTTGTCGAATTCTAACTTTTGGTTTTCAGATAACAATAGTTTGTCATTTTTATGAATGCCAAAAAAATCAGTTGTGCCGTGATATACATAATCTTCTCCCTGTCCCAGGTCGAAATAAACGATGTTTACCGAATACACTTTTTTTATTTCACTGTAAGCCTGACCAAGGTTAAGGTATTCGGATACAGCTTTTGAAACACCATAGGCCATGCGGTGGAAATAATCGTACTCGTTTTGGTTTTGAACTTCAATGATAAATATCTTACCAGTTTCATCTTCGGCCAGCATATCCACCCTATTGAATTTATCATCGGCATATTGCTGGTTGGCTTCACTTTCCAACAGTTTAATAATTTTGATTTCGCGCCGGAGCAATTCCGATAGAAATCCTTCCAGCACCGAAAAGTTGGCCTTGTTGCGCAGCAGGCGTTTCATGGCCCAATCGAAACGTATCCAGTTATATTTTTGCATATTGTGATTTTCCACAAAGATAACTGAATGATTGAAATAATAAAATGATTGAATGTTGAGCGTAGCGAAATCCCGCCCTTGCGGGAACTAAAACAGATGAGTGACTGAAACCTCGAAACGTCCGTAGGACTTTCGAGCGTTATATGGAGCCAAAGCGACTGGAGCGGGAAGGGGAAATTCTCCTAATGAATTCGACATCAATATTAGCAAGCCTTTCCAAAGATCAGTATGATGTTTTTCAATTATTCGCCAGTTGAAGGAAAAATCCTATTTTCGCTATTCAAAATTCTATAAAATTATGACCACACATCATCAGATTTTAAAAGATGCAAACGGAAACGACCCCGGCGTTTTCTTACCAATCAAAGATTATAATGCCATTATGGTATTATTGGAAGAAATGGAAGATGTAAGGGATTATGACGCAGCTATGAAGTCAGATGAAATAGCAATCCCGTTTGAACAGGCGATAAGTGAAATTGAACCCTTGCGAAATGAAATATAAACAATTCAATGATAATATTCTCACTATTTTGGTCTTGAAAATCGGACACAGAAAGGATATTTACAGAGGATAATTTACTCAGACCCAAAAATACCAACAACCTCAATAATAAAATCAAGCCAATCCCATCTGCCTAAAAAACCCATTTAAATAATCAGGATTGATAAGCAAGGTGTAAATGATGCCAAACACTGAGCCCCAAAAGTGAGCGTTGTGGCCAATATTATCGCCGCCGCGCTTGCCCATATAGGCTGAATAAGCCAGATAAAGCAAGCCAAAAACCCAGGAGGGAATATCGATGGGGATAAACAAAAAGCGGATGCTGCCCATTGGATACAAAACTATGCTGGCGAAAACTACGGCAGCCACTGCGCCCGAGGCACCCACGGCATTGTAGTAAATGTCGTTGCGGTATTTAAAAAAATCGTAAATTGTCGAGAAAAATACGCCTCCCACATAAAGCCCCAAGAAAAGCAGACTAGCTGTGAGTAATCCAAAATCGTAAGTGAAAAATTCAAGTACTACGTTGGCAAACGACCACAGCACAAACATGTTGATGAGTAAATGCGCCCAATCGGCGTGCAGTAGTGCGTGCGAAAAAAAGCGATGCCATTCTTTGTCGCGCTGGATGTACCAGGCATTGAATTTGAACTTATCAAAAAGCGCGGCATTTTGCCAGGCCATGTATGAGACCAGGCTGGTGGCGATGATAATTATTATGGTTAGAGACATGCTGAAACTACTGAATAATTGATTGAATAAATGAAACTATAAAATTACTGAATGTGAAGCGAAGTAAAATCTTCGCCATAGGCGGAATTGAGCGAAACAGCCTGACCCGACCCTTCGCTTAGCCCTCAGGCTAAACACAGTAAAGGTTTGGTGTGCTGAAACATACGCGACTCCTTGCGAAGCCTTTTCACAAAGCCCATTCTCTAATATGTAAATAATTTATGGGCTTCTACCAGCCCGTGAACTTTGACGCAAAAGTACATTTAAAGCTGAATATTAGCATATTTAAACTTTTCATCATTGTGGCAAAATGCTCGCCATCAAATATCGATTAACGATTACACCAATAACACTTACACGATTAATGCGTAAATTTGCAGCCAATTATTTTTGACATCATAATGGAAATTCAAGCAATAAAACAACGATTTGGAATTATTGGTAACAATGCCGAGCTGAACCGCTCCATCGACATCGCCATGCAGGTAGCCCCAACCGACCTTACGGTGCTGATTACCGGCGAAAGTGGGACGGGGAAGGAAGTGTTCCCCAAAATTATTCATCAGCTTAGTGCCCGCAAGCATGGTCCCTACACAGCGGTCAACTGCGGTGCCATCCCCGAGGGTACCATCGATTCGGAGTTGTTTGGCCACGAAAAGGGTTCGTTTACCGGAGCACACGAAGCACGCAAGGGTTATTTCGAGGTCTCGGATGGCGGCACAATATTTTTGGACGAGGTGGCTGAGTTGCCGGTTTCTACGCAGGTACGCCTGCTTCGGGTGCTCGAAACAGGTGAGTTTATGAAGGTAGGCTCCTCGAAGGTGATAAAAACCGATGTGCGCGTAATTGCCGCTACCAACGTTTATATTCCCGAATCGATCGACAAGGGCAAATTCAGACAAGACCTTTATTATCGCCTTAGTACGGTACCCATCAACATTCCGCCGCTGCGTAAGCGAAAAGAAGATATTCATCTGCTGTTCCGGAAATTTGCTACTGACTTTGGCGAGAAATATCGCATGCCCTCGCTGCAACTTACGCCCGAGGCTGTCGAAGCACTCCAAAACTACCGCTGGGATGGCAATGTTAGGCAGCTCAAAAATATTACCGAACAAGTATCTATCATCGAAAACGAAAGGGATATCGATAAGAATACCCTGATGAAATATCTGCCTGATGCCTTCGTTTCCAAACTTCCGGTGCTTTATTCCGGAAAAGAGGAGGCTAAGAATATGACCGACCGCGACATCCTCTACAAGGTGCTCTTCGACATGCGCAACGATATTACCGAATTGAAACGAAGTATGCTCGAACTGATCCAGAACGGAAATGTAGATGAGTTTCAGGAAAACAACCCTCAACTGGTACGCAAACTTTATCACGATTTGGGAAATGCAAAAACCGATGAAAGTGAAATTGAGATACAAACCGATTTCGAGCCTTATCAGGAGGCTACGGTGCAGGAGGACGAGGATATGGAAGAATCGTTATCGATTTCGCTAAAAGAAGCAGACCTCATCAAAAAGGCACTCGAAAAACACCGGGGCAAACGCAAGGCCGCTGCCAACGATCTGGGTATTTCGGAGCGCACGCTCTATCGCAAAATCAAAGAATACGACATCAATTAGTAATAAAACAATGGCCAAAACAGCCCTTTATATCATAGCTCCTTTTTTGTGTCTTGTGCTCGCCTCGTGTACCATGAGCTACAGCTTTACCGGAGCCAGCATCCCGCCCGAGGTGAAAACTATCCGCATCGACCATTTTCCCAACAATGCCCCCTTGGTAAATCCTACCCTAAATCAGGTTTTTACGGATGCACTGCGCGATAAGTTTCAATCGCAAACCAGTTTGATGATTGTTAACGATGGCGGCGACCTGGTAATCGAAGGCGAAATTATCGATTACAACACCCGCCCGGCAGCCATACAAAGCGATGACCGCGCCGCACTAAACCGCCTCACCATTGCTGTAAAAGTAAGCTACATCAACAAATTTGATGAATCGCAAAACTTTTCCATGCAAACGTTTACCAGATATGAAGACTACGACAGCACCGAAGATTTGACGGCAGTTTCGGATAATCTGGTCCCAATAATCGTTGAATATCTCGTAGAAGATATTTTTAACAAAACGGTGGTAAATTGGTAAAACAATTCCTGTTAATTAATTGTTAACAGGTTTGCGTTATTGAAATCAATAATCTCAAAAATGAATTACTGATTATGGCACTTATCAAAACAGTAAACGGATTTACCCCTGAAATTGGTAAAAACACCTTCCTTGCCGACAACGCCACCATTATTGGCGATGTAGTGATGGGCGAAGATTGCAGTGTTTGGTTCAACGCAGTGGTGCGTGGCGATGTACATTATATTCGTATAGGCCGACAGGTCAACATACAGGATGGGGCTATCATTCATTGTACCTACAAAAAAGCACCGGTAAATATTGGCAACTGCGTATCTATCGCCCACAACGCTATCGTGCATGGCTGCACTATTCACGACAATGTACTGGTAGGCATGGGTGCGATAATAATGGATGGTGCTGTAATAGAGAGCAACTCGATAATTGCCGCCGGAGCTTTAGTGGCGAAGAATACCCTTGTAAAAAGTGGTTCGGTATATGGCGGTGTTCCTGCCAAAAAAATTAAGGACATCGACAAAGCCCTTCTCGAAGGCGAGATTCAGCGCATTGCCGAGAGCTACACCATGTATGCCGGCTGGTACCGCGATTAATACATGACATTCGGTTTTATTAGCATCGCAAATAAAAATCGTATTATAAAAAAAGATAATCTATTAAATAATTGTTAATTGATAGTCAAAAAGCAATAAAAGCAAGACCCTTATTGTTTTTTGATTTTGTTTTGTAAAAGAATTAAAGAAAGGATAATTAATGAGAAAAATTCGATTGGGCTTGATGGGATTTGGCGAAATAAATCGTCACCTATTCCGTCTCTGCCTTGAAGATGAGATGATCGAAATTGTTGCTATTAGCGACATTGGTCGTCCCGAGATTTTGGTTTACCTGTTAAACTCAGAATCCAAAAAGATTAAATCAGATGTTGATGTTGCGCTCGATGGGCACTATTTGGTGTCTAAAAATGGACGTGCCCGTTTTATAACCGGCACCAAGCCTGCAGATGTTCCCTGGGATGCTTTTGATGTGGATGTGGTAGTGGATGCTACCGGTAAATACCGTTCGCGCAAAGAAATGGAAGGTCATATTGCTGGCGGAGCCAAGCGTGTTATTCTCGCTTCCCTGCCTTCGGATGAACTCGATCGTATCGTTATCAAAGGTGTGAACCAAAACCACATGAAAATGTCGGATAAGATTATTTCGGCAGGCTCATCCACCACCAATGCCACGGCTATCATGCTCAAAATTATGGATGAGGCCTTTGGTGTTGAATATGCAATGCTTACTACGGTGCATTCGTACACCGCCGACCAGCCACTGCGCGACACTGCCGGTACCGACTTTAGAAGAAGCCGCTCAGCAGCCGAAAACATTATTCCTAACGAAACGCCTACGCCGCAATGGCTGCCGGTGATTATGCCCGAGTTTAAAGGCCGTATCGAAGGAACAGCACTCAACGTGCCCATCCCCGCCGGCTCGTTGCTCGACCTTACATTAGTAATGAAAAATAGTAACTTTGAGATTAAGGATATTGATGCCGCTGTAGAAGAAGCCGCCAAGAAATGGCCGGGCATCCTCGAAATCACCGAAGACCCCATCGTGTCGGTGGACGTTGTAGGCAATCGCCACTCGGTAATTTTCGACAAGCAGGGTACCATGCGCTCCAAAGGAAAAATGGTAAAGGTACTCATCTGGTATCACAACTCCCTGGCTATGGCCTCGCGGATAAAAGACCTCATAGTAGAATATCAAAAACTTAACGAGAAAGGAGCTTCGAAATGAGAGTAGCAATTAATGGTTTCGGACGAATTGGAAGATCGGTATTTAGAATTTTAAATGCCCGTGAAGATATCGATGTGGTAGCAATTAACGACCTGTTCGATGATAAAGCTTTGGCTTATCTCTTGAAATATGATACCGTAATGAGCGGATTCGGGCAATCGGTACACATCGAAGGAGATGAGATGATTACCCCCAACGAAACGGTAAAGATGCTTACCATAAAAGACCCGGCGCAATATCCGTGGAAAGAACTGAAAGTGGACGTGGTAGTCGAATCGACCGGTGTTTTTCGCAGCCGCGAATCGCTAATGGCTCACATTAATGCAGGTGCTAAGCGTGTGATTCTCACCGTTCCCGCAAAGGATGAAATTGATGCCACAATCGTGGTTGGCGTAAACGATGAAGTGCTCAAGCCTGAGCACCAAATCATCTCTAACGCCAGTTGCACCACCAACTGCCTGGCTCCTATGGCCAAAGTACTCAACGATGCCTTTGGCATTGTAGAAGGCCTGATGACCACCACCCACGCCTACACCAACGATCAGCGTCTGGCCGACGTGCCGCACAAAGACTGGCGTCGTGGACGCGCTGCCGCCGAAAACATCATCCCCACCACTACCGGTGCTGCCCGTGCCGTAGGTGTGGTAATACCCGAACTCGCCGGCAAACTCGATGGCATGGCCTCGCGTGTACCCGTGCCCGATGGATCGGTTGTGGATCTTTTTGTTGAAGTTTCCAAGGATGTTACCGTGGCTGATATCAACGCCGCCGTTCGCCTGGCCGCAGCTACATCCAAAATGAAAAACATTTTGTATTACAGCGATGACAAACTGGTATCTACCGACATTGTTGGCAATGCCTATTCGTCGATTTATGATGCAGAATATACCAAAGTGCTAGGTAAACGCTACGTAAAAACCCTGAACTGGTACGACAACGAGTGGGGATACTCCAATCGCGTGGTTGACCTGATCACCAAATTCAAAGAATTTGAAAAGTAAGATTCGATAGATTTTTAATCGATATGAAAAGAGGATGTGGAAACGCATCCTCTTTTTTTTGTCACCCCGTGAATGACTTTTGGTAATAGTGCAAACCATTGAAATATGCTTTGTGCCTAAACAGATTTCACGGGGTAAATGGTCGTTCCAGAAAAAGAATATCAAGCATGTGATAATATTCTCAACCCAAATACAAAAATTAATAAGGCTCGACTTGTGGGGGTGGCGCATTTTCTAGCAAGGTTTTGAAATGGTAGATAAGGTTTTACTTTTTCAATTCATCTTAATTTTCAATTTGTCCTAATTTTCCATTAATCTAAATTTTGCCTTTAATCACAATTTTCCTCTGAAACCAAAAAACCCTGCCTGACTGGCCAGGCAGGCTTATCCCAAAAACTAACTTTAGTAGAAAAAATCCCAGCGTTGATGCCGAACCTTATTATCTTATTTCTTATCACGAGTTAAGAAAAAAGAATCCTCACATCTGGGGCTCCTAACAATCTACATTTTTTTCTGTTTGTATTTTTAGAATAGATAGTTTCGCAGAAAGTTTTATTTTCGCACCATCTATTCATCACTCAAATACATACATCGCATGAAAAAGACTAAACTTACTATTTTAACTGCCTTTGTTTTCGCAATGCTTTTTGCACCTGCAAGCTACGGGCAAAAGCAAGCCGACTATGGTTTGCATTTTAAAAATCAGACAATTGAGCCGCAAGAAAATATGGAGGCTTATCTAAAATCATACTCCCCAGCCTCCGAGGAGATTTTTGAAAATCGATTTTATAAAATCATCCAGTTCGAGGCTATCCCCACCCATGAGCAACGGGAAAACCTGGAGGATGCGGGTTTAAAACTTCTGGATTACATCCCTCACTTTGGATATTTTGCTTCGCTGGATAAAGATTTTGACATCGATGCAATAGTTGCTGCGAAGCTGCGGAGCATCATCGAAATTTCCCCGGCTATCAAGCTGGCTCCCATGCTCTTCGAGGAATCATATCCTGATTATGCCTTGCGTGGCGATGGTAAGATCGAATTGTTGGTTTCGGTGTTTGCGGATGTAAACCTTGATGCAGCAATGACATATCTCAGGGCTGCTGACTTTGAAATCACCAATTACCAGCCTGACGGCCAATTTTATTATGTGATTTCTGAATTGGAAGATATTTCGCTTTTGGCCAGCTATCCCTTCGTCAATTACATCGAACCCATTTATCCCAATCCTGAACCCGAAAATTACACCGGGCGTACCATGCATCGCTCCAATAGCATCGCCAACGATTTTGAGGCCGGACGAAATTATGATGGTACCGGAGTAAGCGTAATGCTTCAGGATGATGGTAAGATAGGTCCACACATCGATTTCGAAGGAAGATTGATTGAGCAGTTTATTAATTATTTCGGTGGCGATCACGGCGACCACTGTGCCGGAATTATCGGCTCGGCTGGCAACCTCGACCCCAAAGCAAGGGGCAATGCCTTTGGTGCAGACCTATACGTGTATAGTGCTGCCCCCGATTATCAGGGTTTTTCGGCCATCCCTTCCCATTATTTCAGCAAACAAATCAGGGTTACCTCAACCAGTTACAGCAATGGCTGTAATGCCGGCTATACTTCGCTGGCGCGTTCGCTGGATATGCAGATTATCAATTATCCGGCCTTGATGCACGTATTTTCGGCAGGCAACGATGGTAACAGCGACTGTGATTATGGTGCCGGCCCCGGCTGGGGAAATATCACCGGAGGCCATAAGGTGGGCAAAAACGTGATGACCGTGGCCAATCTCGATGAACTCGACAACCTCTCAAGTTCGAGCAGCCGTGGCCCGGCGCACGACGGACGCATTAAGCCTGATATAGCCGCCAAAGGTTCGAATGTTTATTCCACCCTCCCCGATAATACTTACGGCAACAAGTCGGGTACTTCTATGTCGTGTCCCGGTGTGGCCGGCGTTATGGCACAACTGTTTCATGCTTACCGCGAATTGAACGGCGGCAGCGATCCTCTGGGTGGTCTGCTGAAAGGAATTGTGCTTAACACTGCCGAAGATCTCGGTAATCCCGGGCCTGATTTTAAATTCGGCTGGGGCCGAATAAATGCCCTCAGAGCAGTGCAAGTGCTCGAAGAAGGTCGTTACGATTCGGCCAGCATCGATAATCAACAATCGCTGATGCACCAGATTACCGTTCCCGAAAATACCGGACAGGTGCGTGTGATGATTTACTGGACTGATCATCAGGGTTCTGTTAACACCAACTGGGCCTTGGTAAATAATCTGGATATTACCCTCACCGACCCCAATGGCACCGACTGGCTGCCCTGGGTTTTGAATCATTATCCTGATGCCGATAGCCTCGACCTTCCTGCTTTTCGTGGTATGGACGAGCGCAACAACATGGAGCAGGTTACCCTCGAAAATCCCGAAGCAGGTATCTATACTTTAAATGTTGAGGGAACTGTGGTGCCCGAAGGCCCGCAAAAATATTATGTGGTTTACGAATTTATCCCCAAGGCATTGGTGCTGACCTATCCCTTTGGTGGCGAAAGGTTAAGCCCCGGCGATGAAGAGTTGATTCGTTGGGATGCCTACACTACCGACCTCACTTTTACGCTCGAATATTCGTTGGACAATGGTGAAACATGGCATTTGATCAGCGATAATGTGAACTCCGAACGGAGGTATTTTGATTGGGACGTGCCTACGGGAATGACCAGCCAGGCTAAAGTACGCATCAGCGATGGCAGCTATACTTCGCAAAATGAAACGCCTTTTACAATTATGCCTAAGCCTTACAATCTTCAGATAGACTGGGCTTGCGACAATGCCCTGCACCTTAGCTGGACTGAAATGTTTGGAGCCAGTTCGTTTACCATTTATCGTCTGGGCGAAAAATACATGGAAGCTATTGCCACCACCAGCCTCAATTCATTTATCGTAAGTGATATTAGCTCAAGTGAAACGGCCTGGTTTGCCGTGAGTGCTGTTGGATCCAATGGCGAGGAAAGCCAGAGAACGATGGCCATAAAGAAAAACCCCGGCACTTTCAACTGCAATCTGGCAGATGCCATGATGATTTCGGCTCCCTCGGTGGATTGGGGTGTTTTCCAATCTTCGATGAATATCCAGGATTTGGTGGTTACGGTTAAAGTGAAAAACTTTGGTCTGGAGCCGATTGTTGATCCTTCCTTTGCCTATCAGCTGGGTGAGGGAAATGTGGTTAATGAGGCTTATTCGGGAACTCTACTGCCCGATTCCACGCTCCTGTTTAGCTTTGAGCAAACCATTGGCATTTCCGATATTGGAACATACAATTTGGCTGCTTGGGTTGATTATGCCCCCGACCAGAATCCGGATAACGATATGATAAATGTAGCCCTCGAACTAATCGAAGGTTCGCTGATTGCACCCGGCAATGTACAAACGGTCGAAAATTTCACCAACTGCATCCCGGCTCCAATTTGCGAACTGAATAACTGCGACCTGGCCGATGGATGGATTAATCTTACCAATAATGAGAACGACAATATCGACTGGCTTACCTGGCATGGCTCAACCAATACTTTTAACACCGGCCCCGGCAGCGACCATACCACCGGAACTTCGGACGGCAAATATCTGTACATCGAACCATCGGTAATTTGTTTTAATAAGAAGGCCATTCTTTCCGCTCCGGCCATCGACCTGACGGAGGCGGTAAGCCCCGTCCTCGATTTTTGGTATCATGCCTACGGTGCCGATATAGGCCGCCTGCACGTGGATGCCTTTGATGGATCCAGCATTCATTTCGATATTATGGAACCCGTGGTGGGAGACCAGGGCAATGAATGGAAAAACCAGATTGTGGATTTATCTCAATTCAATGGCAAAATAATAGGATTGCGTTTTAGAGGCTATACCGGCAGCAAAGACAAGGGCGATCTGGCTCTGGATGATATAAGTATAACCGAGGCTACTGGCGTGAGTGAAAATCTGACGATAGGTACCTTGCGTGTTTATCCCAATCCATCCGAAGGCTTGCTTAGCATTTCCATCGATAGAAATCAAGCCAGCACAGGTACATTAAAGGTGATGGATATGTATGGAGGGATTGTTTTTACAAAAGATATTCGTCCCACAAGTGAAACGATCATCGAAAGCATCGACATGTCCAATTTACCCAAGGGCATTTATCTTATTAACTATAGCTCGGAACAAGGCAACTTAAACTCCAAGCTCACACTGCAATAATTTATCTGATAGTCATAGTATGGCTCACAGCCATACTATGACTATATTTATGATTATCAGGGTATGACTTCAAGTCATGCCCTGACTTTTTTTACGGATTACTGATAGATTTGTTCTCCCAAATAAGCCTGAATCACCCAGCCTGAAAGGCTGGCACATCAAAAGGTCAGGCAACGCCTGACCGAATAATCCACATAACAACATCTCCAGCCCGAAGGGCTGAAAATCATCACAAAAAAAAGCCATCCGATGGGGAGGTTTTGCCATCTAAGCTGTTGCAGACCTTCGGCCTGCCGATTATTATAGGGACAAATCTGTGCTTTGATGTTTCAGGCTTTCAGCCTGCGAATCATTACCTTAAAATATGTTGGAAAGCCACACTTTAGGTATTCAACTTACGGAGGGTAAAAACAAGATTTCAATTACTCTCCCTTATACTCGCCCAGCAAAAACGAAAGCGGGCGGGTGATCGGATCGAAAACAAAATATTGCACCAGCAAAAGCTCATCGCTATCTTCGTTAACCGCGTATAGCCGATCCACATCCCAGGGCTGGAAATTTCCTTCCAGATCTTTTTGTCCATCAATATTTTGACGACGATAGGTACTTACTTTCTGTGTGTTTCCTTGAGTGTCGGTCAGGGTGATGATATTAACGGGCCTTTGTGCAAGGATGGAATCTTTGTGTCCGAAATCGATATTTTGAAATGATTCCTCGAAGCGGATATTACGAAAGGCATTGATGAAATCGATAACGCGGCTGGTGTCGAAACCATCATAAATATGATCGTTGATAAGCTCTTGTAATTTCAAATCGCTATCCCCAAATTTATCAATACGGAACGACTCGAAGGATTCGCCGGGGAATTCTACTTGTATGGATTTTATCTGGGCAGGTTTTTTGGCAAATATGGTATGGTCGCGCCAATCGCTGACATAAGCCGTAAAACGTGCCGAGACATATCCCCGAAAGCCTGGCAGGTAAACCACAAAGGGCGTATCAGAATCTTCCATGAGCATAAACGAGCCCATGTTGTCGGGAGTGGCACTACCCACATAATAAACGCGGGTAAGTTTTTCGTGAGGAAAGAGTTTAATCCAGTTAAAGATATTGATGCGGGGAGCCATTTGGTAAATCTCCACCTTTACCGAGCTGGAGGCCAATCTTTTAATAACGGTGTTGTAAATCGATTTCGACACGGGTGCTTTTACCGCCAGCCTGGCCATGGTGCTAAGCAAGAGTTCTACTCCTTCGCGGCGCGCCATCAGCGAATCATTTAAGATCCAGTGTCCGGGCGCTTGCTCCTTGAGCAGCACCTCGTTGCCCTGCCGGTCGGCCATAAAAATTTTTGTAACTGTAGCCGTGTCATCGATGGCAAAACCGCCGATATCGCTGCGCAGCGTTCCCTGTTTATTATGCATGAGCAAAACCAGACTTATGGCCAAAAGTGCTAAAACTATAACTATGATTATTACATTCTTCTTCATCCAAATATTTTTAAAAATCTTTATCCATTAAACCTGCAAGCCGAAATATTATTATTTAGCGGGTGCTTAAAAATTCCAACCATTTTGATAATTATACTTTTTTAATCATACTGTTTTGTTTTGAGTTTAAGGTTATTTGTCCAAATATTCAAAAACCCGTACTTTTAATATTACGGTGCGTTGCACCTATGTTCCCCATTCCTGCCAATAATCTAATCGGGTAGGAAGCGGCTTGCGCCGCTGTCCCCCCACACCACCCGGCATAC
>CAZGAO010000024.1:0-60545 GCA_964523795.1 uncultured Lentimicrobiaceae bacterium
ATTCACAAATAGATACTATGGTAATTTAGCTGCGTAATATGGGAACTGCACCCTTTATTTGTGTGAGAAAATATTTTTGCTTGTCTTTATTTTTGGGTGAATCTCTAAATCCGCTTAAAATGGCAATTCATCATCATCCGAAAACGGGCTCAACGGTGGGTTGTTGGGCTCATCATCGGGCAGTTCATCACCGCAATCGCAAAATTCGCCAAAGGGACAGGTCATGGGGTCGCCGGTACAAAGCTCTATTTCATCACCCGAAAGTGGCAAATGTTTTACCTGCGAAACATCCCAATTTTCACGGAGGGCTTCATACTTAAACTCATGCGGAGCCTCTTTCGGGAAATATACTTTCAGATAGCAGGCATCCAGCAAATGAAGCATAGCTCTGAGCACCTTGCGGGTTTGCAGTCCATCCATGTCGATATGCTCGGGAAATTGGGCAAACCTTATCCCGGTAAGTTCTTCGGGTGTTACAAATGGATTTTCGATTAACTGCCGGGTATCTTCCGCCCCTCTCATCTCAGGGGAATCTGGAATTATTTCCGGCTGTGTAAACATCTTGGCGGCAGCTTCTATATCCGTGAGGAGCTGCTCAACATAGCGTTCCATCTCTTGTATTGGTAAAAACTCATCTGCCGATTTGGTCTCGATGGCTTTTATCTCCTTGTCCAGCATTGCAATTTCACCAGCATTATCGTGGCGAAAATCAAAATCATCCATCTCGTCATCGAGATCTTTGCACATGCAAAACTTTTCGGTGAAAGGACAATTTTCAGGATCAACATCGCAAAGGTTGATAAGCAAATCCCCCTCGCTTACCCAAGCTATGGGCTTATCCAAAAAATCCACCAGCATCTTGTAGGCAATATCTGCAGGCAGGTTTTCGGGCAGGTCGGGCCAAAAACTATACGCCTGCCATAGCTTCAGCATTTCGTCCACCATCAGCGTTTGTTGTTGGGTGGTGAGTTTTTCGGGTGGCGGAAACTTCTCTTTTGCTATCCCAAACCATTGATGCATGGGTTTATCTTTGGCGTTTTCCCACTCAATCACATATTCGATACCTTCGGCTTCGGGCGGGATGTCATAATATGGTTTTGTGGGCAGGTTTTTAGCGGCCTGTCGCATGTCATCGATAAGTTGGTTGAGGTAGTTTTGCATGGTGGAATATTTTTATTCGTTATGCTGATTTTATAAAATGATGTCCTTTTCTGCTTTTTCCAGGTTGAAGCCTTTTTCCATTTCGTAACAAATTTCGGGGTGCGATAAGTAGAGGTAGCTAATAATCCAGTTCGTTGCCCTTGGACTTTTTTTACAAACCAAACCTGGCATACAAATTAATGAGTATAGGGTTTTCATAGTCAGGAGTTTAATATTCTCGCAATAAAATCCCTTAATAATTCATATACTTCGTCAAAATCAGGTAATTCGTTTTCGGGCAAATGATCGGCTAAACTGCTATACCATGCACGTTTATTTTTCTCTCGCTTTGTCTGATTAACAAAATCCTCGATACCCGAAATTGTTATGTTCTTCTCGTTTGATTTTTCTATCAATGTTGCCTTGATACCTGCATATTGTTCCTCCGAAAAAAACGTGCTAAGTGTCCAAATATCATATATGTCACGTGGCCTGTTTCGTTGAATAAGTGAGCGAAGTTTTTCACCGATTATTTCGTGCAATGAATACACCGGGATTGTTTGCGAAATAGCATCCCTATCTGAAAAATCATGAAATATTTTTTTGTAAACTACTGGCAGTAATAGCTTTTCTGAAAAGCTAATGTCAAGTTTTATACTAGTTTGCCACCTGGAAGCGGGTAAGGGTTTTTGGGTTTTTCTATGGTCTGCCCCCCAGTATTTAACAATTATCTCATAACCCTGGGCTTTATTATTGCATTGTTGCAATTTCAGTTTTTCAAAATAAAACTTTGCCCCACTTGACTTTTCAGCCTGTTTAATGATTTTTCTGATAAAATTGGCATCGATAACAAATGCCTCATCAAGTAAGGTAAAATCCAAGTCCTCGGAAAAACGATAATCGCCGAAATAGCACTTTTTTAAACAGGTTCCTCCCTTAAACACAAAGTTTTGTTGTACCTCCTCAAGGCAAAACATAGCATTGAGGAAATGACCAAGAATCCAATCTTTATCAATGGTTTTTGTTTTAACACCTTTAGCGTGTGCAAGTTCGATAATTTCCTTTTTTAATACCATCTTACGAGTTTGCTATTTCCAGAATTTCATCCCTGTCCATGTTCATAATTAAGCGCCATCGTCTGTTCGTCTTTCCATTTTTCTCACCATCACTTTCAAACAAATTGTACTTTTCGTTTTTTACAGATTGCGCATATTTTAAAAAATAGTCCATGTCTGGCTTCATCAGTAATTCGCTCAAGAATGCCAAACGTTTAACAACAGCAATGTTGTTGATAGCTTTGCAGTACTTCACCATTTTTTGTGGCCGTAAATCCGCCCTCCCAAATGCTTTTATTATCTCTGCATAGCCACCCCCATAACCAGGAAGATCGAAACAATCAACAATTGTTTTTTCAATATCTGAAATTTGAAATTGGTGGTTACCGTATCCCATGGCCTGAAAACCTAAAAGCTTATCAGGTTTTACTTTAATGAACTTATAGCGAACCCCGAAGATTGTTTTGTTTTCTTTCGTATGGGATGTCTGCACATAAACCAGGTTAGGTATCTGCTCGGTAAGTCCATGGAAATTCATTGCTGTCCAGTATGCCACACCACCATCTTTGGATAGAAAACTACCGATTACATTTTCATCAGAAAAATTATGACGAACATATTTCCCGTTTTCAATCGTACGGAAATAATTGGTGTTAACAAGGTTTCTTAGCGATTCCTCACTAAAGTTATTGCTGACAACAAACTTTTTGTTAAAAATGTCGATTTCGTGGTTATCTAAGAATTCCAGTAATAACATTGCCTCTTTTGTCATGCCTTAATACTTTACCTATTGTTTAAGTATTCTATTAGTATTTGCAATATTACCTAAACAAAAGGTAAACACCAAAATTAATCTATTTAATTTATTATGAAAACAATATGATGAATTCAAATTACAAATCAAAAACATTTACATTTTCATGTTTATCATCGATGATTTCTTACGCTCATTGCAGTAGGTCTTGTGGTTTGCATTTTTTGTTGTGACCTTTTGTGTTGTCAAATAGGACAAATACTCCAATTTACCCCCGCAAAAGGTCATGATTAAAACTTGCATAAAAAATTGAATTTCATCAAGATAAACAAGGTTACGGTTACACATTGATGAAAAGTACATCTTTGACCAAACTGCTAACATTTTTTGCGGTGCTTGTCATAATGAATCAAATAACTTATTGTAAATCCTGACAGGATTTTATGGCCTGTCAGGATTTAGTTTGAATTAATCATCATTTTTAAGTTGATTTTCATAATCAAAAGCAGACATTTTATTTATCAAAGCTTGTTCTGCCTGGTCGAGTGCTTCGGCAGTTTCTTTTTTTGTTAAAATATAGCCGCCTGCCGAAAGTGTTACAAAGGTTTCAACTCCGTTCAATTCTTCTTCAATAATTGGAATGGCTTTGTTTTCTTCTTCACCACTCAATTTGGCACGGATGCTTCCTGCAATTTTGTTAGCATTATCGCTTATCGAAACAGCCAGTGTTTCCATCAAACTGAAAGTGCGGGACTGATTGGATGTTATAGCCCAATTGATAATTGCATTAGCAAGAGCCGGGATTAGTTTTTTTCTCATTTCACTTGGAGCTATTAGGCATGGGCCAAAAACATTCTTGCTTTCAGTCCAGCCGTTTTCCCGAAGTTTAGTTTCCGTTTCTTCGGTGATCTCCGGTTCAAAAGAATTTAAATTGACACAAAACAAACGGCGAAGATCTAAAGCTATGTCCTGTACAAAAAGTCCGGTAGCACGACGCTGGTCAGGTATCCATTTTCTGCTAATACTTCGATCCTTTCCTGCTAATAATGCATTTATTCCTTCTTCTGATAGTTGGTCTCCGTTTTCATCACGCACAATAACCAAATTATTTGGCCTATCACTTCTATCAAAAGAAGCGTTTTCACGATCGATGCCTGAAAGCAGGGGATGTAAGCCACGCATGGCTGAAATGGACATTGGGCTACGGCGCTTAATAGTACGTTCTTTTCCACCTTTAGCAGCCTTCATCCAGCCTCCAAATAATTGATCGGCAAAAGCCGGATTACAGTTGGCATAAACTTCTCCTTCGCCAAGTTCACCTGCTTTATTGACATCAAATACAAATGTTGTAGGTGCAGGCACCTCATTTAACTCTTTTGTTAAGCGGTCGATTAGAGAGCGTTTGACCTGTTGCCCGCTTGAATAAGGCACATATTTATTAAACTGTGGGTCGTAATATCTTTTTTGACCATCTTCTACTGCAAAAACTGTGTGTTCTGCTCTTTTTAATGTTCTGATATAAATTGTACTCATTTTATTAATTTTTAGTGATTTATGAAATTCTTTCCTGATAAGCATAATCAAATTTTAGTAAGACCACAAAATAGCCGAAGTCCTCGTTGTTCATTAGATGAATCCGGTCGCGGAGTTCTTTGAACATTAGAAGTTGATTCTCGTCAACTTCAGATATTATTTCGGTCAGTGCTTCCAAAAAAGTTTTTTTGGACTTTGACACGAATAGTTGCTTTTGTACAACATTTGAACGTTTGGTTGAGCCTTTTTTATCGGCTGCTCTATACTCGTATATTGCTTTGGCAATTTCCTGAGTATAATCTGACAATTCTTCTTTGTTTTTTGTAATCATAGCTAATAACCAAGTTTTATAAATTCTGAATGGAATAATTTTATTTTCGTAATCTTTCTTTTCGGCTTCCTGAAGGATTGAATCGAATTCTTCGTCTGTTTGTCCATTTTTTTGGGAGACCGGTGATTTTTTCAGATTGGGCATTTTGTCCTTATCAAAATATTTACGCAAACCTTCAGGTTCCAATGCTTGAATACCAATAGCACCCAATTCGCAAGCTCTTTTAATATGGATACCATACATGTTTTCGTAATAGCCAGCATCTTTCATGGCTGCATTTTCACCAAATAGCTTTTTGTAGAATTCGATAATCCTTCTTGCTTGCTGAAACTTGAATGGATAAAAACCCAAGGTTTTGTTAGTTTGTCCGAGACTAAAAATATAGCCTGTGTGTGTTCGGTCAGAGAAATGGCGTGATAAATTAAAGAACAACCTGCTCCATTTCACCGTCTCAATTACCATATCCGTTTTGTCCATTTTGAAAAAACCCAGATTCTCAAGCGAGGCAAAATCAAAATATTCGCGAAAATTTCTGCTAAAAGCATAACTTAACCATTGGCCGTTCCAACTTGTAATTTTGTTGCCGGCTAGTTTTTCTAACACAGGGTCATTTAGAAATTGACGGTAAACTTTCCAGCCTTCGTAAGTTTGAAGCAAAACATCTGCTTGGTCGAATAAAATGGATAAGCCACCGGCTACGCCAACACTTAAGCCACTTCCTATCCATGACAGATAAATATCTTCATGGTCAAAACTCAGTTCCAAATCTGATATCAAACCCGAAGTTGTTGCAAATTCTTTTATTTCTGATGCCGGAAACCCTATGGCTATGCTTGCATCTTTGTCTCCTGCAGCGATTTTTGAATGTAGGTTTTCTAATTTCTCTTTGCGTTCTCCCAAATTTAAAAGTTCAGGTTTTTGACCTTTCTTCATTTGTACAAAAGGAGAGTTGGTTGGCCATTGCAGGTATTTTGGATGATTAAAAAACAACTCAAAATACTCCTGTTCAAAAAACTCTTTGGCGGTAAGCTCCTTTTCATATTTCCGATTGTAGGCTTTCAAAAATGTCCGCCCGATGTTTACTGTTATCATAGGCTATAGTTTTTATAAAAAGTTATCTGTTGGATTAAATTTTTGTTTGGCTTTATCAATATCAAACCCGCTTTCATAATCGTATGCATGTTTGGGGACAATAAATGGTTTGTTCCCGTACGAGCTCTGCGGAAATTTATGAACTGACCAATATCTCGCCGGGATTTCCATAAGCATTCGCTCTTCAAAGGATGCGCTTTCATATTTTTCGATGTCTTCATCGCTAATGCAACTTACGCTGTCAATTTCGAGTAGTTCGAGCAAATAGGATTTTGGACGGTGCGTAAGGAAATCAATTACCATGCGCCCATCTTTTTTAAAAATGGAATGTGTTTCAATATCCATCACATTCACCTCAGGAAACACAGCATCTATTTTTTCCTGTAAATTCCTTTCATGCAGTATTTCATTATCCGGAAGCACATCAAAACTTGCTTTTAGTATGTCAACATCATAAGGCAATGCTTCATTTTTATCATCAGGTGGTGGGATTAGATAAACTGGTTTTAACTTTCCAATTGTTTCTAAAGTTCGTTTTCGGTTTACGCGCCCAAATCGTTGAATCAAAGAATCCAGAGGAGCAGTTTCTGTAATCATAATGTCGAAACTAATATCCAGACTAACTTCAACTACTTGCGTTGCCATAACAATGCAGGCTTTTTCGCTTGAGTTGAATTCATCAGTGCTTAATCCTTCATCGTTTAATCCAAGTAACTTTTTCTCCTTCTGATTTCGGTCGCCTCTTTTGAAGCGGCTGTGAAGTAACAATATCGGAATATTAGGAAACCTATTCTTGAAATGCTCGTAATGCTCCTGTGCGGATTTTACACGATTGCAAACCACCAATGCTTTTTTATCATCATCAACTGCATTGGATACAATCTCATCAGCATCATCCCAGCTATTTAGTTTGTGAACAATATGCCTGTCGAATTTGTCCATTTCAGATGGTGGCAAACTCACCTCGTAAACATTTTCTTTGCCGAGAATATCCAAAATTTTATTGTACAAATCTGTGGGCATAGTAGCGGTACCGATATGTAAACGGCACTCTAAACGTTGTAAAACTTCCACCATCTTAATTACAATGGCACGCGATATTTCAGTGTAGGTATGAATTTCATCAAGTATCACATCGTTACCTTTTAGGTCGAGAATGGTGGCTTCAAAAGCACGGGTTCCAAATATTATGGCTGCAATTTGATGTGGCGTTAATATTTTGATGGATGAGCCCACCAATCCCTGGAGTGCTTTTTCTTCGGTTTGCCCGTTTTTAATGAGAACACGTGAAGCGGAATGTAATACACGGATGTCCAAATCGGGATTGCTTGGTTTCAAATCATGGGCAACTCGCTGATACATTGCATTGATAGAGGCCTGAAAGGGTAAAGTGTAGAAAACCCTGTTTTTACAACGCCTGAATAAAAAATCGGTTTTCCCTGCACCGGTACTTGCCACAACGAGTGTGTGCTTTTTATCAGAACTTGCATCCATTAAAGAAAGTGGGTACAACTCGTGCTGCCGCTCAAAGAAACTTAGATTTGGTGTCTTGAAAATCTTCTTTAACTGGCTTTCGGTTTCGTTAAGCATGGCAGAAGCAAAGTGATCGGCAGCCATTAACAAACCTTTCCATTCAGAATAGCCCTGTCTGCAAATGTTTTTTTCAGCATAATCAACTGCTTCGTAATAATTCTTCTTAGCCTCATTTAGCGAAATATCACGGGTCTTAATTCCAAATGCTTCCAAAATTTTAAAAGCATCTTTCGACCAGCTACCCCAATCGTTACTGTGTATTGCAAAAACGTTATCCGTATTTTCTTCCAAATCCAGGATGCCCTTGAGTCGAGAATCCTTTTCAACAGATTTGTGATGGGAAACTATCATTTCGATTAATTGGGGATGAATCTTTTCATCGAAGAGTGAGAGAAAAAACAGGGAAGCCAATTCGTGCCGAAAAGTTTTATCACTTTCTTTTCGCCGATAATCAGGCTTCAAACGCATTTGAAAAATCGGGCTTGCCTTTCCGATGTCATGCAAAATTGCTCCCTGCCTGGCAATGTTTTTATCAAATCCCAGTGCATCGGCAACTTTTTCGGCAGCCAAAGCTACATGCTGCAAATGAGCATACAAAGGGGTAAAATCCGGCTTTCCTTTGGCTTTGATATGTTCGCAAACTACCATTAATAATATGTTTTTACGGGATTTCCAACTGTTTTTAACCAACCATACATGGGCTCATTGTTGTTCATGCGATTGTAGCCGACCAAAAATGAATTATCACCTTTTTCAAAAACCAATTCAAATCCACTGAATAGTTCTTCGTTTTCATCAAACTCTTCTTGAGTAAGCTCGATAATATCAGGATCCGGATATAGAATATCTTCGTTCCGAGCCAGACATACATGTTGCTCTGAAGCTACTTTTGCATCTTCCGGTGTTTCAAAAGCCAAGAACAATATTGGATTAACCAACACTCCGCGCTTCAAAATTGCGTAAGGTCTTGAATATTCTTTATTGACCCCCCTCCCTTTTTCGTTCCAGCCACGTGCTTGCGTTTGTTCCTGCTGTTGCGAAATTTGAGTGTAAGTTAGCCGATGTCCTGTAATCTTATAAATGCCCCACTTTTTATCAAGTAATTCAGGAAATAGTTTTCGTTCAATCCCACCTATTATTGATGGTGTTAAAAACTGCTGACTGTAAACTTCTTCATCTCGTACAGCCGTCCAGGGTTTGATGAAACCAAAAGAGCCTGTGTATTTTACTAAATATTTCATTTCTTAACTTCTTAAAATTGTTGTTGCCAGATTGCAAATAAATTCTTTAAAATCATTATTTGTGCAATGAATAATACAATCACCCCAATAAGAGGGTTTTTTAACATCATCGTTCGAAAGAAAACTTGCCATATCCTTAAAATTATTTTGGATTATCCATTTAATATATTCTGTACTATCTTCAAAATTGAAATAGCAACCTTCATCTGTTCTGATTTCTATCATTAGTAAAAGAATTTTTCGCAAAGGTAAAACAAAAAAACCTATTGAAATGAAATCTTTTATTAACATGTATTTGTTTATAATATTTTTACTACTTTTGTCTAATATTTATCGAACCAGATGGAATTGAAAAATTGAAAGGAATTCTTTCAAACATTTTGGGAGCTCAATGCTCCCATTTTTATTTTATCGCTCCAAAACCAATCCCTGTTGAATTTCCAATTCCTACATTCCAGGCAAAAGCCTTCGTTTCGGCTTTGCCTTCGATAATTAGCGGGCACCAGTTGGCGCGGATTTCAATAATTTCATTGTCATGCTTGTAGTCGATCTTTTTTGTGTTTTTACGGTGGTAGCTTTGGTCGAAATTAATTTTTAATGTTTCATCTGGCAGCAGCGCGGCCTTTGTCATTTTTGTTTGTAATGTTTCCTGCATTAATTGAGGAGCTTCTTCATCATTAAAATAGTAGAATCTTTTTTTGCCGTTATCGCGGTTTCGCTGGATAAAAACCGGGCTTCCTGCCTGGAAATATGTTTTCCCGGATAAATCAGGATTTTCCTGTATAATGAGTTCTTCGGCTTTTAATCCAAAAAACATTTCGGGGTCATCCTGAATTCCTTTTACTAATAGCTTGGCTTGCACATTGTCCCAACAACTGATAAAAAAAGTTGCTCCGTGTGGAAAAGTCAAGCTCCCGTTTTCGACTTTCGCACCTGTTAAATGTGAAAAAGAGTAGAGTGAAATGTCATCGTGAAAGTTGTTTTCGCCAAACCATTTGTGTATCGTTCCGGTAAGCAAATGCAGGTGATTAAAATCTAAGGGTTTTTTTGACGGTGTGGTTTTGATATGTATCCTCATGCTTAGTTTTTAGTTAAAGTAATTTCATTTTTCTATTCAAAATTTATCAAAATTATCATGGCGTAAAGTTAAAACAATTCTTCCATCTATTTCCCTCCCCTCACACCAATCCCCCTTTCCTCAGCTCATCCTTCAGTGCTGGCAGGTTGGGTTTGTAGTTGTAAAGCTCCCTGGCCAATATCCGGATTTCGGCTTTGAAGCCGGGGATGCGGTCGGCCAGCTTTAGCCATTCTACGATGCGCTGGTAAGTGTGGCGGCCTCGCTCGGTTTTCAGGGTTTTTTCGGCTTTCTGTTTTATATGATTAAAACAAAACTCAGGGTAAACCTCCAAAATTGGCCCAATCAAATCGGCGTATTCGTAATCGCTCCGACATGTTTCTACAATGGTCTTGATTTCTTCGTAGCGTTTCTCTGCTGCCAAAATCTGAACCTTGAATGGCTTGTCTCCGTCAATCTCTGTTAAAAGATTGTTATTGGCCTCGGGGTATAAATAATCGCGTACTTGCAGGTAATGCGCTATTTTCTTTTCATCCACCGTCAGTCGGTAAAAAACTTTCACATACAAGGGTTTATCCAAGTCTGCCGAAACGTAGTCTTTTAGATACTCAGACCAAAACTGCTTGTCGTTTTCAAACAACTCGTTGGCAACGCGAAGAAATTCGCTTTTGTCGTTTTCAAAATAATATTCCAAAAGCTGCCTTGCAACCTCCTTATTATCGAGGTAAAACTGTCTGGCCGATTGCAGCCATTCGTCTTTGTTGCCCGTATTTTTGTTGAGCAAAAGCACCAGCTCGGGAAGGGTTTTTCGCTCCACACCCGATTGGTCGAGGAGAGAAAGTAGTTGGTCGGACTGCGATGTTTTTGCGGCAAGGGTCATCAGGAAATCCTGGAACATTTGTGCGAAAAATGTGTTCCCGGGATATTCTTCATCACAATAGTTGAAAAACATTTGGCTTGCCGCAAGAATGGTGTTTTCGGAGATTGCCGCTAAGCCAAGTTTTTCGATGATGGCTTTCATTACCGCCTTAAATCCATCGAGAAGATGCTCGTTAATATCACCGAATGAATCGTATTCATCAGTTATTTCCGCATCTTGACTTGCCTCATATATTCCAATAAGCATGGCCGTAAGCTCATCCGGTTTTTGTACTATGATTTTGTCGATGGCCTCAGCACGAAAGCGATCAAAGATTGCATCAAATTCCTGTTCGCTGGCCTGCTGGTATTGTTCCCATTCTTTTATGTAGCCTGAATGGGAAGGCTGGTAATTATCCCAATCAGGATTTTCCAGATCCACTTGCTCAAAGTCTTCAAGAAATTCCTGCCGGGTAGTTTTTACAAGTTCCAAAAAAGCAGGATACGATTTTTGTTTGGCCGGTTCATTTTTACTGCTGGCGAAATTCAAAAACTCCGCTTGCAGCTTTTCGTTTGCCTGGATAATGGCATCCAAAAATTTAAGTTTTATCTCCTCAGAGGCATTGGTGTATTTTGATTTAAATTCCATAATTAGGTGATCATTTGTTGTCATTGATGGTTATTTATAGTTATTGATGGTCATTGATGGTCATTGATTGTCATTGATTGTCATTGGTAGTCATTGATTGTCATTAATTATCATTGGTGGTCATTTATAGTTATTGATGGTCATTGATTGTCATTGGTAGTCATTAATTGTCATTGGTAGTAATTTGTAGTCATTGATGGTCATTGGTAAATAACAACAAATTACGGCGAAGCTAAATGACAGCGAAGCTAAATTACGCGAAGCAAATTACGCCCGAAGGGCAAATGACAGCGCAGCTAAATGACAATTAATACTCCACCATTTCCCCACACCCAAAGCCCAGCGCGTTCATGGCACCAAAGCCGCTGCCCAGGCCGGTGCTGATGAGGGCGGGCGGAGCGGAAATCTCGAAATCGAAGAGATAGCCGCGTACTTTTACCTCATCGCTGGTGAAGGCTTTGATGGTTTGCAGGCGTGATTTGGGATTTTGGGTAAGGCAGCGGAATTTCAGCGCAGAGCTGTCAAACGCCGTAAGCTCTTGCCCGGTTTGGCCTTGCCAGGCGTGGTGCTTGTCGCAGAGGTTTTTAAAAAACAGTCGCTCATAATCTTTGTCGCCGGGCTTAAGGTATTGCTCCTGTTTGTCGGCTTCGGTTTGGCGGGCAACTACCAGCGGCGAAAGGGCACGGATGCGCATGGTGCTTTCCGGTAGTTGTTCGGGTAGCATTTCAATGTTTGCCACCTGCATTTTTACCCTGGAAACCTTATCGCCAATTTCGGCCTGTTGATCGCTGAACAAGCCGGCCACAAAATTCTGCAAGGCATCGGGCAGCATGAAAGCGATAATCAGCGAAATTTCGCGAGCTGTGATCTCCATCCGGTCGGTACCTTTCAAAATCCTGAAACCTCGTTCCGGAAACAGCAAATTGGAAAAGGTGAAGAGCTTGAACGTTTTGAGGTTTTCAAGCTGGTAGCCGGCCTCGTGCAGGAATGTCGAAAATTGGCTGTCACCCTTTTCGATCACTTTGTAAACCCACGCGCTAAGTGGATACTGATAATTGAGCGGGAGCACCTGAGAAGCATCGGATAGCTTGAATGTGATTTTAATTCGCATTTGGTTTGGTATTATCGTTAGCAAAATTTTCAGTCGAAAGTAATACATTATTGTTGCCGGTGCTGCACAGCACATCAATCTCCACACGTTCCCAGGTAGGATAAGCAGGGCTTACAGATGCTATTCTGGCCTGGAGTGCAATGTTGTTGTCGAGCATATTTGCCAGTATTTCGTTGTCCACAGACGGGACATATCCAATTTTCTTATCTTCAAAATACAGCGCGATGGCCTGGTGGTCGTGGTGGTTTTGTGGTTCGCGTTTCATCTCAAGCATTCCGCCGGGCTTCAACATATATTCGATTTTATGCCCCTGATGGTATTGATAGCCCGCGATGTAAAAATTGATCACCCTAACAAACCTTTTTGGAGCGGGTGCATTGCTTTTATTTTTCCGTCCTGGATTAGCGGCAAAAGATAATCCAGGAATTGAAAAACCGGCGACCCCAAAAAGCACGTGTTTTAAAAACTCGGTTCTTTTCATCGTATTTATTAATCTTTTCAAATTTTCATTCAGGGCAAAGAAAACTATCCATAGTGTCAGATTATGACACTCGCAAGAATTATTTTTTAAAACATTCCACTTTTTCTTGCAGAAACGCTTTTAACGAATCCGGTTCAAGGATTTCGATATCCTCGCAAAGCCCGAGAACAAAGCGCCCCACACCTTCTAAACTATTTACAGGAGCTCGAAATAACCAATAGTTGTTTTCAGGCTGAGATATGTACTTTTCGGCCAGCGGGTATTCTTCTTTGATCAGGCTGTAGGCACGCAGGTTGAGTTTTAGTTTTACCTCTATCTGTTCGGCTCCGCTAATGCGAAATACATCGAGGGGCAGGCTTTGGTGCTGTGCCGAATACCGATAGGGCTCGGTACTTATAGTTACTTTTTTAATCCTTGCCGTTTTAAAGGTCTTATTGGTTTGGCTTTCGCAATCGTAGGCCCACACGGCGATGTAGTTGGCCGTAAAATCGAAAGGCTCGACGCAGCGGTTTTGGATGGTGTTGCTGTTGGACGAATGGTAATCGTGCAAAACCACCTGCTGCCGCTCGCGCATGGCTTCTACCAGGCGGTGGATATTTTCGGATTGCTCCTTTCGCACAATTACCTCGGCCACCTTGCCAAATTTGTATAAGGAATAGAGCTTGTCAACCAAATTGATTTTTAGCTGATTGTTCTCATCGATCGAGTGGATGGCCTGGCGCATAATCCAGGCTTCTTCTTCGGTGAAATAGGGCAACTGATGTAATTCTTTAAATGGCGATTCCATTTTATCGATCCAATACCGCCCTTGATCTTGCTCGATGGTAAAACCAATATTTAGCAAGATTTCGCGGTCGCGAAAAAAGGTGCGTTTGGTGATGCCGTAGCGTTCGACTATTTCTTGGGACGAGTAGCGGATGCCGCTCGAAAGGTTTAACAGGATTTTTAGGAGACGCTCTGTTTGTGGGATTTCTGCCATAGCACAATTTTTTTTCAAAAATATGAAAAATCACAAATCATACATAGACTTGCAACTTTGGCTCGCTATGGAAAGGAAGATTAGTTTTGTCCACGAATTGCACAATGATGCATAACGAATGGATTAAATGCTTCTAAGTGTATCTAAATTATATTTTTAGCCTGTGTTTTCAATTTTAGATTTATTTAGGATTATCTAATTTTTGGAGGCAGATAATTATTTTTATTAAACAAATCATTAAAATTAAATAGTATGCAAACAAGTATGTTTTTCGCGCCACCAGCCAAGAATGAGCCGGTGCTGACTTACAAGAGCGGATCGCCTGAACGGAAAAATGTGTTAGCGGCACTCGAAGCGGCTAAGGCCGAAGTAGTGGATGTTCCGATGATTATTAACGGGAAAGAAGTACGTACCGATAAAAAAATTGGTATGTACCCTCCGCACGATCATCAGCACCTCTTGGGCTATTATCACCGGGGCGATGAAAGTCATGTAAAAGCTGCCATCGATGCTGCGCTAAATGCCCGTGAGCAGTGGGCCGAACTTTCGTGGAAGCAACGTGCATCCATCTTTTTGCGGGCTGCCGGAATGATAGCCGGGCCTTACCGTGCGCGGATCAATGCGGCAACCATGCTGGCGCAAAGCAAGTCGGTGCATCAGGCCGAAATTGATGCGGCTTGCGAGCTGGCCGACTTTCTGCGTTTCAACGTGCAGTACATGACCGAGATTTACAACGAGCAGCCCGACTCGGACGAGTTGGTTTGGAATCGACTGGAGCAGCGCGGCCTCGAAGGTTTTGTGTTTGCCCTTACGCCCTTCAATTTTACGGCTATTGCCGGAAATCTCCCCTCGGCACCTGCCCTCATGGGAAATACCGTGGTTTGGAAAGCCTCGAATACCCAGATTTATTCGGCTCGCATCATCATGGAAATTTTTATGGAAGCCGGACTGCCTGACGGGGTTATCAACCTGATCTTTGTTTCGGGGCCGGCGGCAGGCAAGGTCATCTTCTCGCATCCCGATTTTGCCGGCATTCATTTTACCGGTTCTACTGCAGTTTTCCAAAATATCTGGAAAGAGATCGGTAATAATATTTCCAAGTTCAAATCTTACCCCCGCATTGTTGGCGAAACCGGTGGCAAAAACTTTGTGCTGGTTCACGAATCGGCCAATCCCAAGCAGGTAGCTACTGCTCTTACCCGCGGAGCCTTCGAGTATCAAGGGCAAAAATGTTCGGCAGCATCGCGTGCCTATATCCCCGGTAATCTTTGGGATGAGGTATTGGCAGAGATAAAGGACGACATGGCTACCATAAAAGTGGGGCCGGTTGATAATTTCTCCAATTTTGTAAATGCAGTTATCGACGAGGCTTCCTTTGATAAATTGGCCGGTTTTATCGACCGGGCACATAAGGATAAAGAAGTGGAGGTGATTCATGGAGGAACGTATGATAAGTCGAAGGGTTATTTTATCCAACCTACCATCATCCTTTCCAAAGACCCGCATTATGTAACGATGGAAGAGGAGCTTTTTGGCCCCGTTCTTACCATTTACGTTTACGATCCAGCCGATTTTGATGAGGTGATACACATTGTGGATAACACTTCGATTTATGCCCTTACCGGTTCTATCTTTTCCAAAGACCGCTACATTGTCGAAAAGGTGATGAGCAAGCTGAAACATGCCGCCGGCAACTTTTACATCAACGACAAACCCACAGGTGCCGTAGTTAACATGCAGCCCTTTGGCGGTGCGCGCGGCTCGGGCACCAACGACAAGGCCGGCTCTAAGCTCAACCTTTTGCGCTGGGTTAGCCCACGCACCATCAAAGAGTGCTTCCTGCCTCCCGAAAGCTACAAGTATCCCTTTATGGAGGATTAGGGGTTAATCGTTAATTGTTATCTGTTAATTGATATTTATTTCAACTACTACTTTGAAAGAATAAGCTCCCCTTAAATAGTGTAAAGCCTCGCGATTTTCGTGGGGCTTTTTTTATTGCCCATGCCGTTGAGTTTTTTATGTATTTTGGCCAACTTATTTCAGTCATGGACAAAAACAAGCTAAGGAAATGAGTAAGAAAATCAGCAAGATAAAAAACCTGATTTTAAACTTATGCAAATATTTAAAATAAGATAATGATGATGATAACAATTTTGATTTTAGGGATTTTATTCGGTGCAACATTGCAATATGCAAGTTTGAATAAATTTAATACAATTAGTGGATTAGCCATCCTTGAAAACTTATCGGTTGTAAAAGCAATAGCATTAGCAATTGGCGTTGGAATTATTCTACTCAATATTGAAATAGCTTTTGGATTCGCATCCTTTCATGTAAAACCTTTTGTTGTTGGAGGATTGATTTTGGGCGGCTTAATTTTCGGCATGGGGATGGCAATTTTGGGATATTGCCCCGGCACCTTGGCAATATCATTAGGCGAAGGTTCGATAGATGCATTAATCGGTATCATTGGTGGACTATTTGGTGGACTTATTTATACCTTAGCCCTACCTTTTATTAAGCCCATTCTTGGTCCGGATTTAGGTGTGCTATCCTTGAACGCAACACTTGGTTCAGACACAATGTATTATATACTCAGTTCGATTATTGCCATTGTTTTTATTGCTGCATCATTTTGGCTGCAAAAAGTAGATAAAGTAAAAGGTAAAAAATGGATTTTTGCGGGCATAGCATTGGCTGTGCTTAATATTATTGTGTTTTCTTCAGCACTTACAAACCGACCAATAGGGGCATCTACAGCTTTTCCGTATGTAGCCGATTTACTTTCAGGGCTTACTAATAACGATTATTATGCAAATATAGAAATTGCAGGAAACTGGGAGATGATATTTTTGGCAGGAGCATTTATTGCCGCCCTGTCTATTTCTGTAATTAAAGGAGATTTTAAACTTGTTCTTATTTATGATAATTGGAAAAAACACAAGGGCGATTCAAAACTTAAAAGAATTATTTGGGCTTTTGTAGGTGGTTTTATTTTAATATTTGGAGCAAGAATGGCGGGAGGTTGCACCAGTGGACACATTTTATCCGGTGGAATGCAATTGGCTTATAGCAGTTTGTTTTTTGCTGTATTTACTTTTGTAGGTCTTTTAGCTACGGGTAAGATTTTTTACAAAAAAAACTAAGGCAAATAAATGCAGCTAAGCAATAGCTAATAATTCTAAACCTTCAAGCCGGCCTTCCGCTCCTCCGCTCAGGAAAACTTAAGCGATTGATAAACTGCCACCATTTGGTTGGTGAGTTTGTCGATATGAAATTTTTCGGAAAATGCCTGATGCTCCTGCCTGCTCATTTCAACAAGTCTTTCGGGTTGCGATAGCAGCTCTTCCCACTTTGCGGCCAGTGCCTCGGGCGTGTTGGGCCGGTAAACCGCACCACAACAGCAAATCATGGCTCACAGACGGTTAGCGTTAATCTGGAAAAATGATTGGAAAAGGAAACATACGAAACACTATAATCCTTCCGGCAAGTGGGCGGCTGCGAGCCATAGCTGTATCGCGTTGGGGGTAATTAAGCGGAACTAATATAAAGAATATTGATAATTGAAATAGTTTCATAATTAACAAAAAAAGAAATTAAAGACCTGAAAGAAAAAATCCGATTAGCAAACAGTAAACATAACGCTTCGGAATATTCGATGTCTGTGCTCGGATTGTAAATCCAATTGTACCAAAAGCAGTATTTGAAAAAATAGAGGTAAATCTCCCCACTTCTCCCCACCCAAGGCCGCATCATCGCCATTTCATCGGCTTATGATGATTTGATAGAGAATATTTTAAAACTTGCTATTTCAAAAAAATAAAATATTTTTGCCATTCAAAATAACGCAAGATGATACAAACTCAAAATATTTGGTGGTGGTGCAAATTTATTCGGGCAGTTGAATAAGTCATCACCACTATTGTGTAAAAACAAAAAGGCCGAAGATTATTCTTCGGCCTTTTTTTTGTTCTTTTTTTAATAAACGAATAACGGATAACGAATTTACAATTAACGAATAACAAATAACAAAATCTAAACTCATGGAAGTAAGACCATTATCAGAATTGTACACCAACATCAAACCTGGTGTTTATGGAGAATTTGGTGGAGCACACGTGCCTCCGGCATTGCACAGCAACCTTGCACGACTGGAAGAAGCCTTTTTCAGGTTCAAGGACGACAAGGAGTTTCAGGATGAATTTATTCACTACCTGAAAAAATATGTCGGTCGCCCCTCGCCGCTTTACCTGGCAGCCAATCTTTCGAAACAGGTGGGGAGCAAAATCTACTTGAAGCGCGAAGACCTGAATCATACCGGTGCACATAAAATTAACAACACCATCGGCCAGGTGCTTTTGGCCAAGCGGATGGGGGCAAAAGAAATTATTGCCGAAACCGGTGCCGGACAACATGGCGTAGCTACTGCAACGGCAGCCGCACTTTTTGGTATCAAGTGCAAGGTGTTTATGGGCGCGGTGGACATCGAGCGGCAGAGTGCCAATGTGAGCCGCATGAAGCTGCTGAACGCCGAGGTAATCCCGGCTACTTCGGGCACGCAAACGCTGGCCGATGCGGTGAACGAGGCTCTGGGATATTTTATCCAAAACCCCGATTCTTTTTATATGCTCGGTTCGCAGGTAGGGCCACATCCTTACCCCAACATGGTAGGCTATTTTCAGAGTGTGATAGGCCAGGAAGCCCGCAATCAGATTTTTGAAGCCGAAGGCCGATTGCCCGACAGCATCTTTGCCTGCGTGGGCGGCGGCTCCAACGCTATCGGTTTGTTTCAGGGCTTTTTGAGCGATCAGGATGTAAAAATTTATGGTGCCGAGGGTGGGGGCGAAGGCGAGATACCCCGGACTGCCGCCACACTCTCCAAAGGGAAAATTGGCGTATTCCAGGGCACTTACAGCTATTGCCTCGTGGATAAGGATGACAAACCCACCACTTCTTATTCTATCGCCGCCGGACTGGATTACCCCGGCATCAGCCCGCAACATGCCTTCCTGAAGGATAGCAAGCGTGCCGAATATTTCCCCGTAAACGACCAGGATGCCATCAATGCTTATGTTACGCTTTCGCGAAAGGAAGGGATCATTCCTGCCATAGAATCAGCTCATGCTGTGGCTCTGGCCATGAAAATAATGAAGGATAAAAAAGGGCTTGCTGTAGTTAACCTTTCGGGAAGAGGAGACAAAGATGTGGAACGCAGACTGGAAAACTTCATTTATAAGAAGTTTATTTAAGAAGGGGTTAATCGTTCATCGTTAATGGTTAATTGTGCATCGTTCATGGTTAATAGTTAAACGACAAGTTGCCACGTTTTTACAGGGTTGAAACCTTTTTATGGGGCTGTCTCAAAAGATAATAATTGATAAAAATTTCAAGTTTATCTTTCTCTGTTATCTCTGCGTCTTCTCTGATTTCTCTGTGGTTTCTGCAATTAGTTTTTAGTACAACGGAAAAAGAGCATACGTAAAGGAACTTTTGAGACAGCCCCAATTTCTGCAACATGACTCTGCTGAATCATCGATTTTTAATTTTAAAAAACAAAGCAAAAAGTCATTTTGGATTAAGTAGAAACTACATTTACCCAAATCACTCAAAGCATATTGCTACATTTGCAGACCCATGAAAATACTACTGAATTGCCTGCCGCCGGCAGATTTGTACAGCCCCTCAATATCGCTTTCGATTCTCAAGAAATTTATGGTGAATAATGGTTTTGAGACGGAAATAAAATATTGGAATTTCTTGTTGTCGCTGATGTCGGATTATCTGGAAAGCGAAGATACCGAAGTCAGGATACTGCCTTTTCTTTCGATGATTAACGATCGCAACGAAAACCTGAAAGGCAACAAGCGAATTATTTCGCTGCTGCAAAAACTTGATCCCGGGCGCATCATCGAAGATTCAAATTTTTATTCAAAATTTTTAGAAAACAAAAAGAAACAAATTACCGAAATCATTCAAAAGGAATTAAAGGCTATTGATTTTGATGAGGTTTCGCTTTTTGGGATCAGCGCAAAATATTACCAATGGATCCCGGGGATGATCCTGGCCGAAGAAATCAAAAAAATTGCACCGGAAGTAAAAATTGTTGTTGGCGGATTTGGAAGCAAGGATGCAGCGCACGAAGCCTTGAAGCTGTGTACACATTTCGACTTTGGCTGCTGGGGCGAAGGGGAATATCAATTGTTAGAATTATCGCAACAACTCAAAAAAGAAAACCCTGATTTTGGCAGCGTACCTCGCCTGATCTACCGTGATTCGCACGAGCTCAAACCATCCTCCACAAGCAAGAGTGAATACCTGGATTTTGATAACTATATTTTTCCTGACTACAGCGACTATGTAAACACCCTCCCGGCGCATTTGGATACCGATAAAATTAACTTCCCTATCAACACCATTCGCTCATGCCATTGGGGAAAATGCAAGTTTTGCGATTTTAACAAAGGCTATAAACTTAGAAGTCGAAGTCCCGAATGTATCGTAAGAGAAATCGAAGATCTCAATCAGGAATATGGCACCACGCAATTTTCGTTTGTGGATAGCGATACTTTTGGAAACCTGAAGCATTTCGAGGAGCTACTTGATTTAATTATCGCCCTGAGGTATCGTAGCGAAGAAGATTACATGTTTTGGGCCGAGATTATCCCGAATAAATTTTTTGATGCACGGCTGATGGAGAAAATGGCCATTGCCGGATTCAAAAATATTTTTATCGGCTACGATGGCCTTTCCGATGGCTTATTGCAAAAAATGAGCAAGAGCAATAGCTTTTCTGATAATATTTTATTTGTTAAATATTCGCTAAAAAATGGAATTAATCCGGTGGTAAATGTAATTAAGCACATACCGGGCGAATCCGAAGATGACGTGCAGGAATGTTTAAAGAACCTGCATTTTTTGCGATTCTTTTACAGAGATAGCGTGGTGGACTTTTCGCATATATACGTGGATTTGGTGCTTTCGTCGATGACAAAATATTATGCAGCGATGCCTGCTTCTGAAAGGGAGAATTACGATGGTGATGATCTTAGTTATTTGATGCCGGATTATTTTTCTGACAACGAAAATCGCTTTCATTTATTCAGATACAAAAAAAATACACCGGCCAATGCCAGGGAGTGGGAAAAGCTGACCGAGATCGAAAACTATTACAAAATCAATCGCTTTCGCTATATTATCCAGGAGAACAAGGGTGTTTATTACTACAGCGAATATTGCAATGACGTGGAAATCGAGAATATTGTTTTTGGAAACCCCTGGTATGGCTTTGTTTTAAAAGCTGTTGAGCAAAAAGTATATTCATTTTCCCAGCTCTATCCCGACATCAAAACAGCATTCCCACAAATCACCGAGAAACATTTAAAGGAAATCCTCGAAGATCTAAAAGCTGCACATTTGATTTATTTCGATGCAGCGTTTTCCAATATTATTTCGGTAATTGAATTGGGGAAATAACAGATCAAAACTTATTATACCGTTTCCCAAAGGTGAAGTTGATGTAGAAATTAAGGAAATAATAGTGCTTGTCACGGAAGGCCATGATGGGGATGGGGATGGGATAGCCGTCGATAGACGCTCCTGCCTCTAGTGCTTTGATGCTGGTTTTGTACTGGCCGAAGTCAAAAATCAGTCCGGCCTTGGCATACAAGCCAGGGTAGAATTTGGTTTCCTGGATGCCATCGATAAAAGGAGCGCGCCCGTATATGTTTTCGATAAAATGCTTTTCGGGATCGTATTTTTTGGATTCATAGTCGTTGGTGTTACTTTGGCTAATGATGTAGAGATGGATGGGTTTGGCTATGCCGATGCTAATGCCTCCGTAATAGGCAAACCTCACTTCCACGCCTCCCCAATAGGGCTTACTGTTGATCCGGTGCTGACGACCCAGCCCGGCACGCAGGTTATATACCTTGTTCAGTTTACCAAAAACGTAACTCCTGGCATTGCTAAAATAGGAGCCGTAGTAATTGATGCGCACCTGCTTGTCGCCCTTTATGCCAAAAACTTCTAGCTCAAAAACATTTTTTCGGAAGGCGTTTTCGTTAAAGCTCTTGCGGAACAAGAATCCAAAGCCCCGGGTATAAAGCATCACGCCACCCGAGATTTCTTTTTTCAGGATTACCTTGTTGAGGATGGTGTCGATTTCCTCAAAGTTCGGATCTTCTTCGGATTGGGCAAAGCCTGTGCATGAAATCCCGATGAACAAAAACAAGAGTGATATTTTAAGCAAGTGCTTCATGCTGCTTTCATCAAAGGCCTGAGGGGCATCGGTATTTTTTGAAGTGATCGGTGCAAACTACCTGCGCGATTCTTTTTGGAATTTTTTTACCTCGCCGTAGGCCGAGCAGTCCTGCGTGGATTTGCACGAGCTTATTACCGTTCCCAAAAGAACTACGATTGCCAAAAATGCCAATATTCTACTTACTTTTTTCATACTTTTACGCGTTTATAATTGTTGTTTTCTATGTCTGCCATAACGCTGGCAGCGATTATTGAAATTTTTTAATTAACTGAATTTTAAACTTAATATTGCCGATTGTACATAATCAGGCTACAAAACTAAGGATAAATTATGGCATCTGTAAATCCACAAATCCACGAAAGCTGGAACGAGAAATTAAAAACCGCCTTTGAAGCGGACTATTTCGCCCGGCTAAAAGATTTTTTGACGGAGGAAAAAAAACACTACCGCATCTTCCCGCCAGGCTCACAAATTTTTAACGCCTTCAACTTCACACCCTTCGATGAAGTAAAGGTGGTTATATTGGGGCAGGATCCTTATCACGGGCCGGGACAGGCTCATGGTTTAAGTTTTTCGGTACCTCCGGGGATTAAACAGCCGCCCTCGCTGCAAAATATCTTCAAGGAGATTCACGATGACCTGGGCTTGCCTATCCCCCGCGAAGGAAATCTCGAAAACTGGGCAAGGCAAGGCGTGCTGCTGCTCAACGCAACACTTACCGTTAGAGCTTCGCAGGCTGGTTCGCACCAAAACAAGGGCTGGGAGATGTTTACCGACACAGCCATCAAAAAACTCTCGGACGACAAAGAAAGCCTGGTTTTTTTGCTCTGGGGCAACTATGCCATTGCCAAGCAATCGCTGATCGACGGCAAGCGTCATTGCGTGCTTACTTCGCCACATCCATCGCCGTTTTCGGTGCATCGTGGTTTTTTTGGCAACAAGCATTTTTCCAAAACAAATCAATATCTAAAGGAAAAAGGCAAAAAGGAGATTGATTGGAGCGTTTAGAAAATGATAGCCAGATTGTACGAAACCCGGTTGATGTAATGGTCGTACTTTGCAATAAATATTGGATTTTGGATGGATTCGATTTGCGGAAATAACTGGATTTTAATTTTATCCAAGGTTAAAAATAGCCCAAGTCTTGCGGCAAAGGAATAATACAATCGTTGCGCATTGTTATCCGAATAGGTTTGATCTTTGGTCTCCCTTGTTAAGTATTTAAATTTAATACTGCCACCTATAAGAACTCCGGCCTTTTTTCCAAAAACAAGATCGAGACCTAAAGGCAGGTTGATAAAATTAAGATTATACAAACTGTAACGTAATTCCTCGTACCGCAGGCCGACCGACAAATCTATAAAAGTATCCTTCGGATTGTGTTTTACCAAAAACCCCAATTCATAACCGTTGTAATAATCCTGAGGGAAAAGGACAAGTTTGTGATTCGTGGTAATATCAAATTTTACCAAAGCACCCTGGATGGCATATTTTACTCCTTGCGCCTCGGATACATTACTAAAAAAAAGCATGAGATGCAGTAAGCTGCGCTTGGGGATTTCCGATTTTCCTCTAAGAACGTTAAAGTCGTTAACGATTTTAAAATCTTCACTGGAAAACACCCCCCGAAAAGACACCCAAAACGCCCTTAGGAAAATGCATAGCTTCCCCCGCCTACCTAACCCTTTTCGCTGATCATCTCCAGCTTGTCAAAATCCAGGATGTCGATGGTTTTGCCTTGTACGGCGATCATCTTACTTTCTTTAAAATCTTTGAAAATGCGAATCACACTCTCGGTGGACATGCCGGTAAGCTCGCCCAAATCGGTACGCGAAAGTGGCAGGGTGAAACTATGGGCTTTGAAGATGCGCTGCGATAAACACAAAAGGATGTCGGCCATGCGACCGTGCAACTGCTTTTGCATCAGGCTGAAAAACCGGCCGTAGTTCTGGGCTGTGTTTTCGTTGAGGATATGGATAATGCGCGCGGCAAAGCTGGCATTTTGGCTGATGAGCTGCTTGATGATATCGATGTTAATCATCTTTACTGTAGTATCGATATAGGCTGAAGCCGAATACAAAAAGGCCGTATTCCCTTCAAGAATCGAAGGCAACCCAATGATTTGCCCGGGAGGCATAATGGTTATTACGATGTTTTTGGGACTCCCTTCGAGATAGGCTTTTACCAGCCCTTTTTGTAGCACCACAATATGGCTTGCCTGCGATCCCTGCTTACAAATAATTTCTCCCTTGTGATAATTCAAAACTACTTGATTGCCTTCGACCATAGCCAGTTCATCGGGCGTTAACAAGTTGAAGCAAGCATCGTCTTTAACCAGCGATGAGCAGGTATGTATGTATTTATTATTCATTTCAGCTATTAATATGTTATTATTAAAAAAACAAACGTAGGGCAAATAAATAAATGATACAAATCAATAATTAACTGACCCATGACAATCTTTTTCATATCGCCTTTAGGCCTAAATCTGTCATCTACTGTGTTTTTCGTGTATAGTTTTGCAAACAGAAATTAATCAAGAATTAAAACTGACCTGCGGGTCATTTTTTTTCCGAGTTATTGTTAACAAATAAACAGTTGTTAAGCTGTAAACACGAATTATCATTTATCAAAAACTATTGTAAAACTAACAAATTTAAAGTAAAGTATTATGAAGAACTTATTAAGATTTGCCACATTTTTTGCCATTTTGCCAATGTTGGTAATAACCAGTTGTAGTGACGATGGCGATGACCCAAAACCCGAAGCTCAGGATCGCTTTGCAGATTTCAAAACCTATATGATCGACAACAACATGGATGTATCTGATGTGCTGAATACCTGGATCATTGGAGCTGCTGATGTAGAGGCTGCCATGGACGATTTTTATATCATCGATATCCGTAACGAAGCCGATTATAATACCGGTCATATTGCTGGTGCTGTGCTTGCCAGCTTTGATAATTTGCTCGAAAAGGCTGCCGATCACAATGGCAAAGCCATTGTGGTAACCTGCTACACCGGACAAAACGCCGGACATGCTGTGGTTGCACTCCGATTGAGCGGCTATCCTACCGCCAAAGTGCTGAAGTGGGGAATGAGCAGTTGGAATCCTGCAACAGCTGGTCCATGGACATCTCACACCGGAAGTGTTGCTATTGGCAATGCTAACTGGACAGATGCTCCCGGCGCGGTTGCTGATAACGCATCGATGACTGCACCCGAATTGCTTTATGAAACTGATAATATGGGAGAAATTCTGACTGATCGCGTTGCAAAACTCCTCGCTGGTGGTTTTAAAGGTGTTGATAATACCGTTGTACTTGACAATCCAAACGACTATTTCATCAGCAACTACTGGCAGTTGGAGCATGTTGAGCATTATGGCAACATCACTACTGCACACCGCGTGCTTCCCTTGTCGCTGCAAGATGGCGAATACATTTATCTGGATGGTAGCGGTAAAGTGCTTACCTACTGCTGGACAGGCCAAACCTCATCGATGGTTACTGCCTATCTTACTGTTATGGGCTACGATGCTTACAGCCTTAAGTTTGGTGCCAACGGCATGATTTACGACAATCTGGAAAGCCACAAGTTTTCGGCAGATACTGAAACCAAAAATTTCGATTTGGTTTTCTCAGGTAAATAAGGTACTAAAAACTAACAAAAGTGGACTCAGGAAAATAGGGTTCACTTTTGTTGTTTTCATTGCTATAATTATCTCTCTTCTACGATAAAATTAAAAATCAAAAAACTATTAATTAATATGAAAAGACTATTTATTGCTCTATTTGCATTGGCAATGCTGGCTCCGGCAATGGTTGAAGCACAAGGCTGTATGGAAGCCAAATCCGAAGACGGCGTTAACGTAATGGGCTATTTGCAACCCCAGTACGAATTTAACGAGAACCAGGGCGATGCTACAAACAACTTTTACTTTCAGCGCGCCCGTATAGGCGTTATGGGAACCATTCCTTACGACTTTAGCTACTACGCGCTGGCTGAGTTCAGCCCCAAAATCGGCGGCCCCTATTTGCTCGACTTTTTTATTACCTGGCATCGCCTGGGCCCCTTGGCCAACATTACTGTTGGACAATTTAAGCAGCCTTTTGGCCTGGAACTTTCTACCCCTTGTCAAAAATTGCATACCGTACGCCGTTCACTGGTGGTAGATGAAATGGCCAGCCCCTTTCGCGACCTTGGTATTATGATCTATGGCGGCATGCCGCTCTTCGACAAGGAACACAATGTGCTGGATTGGAAACTTGCTATTACCAATGGTACCGGAGCCAATGCTCTTGATATCAACAAAAACAAGACAATAACTGCACGCCTGGTGGTGTCGCCTCTGGATTTTTTGCATATTGGCGGTAGTTTCAAAACCGGTAAGGTGCTAAAAGACAGCCAGAGTGATAATGATAAACTTACACGCTTTGGTGCCGATATTTCAGTTGAAAAATTCAACTTCCTGTTTCAAGGCGAATATATTGGCGGTTCTGATGATGGTTTCGAAATATCCGGTGGCGGCTGTGGCGAACCCATTCAAATTGTTCCCAATTCGGGCGATACCAAAAAAAGCGGCTTTGCAACAATGCTGCTTTACAAAACGCCCTGGAACATCCAACCAGTGGTGAAATACGAAAGCTATGATGCCAACACTGATTTGGACAATAATCTGAAGAGTTCAACTACCGTAGGTCTTAACTATTTCTTTAACGAATGGACCCGGCTTCAGCTTAACTATGTTCTCAACGATTTTGCCGGCATCGATAAAGCCAATAATGCTTTTTATGCACAGCTTCAGGTAATTTTTTAATACGAAAGATAAACACAATTGTATAACCTCAAAAAATGATTAAAATGAGATTCCCAACTATTTTATTAAGTTTAATTCTCCTGCTGGGTGCTAACCTCAAAGCACAGGATTTGATTTCGGCCAAAGATTTTATGGTCGAATTGAAAAAGAACAAGAGTATCGTGGTGGTTGAGGCCAGCACCGAGGATAACTACAAAAAGCACATCCCCAATGCGGTTTTCATTTCGCACAAGAGTCTTTACAAAGCGGGTGATATCGAAGGATTGATAAAATCGCCCGAAGACCTGGCCAGGATTTTTGGCGAGAACGGGATTAGCAATTCCACCCCTGTAATTATTTACGATGATGGTTCGAGCAAATACAACAGCCGTGTGTATTGGATTTTGAAATATGTTGGCGCTGAAAACGTGCGCTTGTTGCACAAGGACATGGAAGGCGAGTGGCGCAATGTAAGGCTGCCGCTTACTGCCGGTGCTTCCAAAGTTCAGCCCACTACTTTTACGCCCAAGGTAAACAAGGCCATCATCGCCAACATAGATGAGGTAAAAAAAGCCCTGGCCAACAGCAATGCTGTGGTGATCGATTCGCGTGCTGCCAACGAATTCAATGGTACCAGCGAAAAGCCCGTAAGCAAAGGCCATATCAAAGGAGCCGTGAATATCGAATACAAAGAGTTTTTGACCGATAATGGCGATTTTAAATCCAAAGATGAGATTCTGGCTGTTGCCAAAAAGCATAGCCTAAGTCCCGATCAGGAAATCATTACTTACTGCCAAACCAGTGTACGTGCATGTCCCATTTTTGTGGCACTTACCGGTGCAGGTTACACCAATGTAAAAGTATATGACGGTGCTTACAACGAATGGATTGCCGATCCATCCAACCCAATGGCCAAATAGTATAACTTTTTCATAGCTTACATCAAGAGCCGTATCATTTAATCGTGGTACGGCTTTTTTTGTTGGAATTAGGTAATTTGTTGGAATTGATGGTAATTTGCGCTTCGCGCGTAAATGGGTGTAATTGATGGTGATTTGCGCTTCGCGCGTAATTGATTATCATTTATAGTCATTGATGGTCATTGGTCAGATGTGTGGGCTGGCTTCCCTGAAGGGGATTAGGGGGCGCGTGGGAATTGGTAGTCATTGGTGGTCACCCCGAAAATTAGAAAATCTTCGATTTTCGTAAATTTTCGAGGATGCACGAAAAACTATGAAATCGCAGATTTCTGGTTTTTCGGCATTGGTAGTCATTGATGAAACAATAAATTACGCGAAGCAAATGAGCAATATAAACATCACCGGAATTATTCTTGCCGGAGGCAAAAGCAGCCGCATGGGCAGCGAAAAAGGGCTGATACAATATCAGGGGAAAGCCATGATCGTTTATGCCATCGAGTTGCTAAAGCCATTGTGCAACGAGCTATTGATAAGTGCCAATTCGGATGCTTATCACCATTTGGGCTATCAGGTGGTGGCGGATGAAATTCCGGATGCAGGGCCAATGGGCGGGATTTATTCTTGTATGAAGCAAGCCAAAAACGAAGTCTGCCTGGTGCTTTCGTGCGATATGCCCCTGATACAAGTTGAGGCTCTAACTGTGATTCTTGAATATATCGCAGATTTTGATGCTGCCCTTCCCCGGCATGGCGATGGTTTTTACGAACCCCTGTGCGCGGCTTATCGCAAATCGCTGATACCAGCCTTTGAAAAACGGATTCGTGCAAAAACCTTTAAAATGCTGGATTTGATAAAAAATTGCGAGGCAAATATTTTGACGGTATCCGAGGATTCTAAACTAAAACCTTCTCTATTTTACAATATCAACTCAAAGAAAGACCTCATGTTTTTGGAGGATAAAATTAACACATCGAATCTCAAAAATCTTCCTAAGCTCCTGCTCATCGCTGGCACAGGCCGCAATGTGGGAAAAACCAGCTTTGTCTGCCGGATTATTGGGCAAACGGCCAAAAGCCATGAGGTGGTGGCGGTAAAGGTTTCGCCACATCTGCACCAGCAAGATCCGGGGCAAAAGGTTTTATTCAGCAATTCCACTTTTCAGATTATCGAGGAAGGCAACCCGACTACTTCCAAGGACAGCTCGCGGATGCTGCGTGCCGGAGCCTCGCGGGTATTTTATCTGCAAACCATCGACAAGCATATCCGCGAACCCTTCGAGAAGCTGCTTAGCCTGATTCCTGAAAACGAGCCGGTGATTTGCGAATCGGGAGCCTTACTCGATTATGCCAGGCCGGGGCTTTTTGTAATTGTAAAACACCAGGGACAAACGGCACATAAAAAAGGAATAGACCAGTTGGCCTACCTTCCCGATGGCTGGGTAGAATTTGATGGTGAAGGTTTTTCGCCCGATCCTGAACGGTTTATTTTCGATAAGGGAGCCTGGAAAATTATTTAGTGCTTGTCTTTTTAGTAAGTTATTTGAATTATGAATTGCCTTGCCCTTTAGGGCGAGGATTTGATGGCTAAGATGAAAATCCCCCGCGATTTCGCCACGCCTGCGGCGTGGCGAAATCGCGGGGGAGTCAACGCCAAGCTCATTTGCCCCGGGTTAAAACCCGGGGCAATTCAAAGCATCGACTTTATGGACTAATATTACACAGCGCTTTTTAAAACCTATCGGGTTTTCAGCAGCCCGGCTTTAATCCTAAACCGCGAATTACTTCCGCTACTTTGGCATTGAGCTGGCTCACGGTGCCGCTGTTGTCGAAAACGAAATCGGCCATTTCGATGCACTTTTTCAGGTTTTGCTTGTTGGGATCGGTAGTGGTCATTTCGCGCTTCTCGTTGGCCAAAAAGGTTTCGTAGCTTACCTGATCGGTTTCCGAGGCACGGGCTTTAATCCTTTGATAGCGAAGGCGTGGATTGCAATCCACAGCAAAGAGTTTAAAATTTCCTTTTTCGCACAAGCTTACTACCTCACCGGGGGTTCTTATGCTTTCTATCACACAATTTTTTCCCGACTTGAGAGCCTCTTCATAAAGCTGATCCACGATATAGGAAGGCGAGTTTTGCTGGCGCAACTCATTGGCAACACGGGTCATGCTATCGCGGTCAACGGTTAAGCCCCGGCCAAGGATTTCTTTGATCAGAAAATCGCGAACAGAAAAATGAGCCATACCCTTTTCCTGTTTCAAAAAATCAACCACTGTTCCCTTACCTGCGCCCAGTGTTCCTGTTATGCCTATTATTTCCATGGGATAAAAAAATTATATCAGATCTTTTTTTAGCATGTCGATCCATTTGTGGGCTTTGGCCGGACGGTGAACCAGCAATTTATCCAACAAACGTTCTTCGTCATCCTCCACAATCAGATTATTGCGATGCTCCTGCCTTACAAATTTTTCGTGGATGGCATGATCGATAAAACCGAGCAAGGGATCAAAATACCCGTTGATATTGAATAAGGCTGCGGGTTTGCTAATGATTTCCAATTGGTTCCAGGTCATTATTTCAAACATCTCGTCGATGGTGCCGAAGCCACCGGGCATGGCAATAAAAGCATCCGAAAGCTCGGCCATCAAAGCCTTGCGTTCGTGCATGGTGTCCACGATGTGCAGCTCGCTAAGTCCCCGGTGAACAATTTCCCGGTCGGCAATCAAAGCCGGCATTACGCCCGTTACCTTGCCGCCATGCTCCAAAACAGCATCGGCAATTTTGCGCATCAAGCCAATATTTCCGCCACCATAAACCAGTTGGATACTTCTTTGCGCTAGCAGCTTGCCCAGGCTTTTTGCCCGAAGCGTATAAAGCTCATTACCGCCTACACTCGATCCACAAAAAACAGCTATCGATTTCATATCTTCATAATTTTGGCTGCAAAAGTAATTTTTTCTAAAAGGGAGAAAATAGATTTCTGCTGCCGCAGATGCGCATTAAAATAGCAAAACCCGGGAATTTATTTAGGGTGGATGGATGAATGTCTAAATCATTACCGTGAATCCCGATCCCTTTTTATTGTATTTTTTAATCTCTGACTTGAAAAACTTATTCTGTTGTTTTGCGATGAAATCCCGAAAAACAGAAAGGTCTTCCTCTTCCTCTGTTTTGTTCAGTACATCAATATATTTTGCCCGGTCTTCGGTAAAAATTTTAACGAGCGGTCGGTCGAAATACATGAGGATGTAATTCATAAACAGCCGTGATAGCCGGCCATTGCCATCAGCAAAAGGATGGATGTTAAACAGATTATAATGCAAATCTGCTGCAAGACACAAAATTTCATCATCGTCCGAAACAGAAGATAATCGTTGATTGATGCCTTCCATCAAGTGCCTGAGCATCACTGGAACTTTCTTAAAATCCGGAAAATATTTTTTATCCACATACACCTCTGCCAATCTTAAATCACCCTTCGAGGTATCAAAGGTTCCTCCGATGGCATTGATAAGCTGCCCGGTATTTTTCATCAGGATGGAGCAGGCTTCTTGCAAAAAAGATACAGATAACTCGCGCTTTTTTTTAGCCTCGCTTTTGGCAAACAAAAAGGCATGGTAATGATCTTTTATCATCAGATGATCCGCCAGGAGTTTCCCTTTTGCAGTAATATTTTTATCTAAAAGTATCCGGGTATCCAATTCTGATAAAGAGCAGCCTTCAATTTTTGTAGAATGGAAAATTATCGAAATCATGCTGAACTTTTCGTAATCTAAAATATCCTGAAGATTCAGTGTCAGATGCTTCTTCCGGTTTTTATTTAATTCGCCCCACATCTTTTCTAATTTTATTAAGCAAAAATAATAATTATGCCCAAAACTCAATTGTTGATTTATGATTTTCAATATGGCTATAAGTAGGAATTAAAACAGAGATAAAGCCAAATCAAAATTATATTTGGCTATAACTATAATATTATTACATTTAAAGCCAAATTGAAATAATATGAAAAATGTAATAGGCAGAGACAGAGAGCTTTCAATTATGGATGCGATGTACGCCTCCAAAAATTCCGAATTTGTGGCCATGTATGGAAGACGGCGGGTGGGCAAAACTTTTTTGATCCGTTCTGCATTTGAAGGCAAATTCACTTTCCAGATTACCGGGCTGGCCAATGCTACTTTGAGCCAACAACTCTCCAACTTTCATTTGGCCTTGGCAAGGCATGATTCAAAAAGCGACTATGAGCCGGCGGGCGATTGGCTTACAGCATTTTTGCAACTGACTGCTTATCTGGAAAAGCAAAAAGGTCGTAAAGTTGTTTTTATCGATGAGCTACCCTGGTTCGACACGCGCAACTCCAAATTTATCCAGGGATTGGAGCATTTCTGGAATAGCTGGGCATCGGCGCGAAGCGATATCCTTTTGATTGTGTGCGGATCGGCAACATCATGGATGACCAATAAACTCATCAACAATAAAGACGGGCTTCACAACAGGGTAACAAAAAAAATCAAGCTCCTGCCTTTTACTTTGCACGAGTGCGAAAAATATTTGCAAGCGCGAAACATTGTGCTCGACCGCTATCAAATCATCCAGCTTTACATGGCTTTCGGGGGCATCCCATTTTACTGGGATGAGCTGGAGGTAGGCCTGAGTGCCACGCAAAACATCCAGCAGATTTGCTTTTCGGAAACCGGATTGTTGCGCACGGAATTTACAAACTTGTATCGCTCCCTGTTTAGCAATCACGAGCGGCACGTAAGCATCATTAAAGCATTGGCCAAAAAATCGAAGGGCTTGACCCGGGACGAGATAATCAGGATTTCGGCTTTGCCCAACGCTGGTAGTACAACGCGTTTAATTAACGAACTCGAAGAAAGTGGCTTCATCAGGAAATACACACCTTTCGGGAAAAAATTGAGAAACAGCCTTTACCAATTGGTGGATTTTTACACACATTTTTATCTGAAATTTATCGAAGGCACGCAGCCCTTGGATAACAACACCTGGCTTAGTGCCATTGACACGCCAAAATACCGGGCCTGGAGCGGCTATGCTTACGAGCAAGTTTGCATGTATCATCTTCCGCAAATAAAACATGCGCTTGGCATCAGCGGCGTTTTCACCAGCATTTCTTCGTGGCGAAGCAGCACATCCGACACGGGCGCACAAATTGATTTGATTATCGATCGGCGGGACCAGGTGATTAATATATGCGAAATCAAATTCTCGATTAACCCCTACACCATCACAAAAAAATATGCCGCCGAATTGCGCAATCAAATCGGGGCATTTAAGCAGGAAACCGCAACACGCAAATCTGTTTTCCTGTGCATGATTACAACTTTTGGCCTGCAACAAAATATGTATTCTACCGGCCTGGTTCAAAACGAACTGGAAATGGATGATTTGTTTGTGCCGGGTTTATATTGATTCCATTACGGGGTAAAGGCATTTCTTTTTACATTTGCTACGCTATAATATTTATGAATTTGATTAGCAAGAAAAATATTTCAAAAGCCACTTCCTTTGATGCTATTGATTTTTTAACTTATTTTTTCAATTCGTTCACTGAGCATTTCGATGTATTTGTCTTTAAAATCCTGACTGATAAAACTCATGCCAATCATACCTGTCCAGGCTTGTTTTGCCTTTATCATTTTATTAAAGATATTGAACTGCTGTTTTTGATCAAGATTTAAAGTATTAAATGCGGCGATAAAATCAGTCTTTTTAATTTTTTTCTTTTTCGCATTTAGTGTCAAAGCCAGTTCTTCTTTGTCGGCTGGATTTACCAGTACTGTTGCCACTAAATCGTATGCCGGCGAAAATACCATGCCGAAACCAGGTTGTTGAAATAGTGAGAAATTCTTTAAGTGCATGTCGGCATTGCCCGTTAACCATGAAAAAAGTACCAGCTCGAAAAAGTTCACCACATCCAGGCCAGGGTTTGCAGAATATTTTTGGATGGTCTTGGCAATTTGTTCATAGCTTCCATGGTATTTATCTTCGGTTAATCGCTCGGTAAGCTGGCACATATCTTCCATTGCCAGTTTTTGTTGTTTCACCCGGTCGATTCGTTTGGTGATGTATGCCAAATTACCTGATTGCAACCTGATTAAACTATGTGGAGCTACTTTGATTTTCGCAAGACTTGCCAGATGCATCGTCAGGTCTTCAACTTCTGGCAGCTGTGGGTAGTTTGGTGTGGGTGGTTTTAAAATATAAGCACCCCAAAGTCCAACAATAGTGAACCTTTTGGCAGAACCATCTTTATCTCCAGCAGTAATATGGAGCGAAAGTTTGGGTTGAACACCGGTAATCGAGGTTTGGCTTTTTATTACCTCCGTTGCCAGAAGTTCGAGTTGATTTTCGCTATAAGGCAATAATGGTGGTTGCGGCTGCCCAAATATCTTTTTACTGCATGAAGCATGAAATTCACCCTCATCAGATGTAATTGGCTGGTAACAATATAAACACTTTGCTGTCATAATGTGTCTTCATTTACAGGGTGAACACTTACAGCACCAATACAATCTTTGCAACAAGCCAACAGCAAGCCCATCCTGTCTCGTGGGTTCAGTTTCCAATTTTTTTCGGCAATGTCCAATAACCATCCTTCCGGGATTAATCCATCGAAAAATGGGAACATGACCTTTGTAGTGAAGGGTTCTTCCTGGATAGGAAGGGTAAGGCTAACATGTACAGGAGATTCAGAGTGCAAATACATTTTATCATAAATAAAATGGTATCCGTCCTCACCCTGGGTGAGCCAGCCCGCTGTTTTGTCACGGATTTTGATTTCTGCTTTTCTCATTTCAATCAGGAATTTGGATTAAAGTTTTTATCGATGGGACCCACTTCAAACCCAAATAATTGTAGAACCTGGTTTACCTTATCCAAACGTAAGGTTTCCTTGCCTTGTTCCAGTTCTCGCAGAAAACGTAAACCAACGCCTGCTTTCTGCGCCAGTTCGGGTTGTGTAAGTTTTACACTATTTCTTCTTTCTTTCACGAATTCATTCAATTTCATATTTTATACCTTTTCGGGTGTAAAAGTAACATTATTTTGAATATTATACCTTATCGGGTATGACATTTCAATTTTAATAAATATTATACCTTATCGGGTACATTATAAGGGGATTCTTTCAAATATGTCGCTATCGGGTGCAAAATGAAAGGCTGTGCAATTTTTATCATTTAAGCATTTCTTTTTACATTTGTTACACTATAATGTTTATGAATTTTATAAAAAAACTATGACCAAAATAACCGCTATAAAACTATTCGACCAGAAACAAGTCCGTGTCCATTGGGACGATGAGCGTGAGAAATGGTATTTTTCTATTGTTGATGTGGTTGCCGTACTTTCAGAAAGCACAAATCCACAGACCTATTGGAGAGTCTTAAAAAAGAGACTTACTGATGAGGGAAATGAAACCGTTACAAATTGTAACGGTTTGAAAATGCCCGCTCCTGATGGGAAAATTCGCTTGACCGATGTGGCAGATACAAAACAACTTTTACGCATTACCGGAAACTTTTCGCAAAGCAAAGAGATAGCTCGCAAAGGTGGCGATGCGGCCAAGCAAGCCCGAAACTCCATCGAAAAACAAACGGGCGAAAGTATAGTTTCTTCCAGAAAATATCTACAACATAATGAGCAGAAAAAGTTGAGGGATAAAGAGTAGTAATTGCCATATTTGCTCTTCCAATCCAATTCTGAACGAGCTGACCATGGATGATTTGTTTAAGGCGGGTTTGTGGTGATTTAGGTTTGCGCTGAGCTTTTGCTGTCTGTTTACTGAAATTGAAAATCCATTATTTAAAATTATTGAGAATGCGTTGCTTATCTTCAATTTCCTTGACTGATTTATGGTATATCTCAATCAGAACTATTTTGTCTTCATTTTCAAAATGTGCATATACTATTCGAAAACCAGAATTAACACCTTTTCCTTTAAAGCTCTTGCTGGCAATTTTCTTCACCTTTATCACACAAGTTTCAATTCCCAAACCATCGATCCTGTAACTAAACGGAGGTTTCTCTTTAGGATTTACAGTTAAAACTTTTTTTAGTATTTCGATATCTTCATAAAGCATTCTATGTTTCTTTGAAAGTTTCTTGATGTCTTTGGCAAATTCACTTAATTCTTCAAATATCATAGCGCATGCTCATTTTCATCATAATTTCTAACCGTGTATGGGGCTGCCCGGTAAAAAGCCAATTCGTAATCAATCACTTCTCCATCTTTGGATGCTAACCAAGGCATATCCTTATGAGAATACTCACTAAGAGATGATGCAGACCAATCAGAATACTGGTCGATAACTTTGTCAATTACATCCTTTTCGCGGGCATTTAAACTCGACAAATTGGGCTTTGTTAATGGAATATATCTTGTTTGAGAATAGCCATGATAATTCACCTTAAATCTTTTTAATTGCTTACCGGCAATCATTTGACTAATAATTGTATCCAGTTTTTGAGGGACAGGACCATAAGGCAACTTGCGATATTCGGCACCACTTAGGTGCTCTTCATAGAGTTCGTAGTAATTAAAGTCAGAAAAATACAGTAATTTATACAAGAGGGTTTCGCCAACATTGGGTTTGCCTGCACATTTTTCTAAAATATAGAGTAAGATATCTTTAAACTTATTTACTTTCAATTCCGGTACTGAAACCCGATACTCCTCTTTTTCTTCGTTTCCATCTTCATTTAACAAATGGTCAGTAAGTGTAAAATCATAAGACAATAGTTTATCAATTGAAAAGGAGAATCTATTGGCGATTTCCTGTAACTCCAAAACAGTCAAATTTCTTTTGCCCAATTCAATTTGGGTCATTGCCGGCCGATTGATGTTTAGCATCTTTGCCAGGTCATCCTGAGAATACCCTTTGCTTTTTCTAATTTCAGCAATTCGTTTGCCTATTTCTTTTTGTGTCATATTTTTCGTGATATTAATTTTTCATCACAAAAATACACAAATGTTTTAATATTAAACATACAGATGTTTAATATTAAAACATTTTGACAAAATGATTTGATTATTTTTTAGTTTCCTTCACCCGCTCAAGCAAAATTGTATTCACCACCTTATTGTCTTGTATGGCAGTTTGCTCAAGCAAATCCGGGGTTTTGAATTCAAATTTAAACCTAAAAGGAGCATCCTCCGGGTTGGTGATAATAATTTCGCCTGCATTGGCCGAGGTAAACCAGGTTGAACAAATTTCGATGACCGGAGAAGATGCTTTAAGTTCTGCTATAATAAATTTGTCGGTTTTGCTATCGTAGCCATAAAGTTGCGCAACAGATTCGATAGTTTCTCCATTTTTAGTAATACGGCTCATCGATATCATTCCGTTTGCAAACGCTTTGTTTTCACTCGTAAATGCTGAATTGTCTCCGAATTCACCCTTCCAATTCCCAATAAACTTTTTCATTAACTCAAGCTGATCAAGTTTTGTTGCTGATGTTTGCGCTTGCATTATATTCATATTAAATAAAATAAGGGAAGAAAAAACCAGGAGGATAATTATTTTTTTCATCTCTTTAAAATTTAGATGATTTGATATTTCCCGACAAAGGAACTTTTTTTCATGTATAAATCATAATTTAATGCGATGAGTTGTTGAATTTTGCAGATGAATTTTTCCAAATAATTTTGCCTGTGGCAAATAAAAAGAAAAAAACACAAAGCCAGGCAAAATAATCCCCCAGTAAAGCATACACCGTTTTTTGTCCTTTGGTAGGTACATCGGAATAAAAGATAGCATCGTTGGTGGTAAAATAATTTTGAGATGACAGAACCTGTCCTTTATAATTGAACGCAGCGGACAATCCCCGCGATGCTGACCGAACCAGATTAAAACCATGCCCGATAGCCCTGAAAGAAGCTACATAGGTATGATAAGGTGTAATCTCTTTCCAATCGTTTCCAGGGACAAGCATGATGTCAATATTCATTGATTTTACCTGTTTAATCAGTTCAGGGAAATCCATATCGAAACATATAACTGAGCTAATACGCCCATAAGGCGAATCGAAATATTTAATAATGCCATCGCCATAGTCGCCTTCACCGGGAGTGGGTTTTGCTTTAAAATAGGTAAACAATATTTCTCCCTGGGGTGAAATCCAGGTAATCTTATTCATCGGTTTGGCACGTGGATTCTCTTTAGGATAGATTAGCAAAGGAAGTCCTATGTAAATATTGTTCCTAACTGCAACAGCCTTTGCTTTCTCTAAATATGCATCTTCTTTGTCTGAACTCATATTGAGCATTATTTCATTTCCAAAAATAATTTTCGCTTCCGACCGGGCGGCAATTTCACAGTTATTCAAAAAGCTGCTATTCATCTGTTCATTAACCGAGTCCGGTTTATCATTGAAAATATGCTGCATTCCCATTTTTGGGATATTGACAGAAGCAATTTTCACGACACCTTCGGTAGTGTCCAGGGCTAAACGAATCTGTCCGTAAGAAATGATAATAATGAGCGGTACCCCGTACATCCACAATGCTTTACCTAAGATTTGTTTATTAAAAGCATTATCCCAAAGCCAATTAATAGTAGAAGCTGTCCAGAGAATGATAAACGTTATTCCCCAAATACCAGTTATGGAAATAAGTTGTAACAGAGGCAAAGATGATTGTGTGGTCGCCAAAGCTCCAAATGTTCCCCCGGGGTTTGTTGAAACAGAAATATAATCCATAAGGACAAACGCGGAAGGAAGTATAAGAGTTGAAACAATTCCTTTCAATCGCTGTGAATAAACCCTGTCGATAAGAAAAACCAAGGCAGTAAACAGGCTCATCATAAAAGCCATAATGTAATAAGCAAAACCTGAAATTGGCATCATGCCTTTCCAAATAAAGATATTTGAAATCCAGCCGGCAAGTACTATCCATAAAAATCCTTTGAAGGGCTTTTGTAATCTCAGAAACCTTATTAAAAATACAAAAGCCAAATAGGCAGCAATAGGAATAATCCACCGCCCATTGGTGAAGAACAAGAAACCAAATCCTGCCACTAAATAAAAGAATGAATACAAGTGTGGTGCTTTATTATTTTTCATTTTTCCAATTTTAAGCTATTGCGACATAAATATCAAGTTCTGATTTTTCGTTGAACGCCCCTGCAAACCGATTATCAAATCGTTCAAAATCCGGGTTCATGGATAAGGTATGCCCTGATTTTGGCAGCCATGTGCCGAATATATAAACGTAAGTAAGGCTGATTGAACGAACACTGCCCTTGTGCGTAAATTTTGCATATCTCCCTTGAGGGACTATTCCTCGTACCATTTTATCAGGAATAGCTGAGAAATCTTCAACCACTTTCCCGTAAATAAGATTCATTTCCGTTTCTTCCGAAAACTTCTCTATCGAATAGTTTACCGGTTTCTCATATAAACCAATGATTGCATTATCAGGGCTTACATTTTTTATTTGATTTTGATTTTCCCGAAAAGCCTTCCACACGCAGGGTATCCTATTGTTTTTAATGGAGGTTTTGGCCGAGAAACCAATAATCTTGATTTCTTCAATATCGATAAGTGCAGGTTTTTTATTTATTCCGTGAAGGATATGGGATAAATTATTTTCATCAATGCGTTGTTTTTCATACACAATTCTTTCTATCCTTTCACCACGATAGTTTTTGGGTGTAGTATTAAATACCAATTTAAATGCACGTGTAAATGCTTCCGGCGATTCAAACTGATACTCAAAGGCTATTTCAATAATCTTCTTATCCGTGTATAACAAATCATAAGAAGATTTCGACAATCTGCGCTTACGAAGGTAATCAACAGCGGTTTCGCCCATCAATGCGCAAAATACTCTGTGGAAATGAAACTTCGATAAACAGGCAGCTTCAGCAATATCATCGAGTACTATTTTTGAAGAAAGACTTCCTTCAATAAAAACTATTGCCCTTTCGATATGCTGATAATAATTCATTAAAAAACTTTTTGCAAAAGTAGCCAGGATAATCCAGGAAAAATTGATGTGGATTGCTAACTTTTTAAATGTTGATAGCTTTTTTCAAACACTTTCATTTATTGATTTTAATATTATTTTTCCTATCATTGTAATCAAAATATTAAAATTTGAAATTGATGAGGAAAATCGAATTGTATTTGATAATGATAGTATTTACACCATTGCTATTTTGGCAATGTTCCAATCAAAAAAAACAAAATCATAAACAAGCAAATCAGAAAATGAATTTAAGTAAATCTTATTTTGGAGAAGTGGATGGAGCGAAGGTGTTTCAATACACCCTGACCAACGAAAATGGCATGACTTTTAAAATTTTAAACTATGGCGGCATCGTCAGCCATTTAATGGTTCCCGACAAGGAAGGAAAGCTAAGAGATGTAGTGCTCGGCTTCGATAGTTTGCAAGGCTACCTCGGAAAGCATCCTTACTTCGGAGCTATTGTTGGCCGCTATGCCAACCGGATTGCAGGAGCTAAATTTAGCATTGATGGAAAGGAATATCCGCTGGCTGCCAACGATGGCTCCAACCATTTGCACGGAGGCAACCGGGGTTTCGACAAGGTAGTTTGGATGGCCGATGATTTTATTTTTGCCGATAGCGCAGGCGTAATTTTAAATTACCAAAGCCCGGATGGCGAAGAAGGCTATCCCGGAAACCTGGAGGTAAAAGTGGTTTATACCCTGACCAACGACAACGCGCTCAAAATTGATTACACCGCCACCACCGACCAGACCACAGTGCTTAATCTGACGCATCACAGCTATTTTAATCTCAAGGGGCAGGGCGAAGGCGACATCCTGGATCACCAAATACAAATCGTGGCCGACCGCTACCTGCCTGTGGGCAAAACCCTGATTCCCACCGGCGAGCTGGCCGAAGTAAAAAACTCAGCTATGGATTTTACCGCGCCACATTCGATCGGCTCGCGTATTGCCGAGGTAGCCGGAGGCTACGATCATACCTGGGTACTAAGCAAAAAGGGCGATCAAAAGCTACAACTGGCCGCCGTGGTGCGCGAAGTCGAAAACGACCTAAGCATGGAAGTTTACACCGACCAGCCGGGCATTCAGTTTTATTCGGGCAACTTCCTGGATGGCAGCATCAGCGGCAAGCAGGGCAAGGTGTATCACCAGCACTATGGCTTTTGCTTAGAAACGCAGCAATTCCCCGATTCGCCCAACCAGCCAGCTTTTCCTTCGACAGAATTAAAACCCGGGGAGACGTATCAAACGACTACGGTTTATAAATTTGAAAACTAAAGAATTAAATATTGCTTAAATATAAAATAGATACTTTTGAATTGCCCCGGGTTAAAACCCGGGGCAAATAAATTGGAGTTCACTTACCCATTTTTTTTGCCTTTGCCTGCGGCAAAGGCAAAAAAAAATGGAAATTATTCAGACACTGAAAGTACCCCCGCACTAAAGTACGGGGCAATTCAAAAATAAAAATAATTAAAAGGCAAACTGATTTTAAAAAACTAAAGCCATGGCAATTTTTGAAATTAAAGGCAAAGGCGTTTGTAGAATAAAACCTACGGAGTTCGCCCTTGAAAAAGAACTACAAAATCTTATTGAACAAAACCTGAAGACTTTTTTTAATTGCAGATTTGTTGCTTCCGAGTTTTCGACCGGAAATCTTCATTCCGGAAGAATTGACACCCTGGCGATTTCTGAAGACAACAATCCCGTAATTATCGAATACAAAAAAGTGGCTTCATCGGAATTGATAAATCAAAGTTTGTACTATCTGCATTGGATTACCGACCACAAAGGAGATTTTCAAGTCGCAGTTAATAAAGCCATAAATGAAATTATTGAAATTGATTGGTCTGAAGTAAGAGTTATCTGCATTGCCCCCGAATTCAAAAAATACGATCTTCATGCTGTGCAGGTCATGGGTTCCAATATCGAATTGTGGCAATACAAATTGTATGAAAACGGGATTATTAGCATTGATGAAGTATTTAGAAAATCCGGTGCGCAAAACCCATCACCTGATACTGACGGTAAAAATCCGATCATGGTTATAGCCGGAAAAAAGGCTGCACTTACCCGAAAAACGGCGACCTACACGTTTGAAGAACATGCAAATAGATTAAACAAAGACCTGGTGGATTTGCATAACGAAATAAGGGAATACATTGTTAACCTTGACAACTCAATCGAAGAAACCCCAAAGAAAAATCACATCTCATACAAAACAAGCCAAAATTTTGTCTACTTAGAATCCCAAAAAAGAAAGATGATACTTTTTTTGAAGGTCAACCCTGATGAACTTGAAAACATGCCCCGGCAGGCCAGAGATGTTAGAAATATTGGACATTTTGGAACCGGAGATTTAGAATTCACCATTCAGTGCACCGAGGATTTTGAAATTGCAAAGCCCTTGATTGAATTATCATTGAAAAATATTGGGGGGTAGAATTGCAAGGCTTTTATTTCAAAATGAAATGTAAAAATGGTACAGATATTTTGTCGTACTTTTGAAAAAAAATTCATTGATTCTAAATGATAAAACGGTTACATAGTATTTCGAGCATTCAAAAAGTCTTTCGCGATACAAACCGCTCACCTGTTGTGGTTTTGGCTAATGATTTTAACGAATACGTTGGATCAACTTGATGAAATTCTCAACGACATACCGCCCGATTGGAAAATCGACTCGCCTTCGATGAAGGAGCTTTTGCATAAAAATTTGTTTTCAGATTTATGGAAACAAAAAGCACTCAAACATTTTATTTATCTTCTTCAAATACAACAACGATGAAACAATCTTACTTCTCAATAATATTTGCAGTAATTAATCCGGTAACCACCGAAAGGGTTAGCTTAGGTTTAATTTTCAAACAGGCAAACAATCAGGTGTATTTCAAATGGTCGAAACAAAAACTAAGTTTTTTAGGCAAAGTCATTCCGCATGAAAAGCAAAAACTTATCTCATCTTTATTGCATCAAATTGATCAAACGGTAAGTATTAAAAATAAGGATTTAGCAGCCATGTTTCCCGGTAAGCTGGATAGTTTATTCTCGCAAGAATATTTAAGTTTTTTATCGGCTTACAACCACAACACGCTGCAGTTTTCTTCGCCTGGAATTATTGAAGTTGAATATTCTAAAAAATTATTTGAAGCACTATTTGATAAGTATATTTTTCATGGATCTATCGAAAAATCAATCCCAAAAGTCAAACAATTTGATAACGCAAAAAAGATACTTTATCCAAAGATAAAATCAAAAGTGAATATTGACTTCAAAATAACCACCGACCATCTACCAAAATTGATCGTGCCGGTAGAAGTGGACTTCATAGGAAAAAATGGGCGACCTGTTTCGGGAAATTTTATCGATTTTGATAAGCGCATAGATTTAGTGCGAAATGAGATTTCAGATTATGTTTCACTCATTAAGTCATTTGAGCTTATGAACCAGGAGGGTAAATACTTTACCATTGCCAATGAGCCGTCAAAAGCGCAATCGAAAAACCATAATCTCTGGGGTCATTTGAGGGATCTGAAAATTACTGATTTTGTTGCAAGCGATGAAACTGATATAATCTCTGAGTATATAAATGATAATGATGTAATTCCATATTTTGAGACAGGAGAATAGACCTACGATCCCGTCAAAGTAGCTCACGCGGAATTATTCTTGAACAGATGCAGGGAGACTATTCCGATGCTTTCTGCATAACCCTTTACTGATTTTACTACAAGCCAAAGCCAAAGCCCAAACTATTTATAAATCCTGAAATTAGAAGTATTCACCAGTGCCGCCGAATCCCACTCGTTGGGTTGCCAGGCGCGGATGTATATCAGCGGGTCGATGCCGTTGAAGTCGATAAGCAGAAAAAGATAGCCTTCATCGGCGTAAGTGGTAGAGGAATAATTTTGACGCATCTCCACGCCATAAATTCCGGGGGCATTGTTTTTCTTCACTATTTCGAAGGTACTGAAGTCGATAAAAATATCCTTCTGGCTTCCGAAAATCCGGGCCTGCCTTTCGATGTATTCTTTTTTGGTGAGCTGAATTTGCTCAAAACCCGGTTGGCCGGGCAGTTGCTGGTATGATATTTCGGAAGCGGGATTTTCGCGGGGCTGTATTTTACGCCCGATCAAAATCAAGGCTTCCTCGGCAAACATCAGATTGATGGTTTCGATGTCGCGGCAAAGGAAGGCCGTGCGGTATTTTTCGATAAACTTGATGATTTCCTGGCGCTTGCCCCAATCGTCACCATACCCGGCCTGCTGCACAAATTTCTCGTACAGGTCATCGTTAATGCAAAGATTGAAATCGACGAGGGTGCCGGTGCTGTCAAAATCCAAAACAAGATATTCGGTGGCTTGTTTGTGCAGGCTTGGGTAGTTATGATTAACCATCACTTTGCGGATTTCGTGACCTGAACGTGTTTTGTTTACAGCGGCCTTGAGGTATCCCGGAGCAGGCTCAGGATGGTTGTTGCGCATGTAAGCCGAAATTTTATCGCTCAGAAATGCGTCATTTCCGTATTGCTCACTAACCAGGGCTTCGTGTCCTTTTTCGAGTATAGCGATAAAGTTGCTGGCAGCCAGCAAAAGTTCTTCAGTAGCACCGACTTCTTTGCCCGCTTCTATCACCAAATCAGTTTTTTCAGGAACATACAGGACATCATGGCTTTGTAACGGCAGGGCGAGGTCGATGGCAAACTCATTTTTAAACACCGGCAGCTTTACCAGTTCCCAGAGGTCTTCCACAGCCTTGTACTCCTGGCGCGAATTGAAATAAGTATATTCCACAAAAATCTTCAACTGATCAAAATCCACACTGTTGCCCACCAGTTTCACAGTGGTTTTTCCATCGCGCACCTGTCCGTTGCCCGCAATCTGGTTGCCGTCCCAAAACCTGAAATGCAAGAGCGAAATGGGCTTATCAAGATAGCTAACATCGAAGCAGAGTTGCCGTTCGCGGCTGCTGATCATTCTGTCGGCGCTAAGCCGAAACGTTATGCCCTGCATCGTGCTGTTGAGCGTTCGGGGTATCTCCAGGCTTATTTCTTTATCGTTGAAAACAAGCCTTTCGTCGGGGAGGGATTTGACCAGCAGGTTGCCGAAAAACAAGTTTTTTAATGCGAAAGCCAGTTGGCCAGTTTTGATATTTTCGAGGCTGTTTTGATACATCTTGTAAGCCATTTCGGCGCGTTCGTCGTACAACAGTTTCACGGCATCGCCCGAGAGGTAGCAAAATATTTCCGTTTGTCCGTCGGGCAGGATGCTGCGGATTTGTTTCACATTTTTGAGGCTTGCGGTGGAATAGGTCTCCACAATCGATTCGGCAAATTCCTCCACCTGCATGTTTACCTCCCTTGCCCTTTGCTCATAATTGCTTTTCACCGTTACCGAAATCATCTCGCTCAGCTCGCGGATGGCTTCTTCGCGTGCGCGGTTTTCATCGGTCGAAACGCCCGTTCCGTAATAATATTCACGCGAGTTGATAATGGAAGATTTGGATGGGGATTGTGCCAGCGCGGCAAGGCCGAAAAGCAAGAGTAAAAAAAACGGGGCAATTTTCATTTCAGATTCTAAAATTTTGATTCAAAAGCAAAAGTAGGGAAATTTGTCATTAATCGAATAAATACACCCGTTTAACTTTTTTGTTTGGAATATGCGTGTAGGGTTTCTCTTTGACGATTCGATGTCCTGCGGACGACCGAATGTCAGGGGCAGAAACCCAGAGTGCGTATGAAGAAATACTGCTTTTATCAACATTAGCCGTATTTTATTACAAAAGTTGTAAAACCTCTACGAGGTATTGGAGGCTGGGACTTACTCTTTTACTACAATACTTAATCGCCCACGGCGAATTTCGCCTAGCGCCTGCCTGAATGCTCACGCAGGCAGGGATAAAGTATTTTAGAGAGTAGATTAAGGGTTTAATGTTTTAAAAAGTTCCGCACAGCGGATAAAGTATTGTAGTAAGGGTTTAATATTTTGACAATTTCCGCGTAGCGGATTAACAAGTTTTAGCCGGACAATAGTTTAAGTAAAATAAAAAACAAAGGGTAAAAGGTTTAAAGTTTAATAGTCCTGGGCAAGGCGAAAACCGAGGCCGCTTTACCAGCCGCCAGGGTAGCTCCTTTAGCGATTGGCAACACCCGGATTGTCTCCAAACTCCGGGAATGGCCAAAAAAGCAAACCACCAAAACTATGGGGAACAGGCCAACCGGAAACCGAGCCCACCATAGCGGCTGTCGGGTTTGAAGAAGGTGCGGGCAGACACGCGGCATTCCCCGGCACCAAGGCCCCAAGAGCCCCCACGAAATATACGGCGAGAATCTGATGATGCCGATGCCCCCTTTGGATTTGTCTGGCTACCACTACTATAGCTGCCATAACGATCGCTACACCACTCACAAACATTGCCGCTCATATCGTAAACGCTGAGTTCGCTGGGCTTCTTCAGTCCCACAGAGTGGGCTTTTTTGCCGCTGTTGCCCCGATACCAAGCCACTTCATCAATATTGTTGCTGCCGGCATATTTGGTTGCGGTGGTCAAAGCCCCACCTCTTGCTGCATATTCCCATTCAGCCTCCGTGGGCAGACGGTACTTCTTACCCGTTTTTTGATTTAACTTTTTAATAAATCCCTGCACATCGTTCCAGCTTACTCTTTCCACCGGAAAATCATCACAACCTTTATTATAGCTTGGGTTGTTGAACGAAGTCGGAGTACCCATAATTTCCCTCCACTGCTTTTGCGTCACCTCATATTTCCCGATCTGAAAATCGCTAATCGTAACCTGGTGGGTGGGCTTTTCCCATTGAGCGCATCTAATTTTTTCGCTGGTGCAACCCATAGTAAAAGTACCGCCCTTTACAAAAACCATCTCAATACCAAAATCTCCATCGCTACCTTTTTCAAGGGTAATGCCCAAGTTTAGCTTTTCATCAGGTTTCAAAACTATGGTTTCTTCTGTGGTTTTATAGCCTTCGGAGGTAACTTTTAATGTGTAGCTGCCAACGGGAATATCACTAAAAATCTTCATTCCTTCGGCGGTGTAATACTCCCCGGCATCGCCTGTAAGTTCAATATCGGCATCAAAAGGGGTAACTGCAACCTGTAGGGTTTCGGTTTGGACATCGGGGAACATGTCCAGCACAAGGTCGTCGTCTTTTTTAATCACCACCTGCTCCTCAAGGTCGGCAGCTTTGGGCATAGTAACTTTTATTTTCACAAGTTGTGGGCTAAGTTTTACCTTTTTGGGATTGGAAACAAGCTCTCCATTAAAATAGACCTTAGCTTCGGGTCGGGTGTTGATGGTGAGGAAGCCTACATTTTCGGCAAGGGTGTAGCTTTTGGTTGTTTGGGGCAGCTTTACTTCCAGCATTTCATTTTCGATGCTAACAAATCCTTCTTTCGTAATTTTTATTGGATAGGTTCCGGGTGGATAAAATGCGGCCAACGGGCTTTCGCCCAATTTTACACCATCCAGAAAAATTACAGCTCCCGCAGGCGTGGTGGTAATCTGCAATCTGGCATCGGGGGCATCTTCCATCTGCCACTGAAAGAATACTTGCTTTTCGTTAACGGTAAGCGTTTTCTCGATGGTTTGGAAGCCAGCTTTTTCCAATCTTATCTGGTGTTCGCCAATGCTCAGGCTTTGAGTTAGCTCCTTTCCGGCATTTTTACCATCAATAAAAAGGGTGGCATCGGCAGGTGTAAACCGAAAAGTAACCGGCAGCACATCGGGGCTTTCGTCGCCGGCAATTTTTATCTGCCAAATTTCGCGCTCCTTCAAGGTAATTCCAAGGTCAGAAAGGATGATCTGCAAGGGTTGGTAACCGTTTTTAAAAACCTTTAAAACGCGCTCGCTTTTGGTGAGATAAACAATGTCTTCGCCCGGATTATCGAGTATGTCGCCCACAATGCCATCAAACGAATCGTAGCTAAAACCATCCATATCCGAAACCACCTGAATAGCCGCACAGTAATTTCCGTTCTGGTCGCGCCGGGCAACCATTTCACCGGACTGGAGTTTCACGGGCTTGCCGATGATTTCCATTTTTTTAAGCTCCTGGGCATAGGCAGGCAGGGTGATTAGTCCAATTAATACAAGAAGCAATATTTTTTTCATTTCTCAGGATTTTCAAACGCAATAAAACAGTGGTCAAAAATAAGAGAAATTATGGAAAGCGCGGAAGGCTAGTAAAAACATAACAGGTTTTATAAAAATCAAACAAGCCTCAACTGACAATTAACCAATCGAATGAATGGTTTTATGAGATTCCTCACTGCGTTACCAATGACATCGCCGGAGCATTTGGAGGGGTGAGAGAATGTGGGCGCTTCGCACCCACATTCTCTCACCCCATTCATCGCCCTGGGGCTTTGTCATTTCGATGCCGCACATGCGGCAGGAGAAATCTCCTCCCAAATATCCCCGCAAGGGCGGGATGTCCCCGATGGTCGGGGCAGGCAGCTTCACTCCACATTTCCTCATTATGCTCAAAAAATTTGAGTGAAGTCTCGGAATAATTACCTATTTCTATAAAAATTCAAATAACCGGATTTTTTTAATAAACCGGAAATCATTTATATTATAAGTGAAATAATTCCATTTTTGTAATCGCTGAAATCACAATATTATTAACTTCTCGTCCATGACTCTTTTCTGAGGTTTTGAGCATCAAGATTTTTACCGGTAAAGATTCTAGTTAAATCATCAACATTAATTGAGCTGTCTCCGGCCACCAGTGGAATATCCTGCAGCGATTCATTGGATTTGCCAATACCAATAGTAGGTGTGACCTCAAAATCAAAGTACTTGGCAAGGTTGGTCAATAGCTGCAAGGTTCTATTGTTTCGGTATTTTATAATTAATTCAGGCATAAGTGTAATGATTTTTACAAAAAAAACTTTCCTGAATGGTTTCAAAAAACCTGGATAATTTGCAGGATAAACGCACCATTGCCACCCTTACATCCACTTCTTAATCTTAAAATACCAAAGCATCCCAACGCCAACGGTTACCATCACGCCCATGATAATCATAAAGGCGTAGGGCTTGTCGTCGAAGGGCAGCACCACATTCATCCCGTAAAGCCCGGTAAGCAAAGAGAGCGGAAGGATAAACGAAGAAATAAGGGTGAGGATTTTCATTATCTGATTGGTGCGGTTGGCCTGCAGCGAATCGAAGGTTTTGGATAAGCCCTCGATCAGTTCCTGGTAATCCTCGGTCATATCCCAAATCTTTTGATAGTAGTCGAGGATATTACCCCAGTAGTCTTCCATATTTTCGGCGTAGCCTTCCACAGCACCGCTTTCAAATTTATGAAACAGGGGAAGCTGAGGTTTGAAAATGGTATTGAGGAGGATGATATTTTTGCGGGTTACCGAGATGCGCTCGATGGTTTTTTCGGCTTTTTTGTTGAACAGGTCGCGATTCAAAAATTCAACATCGCTGCCAATTTTGCGCGTCAGCGAAAGCGTTTCGGTCATCAGCCGTTCCAGGATATGATAAAGCAGGGCATCGGTGGTACCTATCTCAAATTCCTCCTTACGCTGCGCCTGCGCCTGGGCATCGTCAAACAAATCTTTAACCACCCAATGCGTATTGCCGATGGTAATCACATAATCGTCGCCCCAGAAAATCTTTACTTCCTTGGTTTTCAAAAAGCGATTGATACGGTCGAACTTGGGAAAATGGAGGATGATGAAGTAGTAATCGTCGTAGATGTCGATCTTAGGGCGTTGGTTGAGTTTACTCCGGCAGTCTTCGATGTCGAGGGGGTGGAAATAATAGTTGTCCTTTATAAACTGAAGATCCTCTTCCTTGGGCTCGATAATATGGTGCCATTTTATGGTTCCTATTTTAATGGTATCGATCATGATTCCCTCCCTTCTTTTATGGTGCTAAATGCCGATGCTACATTTTATGACGCTAATGCTACATTCCTTAAATTTATTTTGAAAGCGCGAAATTAATATTTTCCAACAAAGACACACCATCGCCACCAATATTAAAACAGCCGGGTTTGAATGCAGGACTGGCAAAATTGTTTATTTTTACCACTTCAAAATGCACACATTATGTTAGAAAAACAAATCGAACTGCTACGCAAACAGATAGACAAACTGGACGAGAAAAACTTTGACCTGGAGGCGTGGAAAAAGCACACCATCATTTTGCTGGAAGGTATTTTTGGTGGCGAAAATCAAAAGATTAAGCAAATCGAAAACATCGAATATGAGTACAACAGTTGGTCGCTGCGCGATACCACGGGCTTTTCGATCTACCTGGATTCGTGCAAAAAGCTGGGACGCGAGGTGCTGGAAGCCTCGGTTGAACAACTCGAAATGCTTGGCGTGCCCACAGAGAAAAAGGATGAGGAAGGAAAAATAAAAGTCAGTATCGTTTTGGATGCACTCGATGATGAGCTAAAGGGTTCGCAATACCGCGCCTTGCTCAGCCTGCTCAGTGCCGACATCAGCCACGAAGAAAAATCGCGCCAGCTCACCGACATCATCAAAGAACTCAGCAACGAAACACGCATCGCCATACTCAAGGGTATTTTGATGCACCCCGATTTTGTGCTTGCCTTGCCAAAAGGCTGATTATCGTTGGGTTTATCATAGGCTATAATAATTATGACTTTGGCAGGCTCTGAAAATAAACAATTTTTTATTGAATGTAATGGTTCAAACGCTCACGCGACCCCTCAATCCCCTTTAGGGGAAGGCCAGACCACACATTTTAAAAACGTGAGTTGGCAATTCACGCTATAAGGATTAAAGAATTTGAAATCTTTATTATGAAGGATAGGAGACATTTCATTAAAACACTTTCGCGTTCTGTCTTTGCCGGCGGCTTGCTGGGCATGAGCGGCTGGTTGCTTTTACGGGAACCCTCGGGCGAGGCCTGCGATTTTGACTTCCCCTGCGCCAACTGCCGCCGTCTTTCCAATTGCACGGATGCGAAAGCTAAGGATTATAAAGAAGGGGCTAAATAGAGCTTGGCAATTAAGCTGGCAATTTATTGATTTAAGATTGAAGGTTTAGGATTGAAGGTTTAGGATTGAAGATTTTAGATTTTATTGATACACGCCAACATCTTAAATCTAAAATCGTTAATCTGAAATCGTATTTTTTTCTAACTGTTACCTTAAATTAAGGACTAAATAGCAAAACTATGAGTACTCACAAGGAAGATACACAGCCAGGCCGACGCGCCTTTATCCGCGATGGTCTCCGCTACTCGCTGGCCTTTGGCCTGGTGGGCGTTGGCGGGATTATGGCTTTCCGGTCTTCCAGCGGTAAGCTGGTGTGGCAGCTCGACCCCGAAAAGTGCGTACATTGCGGACGTTGCGCCACCAGTTGCGTGTTGTCGCCCTCGGCCGTTAAGTGCTTTCATGTGTACGACATGTGTGGCTACTGCGACCTGTGTGGCGGCTACTTTAGGCCCGAAACCAAAGAACTGACCACGGCAGCCGAAAATCAGCTTTGCCCTAATGCGGCCATCGAGCGCCGCTTTATCGAAGAACCATTTTTCGAATACCACATCAACAAGGACTTGTGCATCGGCTGTGCCAAATGCGTAAAAGGCTGCGATGCCTTTGGCAACGGCTCGCTGCAACTGCAGGTGAGCCACGATATTTGCGTCAACTGCAACGAGTGCGCCATTGCCCGCGACTGCCCCTCTGATGCTTTTAGCCGTGTGTCGGCAAGCAATCCCTACCTCTTGAAAGGATTTGATAAAAATAATGGCTAGGACATAAAAACTAAGGACGCGATTTTTTATAGCTTCGCGCCGCACTACAACTACTAAAGTTTAACGCTTGAAAAAAACGCGAAAATACCTACTCCTGCTTCTCCTGATGCTTTTCAGCGTACCGGCCATCTTCGCCCAGCAGCGTTTTCCCAAGCCCGAGTTCGAAAGCGGCTACAGCCAGCCCCCAACCTATACGCCCGATGCCCGCAGCGCTACCATGGAATACATCGACCTGGCCGTGCTCATTGCCGCCCTTTCGCTCATCACCTGGCTGCTGCTTAAAAAACGGTCGCGGCGCGGTGTTTTTTGGGTCATGGTATTTTCGCTGGCCTATTTTGGCTTTTACCGCCTGGGCTGCATCTGCCCCATCGGAGCCATCCAAAATGTTACCCTGGCTCTCTTCGACCCCGGCTATGCCATTCCGTTCACAGTCATCGCATTTTTTGTCGTCCCACTCTTGTTTGCTCTCTTTTTTGGCCGCACCTTTTGCGCCGGCGTATGCCCCCTGGGCGCAATCCAGGATCTGGTAGCTTTCAAGCCGCTCACCATCAAGCCCTGGATAGCTGCCATGCTCGGTCTCATCCCCTTTATTTATTTGGGTCTGGCGGTTTTGTACGCAGCCACGGCCACCGATTTTATCATCTGCCGCTACGATCCCTTTGTAGGTTTTTTTAGATTGGATGCCTCATTTTTGATGTTCGCTATCGGCGGCATCTTTTTGCTGGCGGGTGTTTTTATCGCACGCCCTTACTGCCGCTTTTTTTGCCCCTACTCGGTTTTGCTCAACTGGATGAGCCGTCTGTCTTTTCGTCATCTTACTATTACGCCGTCCAAGTGCATTCAGTGTCGCTTGTGCGAAAATTCCTGCCCCTACGATGCCATCGAAAAACCGGTTTCGGTGGACGTGCGCCAAAACCGCGACAAGGCAATGAGCCGATTGATGATTACCATTTTGCTCATTCCGGTTTTGATGGGCATTGGCGTATGGGCTGGATACAGCTTCCACGAAAACCTGGCCTCGGTGAATCCCACCGTAAAACTGGCCGAAAACCTTTACTTGGATGAAACCAAAATAAGCGAGGATATCCAAATTGAGATCGATGCCTTCAAAACTGCCGGGAAGTCAAAACAACAACTCTATCAGGAGGCAGCCCTTATTATCGATAAATTCAAAACGGGCAGCATGATACTGGGCGCATTTTTAGGACTTATCCTCGCCATCAATCTTTTGGGCCTCACCCGTTTTTATCACCGCACCGACTACGAACCCCACAAAGGCCGGTGCCTGAGTTGCGGGCGTTGTATGGATTATTGCCCGGTGGAGAAGGGTTGAGGGTTAATTGTTAATAAAAAATACAAGCAGAGACGCGCAAATTGCGCGTCTGTACTAATAACCTGCTTGATGTTCGTTAATTGGTTTTAGATTAAAAATGAAGATAAAGGAAACAAGATACAAAACGGTCGCCTCCCGGCTGGTGGGCACATTATTCCTTAAGGAAAATAATCCGCTGTGGCGAAATATAGCGCGCATAGCCGGTGCTTTCTCCTTTGTCATCTGCATCCTCATCATCGTTAACTACATTCAAATTAATCGCATCGACCCGGTCGAAAACAAAACTCTCGATGCCCTGGTGAGCCGCCTCAACCAAACCCCTGGCGACCAGCAGTTGCGCGAACAAATCCGCACCCTCGATTTGCTGGCACGCAAGGCATATTTTACAAGCCAGTGGCAGATTCGCATGGGTGGCTACCTCTTGCTGGTCGGAATTATTGTGCTGATTATCGCCATGCAAATGCTTGCCGGCTCCGGGAAAAAAAATGTAGAAATCAAAGCTGAGAGTAAAACAGATCTTATTCTGCTTCAAAAGCAAAGCCGCCGCTGGCTCATTGGCTTTAGTATTGTTCTGGTTGGGATAACGCTGGTTTTTGCCTTCCTCACCTACCGCCAGCTCGATGATAAGTTCGATCAAACGCTGGCGCAAATTTCCACACCGCCTCCACCAAATGAGGAGCAAGTGGAAAAATCATCCAGTATTTCTTCTAAAACAATTCCTGTTGATAAAAATCAAACCAACGAACCATCTCCAATAAATCCCTTTGAAAATAAATTGCCCAACAAAGAAAATATGGAGGAAAATGAGAAGGCTGCAGGTAAGGCAGAACTTAATAAAAATACTGTGGTAGAAAATCAGACAGAAACCAAAACAGCAAGAGATATTGCCAAAGCTGAATCTGAAAAAGCTAAAGATGCTACCACAAGTCCTGAGAATAACTTTTACACATCGGCGATTCCCGGATTTGAATATTCAGTGCCCTATCCCGAAAAGGTAGCTTTGAATTTCGCTTCCTTCCGTGGACCGGGAGGCAATGGCGTGGCCTTCCAGAAAAATATCCCCCTAAGCTGGGATGGCGAAACGGGCGAAAACATTTTATGGAAAACCGAAATTCCTCTTCAGGGCTATAATTCTCCTGTAATCTGGGATGACATGATTTTCCTAAGCGGAGCCAGCAAGAGCAGCATGGAAGTGTATTGCATCGATCGCCACAATGGCAAAATCTTTTGGACATCGCTGGTCGAAAATATACCCGGCTCGCCTGCTACCGCTCCCAAGGTTCCCGACTATACCGGCTATGCCGCCTCCACAGGTGCCTGCGATGGCACTCACTTTTATGCCATTTTCGCCAACGCCGATGTGGCCGCCTTCAACTTCGAGGGTAAACAGGTGTGGGGTCGCAACCTGGGCGTACCAGACAATCATTACGGATATTCTTCCTCGCTACTGGTGTATCAGGGTCAGCTCATCATTCAGTGGGATCAGCGCAACGTGGCCAAAGTAATGGCCTTGTCAACCAAAACCGGCGAAACCCTGTGGGAAAATAATCGGGAGGTAAAAATATCGTGGGCATCGCCGGTCATAGCTTACGCCGACCAGGAGCCGCAACTCATTCTTGCCGCCGATCCATATTTGGCTGCCTACAACCCGCTAACGGGTGTTGAGCTTTGGAAAATAAAATGCCTCTCGGGCGAAGTGGGACCCTCGCCTGTCATTGGCGGAAATCTGGTCTTTGCGCTAAACGAATACGCCAGCCTGGTGGCAATAAAACCGGGCGCAGAACCCAAAAAAGTGTGGGAAGATTACAGCTACTTATCCGATGTGCCCAGCCCGGTAGCTACCGATAAACACCTGATCGTAGCCACAAGTTACGGGCTGGTAGCCTGTTTTGCCATCGGGAGTGGCGAAATGCTATGGGAGGCTGAGTTCGACAACTCCGTTTATGCTTCGCCCATGATTGCCGAAGGCAGGGTCTTCCTCCTCGACAAGCAAGGCATCATGCACATTTTTGAGGCTGGCGCAAGCTACCAGCATATCGCCGACTGTCCGCTGGGTGAAGGATCCGTATGTACACCCGCTTTTGCCGATGGGCACATTTACATTCGTGGGGAAAAGCACCTTTTTGGCATCGGAAAATAAAAACGCTGAACGAAGTAAAGCAAATGCCGAAAAACCAGAAATCTTCGATTTCATAGTTTTTCGAGCATCCTCGAAAATTTACGAAAATCATAGATTTTCTAATTTTCGGGATTACATCCGAACGAAGTGAGGATAAATTACATTTAACCATCAACACAGAAATAACAAATATCGTCGATAAGATCATCCGCAATCATGGCAAAGCTGCCGAGGCAGCCATCCCCATTTTGCAGGAGATACAACAGGCCTTCAACTATCTGCCGAAGGAGGCGCTGGAGCACGTGTGTGCGACTACCGAAATAAGCCCGGCGCAAATCACGGGCATTGCTACTTTTTATTCGCAGTTCAGGCATCACCCCGTGGGACTGCACATTATCCGCGTATGCGTGGGCACGGCCTGCCACGTTAAAGGAGCCATGCTGGTTTACGATGCCTTTAGGCGGCATCTCAACTTAACCGAAGGTGAGGACACCGACAAGGAAGGTATTTTTACACTCGAAAAAGTGGCCTGCCTGGGCTGCTGCACCATCGCTCCCGTAGTGCAAATCGACAACATAACCTACGGCCACGTTACGACCGAAAAAATTCCCGAACTTATCGAAGACTTCCTGCACGGTAGCAAGGGCGGAAATCAGCATTTATCCAAAAATAAGCAATCAGATATCCCGGTTCAGGGCGAAATACGCATCGGCCTTGGCTCCTGCTGCATCGCCAGCGGTAGCGCGGAGGTAAAGGAAGAACTGGAGCAATCTATCCTGCATTCGGGAATAAATGTGGACGTAAAGCACGTAGGCTGCGTGGGCATCTGCAACCAGGTTCCCCTGATGGAAATCCATAAGCCCGGACAGCAGCCTGCCTTTTACGCGAAGATAAAACCCGAAGAAGTGCGCGAAATCGTCTTTAAACATTTCAAAGCTGCCGGCCCGCTTCAACGCATGAAAAACCGCATGTTTGCCACCATCGAAAAACTGGTGCTCAACGAGGTGCCGCGCGAGATAAAAACCTACAATCCTGAAGAATTAAATACGCCCGTCTCCGACTTTTTGGCCGGACAAATAAATATCGCCACCGAACATCGGGGACAACTCAAGCCCTCCGACCTGGAAGAATACCGTAAACTGGGTGGATTTGCGGCATTGGAAAAATGCTTGAAAGATTATTCCAGACAGGAAATTATCGAAATAATAAAAAAATCGGGCTTGCGCGGACGCGGTGGTGGCGGCTTTGCCAGCGGGCTAAAATGGCAAATGGTAAACGATGCGCCATCCCGTAAAAAGTACGTCATCTGCAATGGCGATGAGGGCGACCCCGGCGCATTTATGGATCGGATGCTCCTCGAATCGTACCCCTTCCGCATCATCGAGGGCATCATTATCGCAGCTTTTGCCACAGGTGCCGACAGTGGCATTTTGTACATCCGCGCCGAATATCCGCTGGCTGTGGCCCGCATCAAAGAGGCTTTGAAAATATTGGAGGATCAGGCTTTGCTGGGCGAAAATATCTTAGGCACGAACTTCAACTTTTCGCTCTCGGTCTTCGAGGGTGCGGGAGCCTTTGTGTGTGGCGAAGAAACCGCCCTGATAGCCTCGGTGGAAGGACGGCGCGGTATGCCGCAAATCCGTCCGCCCTATCCGGCACAAAAAGGCCTGTGGGAAAAGCCAACACTAATCAACAATACCGAGACTTTTGCGCTCGTGCCCTGGATTATTCGCAATGGAGCCGGGGCTTTCGCTGAAATCGGGACAGTCAAAAGTAAGGGCACCAAAGTGTTTGCCCTGGCAGGAAAGGTAAATCGTGGCGGCTTGATAGAAGTGCCCATGGGCATCACCATCCGCCAGATTGTCGAAAAAATTGGCGGCGGCATTCCCGGAGGAAAAAAGTTTAAAGCTATTCAGATTGGCGGCCCCTCGGGCGGCTGTATCCCCGCTTCGATGGCCGACACACCCATCGACTACGAATCGCTGAGCCAGGCCGGAGCCATGATGGGCTCGGGCGGGTTGATAGTACTTGACGAAGACGATTGCATGGTGGATATTGCCCGTTACTTTTTGGCCTTCACCCAGGATCAGTCGTGCGGAAAGTGTACCTTTTGCCGTATCGGTACCCGCCGGATGCTCGACATACTCAACCGGATTTGCAGCGGCAAGGGAAAAACCGGTGATATCGAGCAACTGGAAAAACTTGCCGCCATGACCCAAAAAGGGAGTATCTGTGGTCTGGGCAAAACGGCTCCTAATCCGGTGCTTTCTACCCTTCGCTACTTTCGCGATGAATACGAAGCCCATATCAAGGGATCATGCCTTACCGGCAAATGCAAGCCCATGGTTATCTACACCATCAACGATAATTGCAACGGCTGCACCAAATGCGCCCAGCGCTGCCCTGCGGATGCCATTGAGCTTCGCCCCTACCAAAAGCACACCATCGACATCGAGAAATGTATCAAATGCAATATCTGTAAAGAAATATGCCCGGTGGAGGCGGTGGAGTTTTTGTAATCCCGAAAATTAGAAAATCTTCGATTTTCGCAGTTCGACAAGCTCACCACTAAAATTTTCGAGGATGTTGCAAATCCGGGATTCTTGAATCCTGGGCTCGAAAAAAGATGAAATCGTAGATTTCTGTTTTTTCGGCATTGGTTGTAATTTATAGTAATAGTTGGTAATTAGTTGTAATTGAGTCATTGATTGTCAATCCGAGAGGCCACTCAAATGCTTTGAGCACAATGAAGTAGTGACATTTTAGAGGGGATTTCTCCCGTTAATACTGCGCTGCGCTTCGTATTTTGGTCGAAATGACAACTTTTTGCAAGAAACAGATTGTGAGGATGGGAGAGTTTACTCCCGCCCAAACTTGCTACGATGCGTTTTTCCTATTAATTAGGGGTAAATCTTTTATTTTTCTTTAGAAAAATTCTTTGCGTTCTTTGTGTTCTTCGCGGTTAATAAAACCATCGCCAAGATCGCTAAGACAAAGGAAATATGAATATTTCCTTTTGAAAACGGAATTGCTTAACCTGCATTGTCATAACACATTGGAGCCACTTTTTCGGGGGGGGCTTAGAGCTCGAAATGACAGCGTCCATGGGCTGATTGGGGGAGGTGAATCGGGTGCTTCGCGCCCGATTCACCTCCCTCTCTAAACACTCCGACGGTGTCATTTCGATGCCGCAATTGCGGCAGGAGAAATCTCCTGAAAATACATGTATTTGTGAAAACATATCATTGGAAAAATAGATTCTGATCTAAAAATTTGAAATAATATTTGTTTGCCTTTATTATGCCGGTGTGTTGTGGCTTGGCTCCCCTAAAGGGGATTGAGGGGGCGCGTGGGAGTTATTGTAATTTTGTCCCCGATAATCGTTATTAATAGTAAAATCTATCATGATTAAATACCTTTTAAATCTTATTTTATTTGGCCTCCTGTTTTTTGGCACAGATGCACAAGCCACCGAGCCACCGGTAAAAGTAGCATTGGTGAATCTTGCCGATACTACCGCCACACATATTTATGGCAACCGGTGGTACTCTACCTCGTTCGAAAAAGATATTTTGAACTATGGAAAAGAAACCTACCTGGGCTTGTCCGAAATTCTTGGCGCAGCAAATATTGACGTAGTTATTCGGGATTTCCCCACCAACATCAATCGAAAATCATTTTTCAACGTCATGGATAAGCCAGGCAAAGCTATGGAACAATGGTTTGATGAAATGGCCGGAGAAGTAGATTTTGTAATTCTTATTACCAAGAAATTTGAACCTGAAAATAAAATCAGCCACCGCTACCTCAACGGCATGCAATATGGTATCGGCACCTACGCCAGCTACCCGGATGTAATCAGTATTTTTTCGTTTGTGGGCTATTATATTTTTGATGTCGAAGCAAAAAAGGAAATCCATCTTAGCCGCAAAGATGATCAATATCTGCTGATGGATATCCGGCTGGACAAGCGAATGAGCTACCATGAGCTAAAAAATCTTCCACAGCAATATCTAAATCTTACGCGAGATAAAATGCACCAGATCATCAATATGCGAAATGTAGAAATCAAGCGAACTCTGCTTGAATATCTCAATCAAAAATAAATGTTTTTGAGAGGGGCGCAGCGTTTTTTTTTAGACAATGGCATCTTGATTTTCGCAAATCTCTCATGGCAATAAATCCCGCTTAGCTGTGTTATTTGACCTTAATATTTTAAGATCTGAACTAAAAAATTTATGACATAGTTTGGATGAAATAATTTTAAAATTTAAATATGAGATATCTTGTAAAAATACTAATGATTGCTGCCGCTGGTTTGATGCTTGCAGGCGCGTGCAAAAAGGATGATACTGCCGAAAAGCAGGCTGCAGCGGATGAGCAAATAATTAAAGACTATTTGCAAAGCGAAAACATTGATGCCGTGCGGCACGAATCAGGATTGTATTATCTGATTACCGACGAAGGTGCAGGGGCAAGTGCCAGCCTTTCGTCAACCATCGATTTTTATTACAAGGGCTATTTTACCGACGGCAGCATTTTCGATCAAAGTACCGAAGGCCCGGTGCGCTATCCCTTGCAAAATTTAATTCGCGGATGGCAAATAGGGATACCCTTTATCAAGGAAGGTGGAAGCATTACGCTTTTTGTACCCTCGGCACTGGGCTATGGGAGCAATGGCTCGGGCGGAGTGCCCCCAAATACCGTTACCATTTTTGATATTGATCTTATCGCAACAAACTAAAATGTATTTTATGAATTAAACCCCGAGCTATTATGAGAAAGACGATTAAAATGCCAAGAATATTAAAGATAAACAGGATAGAAGATTTATCCATTTCAGTTGTTTTTAATAATGGAGAAACAAGGATTATTGATTTTAGAAAAGTATTGAAACAGGATTAGGAAAGAAATTAGAAATAAGAATAAGGTGATTTTTGGTATCAGCCCTTTTGTTCATCGGAGATTGCAATCTTTGTATTGCTAATCGGGCAAAAAATTATCTTTGCTTCAATTAATGAACAAAATCCTTTTTATAGATATCGAAATTGAAGTCCAAAGCAAAAAGGTGCTTGACATTGGCTGCATTTCCAATAGCGGCGAACAATTTCATTCACCATCGGTCACAAAGTTTTTTCAGCAGATCAGCGGCACGGACTACCTTTGCGGTCACAACATTATCCACCACGATCTGCATTACCTGAAGCGGCTTGGTAAATTTGATTTCTCCGCAATGCGCGCCATCGACACCTTGTATATTTCGCCCCTCTTGTTTCCCAAAGAGCCTTATCATAAATTACTCAAAGACGATAAGCTGCAAAGTGAGGAGCTGAACAATCCGCTGAATGATGCCATGAAAGCCAGAGACCTTTTTTATGACGAGCTTACAGCTTTTAACAAACTGGATGAGGATTTAATGCAAATCTATTTTGGGCTGCTGGAAAGCAAAGCCGAGTTCGCTTCCTTTTTTGCTTATATGGCTAATTCTTTTTTTGGAGTGCTATGAAAAGTATTTAGCGATTCGGTATAGGG
>CAZGAO010000025.1:0-39475 GCA_964523795.1 uncultured Lentimicrobiaceae bacterium
CAACATGATAAATATAAAAATGTGGATTTCATCAAAACTTTCGGACACTTATGATGGGTGGCATTGGGCCGGGATAACTTAAAATGGTAATACAGTCGTTGAAAACTTGTATTTCAATTGGATTTTGCTCAGCATAGCTTTTATGGTAAACTGCATTTACAATTGCTTCTTCTAATGCATTGTAAGGATAATTACTCACGGTAACGCTTTCGGCCTGGCCATTTACTTTTTTTGTTTCAGTTTGGATAACATCCCTTTTTAGATAAACCATACAGTTACGAACTTGCTGGTGCATGGGGCCTGTAAATGTTTTTGAAAAAAAATTTCTCCCTGAATTATCTTCATGTGTTGCCATCTCGATCCATGCCCGATTGAAAAACAGATGTGGTTCTTTATTAAAAAACAACAAGCCAACATTTACCGGACGTAAAAATTCAACTGGCCCTCTGGCAATTTGCATCTGCCTGCATAAATCTTCAAAAGGAATTTTTATACTATCGTTAAATAAATCACTCCCAATCTCTTGCAAAAATTCACGTATTAAACCCAAATCGAGATCACTGATGCGAGCCTCTTGATTGATCCTATCGTCGTAAGGAATTCTGGCAGTTAAATCTATCAACTTTAACTGGTTTTCACCTTTTGCGATAATTGATCTGGAACCACTTCTAATGTAATATTGTCTCCTTGCATCAGAACTTAAGGCTGATGGACAAGAATACGGCCTCAAATCACCTGCTGGCACCCAAATCACCAAAATAGTTGCATCATTAATTTGGTATGGCTGCGAAATGGGTAAATAAATAGGCTGAACCCGATAGCAAATACTCACCAATTCACCTTGAATTTTATCAATTTGGTTTTTTGGAATTCCGATTGGGGGAAACTGGGGTACACCATCAATCTCTTTAACTCCAACAATAATGTACCCGCCACCCCAATTATTAATATCATTAGCGAAAGCGCAAATGGTGTGTAAAATACTTTCAGGATTCCATCCTTCTTTATATTCCAGCCGATCCCACTCAATGATCTGCCCATGTATTAAATCGTTAATATTTATTGGAAGTGCCATGTTTATAATTCTATCCGCATTTTATGTTTTATCTTACAAAATTACTGAAAATAATTACGGTATCATCACCCATAAAACCAACTACATAAATATCATTTTTTGGAGATTTAAATTTCTATTCCTAAAAAACCATTTGAAAATGTTTTAAACGTTTTTTATTTTTCAGCTTCCCAGCCGCTTATTGCCAAAAGAGCGTTACCGTTTTCGATGTAATAATCGATGGGCATCATCTGGCTTATCCTGCTTTTCATCTCTATCAGCTCTTCCAGATATTTCATTTTAGAAAGTACTGATGCCAGATGAATTTGTTGAATCAGACCCATTCTTTTTGGTATCTGGCTTTTTTTGGTTTTGACTTCGTTTAGCCTGCTGATTAATTCATCCAAATCGGAGTCGTTAAAATCTGTTCTGAATTTTTCAAACTTCTCTTCGAGCTCCCTTAGTTTTGCCCGGTGAGCTTCGAGGCTTTGATGAAAATACCACGACTGGGCTTCAGGATTTTGTAGTTTCTGCTTTATTTTACCATAGTCGATGATAATGGTAATGATATCAGAGCTTGGTTTAACAATAATATTAATCAGGTCTTTTGCGTGTATTGCCATTTTTAAAGAAATTGTTTAGTGAAAACATAGTTTTGATTTTGCCTATACCGGGCGTTGCAATTTCTGGTCTTTCTCTCTTGCTGCAATCTGCTCTTTCCGGATTCTATCTATATCAGCATGTTTTTCAGCAGATTTTTTGGCTGCTTCCAGATCGAAGTTGAAATCATCAATTTCCTGAAAATTGAAATTCACGAAGGTATATCCGCTGTCGGATTTGGTGAAACTGGTACTCGATTTATTTACAAAGATGGCATCCTGTTTCACCAGGTCTTCGATCGCTTCCTGGCTCATGCCCTCAACATCCTCATTCAGGAAAATGACGCTGTTGGCCTGGTAGATGCCCTGCTGCCATATCTGGTATAAGCAATCGAATACATCTATGTTGTGCATTTTTTCAAAAAGGATAACAGTATCCTTTTCGAGGGGTACGTTCTCAAATTTTTTGTTCATAGTGGTTTATGTTTTTGATTTGTATTTCTGTGTTTTTGTGTCACTATGTCTGTGGCTCTTTTTTTACCACGAAGGTAAGGAGGTACAAAGTTTTTTGCTTTGTCATTGATAATTGTGCCTGCTAAGAGTTTGGGAATCATTTCTGAGGTATTGTCCAGCATCTGTTTCAATTTTTTAGGTGTATCCACATGGGTAGTATTTTGTATTGATCATTCTTTTGAAAATCTGAATCTATTCCCTGCGATAGTGCATATCAACTGACCATTGGCATCAACATAGCCGCTTCCCGTAGGAAAACCTTTCTCATAAAACTTTAAATCGCTGTTGGTTCCCTGCCATGTGCCAGTCGAAAAACCACTCAAATCATCTTGCCAGTAATATGAATTTCCTTCATGTATTTTTATTCTTATACCAATGCCTCTTACAACACAACTCCATAATCCATAAAGATATTCAGATGATTGATAAAACTTTTTTTTCTTATCGGCTAATATTTTTTGATAATAGGGGTCATTAGCCAAACAGGCATTGATTTCATTAAGCCACTGTTCTTTTTCACTTCCTGTTAATTTATTGAAATGTTTATCACATTTCTTTTGCATCTCTTTGTTATATTCTGCTGTTTCTTTTCTGATGTTGTTCTTTGCACAATCACAGACGGGTGGTGGCTCCGAATTGCAGGATATCAGACTAAAGGTTAAAATTAAAATGAATAATAAATTGCCTGTTTTTCTCATTTGCTTAATTGTCTTGGTTTGTAAATTATTTAGGTTGATTATTGAATAATATGTTCAATGATATTTGTTATACTTTATTCATCAGGTATTCCAATGTCTCTTTCCAGTAAATATTGGTTTCCTTACCGAACTGTATCCATTCTCCTTCAAATTCGGCAGCGCCATTATTAGGTCGGTCGTCCACCAGAAATTCACCCTTGAGTAGGTTTTTATGATGAGATAGGATTAATCTTTTATGAGCAACATTTCCCAGATTCTTCTTCACCCAAATCAGTTTGTCGTACCAGGCTGAGGGGTTTTGCCAGGGTGCTGTGCTCAGAATGTAAGTATCGAATTTTTGGCTTAACAGTTTATAAGCCTCAATAGCTCCCGGCAAAGGTTTCATCAGTCCAAAAATTCCGGGGACTTCATCAAGCCTGTTTTCAAATTCGGTTTGGAATTGGATTGGCAGGCGGTCGATTCCACTTTGGAAGTCCACCAGCACATTATCCATATCGATGTAAAGCGTTTTCTTTTTCATTTTTAAAATTTGTTTTGGTAATTTAATTTTAATCACATTTTCCATCAGCTACTTCAGCCATTACTTTTGACCAGTTCATTATTAATTTGCTCTGTTCTTTTTTTGACAAGACCTTCAATGCTTTTTCATACTCGCTGTTCAGTTCCAGTTGCCGCTCTAATGCACTGGTTTTTTCCGACATGGACGAATGCGTATCCATGCCAATACAAACCACTTCTTTATATTCTTTTACCAAGTGGTCATAATCGCTGGCTTCCTTACTACAGCCCGCTAAAAGAGTCATGAATAATACCACTACTCCAAAAATTGAAATCATTTTTCTCATACGTAATTAAATTTAGTGAGTTATTAATATGTTATTTTCAAAATCCAAGTTTTGATTTCTCCTGCAAACCCAGCTCCTCACGGCAAAATTTTCCTACTTCATGGCTTTCGGGCAAGCTGCCTTCGAGCAATTCATGGATATTACACTTCCTGGCGATGTTGGCCATCTGGCCCCCTGTGAGCGCAAATTGCTCACAGAGTTGGCCGATGGCTTCCGGGGGAAGGAAGGGGATTTTTTCGTTCATGATTTGTATGCGGGTATTCAGATCGGGGATGTCGAATTTTACTTTGTACAAAAACCTGCGGTCGAAAGCCTTGTCGAGGTTATCGGTTAGGTTGGTGGTGGCCATCATAATGCCCTCGAAATCCTCCATCTCCTGAAGGATAATATTTTGCATGGCGTTGAGGGTTTGTGATACGTTGGATTCCAGGTTGGTGGTTCTTTTGCCAAAGATGCCGTCGGCTTCATTAAAGAGCAATATTGGATAATCCCTGGTTCCTGATTGCAGCCGGCGATACCTTTCAAACACGCCTTTGATCAATTTTTCTGATTCACCGAACCACATGCTCTTTGTCTGACTGATCTCAACAGGCAAAATACTGCGCCTGGTGGTGCGTGCAAGCTGGTAAACACTTTCCGTTTTGCCTGTGCCGGGCTTGCCATATAAAAGTACCGTGAAGCCAGCTTTCATATTCCGGGCCTTCATCCGCTTTGCGATTTCTCTGAATTTTTCTTTTTCAAAAAGCCCCTCGATGGTTTGCATTTGCTGTTTTTCGCTCCGGTTTAAAAACAGCACTACAGGCAGAATCTTCCCGGGAAGAATTTCGTTTTTTACCTTTTCCGATTTGAGGGTAAGTTTTTCAGCTTCATCTCCCAACAAGTATTCCAGCCCCTTGTCGGTGATATTCAAATCATTTTCGTTGCGAAACACGCCGGATGAAGTTTCAATAAGGCCACGCCTAAGCAACTGATTTCTACCATTCATAAGGCTCCTTCTAACATTCAGCTGGAAATGTTTGTCGTTGTCCAAAAAGCTACACGCCTCTGATATTGATACATCATCTTCACCGTTTAGTAGTTTGTAGGCTATAAATATCAGAATCAGCATTTCATAATCCCGCATATCCGAGCCCAAAATTTTTTTGGCAATATGCAGGTTGTTATTCTCTTTGCAAGTGGCAAGCAGGTCATCTTTCAGGTTTTCATACCCACCTCCATTATCGGAAGCGTCTTCCATGAAAGTATAGATTCTTATTATCAAGTCAAAATCGTCTTTTAAAACGCCCATGTTTCCCACCAGCCTTTTTTTCAGGATTCCATCAACAATACTCTGATGAACATAGTAGGAAATACTACCTGATTTTGAAAATGGGCCTCTGCTACGGTCTTGCCTGATAAGTCGTTTTTTTAGAAGTTGATTTAAATCATCTTTGTATTTCAGCATGCGCATAACAGGAACTTCAAAATGGCCGGCCATGTCTGAAAGATCGGCACTGCCACTTTGCAGTGTATGATAAAAGATGACAGCAAATAACAAAGCCTGGTTTGGGCTACAATTTAAAAAGTCTTTTATTGGCCTTATATTCGGTATAAATGACTGGGTTGCTCCACTCAACAATTTTGAATTTTCAGATTTTCGGACAAGGCTTTCGATGTGGTCGGTTAAATTCATTGGCAACATTATTTAAGAAAATGAGTAATTTTGGAAACACAAAATTATAACAGGGCTACACCATGTATTGGTGTAGTAAAAAAAAATTTATGCCTAAAAATAAAAATGCAATTATCCGATACAAGATTATCGATCAACTGCTGATGAACGGTAAATCGGTTACCAAAAAAGAGCTGGCTGATGCCTGCCAGGAAAAACTAGAAATGTCGGTGAGCCTCCGCACCATCGAAAATGATATCTATGCCATGAGGTACAGCGAAGGGCTTAACTATTTTGCCCCGCTTGAGTATAGCCATCAAAAAGCAGGATACATCTATACTCAGCCCGACTATTCTATCGACCATATTCCTGTAAATGACGAAGACCTTAATAAGTTGAGCTTTGCAGCAAGCCTTCTGAATCAGTATGGAAAGGTAAATGCCTTTCAAGCATTTAGCGGAGCAATCGATAAGGTAATCCGCTTGATTAATTATCACAAAATGCAGGCAAATAATAATGCCATCGACTTTATTGAATTTGAGAAAAACCCTCCTAAGCAAGGAATGGAATACATCGACCAATTAATTCCACTCATCCGCGCCAAACGAGTAATACATTTAAGACACCATTCCTTCTGGAAAGATGAAGTTCAGTTGTTTACCATACATCCATTTTACCTCAAAGAATTTAAATTCCGATGGTATTTGGTGGGATACTGCGAGGAGCGCGATGACATTAGAATTTTCGGACTCGAAAGAATACGGGCAATCGAAAGTTTACCTATGCATACTTTCACTCACAAGATTTTCAATCCGGAGCTGTATTTTGAAAAATTTATTGGAGTAAACGTCCCGAAAGGTAAACCTGAACGAATTCTGCTGCGCTTTAAAAACAAGATCGGGAAATACATCCTCACCCAGGCCATCCACAACAGTCAGAAATTAATGCACAATAGTGAAGACACCCATGATTTCGAATACCTGCTATCGGTAAATCATGAGTTTATCGGAGTTATTCTGAGCTGGGGTGCGAATGTGGAAGTGATAGAGCCTGCTTCTTTAAGGGAGCGTGTAAGGGAGGTTCTGCAAAAAAATCTGAAGCCTTACGAGATACTATCAAAACAGGTTTGAAGAAAGAAATCCCTTTAAGACTTTTTAAATAGTCAATCCCATCCAAAACCGGAAAAAAATGGCAGTTTTGCATATTGTTAAAATATTAAATAAAAAAAGATATGATAAGTATCACCTCCAATTTCGACAGCGGGAATATTGAAGTAATAAAGGCTTCCGACCCCGGTAATATCGAACTCAAAATTAGAAAAGATACCAAGGCTGACTTTTTCCAGTGGTTTTATTTCAGGCTTAGCGGCGTACGCAAAACCGACCTGCGCATGGAAATACTCAACGCCGGCAAGGCCAGCTATCCCGAGGGTTTTGAAGACTACATGGTGCGTGCCTCCTACGATAAGCACGAGTGGTTTATGGTGCCCACCAAGTTTGATGGCCAAGTAATGACCATCGACCACCAGCCCGAACACAACACGGTGTTTTACGCCTACTTCGCGCCTTACAGCTACGAACGACATTTGACCTTTATCCACAACATTCAGTTTTCGCCGCTGGTAACTTACGAAAGTCTGGGCCAAACGGTGGAAGGACGCGAGATCGACTTTTTGACCATTGGCGATGAGCACGATGACCAGATAAAAATTTGGATTATCGCCCGCCAACATCCCGGCGAAAGCCAGGTCTCCTTTTTTATGGAAGCCCTGATTGCACGTCTGGCGGAAATCGACGACCCGGTGTCGCGCACCCTGCTCAACAAAGCCGTATTTTACGTAGTGCCATTTATCAATCCCGATGGAGCTATTGCTGGAAACCTGCGTGCCAACGCGCTGGGCACAAACCTGAACCGCGAGTGGGGCAATCCCGACAAGGAGAAAGCGCCCGAGGTGTATCACATCCTGAAAAAAATGGAAGAAAAAGGCGTTGACCTTAATTTTGATATTCATAGCGATGAGGGTCTGCCCTACAATTTCATCTCTTCCATCGAAGGCATCCCCGCCTATGATGCACACCTTAAATTTTTGCTCGAAAAGTTTAAAGAAAGCTGGCTGCGAATCAGTCCCGACTTTCAGGTTGAGCACGGCTATCCCATCAACGAGCCGGGAACCGCCAACCTGAATATTTGCTCCAAGGCCATCGGCCAGAAGTTTAAATGCCTTTCGATGACCATCGAGATGCCCTTTAAAGATAATGCCGACCTGCCCGACCCGGTTTATGGCTGGTCGCCCGAGCGCAGCGAAAATCTTGGCCGATCGCTGCTCGATGCCATTTTGCAAATTGTGGATGAGGTGAAATAAGAGGACTTGCGCAATGAGCTTGTTATTCCAAAGTCATAATATGAAAAGAATCTTCTGATTTTTTCCGGGTACAAATTTTATAAAAATGATGTATTTTTGAAGAAATTGTCAGCGCAAAATTTATAGGTCGTCAATAGTTGTTCAGCTATCAAAAGATTTTAAGTAATGGAAAAGTCAATCGGTCAATATTTAAATAAAGTCATTCAAGGAGACTGCCTGGAAGTAATGAAGAATATTCCGGATAAATCCATCGATATGGTTTTATGCGATTTACCTTATGGAACCACGCAAAATAAATGGGATTCGGTAATTGACTTAAACCAGCTATGGCAACATTACGAAAGAATCATCAAAGACAATGGAGCAATTGCACTAACTGCTCAGGGTTTATTTACGGCCAAACTGATAATGAGCAACGAAAAGATTTTTAAATATAAAATCGTTTGGATTAAATCAAAATCAACAAATTTCCTCAACGCAAAAAAACAGCCATTACGTAAACATGAGGACATTTGCATTTTTTATAAAAAACAACCCACATACAACCCTCAGATGTCAAACGGAGAGGCTTACGATAAGGGAATTAGAAAAAATCAATACACTGGGAGTTATGGTGATTTTAAACCAAGACACGTAAAAAGTACTGGCGCACGATATCCCAACGATATTGTTTTTTACGAAGAACAAACCATTGACGATTTTGTGTATGTGAAAACAGCCGAATCGGAAGGCCCCGTATTTCACCCAACCCAAAAGCCTGTTGAGTTAGGCAGGTATCTTATTAGAACTTTTTCAAATCCGGGTGATGTTATTCTTGATAATGCCTGTGGAAGTGGTAGCTTTTTGCTTTCAGCGATATTAGAAAACAGGCAATTTATTGGTATCGAAAAAAACGAAGATGTTTTATTACACAAAGTTAAACCCATCGACTACATCAAAATTTGTACGAATAGAATTCAGGAAACACAGAAGAAAAAAGAAATCGAAAATTCAACACTAAGTCTATTCAACGAACCCATTATAAAATAGAATATTCAAAGTTGCGCAAGCAGAAAAGTGAATGTAATCCCGACAGTTGGTTAAATGTAAGCAGAAGAAATGGTAAAGGTTAATTATAACGAAAGAAGCTGGGCGATTGATGTGATTAGTGAAATCAACCTTTTTCTATCCAATAAAAGTTGGCATTTTAAAAGTGCAGGCGGCGAAAATACCATCAGTAACGATAAAAAAAGTCTTTTCCCCGATGTGTTAATTTTTAAGGATAAGTCAAGAGAAATTATACTGCAGGGCTGGGAGTTGAAAATGCCCGACACTGCAATTAATGATGCAGCACTTATTAGCAATGCAATACAGAAAGCCATAATTTTACAAAGAGATAGTTTTGTTCTTTGGAACGCGAGGAGTGCCGTACTTTACCTGAAAAAAGGGGACTCTTTTTCGATATTAAAATCGTGGGATGAAATTGAAATTAAAAGCAGAACAGAAGTAAAATCTAAGCAAAATCTTTGGAAAACACTTTTGCATACAATCCTTGAAGACCTAAACCATTATTTTGAAACAGGCTATATTTCGGATACAGCAAGTGCTGAGATTTTGGGGATAGATACAATCATTGATGTAATTTTAGAAAACATACCATCAACCGTTGATAAGCTAAAAAACAAAACCCGAACCCATGCAAAACTTGAGGCTCAAATAAATAATTGGTGGTTATCCTCTGCCTCAGAATATGGATTTGACCCAACAGCACCAAAGGAATTATTAAACAAATGGCCAACCTTATCAAAAGTTATTCTTACGGATTGGGTATTTAAAATCATTTTTGCCAATGTTCTAAAAAGGCATTTCAACGAAGCACGAGCAATCGAAAAAATAGATACGAACACATCAATAAAACAAGCAAAAGAAATCATTTCCGCAATTTCGGAGCATTGTAATTTTTGGAATATCTTTAGTAACAACCTTGCTATCGAACACATTTCGGATAATGCCTGGAGGCAAATAACACAGCTCAATCAGTTTTTGGCAACTATCAATATTGATGGAATTGAACTCGAAATACTTCATAATTTATTACAATCTTCAATCGCATCAGCTAAGAGAAAGGTTGCAGGGCAATATGCCAGCCCTAAAAATTTAGCTGATTTATTGGTAAGACTTACTTTGGAAAACAAAGAAGGAATCGTGATTGACCCTTGCTGTGGAACAGGAACAATAATAAATCAAGCATACTTACTCAAAGAAGAATACGAATTAAACCAAAAGGAAATTATCGATAGTATTTGGGCCTCGGATAAACAATCCTTTCCAATCCAGTTATCTACGCTCACACTGGCAAAGCCTGATAATATCAGGAAAGTATTAAATATTTTTAGAAATGATGTCATAGATTTAAAAATTGGTCAAGAGATACAATTTAAAGACCCAAACAATGGGAGCAACATTATAAAAAATCTTCCAATTATCGATTATGCAGTCTCCAATTTGCCTTTTATAAAGAATAAAGAAATTGAAGTATTAAATCCTAAAATATTCGATGTAAACGATTTCATTCGCGATGAGGCAAATACAACGAGAATCTTAAGTGGAAAAAGTGACATCTTTGCCTACATCCCTTTTTATTTGCATCCATTACTTTCCGAAAATGGTAAAATTGGATTGATACTTTCAAATGCCTGGATGGGGACAGATTACGGGGAAATCTTTGTTGAGCTATTTCAAAATTTCTACGACATTGAATCGGTGATAATCTCGGGAAAAGGAAAATGGTTTAATAATGCGAAAGTTGTTACTACCTTATTAATAGCCAATAAAAGAAATCCATCAAAGCCAATCGACCAGAACAGAACCATTTCATTTTTCACGCTGAACGAAAAGATTGATTCGGTGCAAAACATCAAGCAATTAAGTGAAAATATTCTGCTTAAAGTTGAAAGTAATGAGCTAGCTATCGAAACGTATTCGATAAATCAAATAAAGACTTTTGAATCAATTGGAACTCCCTGGTCAGCATTTTTCTCTAATCTAAACTGGTTAAACTCGGTAAAAAGTAAATTGACTGATGCCAATAATATCTTTTCGTTTTCCAGAGGAGAAAGAAGGGGGCAGAATGCTTTGTTTTATCCCAAAGCGGGACATACTATCGAAGAAATTTATTTAGCCCCGTTGCTTAAGGATTTAAGAGCTACCAAAGGTTTGAAAAGCGTTCCGAATAAAGTTGCCTTTTGTTGCTCTAAATCTTTAGATGAACTCGAATCGTTGGGGCATACAGGTGCTTTAAACTGGATTAATTCTTTTGAAAACCAAACAAATGGTAAGGGTGTACTTTTGCACAAAGCCTTGGCAAAGTCGGGCATGTATTGGTATGAGATGAAACCAAAAAAACAAGGCGATTTTGTGGCTAATGTAAACTACCACAATAGCTTATTCATTTCTCAGGTTGAAGGTGATATTTTTATCGACCAAAGGATGATTGTTTTTACCATTAAAAAAGAATTTAAAAATGAGGATGAAATCCTAATGCTGGCCATGCTTAACAGCATAATGAGTATGTTTTTCATCGAAAGTTATGGATTTGGCAGAGGAGAGGGAGTTCTCGATTTAAGAGCAACGAAGTTTAAAAGAGATTTTAAAATTTTTAATTTTCAACTACTCAATAGCGAACAAAAGGCAAATATCGTTACTGCATTTTATCCCATTTCTCAAAGAACCAGATTGCCTTTTGAGCAAGAAATTGAACAGGAGGACAGGATGAATTTTGAATGCTTACTTTTTGGATATTTTGGTGTAGATAAATATTACGAAGCAATAAAATCAGCACTTTTGCATCTTTATAAAATTAGATTTGCAGTAAAGATTTAACAGGCCAACTCCCGCTTACATTCTTACACGCAAGACGATATGAACAAAACGATAGAAATAAAAAATAAAAAGGCCTCCTACCAGTATTTTTTGGTGGAGGAGATAACGGCGGGCCTTCAGCTTACGGGCACCGAGATAAAATCGATACGCATGGGCAAGGCCAATATTGGCGATGCCTTTTGTAGCTTTAAGGGCAACGAACTTTTTGTAAAGGACATGCACATCGCCATTTACACCGAGGGTACCATCTACAACCACGAGCCTAAGCGCGACCGTAAATTGCTGCTCAACCGCCGCGAGTTGAAAAAACTGCTGGGCAAGGTCAACGAAAAAGGCTTTACCATTATCCCTACCCTGCTCTTTATCAACGACCGGGGTTTGGCCAAGCTAAAAATTGCCCTGGCTAAGGGAAAGCACTTTTATGATAAGCGCGACACCATCAAGAAAAAAGACATCCAGCGCGATGTGGACCGCAGCCTGTTTTAACAAAAATTAGTTTTTTGCAAAATACTAAGCAGCCTACTTTTGCCTTTTGTTTTAACTAAATATTTAAATACTTGAATTTGATACCAATGAAATCAAAAACATTGAAACCCATAAGTCTTATCATTTTGCTCTTCCTCTCCACGATAATTCTGGCTCAGGAGGAAACGAAAATAAAATGGTACTCCATCGAAGAGGCCGTGGCTCTGAATAAGAAAAAGAAAAAGATGTTTTTTATCGACCTCTACACCGACTGGTGTGGCTGGTGCAAAAAGATGGATGCCAATACTTTTACCGATCCGGTGATTGCGGCTTACATGAACGAGAACTTCTACCCCGTAAAATTTGATGCCGAGTCGTCGGAGCCGGTTACGGTGAATGGGCAGGAATTTGTAAACCCCAGCCCTGGTACTCGCCGTTCCACACACCAGTTTGCCATAGCCCTGCTCAGTGGGAAAATGTCGTACCCCTCGTTTGCCTTCCTCGACCAGGATGTGAAATTGATAACGGTTTTGCCGGGTTACAATACTCCCGAAAAGCTGGAACCCGTGTTGCACTTTATTGCCGAGGAAGCATACAAAGAAGAATCCTTCCAGGAGTTCCAGGGTTCTTTTAAGGGAAGTTTCAACAAATAACAAAGCCGGACGTGCCGGGATTAATCCTTAATATTTCGACTTGCCAATGAAAATCCATCTGGTATTTTTACTCCTGCTTATTGGTCTTTTTTCGGCGGAAGCCCAGGAGGCAAAAAGCTACACCGAAACCGACAGCATTGCGCTGGCAATCCCCGAATCGCTAACTTACGCAACATCGGATATTGCCAGCTACATCAACGCGCATTTCGATAACGAGCCCGATAAACTAAGGGCCATTTTCACGTGGCTGGCCTCCAACATCCACTACAATTTTAGCGATCAGCGCAGCTACCTTGCTGCCGATGAGCTGGATAATTACATAAGCGAAACGCTGCGCCGGCGTAAGGGAAGATGCTCGGCTTATGCCGAAACTTTCCATCGCATTTGTCAGGAATGTGGAATTGTGTCGCAGGTGGTTAGCGGCATTGTTATCCCTGAAAACGGCCTGCCCCCGGCCTCGCACGCATGGATTGCTGCGCGAACCGAAAATACCTGGAAACTTTACGACCCCACTTATGCCGCAGGTTACGTGATGGAGGAACGCTATTATAAAAAGCTCGATTATGAATACTTCGCCGTCAGTTCCGATGTTTTAATCCGCTCGCACTATCCCTTCGATCCCTTATGGCAAATGCTTTCTTACCCTATTTCCTTAAACACTTTTTTTAATCCTGGCGATACATTAAATAATCCCGACAAGGAATTTTTTGATTACGCCGACTCCATCCAAAATTATTTATTGCTGGGTGAGAAAGAACAAATGCTGGCATCCAGGCGAAGAATTATTGGCTATGGCGCACCAAACAAAATACTCGAAGAGCAAGTGGCCAGTCTTGACCAGCAGATTTACATCGAGGAGTATAACCAAAACACCGAATTATTCAATCAATGCGTCAACAACTACAATGCAGCCGTTGAGCAGTTTAATTCGATCATGAAAAATTCCTCGCCTTCCAAATTAAACCATAACAAAAAACAAGGACTAAAAGAGGACATCAGGCAACTACGCGATCAACTCAAAAGCATAAAAAGCGATTTGCTAAATATTGAGACCGAAGATAAAAAGTTTACTAAGTCGATGAGCGACCTGAAGCTGGCCGCCGATAAAATGTTGCAGGACATTGGCAGGTACGAAAAGCAGCTTGGTTAGGGGATTCTGTAAGCTTGGAATATACTTGTAGAATATTTATTATTCATTTTAACAATATATTATTTAAAGCCCAAGATATTAATGTATTACATACTTTTTCAGTAAGCCTAAGTAACCTTATTATCCGCAAAAAAAACCTTCATAGAAAAATTCGACCATAACAAACCACAAACCTTACCTTATCCTATCCCCGGCAAAAATTTAGAAAATAAGGTAAGGTTAAAGATTTTCCCGGGATATCCATTTCTATTAAGTTGAGGAAAGATAAGGTTTTACCTAATTGTTTTTCTATTCTAAAATTAACCTCAAAATCCCTCCCCGGCATCCATTTCCAGCCGCTCGAAGTCGAGCACTTTTAATTGCCATTTTTCGCCGATGTTCATCTTTTTGGTATAGAAGGGGCTCAAGGCCAGACCAGTGGCCACCATCACTGCCGAAATAATAAGGGTTTGCTCATCGATGACCGGACTGTCGTTGTTGATCAATCCGTTAATACCCACAATGGCGGTGTAGGCAACCCCTCCCTGGATAAAAAACAAAATCGACAGGCGTTTCCAAAATCCGCGCGGACGAAGCACCCTTTGAATATTACTGTATTCGATTTCGTAAAGATTATCGATAAACAAGGTGCTATCGGTAATTTTTGAAATATCACCCTCGATAATAAAATCGCCCTTGAGGGTTTGGATCGAAATATCTTTGCCTACTTCGTATTTAAAGTTTTTGATGCTGCCGGCTTTTTGCACCACCAGATATTGTTGCCCATACAGGCTTAGGCACAGCATCAGAAAAAATAATATGAATATGACTTTTTGCATTCCCGGCATCTTTAAAAATATTTTAGGGTAAAAGTAGGATTATTTCGACAAACAAGAGCCCTTTTGAATTTTGCTCTTTTTAGCTAATAATAAGATATGAGGTTTTTATGCGTTTCGATGAAATTATAATAGTTGACTATGAAGAGATTATTTTATTTTTTTATCCCATTAATATTTATCCTTTCGTGCACGGCCGAGCAGCCAGAAGGCGAAGCACAAATAAACGGCGATTTTGGCGCAGCCCGGGGAAGCAAAGCTTATCTTGAAGAAATCAAAGTTGACCGGCTGATTGTCCTTGATTCGGCTGCAATCGACAAGGAAGGTCTTTTTAGTTTTAAAATCATCCCTGCCGAAACAGGGTTTTATCGTTTGAACATCCACAGTTACGAGCCCATTTTGCTAACTGTGGATCCCAACGACAAAATAAATATCGCCATCGATACTGCACGTTCAATGCTAAATTATACTATTGAAGGCAATTTGGATTCGCAAATCCTGCAGGCCTATCATAAAAAAACCGACGAAACACGGCAGGCGATCGACTCGCTGTACGGGATCGTTATGGCCAGTCGGCCACTCCCAAACTTCGCCGGGATTAAAGCCGAAATCGACAGTGCAATGATTCAGCTATTAGCTGAACACAAAGCTGGCACTGAAAAGCTGATACGCAATAATCCGGGCAGGTTGAGCTCGCTGCTGCTAATCAACCAGTCGTTTGCCGGAAGAAGGCTTTTCGATATAAACAAGAATACTTATTTATTTATGATGATCGACAACGCCCTAACGCAACAGATGCCAGGAAATAGTCATGTTAAAGATCACCATGCACGGCTTGAAGATTTTCTGCGCAAAACAGCAGAACAGGAAAAAGCTGCTCAAAGACTTGCCGTGGGGGAAAAAATCCCTGAGCTGAACCTTCCCGACAGCGAGGGAAAAAACCATCGTTTAAGCGCGTTGGATGCAAAGTTTACCCTTTTGCTGTTTTGGGCATCCTACTCCCCCGAGAGCCGTGCCGACATTCAGCAAATCAAAACTATGTACCAGCAATATCATAAGCAGGGCTTGGAAATCTATGCCGTTTCGCTCGACAGCCAGGCTCGGTTTTGGAAAGCCGCCCTGGAAATCGAAGACCTGCCCTGGATCAATGTTTCTGATTTTTCAGGAATCAATGGCCCTGTTGCCGAGCTATACCATCTGCAAGGGGAAATTCCTTTTTATTATTTGCTCGATGCTCAGAAAACCATCATTGGCAAAACAACCGATTTCTCCGAACTCAAAAAGCAGGTAGAATCAGCTTTTGGCGGGGGAGAGTAATAAGGCACTTTACGTGGCTAAAGGCTACTATAATTATATAGGGATTAATTAGAACTATCGGATTTTGTCAGGATTTCTAGAGGTATTGAAAAGATACACCAGATAAACTATACTATTCTTAAACTCATAAAAGATAGTGGTTTGTTTACTTAAAACGGCTTTTCGCAACCGGGGCTGTGAAATCGATAAAGGAAATAGTTTTGGGTTCTGAGAAATTAATTGAAGTTGCTTGGAAAGTTTCGTTTTGAAATTATTTATTTCTCTTTGTGTCCATCTGTTGGAAAGGTATTCAAGTATTTCTTCCAGGTTGCTTACAGCTTCTTCCGACCAAATGATAGGGAACTTAGAGGCCATAGCGTTTTTTTACGATTTCGTGCAAAATTGTCCTGCCCTCATCTATATCATTCAAGCCACGCTCGATTCCGAGAATCTGTTCCTGGCTAAGGGTACTCCACCAATCTCCCTCCTCTTCTTTCATCGCATCTTTGATGACTTTTAAATAATTGATGGTTTCGTTGCTTTGAAGCCTTGAAAGCCACTCGATCAATTCCAATTTGATTGCCTCCTGTGTCATATTCACAAATATTTATGCACAAAAATAGGAAATACTTCATTCAAAATCACTATTTTTTTTAAGTGAAAGAAACTCATATAATTTAAACACAAATTGAAGGGTTTAAAAATGAGTTAATTATTTTTGAAAAAAATATGCGAAAACTCAACTGAATTTATGGGCAATTTGAAAATGACTTACTTGGATATCTTGATTTTTTGGTTCTTTTTCATCAAGGAAAAAGAACAAGAAAAAAAATGGAAAAACGCAGCGTAGCAAGTTTTGCAGAGAGAAATCTAAAAATCGTGATATGAGATTTACACTGGGTCGTCAAGAGCTTTAAAATTGCCGTCCACAGGGTTTAGTTTCCTTTTTGTCGATTATGCCAGGATTTCTTATTTTTGCATAAACTTTACTAACATGAACCAGACATTGGAAAAGATAGAAAAAATCGGAAGAATCGTTGCCTACAATAATTCTGAAGATCAAATTTTGGATATCACCCTCAATAAAATACTCCTTCGGGAAATTCATAAAATTCAGGCACAAATTGAAGGGTTTAAATATGAGTTAATTATTTTTGAAAAAAAGTATGCTTTGATCTCAACTGAATTTATGGTGCAATTCAACAATGGTTTATTAGGGGATGATGTTGATTTTATTGAATGGGCTTCTACTATTGAGATGAAAAGAAATGCTGAAGAATACATTTTAAATCTCCAGGGGAAATAAAAAATGAATTCGAAAATTAAGGATTACTTCTCCGAAATTGAAAAGCAGCTATAAAGGAGCTTTCGAACAAATTCGAGAATTAATAATCCAACACTTTCCCTACCTTTGCCCGCCATAATACGAAAATGTAGTTTTGACATCAGCAAAAAAAATATACTTCGTCTCCGACTTTCATTTTGGAATTCCCAATGCGCAAAAAAGCAAGGTGCGCGAAGCCCTCTTTATCCGCTGGCTGGAAATGGTTAAGACCGATGCCGCCGAAATTTTCCTGATGGGCGACCTCTTCGACTTTTGGTTTGAATACAAAACCGTGGTGCCCAAAGGCTACGTTAGGCTGCTGGGCAAACTGGCCGAGCTGACGGATGCAGGCATTGCCATCCACTTTTTTAGAGGCAACCACGATATGTGGGCCTTCGACTATCTGGAAAAAGAAGTGGGGCTAAAACTCTATCGAGATCCGGTGATCCGCGATTTCGACGGCGTGCGCTTTTTCTTATCCCATGGCGATGGGCTTGGTCCCGGTGATAAGGGTTACAAATTTATCAAATGGGTTTTTGAACGGAAGATAAACCGCTTCCTGTTTAACTGGCTCCATCCCGACATCGGCACCAGCCTGGGTTTGTACTGGTCGAGGCGCAGCAGGTACGCCAACGAAAAACCCCAGGCCAAAGAAAAAGAAGACAAAGAATTTGCAAACATCAACCACTCCAGACTGGCCATCTTTTGCCGTGAGCAACTGGCTCTCGATTCCTCTATTAATTATTTCGTTTTCGGCCATTGGCATATTTCCAATATTCATCCTTTGAGCAAGAATAGTTATTATGTCCACCTCGGCGATTGGATAAAACATTACAGTTTTGGGGTATTTGACGGAGAAAAGTTTGCACTGAAAAAATTTGAGGATAAATAGGGATTGCTATAAAAAGTATTTCGGCTAAAAACCTTATTTTAAAGCGGCAGAGCCGCGCAACATTTGTAGAAAAAAGATACACAGACATCGTAAGGTGCAGCCCCGAAAAAACGGGGCAGGCGCACCGAAATATTATCATTTTGCATTTATCAGCCTGGCTGAATTCTTATACAAACTTTTCGATCAACTCCACCAGCCTTGTCGAATAGCCCATCTCGTTGTCGTACCAGGCCACCACTTTCACGAGTTTATTTTTTTCGCCCAGCACAGCGGTAAGCCCTGCATCAAAAATAGCCGAGTGCGTATTGCCAATCACATCCATGCTCACGATGGGATCTTCGGTGTATTCCAAAATTCCTTTGAGCGAACCCTCCGCAGCTTCTTTAAACTTTTGATTGATGGCTTCGATGCTGGTAGCCTTGGCCAGGGTACAGGTTAAATCGGTAAGCGAACCATCGGGGACGGGCACACGGATGCCGGCACCTCCGAGGTTGTTTACGAGATGAGGGAAAATTTTAGTCGCTGCCTTAGCCGCGCCCGTGGTGGTAGGTACGATGGAATAGGCTGCTGCCCTTCCACGTCGCAGATCCTTATGCGGCGAATCCAGCAGATGCTGATCTTTGGTGTAAGAATGCACCGTGGTGATAAAACCTTTTTCCACGCCCCAGTTATCATTCAGAATTTTAATTAGGGGAGCCACATTGTTGGTGGTGCAGGATGAGTTGCTGATAATGCGGTCGTTTTTGTTGATGAGATGATCGTTTACGCCCAGCACAATGTATTGTATTCCGTCGCTCTCGTCCTCAGCCGGAGCCGAAATTACCACCTTACGTGCCCCGGCTTTTAAATGCCTTTCGGCATCTTCTTTCTTCACAAAATTCCCGGTCGATTCTACCACCACATCAATATTCAATTCCTCCCAGGGCAGGTTTTCGGGTTTATCAATATTACAAACTTTAACTTTTTGGTCATTAATAAACAAATACTCATCATCGTGCTCTACGCTGCCCGGGAAGCGGCGATGCACCGAATCGTACTTCAGCAAATGGCTTAATGAACAAAGGTCGGCAATATCGTTGATGGCAACAAGTTCCATGTTTTTGTTGTTAATCATCTGTCGGCAAAACACGCGGCCAATTCTTCCGAAGCCATTAATCGCAACCCTGATTTTTTTCATAATTCGATTGATTTTTATACTTTTACCCGCCATTAAAAATAATGAGCGGCCAAAATTAAGGAATAAATGCCGTGCAAAGGGTTGCAAACAATTTTACAAATCATACATAATAAAACATTTTTTATCCAATGGAACACGTAAACAAGTACATCGAAGAGAACAAAGATCGTTTTTTGGAAGAGTTATTCGAGCTTATCCGCATTCCTTCAATCAGTTCGCAAAAGGAACATAAGAACGACATGCAAAAAGCTGCCGAGCAATGGAAGAAGATTATTCTGGCTGCCGGTGTCGACAAGGCTGAGGTGATACCTTCGGCAGGCAACCCGGTAGTTTATGGCGAAAAAATGATTGACCCCGCAAAACCAACCGTGCTGGTTTACGGCCACTACGATGTAATGCCTGTTGACCCGGTCAACCTGTGGAACACCAAACCTTTTGAGCCAGTGGTAAAAGACGGAAAGATATGGGCTCGCGGTGCCGATGACGACAAGGGACAATCCTTTATGCACGCCAAAGCCTTCGAGCTGATGGTAAAAACCAATACCCTGCCCTGCAATGTTAAGTTTATGATCGAGGGCGAAGAAGAGGTGGGTTCTCCCAGCCTGGGAGCCTGGTGCGAGGAGCACAAAGCTATGCTCGATGCCGACATTATCCTGGTTTCGGATACCGGCATGATTGCCCCTGACATCCCCTCGATAACCACCGGCCTGCGCGGACTGGCGTACATGGAAGTAACCGTTACCGGCCCCAACCGCGACCTGCACTCCGGCTTGTATGGCGGTGCTGTAGCCAATCCCATCAATATCTTAACTAAGATGATTGCCTCGCTGCAGAACGATCAAAATAAAATTACCATCCCCGGCTTCTACAATGACGTGATAGAAGTGCCTGCCGATGAACGTAAAGAAATGGGCAAGGCTCCCTTCAATTTGGATGAATACGAAAAAGCCATTGATATTGGCGAAGTGGAAGGCGAAGAAGGCTACACCACCATGGAGCGCACCGGCATAAGACCTTCGCTGGACGTAAACGGAATCTGGGGCGGATACACCGAAGAAGGTGCCAAGACCGTGATTCCTTCTACGGCTCATGCCAAAATCTCGATGCGCCTGGTTCCCAATCAGGACTACCATAAAATTTCCGAACTGTTCCAAAAGCACTTCGAGAGCATCGCACCCAAGAGCGTAAAAGTAAAGGTAGAAGCCCTGCATGGCGGCTATGCTTATGTTTCGCCCACCGACATGACAGCCTACCTTGCTGCAGATAAGGCCTATACCGAAACATTCAAGAAAAAACCGGTGCCCGTGCGCAGCGGCGGCAGTATCCCGATTATCTCTACCTTCGAGAAAATTTTGGGACTAAAATCTATTCTCATGGGCTTTGGTCTCGAATCGGATGCCATACACTCGCCCAACGAAAATTTTCCGCTATTCAATTTCTACAAGGGCATCGAAACCATTCCTTATTTTTATAAGTATTACACCGAAATGATGGCTGAATAAACTTCGGCTCATACCCTAAATTCATATTTACATCAAAAAGCCCGGCCATCATGGACCGGGCTTTTTTGGATTTTATCCGATCAGCATTTTTTTTGTTTAGCGATGTAATAAAGCCATCAAAATTTCTAATCAAAATTTTCGTTTGCCACGTTAAATAGTGTCTGTATTTTAGTCGTTTTGTAAAATTTGACTAGCCCTGCCCTTTAGCGGGGATTAAATGGGAAGAATGAAAAACCCCGCGATTTCGACACGCCTGCGGCGTGTCGAAATCGCGGGGGGAGTTAATGCCAAGCTCATTTTCCCCGGGTTAAAACCCAGGGCAATTCAAAACATCAACTTTATGAACAGACACTATTTATTCAAATCGACATAAATTGCTTTATTATTTTTGTAAAAAAATTTTGAACTATGAGTGATACTAACGATGCTTTCGAAAAAGACCTGGAACAACTCATCCGGCTTTTTAAAAAGATAAAAGATAAAACCAGTGCCAACCAGTTTTCGCACCTCGACCCGGCATTTGCGCAAAACCTGGATTTCATCATCAGCAACTACGAGATGGTAAAAAATAACATCCCAAAAGGTATGCTGACCCAAATGGGTTTGCCATTCCAGCAAATGATGCGCGAGTTTATCAACCATCTAAAAACCGAACTGGGCGAGGAGTTTGAGGAAATGGAAGAGTTGCACGAAGAAGCTGAAACTAAATCAGAGATTAAGGCCACAGAAGCAGTTGAGAAAAACGGGGATTTTATGGATGAGATCAAAGCCATCGATGCCCGCCTGCAAAAGCCCGGCCTGAGTGAGGCCGAGATAGACCGCCTGCTTGACAAGCGCAGCAGCTTGCTGAAAAGTTAATCGCCAAGAGACGCGCAAATTGCGCGTCTGTACTGGTTTTCCTCATGCTTTCGATTTTCGTTAATTGTCCCGAAAAAAAGAAAATTGAAGATGCTCGCATAAATTGCCAAATTTTCGAGAAGCTTGCATATCCGGGATTCCTGATTCCTGAACTAGCGCACAGGGCAATCACCATCAGGATTTTATTTTTTGGAATTTATTTATTCAATTGATGCGTATTTTTTACAGACGCGATGCATCGCATCTGTACTACGCACCGCACAGACGCGATGCATCGCGTCTCTACAATCCTCCTAAAGACCGGCCGCCGGATTAAAAGGCTTAGCTGGGGCGGCTTTCCGTTTCTCGAAATTTTTAGCTCCGCGCTCCAGGAAATCAACAAAGGCATCTACATCCAAATCGTAAGCCCGGGGAGCCACAAGCATTTCGCCATTGGTATCCATCAGCACATAGTAGGGCTGGGCATTAGTGTTGAAGCGGGCAATTTGGAAATCCGCAAATTTCTTACCCACGGTTTTTTTCATTTTACCATCGTAGGTCGATTTCACCCAGTCTTTCTCAGGCAATCGGCTTTTATCATCCACATAAAGGGCGGTAACAATATATTCGGTACGAAGCAAATCCAGCACCTTTGGGTCGGCCCACACATTGGCCTCCATCTCGCGACAGTTTACGCAGCCGTGGCCGGTGAAGTCGATAAACAAGGGTTTGTTTTGTTCTTTGGCGCAAGCCAATGCCTGGTCGTAATCAAAATATCCTTCGAGGCCGTGAGGCAGGTGCAAAAACTCTTTATACTTGGGCGTTTCGCATATCTCCTGCTTGGCGGCAGTTCCGTTTTGCCTGATGGTTTTAACAAGATCAAAATCGTGGGTGTGCATCGGCGGCATGTAGCCGGATAAGGCTTTTAGCGGAGCACCCCACATGCCTGGAATCAGGTACATTACAAAGGAAAAGGTAATAATGGCCAGCATGAGGCGGGGTACGCTCAGGAATTTAACATCGCTGTCATGCGAAAACTTAATCTTGCCGAGCAAATACATGCCCATCAGTGCAAAAATTACAATCCATAAAGCGATATACACTTCGCGGTCGAGTATGCCCCAATGGTAGGTCTGGTCGGCTATACTCAGGAATTTCAAACCCAAAGCAAGCTCAAGGAAACCAAGCACTACCTTAACAGAATTAAGCCAACCACCCGACTTTGGCAAGCGATCCAAATATTGGGGGAAGAAGGCAAACATAGTAAAAGGCAGGGCGAAAGCCAGCGAGAAACCTAACATGCCGATGATGGGTTTCAGGAATTGTCCGCTGGCAGATTCAACCAGGATGGTACCTACGATAGGACCGGTACAACTGAAAGAAACCAGCACCAGCGTTAAAGCCATAAAAATAGGTCCGGTAATCCCGCCTTTATCTTCGTTGACAGTGCTTTTGTTTACCAGCCACGAAGGCATCACAATCTCGAACATGCCAAAAAATGAGGCCGCAAAAATGACAAAGATCAAAAAGAAGGTGATGTTGGGAATCCAGTGGGTAGAAAGCCAGTTGGCAATACCCGGCCCGGCAATCACAGCCAAAACAGATCCGATAAAAACATAGATGGCTACAATAGAGAAACCATAAACAGAGGCTTCCATCCGTCCCTTAGCTTTGTTGGCTCCGCTTTTCATAAAAAAGGAAACCGTCATCGGGATCATGGGAAAAACACAGGGGGTTAAAATGGCGGCTAAACCGAAAATAAAGCTTAGCACGAAGAAACCCCAAAGGCTTTTTTCACCCTCACCAGTCAAATCATTGGTCATGTCCTCCTCAGAAGCGGCTTCCACAACTTCCGTGCTTTCCACCGCACTTGTATTAAACCGAAAGGCAAACTCCATTTCTGTGGGGGGGAGGCATTTTTCATCATCGCAACACATATACTCGAGAGAGCCATCAATAACCAGCGGCTCCTGGCTATCCAACTTAATGGTATGTTTGAATTCGGCCTGATGACCAAAATATTTTACCACCATCCCAAAGTTAGGGTCATTTTCTTCGATGGGCACAGGCTCCGAAAAAATAACACGGAACATAGTACTCCCCTCCTCAAAGCCGGGCACTTTTTCAATTTGTACATCATCGCCCTCAAATTCAAAACCATCCAAACTGTTAAAGAAAAATGAGGTAGGGATGGGTCCGCCATCGGGGATGTCCTGCGAATACAAGTGCCAGCCATCTTCGATAGTCGCCTTAAAAATCAGCTCTGCCTGCGTGTCACTGAGTTCCTTCTGCTCAAAACTCCATTTTACAGGTTCGTGTATCTGCGCAAAAGCCACAGATGAAAGGAAAATAGAGAGAAAAAAGGCGATTGAGATTGTGTTGATTAGCTTTGCGCGAGAAAGTACCATAGTAAATCTTGTTATTTTGTAAATGTTAGAGAAACGATTTAACGTTATTTTTTTTACTTCATTTTATTAATCAAAAAAGAATAGCCCCCCTAAAGAAGTATTCTATTCCCATAAACGCGGCAAAAATAATATTCTGTTAATTTTGGGCAGCGAAAAAAAAAGATATGCTATCTATTTAGACCAATTTTTAAATTAGCCATAGCTCAAAAATCTGCTTTGTTTGCACTGTTATTTTGTAGCGATCATTAATTCGATGGCCAATTACCCAAACAATCTCGTCGCCCGAAAGCAAGAGCCATACCGCCCTTTTCTCAGGTATAGATATTTTTTGATCGATAAAGAAATCAGAAAGTTTTTTTCGCCCTTTCATGCCCAGCGGATAAAAAAAATCACCTTCCTCATAATTTCTAATGCTTAGCGGAAAACGAAGTTTGTCCTTATCGAGCTGGGCAATGGTTCTATCCATCGCCAGGGTAAAATCATCAGTACGGACAAACCTTTTAAAGGTGAGATGCAATGGATTTTTAATCTCATGATCATCTTCTGCAATTTTATATTCGCTGATTTTTTCATTTTTAACTTCGCTAATGATTAGATTGTCCCGGTCAATCACCAATTCATGCGTTGACGAAATAAACCGCTTGCCCGGCTCTTTGTCAAGGGCCGTAATAATATTTTGTACCTGAGCATAATTAAAATTGAAATCCCTAATCATTTCAAAAAGCACAAAATCGATGGCCGTTTCCTTTTGGATTTCTCCGATAGCGATAAAAAAAAGATTATTTATTTTCTGAAGCAGCATCCCTTTTCGCTTTTCAATTTCGTAGTGAATAAACTTTTCGGTATCGGCGAGTGCTGCAAAAGTATTTTGAAAGCCTTGACGGAAATTTCTATCTGCTTGCTGCAGAGCAGGCAAAACAAAATGGCGTAAGCGGTTTCTCAGGTAATCGTCTTGCAGATTCGAGCGATCTTCGCGGAAAGTAATCGAATTTACCCTGGCATATTCTTCAATACTTTCGCGACCAAAATTGAGCATAGGCCTGATGCAATTCCCATTACGCAAAGGTATGCCTTGCAATCCGGCCACACCACTGCCACGCATTGCGTTGATTAAAAATGTTTCCACCTGGTCGTCTAAGTGATGTGCGGTGGCATAAAGTTCAAAATCTTTACTTTGGATCAACTCTTCAAACCAGACGTATCTCAATTCACGTGCGGCAAGTTGAGTGCTAATTTTATGATCAATACTGTATTGCTTTGTATCAAATTTTTTAACGAAACAGGGAATGTCCCAAGTTGTTGCAAGTTGCTCAACAAAAGCCTGGTCAGCATTACTTTCACTGCCGCGTAAGCCAAAGTTGCAATGCGCAAAACCAAAATCAAAGCCGCTTGCTCTGAAAAGGGCGGCCATAACCACCGAATCGATGCCCCCACTAACTGTTAGCAAAACTTTTTGTTTAGGCTTAATCAACTTGTTTTCAAAGATAAATCTTTTAAATTTTTCAATCATAGCAATCGTTAAAATTCTAATTTTGCAAGGCAATTTAAAGTTGGCGAATATACGTTTGCCAGCCTTTAGAATAGACAAAAATCAAGGAATTAATTTTTTTTAACCAGAAAATGTGCATAGGTTTTGGAATGTAAGAATTTTTGTACTATGTTTGCAAAAAAGTATCTCATAATAATTGGGTCAAAACGTAAAAGATTGAATAATTGTTGACTAGCAGAAGGTTGGGTTTTACAAAAAGACTACGGGTATTTTTAATCGTTCTTTGTCATGTTGTTTATCTCGTTAGTGGAATCTCAACAAATGTTAATGCACAGGAATCCTATCAAGAATTAGAAGAAGCACTTGTGGATAAAGGATTTGAAAACCTTTCGATTACCAGCCAGGGCGACACGCTACAGATTTTTTACGAAAATCGAAGATATCGATTTGAACCCCATGGAATGGCCGAACTAATCGAAATTGTTACCAATCACAAAAGTACCTCATGGAACAAGATTCAACTGGTCTTGCTCAGCGAACAAGTGCCAATGCTGATGATGACTCTTCCGCTTGGTGCTTACGAAGATTTCCTCGATAGTATTATCGATGGCAGTCAATTTTACCAGGCAATTCATGCTACCTTTGATGTTTCATCACTTTCTGGTCATAATTTTCCAAAGCAAAACAATTCGCAGTTTAAGGTGGATTTGGCAGTAATTCCAAACTGGTCGGCTAAATTTGGCAACTTTGATAATCCGGTTGAATCAAACATCAACCTAATTCCCGAATTGAACATGCTGCTGACCAAGGGTCTAACTTTAAAAGCCCAGCTCATTATCCCAATTCAAAACGATTTTTTAGGCATTACCAAAAGAGAGCGAAGCCGCGTGAGACCCGGGAATATTACGCTAAATCAATTTGTAAGCCTGGATGATAATTTTTATATGAATATCACTGCCGGAACTTTTAACAAAAACAGAGCAGGCGTTAATTTAGATGTTAAAAAATTATTCAGCGAAGGGCGTTTTCAAATTGGAACCAATATTGGTTTTACAGGCTATTATTCTTTTACGGGTATCGAAACTGAGCATTACGATAAACAGAGATATCTTAATGCCACGTTAAATGCACAATACCGATACAACCCATACGATTTGATTGCCCGCCTTGATGTAGGTAATTTTTTATACAATGTACTTACTGCACGTTTTGAAATCGCGCGGCAATTTGGGGAAATAGAAATTGGCTTTTTTGCACTGGCTACCCGCGATGAATACGATGGTGGTTTTCGATTTTCGATACCGCTGCCTCCACGAAAATACACGAAGTTGCGATTTTTCAGAGTTAGGCCTTCCGAGGCTTTCCAATGGGAATACAGGGCAAAAGGATTTCCGCAAAATGGGGTAAATTACAACACTGGATACAACTTAACAGATAAGCTGTTAGAGTATAATCCTGATTTTTTGAAAAAAAGATTATTAATTGAATTGCATAAGTTAAAGAAATAATTCTAAATTTGTAAATTATATCATAAGTACTAATAAAAAGGAGTAACAATGAAAACCCAATTCTACAATTCGTTTATTGCACTCTTCCTACTTTCGGGAGTGATGATACTATCACTTTCTCAATGTAAAAAAGTAGGATCGTCCGATTGGCCAGATCCCAATCCGGAAACCATGAATGAGCTTAAAGTTGCCGTTTATGATGGCGAACAAGGCGCATTGCTTGATAATTTAAGTGTAAGTGTGATCTTCCCCGATGGCATTATGGAAGCGTTTGAAGTAGAATCGGGCAAAATCCAGTTTGACGGAAATCAGGCCGGAGACTACATCATCACTGCCTCCAAAAATGGCTATCTGGCACAAAGCAAATTGCTATCGGTTGAAAAAACCCCGGAGGGCATTGTGGCAGTTACCAAAGAAAATATTTATCTTAACAAAATGGGAGCTTCAGCAATGGTTACCACTCAGGGTGGCAGCATCGAAATAGCCAGCGACTTTGACACTTCACCAGTTTTGAGTTTCCCGGAAGGAGCCTTGGCCGACAACGCTGAGATTACCGCGACTTTCATTCCCTCACCAGCCAAATTTGGCGATTTTATGGTGATGGGCGAAAGAGCAATCCAGTCGGGCTTTAGCTTCTCTCCCGATCTAAGCTTCCCCGCCAACGCCAAGCCTACACTTCAGGTGCCGGTTACCATTGCCTCAGTTATCAGCGGCGATGCGCCCTTCCTGCTAGGCAGCTTTAACGAAGATACCCGCGAATGGGAAATCATCGAAGGCCAGTTGAATGCTGATCGGACTATGGCCACTTTCGAGATGCCCCACTTCTCGATTTGGTACACCTTTACCGGATACCGCATGGTACGCCAGGAAACCTGGTCGGCCTACGAGCTCTCGGGACAATCGGAAACCTGTAGCGAAGGTGCCTGTGGTACTTTTGTTTATGCTATCAATGCTCCGGCACTCATAGGTGATGTTTTGGATACTGATTACGATGTTGATTTGAAAGCCATCGACACCCGCTGCATTGGCCCGCGCTATCAATACGCACAGCAATTATACACCCGTTGCAAGTTGTTTAACTACAAGGTTTACAACTATGATGGGGCTTTCCAATACGACCTTTACAATTTCCCACAAAACACCTTCAACTGGAAGGTTGAAGAAACTTATTGTCACCACCAGGGTTGGGGTAACTAATCCTTTTAGATAAAATAAAATAAAGCATGAAGCACTCTGTTTCATGCTTTTTTTATACCAAAAAAATTGCAAGTCAAATCCTCATTTTTAAATTTATCTACCTATGAAAAGTAAAATGCTCTTGCTCGGTTCTATTGTCTTGCTTTGCCTGATCACCGGAACAGCACAACAAATTTATGCGCAAGAAAATCAAAAAGATAAATCGATCGTTGAGGGCTTTGGAATTGGGGTAGGCCTATATAATCCGGAAATGGACTACTGGAAAAACAATACTAACTCTGAATTCAAGGAGGCCGATTTTTCTACCAATATCATCGTTCAGGGCTTTGCAGAATTTTCGTTGATTAAAAACCTAAATGCGAAAGCCGGATTGGCATATTGGCAAACCAGAGCCGAAACCACTATCCCCAGACAGGGGAAGACAACCATGTTGCTTACCGGAACTCCTATTTCGTTGGATTTGATTTATTACATCGAACCTGCCCGCCTGTTTTTGTTCACGCCTTATGCGGGCATTGGTGGCGAGTTTTTACTCCTGCAATACAGCCTTGATTTTGATAAAAAAGAAAATCCCGACCCGGTAAATGGCACTTCGGCCATGCTAAAGGGGCAGCTTGGGATAGAAGCCCGACTATCCGATCATTTCTCGATCGACCTTACCGCCGAATACAAATCTGGCACCTACGAGCAGAGCTTTGTGCGCGAAGTACCCGACCCAGAAAGTCCATCTCACAAAGCCGAGTTTACCGAAGTGATTTCGCTCAGCGGACCTGTGTTTAATATTCTGTTTAAATATCATTTTTAAACATAAAAAAAAGCCTGCAAATCATTCATTACAGGCTTTTTTAATTATTTTAAATGATGAAGGTTCGTTCCGATTACACCGTCCAAACATTTCCACTATGAAGTAGATCTTGCATCGATTTAATCGGTGATTTTTCTTTCACTACTTCCATCTGCTTATAAAACTTATCTTCATACGTTTCGGTGGGTACTGCACGAATAACGCCTAAAGCAACAGGGAATTCAGGATTTAGCATATTGGCTATTAACAGATGCATCAAAGGATTTTTGGTATGGGCATCATGCACCAGAATGTCCTTTTCGCTAATGCCATCCTCACCAATCTTTACGACTTTCAGGCTTAGACCATCCAGTACAATTCCCTTATCTCTATCCTTACCATAAATCATGGATTTACCATGTTCAAGTATAAGTTGCCGGTCTTCTTTGTGCTCTTTATCCGTTAAATACCCATGGGCTTTATCGTTGTAAATCACGCAATTTTGCAACACTTCGACTACCGATGTGCCTTTAAATTGGGCGGCTTCGGTAAATATTCTGGTTGACAGCTTGAGATTGTTGTCGATTGAGCGAGCAAAAAAAGTACCCTGCGCCCCAACGACTAAAGCCCCCGGATGGAAGGGTGTTTCGATGGATCCGTAAGGGGATGTTTTGGTAATCTGGCCTTCCAAAGACGTTGGCGAATACTGGCCTTTAGTTAAGCCATAAATCTGGTTATTTAATAATATCAGATTTATATCGATATTGCGACGCACCAGATGAATAAAATGATTGCCTCCAATGGCCATGCTATCGCCATCGCCGGTAATCATCCAAACGTTTAGTTCGGGATTGGCCAGCTTAACACCTGAGGAAATAGGTGCTGCCCGTCCATGGATGCTGTGCATAGCGAAAGTGTTCATGTAATAGGGAAACCGCGATGAACAACCGATGCCCGAGATGACCACATATTTTTCCTTGTCAAGTCCAAGCTCGGCCATCGAGCGGTGAACAGCACTTAAAACGGCATGATCGCCACAGCCGGCACACCAGCGCACTTCCTGATCACTTTTAAAATCTTTTGGAGATAATACTACTTGCTCGCTCATTTGGTCTCCTCCTGTAAAACAGTTAAAATCTTCTCTTTTATTTCACTCACCGTAAAAGGCAATCCCTGAATCTTATTGTATTGCATAAACTCGAGATCCTGAAAATTCAAACGCAGATAATTGGCAAACTGACCCAGGTTTAGCTCACACACCAACAGGTTTTTGTATTTCTTAAAGGTGTTATAAGTATTGGCTGGTAGGGGTTTGATATAATTAAAATGGGCAAAACCCAGTTTAAAACCTTCTTTTTTCAACTCTCGATAAGCAGTATAAAGATGCCCGTAGGTACCACCCCAACCGATCAGCAGCAATTCGCCTTCCTGTTCGCCCAGGACTTTGATATCGGGAACTTTGCTAACTACTTTTTCAATTTTTTTCTCCCGCTCGTAGGTCATCACCTGGTGGTTTTCGGGGACGTAGGATACCGTGCCGGTTACAGCCATTTTTTCGAGACCACCCAAGCGGTGTTCCAGTCCTTTAGTGCCAGCGACAGCCCAACCACGAACCATTTCATCATTCAGGCGGCGATAAGGCTGATAATCTTCGGTATCCTCTTTAACGATGGGAGGAGTAATCTTTGGCAAAGACTTCATATCAGGAATCTTCCAGGGTTCTGAACCATTGGCGAGAAAACCATCGGTAAGTAAAATTACCGGGGTCATGTGTTCGAGAGCAATGCGCGCAGCTTCGAAAGCATACTTAAAACAGTTGGATGGCGAGCTTGCAGCCAGCACTACCAAAGGGCTTTCGCCGTGCCGTCCGAAAAGTGCCTGCATCAAATCCGACTGCTCAGTTTTTGTGGGCAGCCCGGTAGAAGGGCCGCCACGCTGCACATTAACAATTACTAAGGGCAATTCCATAATGATAGCCAGGCCGATGGCTTCGGTTTTTAGGCTTAGTCCAGGCCCGGAGGTAGAGGTTACTGCCAATTGTCCGGCAAAGCTGGCTCCAATAGCAGTACAAATACCAGCTATTTCATCTTCGGCCTGAAAGGTTTTTACGCCCAAATCTTTACGTTTAGACAATTCCTGGAGTATTTCGCTGGCCGGGGTAATGGGATAAGATCCCAAAAAAAGTTTCAAATCGGCCTTTTCGGCAGCAGCTATTAAGCCCCAGGCCGTGGCAATGTTACCGTTGATATTTCGGTAGGTTCCTTTTTCGATACGAGCCGGAGCCACTCTGTAAGAAGGGTGCAGAGCCTCGATGGTTTCGGCATAGTAATATCCTGCCTTTAAAACAATTTTATTGGCTTCGATTACGATGGGGATTTTTTTGAATTTATTCTCCAAAAACTTTTGGGTAAATTCGAGCGGGCGATGAAAAAGCCAATATACCATTCCAAGGGCAAACATGTTTTTGCTTCTGAGAATACTTTTAGTATCGAGGTTCAGGCCTTTTAACGACTCGCGGGTAAGGGTAGAAATGGGTGCCTTGATGATATTATAATCGCGATAGCCCAGCTGTTTAAGAGGATCGCTGACACAACCAGCCTTTTCGAAATTTTTCTCGGTAAAACTATCAATATCAATGATGATAGTACCGCCCCGCTTGATTAACTTCAAGTTGGCTTTCAAAGCGGCAGGGTTCATTGCAACCAGCACATCGGCATAGTCGCCTGGCGTGTTCACTTCGGATTGGCCAAAATGTACCTGAAAACCAGATACCCCGCCAACAGTTCCCTGCGGCGCACGAATCTCGGCCGGATAATCCGGGAAAGTAGCTAAATCGTTTCCAAGCAGTGCAGAGGTGTCAGAAAAGAGGGAGCCGGTCAATTGCATCCCATCTCCGGAGTCGCCCGAAAAACGGATGACAACCTCTTCTAATTCCTTGATTTTTTCTATGTTATCCGTCATTTTTTTTGACATATTTTTATGGCAACAAAGGTACATACATTATTTCGGATAGTTTCAATGCCTTTTTGCAAAATGACTTTACAATTTATTAACATACCTATTATTAAGGAGTTAATTTTTAAAAAATGAAATGATTATAAATAAGGCAAAAGTATTGGTGCTGTGGGGGTTAGAAAATGTAAATATCCGTTTAGTATTGGCAGACAAATCAACGTAGTTTGGCCTTGTTTTGGTTAGGGGGCAAAACGATAACTCTATCAACACTATTTCGGGGTGATTACCTATTCGTACCCGAGGGTCTCAGGAGTCGACTCCCGAGGGAACATGAAAACCTCCGGTTTGTTTTTCCGGAGGTTTCAAAAGATTAAGGAGCGTAAATCAATCTTTGTAACAATCTACGATCTAGAATTTCTCATCGTATTTTGTCCAGATAAAATCGCCCAGTTTCCAGGCCTTATCCACTACTATTGTTCCCCATTCGTTGGTATAATCGTTAAGATACTCCCGTGTTTTCTCAGGCTTTTTAGCCTGATACATGTCGAGTGCTTTCTGCTCGATTTCGGCCTGCTGGTCGAAAAGCTGTTGCTGCCACGGGTTCCACACGGCATCCACATCGTGGCGCATATCGCCCCAACGTTGTGCCGTTAATGTGCCCAGCCTGTTAAAAGCCCACCAGGCCGACTGGGTATTGTAGCCATTAGGCCGTCCGGGCGTTGTGTAGGCCACGGGCAAATCGATAACTGAACCATAAACAGGAATGTAAATCGAGGTAGCCACGTTGTCCATCGCCAGCCACACCACGCCGCCAATTTCGTTGGGCAGCCAGTCGCGGCATTGGATAATGGTGGCATACATGGTGTACCACCGGGCTATGGTACGCTCGCCGCGCCAGCCCCAACCACCATTAATATTGTGCAGTTTGTTGCCATCGTAAGGCATGTGCGGGTTGGCCAAAGGCGAAATGATCACTTTGCCTGAATCATCGGCCACGGTTAAATCTTTGATGAAATTAAAAGGCGTATCCTCATAGTAATCTTTGAAAACTACGACCAAATCCGATAGCGAAACTTTTTTATCGGGTTTTACCGAAAAGGGATAATTTTCCTGATTGGGATCCAGATGAAGCGAGGGAGCCAACAAATCGAAAACGCGCCATTCGCGGCGGCGCGATGCCAGCGAAGTGCGGCTGTGCGGTGCGTAGGCATAGCAAAATCGGAAAGGCTCCTCGTCTTTTTTCCACCAGCCACTATCCACTGCCATTTCAAAAATATTATCGGAAGCCATAAAATAATCGGCGTTTTCCAGATCGATTTCTTTGATGGTGCTGGCGTTGGCATTAACGCCCACATGGCCATCAGGCACACGCTGGGCAACCCATATCGAGCCGGTTTTTCCCTTGCCGGGCCCGACAATCTCAAAATGCCAAACCTCTTTTTTATCGGCAATGGTAAGGCATTCGCCGTCATCGTTCCAGCCGTATTTTTTGGTAAGATCGCCGGCCATAGCAATAGCTTCGCGGGCGGTGGTGGATCTTTCGAGCATCAACATGCACAGACGTTGGCAGTCGATCAAACCATCATCGGAATGCAGTTGCGGCCTGCCGCCAAAGGTAGATTCGCCAATGGCAAGCTGGTGGTCGTTGATGCAGGGATAAGCCGTGTTGAGGTAGCCAAAGGTAGATTCGACCTGGGGAATTTCGCCAATTTTGTTGTGGGCGTAGGTAGGCATGGCAAAGGTGTCGCAGGGTACACGTTTGAACATGTCCACCGTTTCGCCGGCCTTATGTTTGGCCGGAGCCTTCACATCAATCCACGAGCGGGTTCGGTGACTATCGTCGGTGTGCGAGGTGATAACCGAGCCATCGCTTGTAGCCAACTTGCCACAGGTAATTGTGGTGCATCCATCGGCAAAGCCGCCAACCCAGTCCGGGCGTTCCTGAGCTAAGGCTAAATAATTGAAAGATACAGTAATCAGTACAATTAATAAAAGTTTAAAATGCTTCATGATTCAGAAAAAATTTTGGTTTGTTTGCTGACAAATGTAATGGATTTTGAAAATACACCGATTTAGAATCGATTTAAATATCAAATCCAAAATTTAATTTCTTATTAATAATCCGTTTATTTCACTCAACACCCTTACTTTTGGGCATTAATAACTAGACAAGATGAACTACAAAATCGTTTTTATTTTTACCGCACTGGCCTTTGTAATGGCCTGTCAACCCAAAGAGAAAACCCGGGAAAGCCAGGAATCGCTGGTTGATTTAAAATTCGACGACAACCAAACCGTAACTTATTACGAGGCCATCGATCATTATCAAAAACTGGCCGATCATTATCCCGAGGCGCGTTTGCTGAGTTATGGCGTAACGGATGCCGGCAAGCCGCTGCATCTCTTTGTGATATCGAAAGATCAGGATTTTGATCCGGCCACGATTCGCGAATCGGGCAAAAGTATTGTCCTTATTAATAATGGTATCCATCCTGGCGAGCCTGAGGGTATCGATGCCAGCATCTGGTTTGCCGATGATGTGCTGCGCAATCACCAGGGTATGAGCAGCCTGCTCGACAGTTGCGTGATTTGCATTATCCCGGTTTACAATGTGGGCGGCTGCCTTAATCGTAGCGCATTTCACCGCACCGGGCAAACAACGCCTGCGGAATGTGGCTATCGCGGAAACGCTAAGAATCTTGATTTGAATCGCGACTTTGTGAAATTGGATAGCAAAAATGCCAGAGCCTTTACCGAGATTTTCAGAACCTGGAATCCGGACACCTTTTTGGATACCCACACCACCAACGGTTCCGACCATCATTATGTAATCACACTTATCGCTTACCAGCCCGATGCGCTGCCACAGCCGCTGGCGGATTTTCATCGCCGGGAGCTTATCCCCTATTTGTACAATTACATGGCCGAAACGGCCTACCCGCTTATCCCTTACGTAAGTTACCTTAACGAATCGCCCAAAGATGGCATAGCCCTCGATGCGCAGGAACCCCGTTTTTCGACAGGCTATACCGGCCTTTTTAATACCCTGGGCTTTATGACCGAGAATCATATTTACAAAGACTTCCCCGACCGGGTTCGCTCGGTCTATCATTTTTTGAATGCGCTAACGGGCTTTACCAATTCCAATGCTTCCAAAATAATCCGACTGCGCAATCAGGCAGATAGCCTGGTAAGCAACAGAAAGTCTTTTGTGCTTGCCTGGACACTCGACACCACGCAATCGCATAATATCGAATTCAAAGGCTACGAAGGCGAAACAGGTATTAGCCCGGTTACAGGTCTCCAACGATTTAGCTACAATCGCGAAAAACCCTACGATACAGTCGTTCCTTATTATGATCATCACTTTGCCAGAATCACCATTGCAGCACCTGATTTTTACCTTCTACCCTCGGCATGGGAAGCGGTGGCAGAAAGGCTGGAACTGAATAAAGTAAAAATGCAAAGGCTTGAAAAAGATACGACCTTTGAGGTAGAGCGCTATTTAATTTCGGATGTAAAAAGCTGGGAGCGCAATTACAACTGGCATCGCTATCATCAGGACTTTAAGATAGAAACCATAATGGAGCCTGTACAATTTTATGCCGGCGATTATCTTATCCCGGTCAATCAGGCTGCCAATCAATACCTTTTGGAAGTGCTGGAACCGGAGGCACCCGATTCATTTTTCCGCTGGAACTTCTTCGACCCCTGCCTTGAAAGTCGCGAATATTACTCATCCTATGGCTTTGAAGAAAATGCCCAAAAGTATCTGGACACGCATCCCGAATTCAAAAAACAGTTTGAGGCAGCGGTAAAAGCCGATCCTAAGCTCGCCAAAAATCACCGGGCACAGTTGGGCTATATCTACGAAAACACCGAATGGGCCGATAATCGCGTGGGGAGATATCCGGTAGGGCGGGGGTATTGGGAGTGATGTTAAAAAAACTGGTTGGAGGGTTTATGCCAAAGCCTGAAGACTTAGCAAATTTAAAAACAAAAAAATTTTATCCATTTAATTTTGTCGCCTCAAATATTGTTATTACATTTGCATACTATAATTAGCAAATAGAAGTATTGACTATGGAACAGATGGATTTGTTTGGAAACATTTTAACACCTAAGAACGGGCAAAACAAAATTGTATCGGGCTATAGAATATACGATGCTGAGCAAAAAAGAAGAACCAAAAGGAGTGACATACCCAGTTTATACCCTGACTTACCCGAAAATAAATATGACATCATTTACGCGGATCCACCTTGGGATTATGGCGGTAAGATGCAATTTGATAAAAGTGGCCGAAAAGATGTTAATTTGAATTGGAACAACAACATTTTTATCAGTGCTGCAAACTTTAAGTACCCAACATTAAAAACAAAAGAAATGATGCGAATCCCAATTCAAGAAATCGCACGGGATGATAGTCTTTTGTTTATGTGGGTTACAAATCCACATCTTGCACAAGGAATCGAATTAGGACGGGCGTGGGGTTTTGAGTATAAAACGGTAGCTTTTGTTTGGGATAAAATGAATCACAATCCCGGCCAATATACTTTATCATATTGCGAACTATGTTTGGTATTTAAGCGTGGTAGGATTCCAAGACCCAGAGGAGCTAGAAACATAAAACAATTGCTTAAAGCACCAAGACGTGAGCACAGTCAAAAACCTATCGAGATTTTACACAACATCGAAAAGATGTTTCCAACTCAGGAAAGAATTGAGCTTTTTGCAAGGCATAAGCCTGAACGATGGGATGTTTGGGGGCTCGATGTGAGGGAAGAGTACGAAGAAGAAATCAATCTAAAAGTGGCTTTATCTTCTGTATAAAATGTTCAATTAATTGCTTCGGATTTTCTGTATTACGCCAAAAGAAAAAATGAGCAACAAAATCATCATACCAACAAGTAATTTCTCTTACTCTACATGGATCTCTTGTTATGTCGCCTTGAAAAACCGTCCAAAACGGAAGTACATCTTCTCCCAATTTACCTGATGCTCTCAAAATCTTTAAAAGCCCCGGCGTAAAAAACTTGCAAGACCTTTCATGGGCGTTCCCTCTTCCCGCAGCACGTGCTTTACCTTCAACCCACCCATCTTGTCTTTTGACTTCAACATAAATTGTTTTACTGGTTTCATTATTAGTAATTGCGTAATCAATAAAAACGCCATGCCTTGTAATCTCAACTTCAGGATTATAAATCTCACTTAAATCCCTTTTGCTAAGTGGAAAGTCAACATAAATTTTATTGAAATCATCCGGATTTCGCCGGATACAATACTCACTATCCTCAAACAGTTTTTGAAATGTTTTATAAAAGCTTTTTTCAGCCTGGATTGCATTTCTCCCGCTGTAATCTTGCCACTTTTTCCTTAATCTATTTGCACTACTCCCCATTTTCAATTTTGAATAAATCCGATAAACAAATTTCTAAACTATTAGCAATTTTCTCGATGTTTATGAGCGTAATGTTCTTTTCTGCCCTTTCAATCATACCAATATAGGTACGGTGTAAATCTGCACGAAAGGATAATTCTTCTTGAGAAAAACCTTTTTGCTTCCTTAATATTCGAATCCTTTCACCAAATTTTATTAGAATTTCTTTCTTTTCCATCATTGCTAATTAAAGTATGCAAAACTATCTTTAGTATTCAATTGCAGCAACAGACTATAGTTAGCATTTATGTAAAGCACACGCTATCGCTTTATGGTTACCCCATAAAATTATCTCCATTTACAAATGATTTAGCCCACATTGCAGTAAAGGAGTTATAATTTTTTGATTTAAGATTTAAGATTAACGATCGGAGATTTTAGATTGTGCTGAATATCACCAACATCTCAAATCGTATATCTTTCTAAATGTTACTTTAAAGACAAGCACTACTTAGTGTCTGTCCATAAAGTCAATGTTTTTTGATTTAAGATTGAAGATTAATGCCGAGCTACGCTCGAGCATCCTCGAAAAGAAACAAAAATTAAAAATTTTAGACTTTTCGGGACGATCGGAGATTTTAGATTGTGCTGAATATCACATACATCTTAAATCTCAAATCGTATATTTTTCTAACTGTTACTTTAAAGACAAGCACTACTTAGCCAGCCGTAGGTCAAATCGAAATGGTTGATGATCCCGTATTTTCACTTTATGATAATCCTTGTGATGGCAATTTAGAATAAAATTGGAGGAAGTAGATATGATAGCACTGGGGACTTTAAGTGCTATGGTATGACCTTTTGCACGCCATTCTTCTCCAATTTCTGCTAATATGGATGGAGCGGGGTATCTAAACCAGTTGGAAGGCAGGTCAGATTCTTTTATTTCAGTAATAGAATCATCTGGTATTTCAATTATCAATAAATCGAGATCTGGTAAAAACATGGGTGGGGTATGAACAATAGTTTCCAAAAGAGCGATTTCCCGGGTTTCCCCGGCATATAATACCGGGCTGCCTTTTTTATTCCACCTGCCGGGGTACAAAGCTGCACCTGTTCCGTCAATATCCGATGCCCGCTTTCGTTTTGTAATTCGATAAATAATCATGAATACTAACTATAAACGCCATATTCGATTCTGCCTAAAAGATCCCGGACCTTGGATATTCCACCGGGAATATCTAATAATTCCTGTGGCTCAAGTCCGCCAAAAGCAGTATTCGGTAATCTTAGCCACTTGAAAAAGTCCTCATTATTTTCAAATACTTCATTACCATACAGGAACAAGTCGGTCAATTCAAAAAGTTGAACAGAGTAATTTCTTTCGAGTTTTTTCTTTTCTCTTATCCACCGATAAATGGTAGGAGCAGAAACATTTAACATTTCTGCGGTTTTATCTCTTGGAATATTAAAATGCGTTCTGAAATTTGCAATCACCTGAGCATCTATTCCCTTTGTGGCAATACTGATGAAATCAAAAGGGCTTTCAATACTTGTGTTAATATATTTCCGACCAAGAATGCTTATTAAAGATTGATAATGCCCGGTTGATTTTTCTTTGATAGTCGATTCTTTTATTGTTGTCATTTGATAATATTATTTATTAAATAACAAAGGTAAAAAAAATTTGTTTCCTCCATAATCGAATTCTATCTCCAAACCCGACAAAAAATCCTTACATTGCTTTGCCTTTGATGGGTCGGTTTGGCCTTCCAGGGCAATCCTCATACTACCAATGACATGTTTTTGCAAAAGCCTGCATAAGTTAAAAACTTTGCAGTTTAGCTTTCTTTTTTTACATTTGCCAGGCAACAATACTAAAACCTGATGACCGGCTGCACCACATACCAAGGAAATTACACTCCGGCGAAACGCTCGGGGATTGGCCGGGGATTGTTTGCTTCAGTGCGAATACTTACCACCAGTGAGCTGATAAATATACTAGTACACTACACTACACTACACTACACTACACTACACTACACTACACTACACTACAC
>CAZGAO010000025.1:39575-59346 GCA_964523795.1 uncultured Lentimicrobiaceae bacterium
TACACTACACTACACTACACTACACTACACTACACTACACTACACTACACTACACGATCGTACTGTACATACAATTCATTTCAGAAAGAATCAACCCAATCCGGGAAAACTCACATTTTTTAAAGCATATCATACTATTCACGCCCAAAAAGTCTTCCCTCCTTAATTGGCTTCATCGCTTAAACCCGAAATTATTATTTTATCTTATCTCATTAAAAAAAAATTAATATTTAATCAAAACGAATTTAATATGAAAAATCTAATATTCATTATCGCAATCATTTTTATTTTCACAACGGCTTGCAAAAAAGAGCAGCTTAATGATAAAACTATCATGCCTGAGAGCCAAAACAACACGGAATCATTAATTCTTAACTTTAAACAAAAATTAGAAAATCACCTTAAAGATGCTACAATCTATGATGCTGATAGTTCAGTATGGTATGTTGAAGCATTGCTGAACTACAGCTATGGTAACACCGCAAATAAGTGTACCAGACCTTTGTCAGATACAATCGAAACCATCGTAAATTGCAATGCAGAACTTGGTTTTACAATCGCACAGTTGGCCGATGTTTATGATTTGCTCGAATCAGGAGTGATGGAGCAAAAACCGGTAAACTCCTCCATTTTTGCTATCGATGTCTATGCTTACCCAGCCGGAGAACTTACGGTGTTTGCGGCTAAGGCCATTTATAACCCGCTAAGTTTAAAATCTACCATGGACACGGCTGGATACTGGTACTGGGGGCTTGATTATGGTATGTGCGGAGCTGATTCAGGATTGTATGTAGGCATGGATGCCTCTGATATCTTGGATGGTTTACTTAATTATGTTACAAGCGAAGGGTACTGGACGGATTTGGAAAGCTTTTACGTATTCCCTCCCCAATATCCTGACTCATTATTCCCATTTAATGATCCAATTCTTAACCCTTCACGTTTGTTTTCAGCCACAAGCTCTAATTGGTATGACTTGTGGTATTATTGCATGTCGCCTGAACAAATAGCCTACTATGCGTCGAAAGATGGCATCGGATACATAATAAAAGATCTATGGCCGCAAAGGAAGCAGTTTTTTGTTATCGATGTAATTCCTTATCCTTTGACAAGTTATACTTTTCATGCATGCGATATTACTTATGGTATTCCGCGTTAATTAAATATATACCATGAGGAGCTTCACAGGAAGCTCCTCAATTTTTATTTAAAGAATTCTTATTATGAAAAAAGTTATTACAATTTTATTTTTAATTTCTTCTTTTTATTCGTTTGCGCAAAACTCATACATCGTACAAGGCGAGGGAAGCTTTGGATTGAATATGCCTTATGATATTTTGATAAAACCTGATAATAATGTATTATACTTGGTTAACACTGCTGATGCAGCAGCGCAATCAAGCGTAACCGATATTCATGAGCTAAGCCCGCAAGGCGAAATTTTGCAAAGAATTACCCTGGCTGATACAAGCATTTCGTCTGAAACCGCACTAAACCTCTTTCAGGTTGAAGATACCGTGTATGTCATTAGTACCGGTCAGCGTGTTGCTGAAAAGGAGAATACAATAATAGTAATGCGCAAGTTGGATTTACAACTCAACACTATTGATACTTATCACATCGGCCTCGAATTAGGGAATTGTGATTACCTGATTCCCATGGGTAAGTTTGTTTATCATAATGGCCTTATCGAAGGCTTTTTGAGCAACGCCAAAACAAACGGTATAATACGGCCTTTTTTTGTCCGCCTCACAAAATATGGCGAAGTAATAAAATTAATGGAAGACTCGGCGACCATGTATAATCACCGTCCCTTCGATTTTCTGTACCGACCCGATAATCTGGGTTATTATGTATTTGAACTTGTAATTGAGGCAAGTGGCAGTTTTTTATACTGCTATGATCAGGAACTAAATGTGGAGTCGATATGCGAGCTTCCTTATGATGGACCAGTGTATGTTTCGGCTTTGCATGAGGATGATGATTCGTTTTATTTCGCCCAAACGTTTTATGATTCTTATCCTTATCAGTGTTTTCGCATGGCAATGTTCGAAATGACGGCCGGTGGTGAGATAATTCACGAATTTATACACAATGATATTTATCCCTCCGGTGTCGCCTATCATAGGTCGATAGACCATTGCCCTGATGGCAGTCTAGTGCTGTGTGGCACAAACAATCTTCAAAACTTAATTCTTCCTCAGGATCAGCCCAGCCAAATACTTTTGTTTAAGCTCGATGATAATCTGGAACCTATATGGCAGCGATACATCGGGAGCGATATGGGTAAATATGATGCCTACGCGGTGCGTTGCGCTCCCAACGGCGATATTGTAATTTTAGCTAATTTCACGCGTATTCCAACGGTGCCACCCAACATTAATCAGCCCGTGTTTATTCGCACCAATCCCGATGGCGTAATTACCAGCATTAGCGACAAGGATATTACGCTTAGCAGCAGCGAGGCACTGGTGTATCCCAATCCGGCACACCATCAGCTTACCATCGACTATAGTCCTGCCTATACAGATGCAGAATTTGCTCTGCGAACCATCGATGGAAAAATTGTATTGCAATGCCACCTGACGGAAAACAAAAAAATACTCGATATCACGGCACTAAGCCCAGGCACCTACATTTACAAATTGTACAACAGCCAGGGACTAAACGAATCGGGTAAGCTGGTGGTGGAGTAAAATCAGGATTAATACTCCGATTTTTATAAGCCAACAACAAAAAAACCCGGTTGGAAAACCGGGTTTTTCTATCATAAAAATATAATGTAAGTCTATTCTTCTTCGGCGAGCTGCTCTTCGTATTCTTTGAGAAGTTGAATTTGTACATCACCGGGAACAGGAGCATATTCGGCATATTTGAGCGAATACATCGCACGTCCGCTGGTTATCGAGCTAAGAGCTGTTGAGTAGCGGTTCATCTCGGCCAGAGGAACGCGGGCTTTTATCTTCTGATAATGGCCATCGGCATCCATACCCATAATAATGGCACGGCGGCCTTGCAGATCGGTCATCACATCACCCATTTTCTCTTCGGGCACAATTACTTCCACATCATAGATAGGCTCCATAATTTTTGGGCCGGCATTTTTAAAGGCTTCGCGGAAAGCATGGCGTGCCGCCAACTTAAAGGAAAGCTCGTTTGAATCAACTGCGTGCATTTTACCATCATATACATAAACCACAATATCGCGGGCGTAAGAACCGGTTAAGGGGCCGTTTTCAATTTTCTCCATCAATCCTTTGAGGATGGCGGGCAAAAAGCGTGCATCAATAGCACCACCAACAATACAGTTGTTCATAATCAACTTGCCACCCCATTCCAGTTTTACCTCCTCGGTACCACGAATCGGAAATTCCTTGGTGTATTCCATGCCTTCGCTGTAAGGCTCTATCATCATGTGTACCTCTCCAAACTGACCGGCACCGCCTGATTGTTTTTTATGGCGGTAAGTAGCCTTGGCACTCTTAGTAATAGTTTCGCGATAAGGAATTTTGGGGGTGATGTATTCCAAAGGCACTTTTTCCAGGTTTTCAACCATCCATTTTACCAGGTTCAGGTGTAGTTCGCCCATGCCACCGGCAATCATCTGGCGCAACTCTTTCGAATAGCTGATGCGGAAGGTTTTATCCACCTTGTGCATTTGGTGCAGGGCAGCACCCAGTTTTTCGTCATCGGCACTGCTAAGGGCTTTTACGGCCATGGTAATTTTGGGTGACGGGAAAACGATAGGCTCAATAACATCATCCTCATTTTTGGGGAGGTTGAGTGTTTCGTTGGTGGCTGTATTTTTTAATTTAATGGTTGAACCAATATCGCCGGCCATAATCTTGGGCAGCTTTTCGCGGGTTTTCTTACCGGCCATAACAAACAACTGCGAGAGGCGCTCCTTGGTTCCGTTGTTAGAGTTTACCAGGTCGGTACCTTCGGTAATAGCACCGTTGTAAACCTTGAAGATTGAAACTTCGCCGAGGTGGGATTCGATCACAGTTTTAAATACAAACAGCGAAACATCTTTGCTTGTATCACAGGCCAGTTCTTTTCCGGTAGTGGTTTTTACCGGGGGCATCTCGTTGGGCGCAGGTACCGAGTTGCAGATAAATTCCATCAGTCGGGCAACGCCCATATTGTGCTTGGCATTGATACAGAAAACCGGAAACATTCCGCGTTTCACGAGGCCTTGTTTAATGCCACCAATCATTTCGGCTTCGGTAAGGGTGCCATTCTCGAAGAAAACCTCCATGAGGTCTTCGTTGCTTTCGGCAGCTTTTTCGATAAGCTCGGCCTGCAGCTCCTCGGCTTTGTCTTTTTCCGAATCAGGGATGTCGAGTTCCTCGGGAGCACCGCCATCTTCGCCATACTTGTACATCTTCATCTTGATCAGATCGATAACCTGATTGAAGCCGATGCCCACATTTACGGGATATTGACAAACGGTAACGTTGCTTCCAAACTGGGCATTGAGTTGCCGCAGGGTTTCGTTGAAATTAGATTTTTCGTGTTCCAGATGATTGATAGCAAAAATCACCGGTGTATTCACTTGCGAAGTATATCTCCAACTAATTTCGGCACCCACCTCAACACCGTTCTGGGCATTGATAACCATTACTCCGGTATCGGCTACTTTAAGTGCTGAAATTACCTCTCCAACGAAATCGTCGAAGCCGGGGGTATCGATAATATTAATTTTCTTTCCCTGATATTCGGCAAACAGCACTGTTGAAGATACTGAGTTCTGACGTTCGTGTTCTATTTCACGGTAGTCGGATACTGTATTTTTGTCATCCACAGAACCTCTTCTGTTAATCAGTCCTCCTTCGAAGATCATACACTCCGAAAGGGTGGTCTTACCCGATTTTGCTCCTCCAACGAGAGCAATGTTCCGGATTTCATCAGTTTGATATACTTTCATCTTTAGTTAGTAAATATTAATTATTATTTCGTTTGTAATACACGCTTTTTTTTAAGGGCAGCAAAAATATAAAAAACTGATTAATAATGAAAAAAGTTTGAATTTAAACACAGAATAAGTTTTTGTTTGTATGAGTAACTTGAACATCTATGCTGTCGCAGACCTTCGGCTTGAAGCTGATTACCGGGATAAAATTAAGCGGTGATATTTCAGGCTATCAGCTTTCGATTAAAACACCAAAAAGCATTCTGATTTTACCTTTGGCTTTGCTTGCGGATGGCCGAAAATAATACGGCAGGTTCGAAGGGTTTGGTAACAAAATCGTTCATGCCAAAGTTGCGGGCGCGGGTTTCGATTTCGCCCAGTGCCGATGCCGAAAGGGCGATGATGGGGATGCGGCTTTGCGATTCATCCTTCAACAGCCTTATGTGGCGGGTGGCGGTGTATCCGTCCATCACCGGCATTTGCAAATCCATCAATATTAAATCGTATGGATTCTTTATCAGCATATCGATGGCCTCTTGGCCATTTTCGGCAATCCGCGTATTGCATTGCCATTCATCGAGAAATTTGCGGGTAACCATCTGGTTGATCTTATTATCCTCGACCAATAATATTTTAAGGCCTTTAAGCGAGTCATCGAAAACTACTTTTTCGGCCTTGTCGGTTTTTTTGTTTTTGGAGTCGCCAATCAAAAAATCGATTTCAAACCAGAACTCCGATCCCCCGCCTTCGATGCTTTCTACTACAATTTCGGTGTCCATGGCGGCAAGCAATTTTTTTACGATCGGAAGTCCTAGTCCGGTACCCCCGTATTCGCGGTTAATAGCTGATGACGACTGCTTGAACTCCTCGAAAATATCTTCGCGCTTATCGATGGGGATTCCTATACCTGTATCTTTAATCGAAACCCTAAGCCGGGTGATTTTTCCATTATTTTTTATTTCGGAAATAATGATATCCACGCCTCCTTTTTTGGTAAATTTAAGGGCATTGCTAACCAGATTGTTGATGATTTGCATAAAGCGGGTACTATCGCCCACAATCACTTCAGGTATCTTTTCATCGATGGTGTAGCCAAGACTTATATTTTTGTCCTGGGCAACACCATTGAGCGAAAAATGCAAACTTTGTATCAATTCGCGGATGCTAAAATCGATTTGCTCCAGGGTGATATTGCCGCTCACCATCTTATTAAAATCGAGAATATTATTGATGATGTTGAGCAGATTTTGCGCTGAAAACTTTAGGGCATTTAGGTTTTTCAACTGCCGTGGCTCGGGTTTTTCCATCAGCAGGATATTCGACAGTCCTACCACCGCATTAAGCGGTGTACGTATTTCGTGGCTCATGGTTGACAAGAAGTTGAACTGTGCTTTTTCGGCAATCTCTGCTTTTTCTTTGGCTTCTTTCAGCTCCCTCATGGCAGAAGTGCGCAATTGCAAGTTAACAACTACCTGAGCAAAAACCTCAAGAATTTTTTTCTCTTTTTCAGAATACTGGTGTTTTTCCATTACCGAATCAAAACCAATAAAACCCATACATTTCTTTTCGTGCATCATGGGGATTGCTATCAGGCTTTGCACCTGCTGGGGTTCCAATACTTCACGCACACCGTCGCCTTCGGGCAAGGCCATCACATCAGGCACATAAATGGGTTTACCCTTGATATGGTTATCAGTCCATTGTGGAATCATTTCCAGGGGCACCTCCTGCAAGTTGTCGATTTGGGGTTCGATGCCGGCTCTGCACCATTCGTAAGTATTGTTGGTAAATCCTTTATCAAAATCATAATCAAAAATATAGGCGCGGTCAGCGAAAACAAATTCGCCAATTTCCTGCAATGCTGCGCTAATGGCATCGGGCATCATTTCGGTGGGTACATTGATGTATTGGGTAGAAATACTGATGAGCACATCCTGCAGAGCCGAAAAGTAGCTTAAATTTTTCTGCGCATCCTTTAGTGGAGAAATGTCGAGAGCCAAACCGCGCAGTCCAAAAAAATCGCCATTAAGCTTTATCGGAGCTGAGTAAATGAGCACCGGAAAAGATTCGCCGTTTTTTTTCAGGCATTTGTATTCAAAATCTTCGTTTTCGATACCCTCCTTCAACAATTCAAACTTTTCCTTGATTCGTTGCCGGTCTTCGGGTGCAATAAGCTCGATAAAATTAATGCCACGATTCAATTCTTGGGGCTGGTAACCAAAAATTTCAAAGCCAGCTTTGTTGGTGTAGGTAAATTTCCCGTTTTTATCCACCTCCCAAATAGGCTGAGGCAAAAGGTTAGCCATCTCCTCGAAACGTTCTTTGCTTTCCTTGAGTGCCATCTCCGAACGTTTGCGCCCGGTAATATCGCGGGCGATACCCAAAACGCCAATTACTTCCCCATCGGCATCTTTAATAGGAGTTTTTATGGTTTCGAGCAAGGCCTTATGGCCATCGCTTACAAATCGCACTTCTTCTTCGTTAGTAGTGGATTGCCCCGCCTGCATAGCCATTTTATCGTGCTGCCTAAAAAAATCAGCCTGGACAGTGCTTACAAAATCGTAGTCAGTTTTACCCACAATCTGTGCTTCACTTGCTCCAAAAAAATTCTCGAACTGAGGGTTGCAAGCTAAATAAACGCCATCAGCATCTTTGAGCCAGATAAGATCGGGGATGCTATGCACCAGCGAGTTTAGCAAGGTCGCGCTTCTTTGTTGACGCACCGTTTCGCCATAAGGGTGTTTTTGCAAGAGGCCGGACAGCGTGGCATTGAGCCTGGCAAGCAGAGCTATGAAATCAGCACTAAGAGCCTGACCTGTTTTAAAGAAAATCAAGACTCCGAAATCGGGAAGATCGAAAAAATAAATCCGCCGCTCGCCATCTTCGATACACTGTGGAAGCTGCTTATGCTTACCCAATTCACATTTTTCGGGCGAAAGAGGAAGGCTGGAAAGGGCATTATTGAAAAACGTTTCGTGCTGTGCACCGGGCCATTTAACTTCGACCAGCTGATACCAGCATCGGTTGGGTGATTGGTGGCAACGCAGAATTGCCCCCGCCTTGCCATGTAAATGTTGCAGATAAAGATAAATGGCGTTGGCAGCAATGGCTTCATGGGTATTGCCATCGTTAATCGCGAGTGCCATTTCGTAGAGTGTCTGTATTTGCCCGGGTTGTGAGGTCATAGCTTATTCCTAAGGTTAGCCAAAGAGCTAACAAACATAGTATTATTATTTGGCTTGCGACCAGTTTTTTGCTAAGCCTGATAAAAAATATCCCCAGGCAGAATTTTTATCTTGCAACTTGCTAAGCTGTATTTTGTTAATTTCGCCGCCACGAAAAATGAAGATGCGTTTTTATCTTAATAAAATAGTATGGATTACAGGAGCATCGTCGGGGATTGGCCTGGCACTTGCCCAGCTACTGAGCACTTATGGGGCACGTTTGATCCTCACCTCCTCTAATGCGCAAAAACTGGAGGAAGCAGCGCTGATGTGCCGTAAAAATGGGGCGAAGTGCGAAGTGCTACCCTGCGATCTTTCGGATCAAAAGCAGGTGGAAGCACTCACTCCAAAAGCCATCGCTTGTTACGGCAAAATTGATGTGGTGATACTTAATGCCGGAAAAAGCCAGCGGGGCTTAGCTCTGGAAACGAATATTGCAGTAGACCGCCTGCTGATGGATCTGGATTATTTTAGTAATGTAATAATTGCCAAAGCAGTGGCTCAAAAAATGAAACAAGTCGGTGGAGGACACATTGCCGTTACCAGCAGCATCACCGGAAAATTTGGTTTCCCCCTGCGCTCGGCCTACGCTGCCGCCAAACATGCCCTGCACGGCTTTTTTGAAAGCCTCGGCATCGAGGAGCGCAATAACGGGATTTTTGTTAGCCTGATTTGCCCCGGACGAATTCGCACGCCCATTTCGTATCATGCCATACTTGCTGATGGCCAAAACTACCAAAAAAGCGATGATGGGCAGCAACAGGGAATGCCCGCCGAGCGATGTGCCCGCAAGTATTTGAAAGCTGTTGCTAAAGGCAAGCGGGAAGTTTATATCGGGAAAAAAGAAATATTATTAGTTTACATTAAGCGTTATTTTCCAGCGTTATTTTATAAAATTGCAGAATCAATCAAACCAACTTAGCATTTATTTAAAATGGGAATTAATATCATTGGGATACAACAAATTGGCATTGGGGTAGAGGATGTGTATGCCGGCTTCAATTGGTACAAGAAAAATTTTGGGATGGACATCGAAATCTTCGATGAGAAGGCTGTGGCCGAATACATGCTGCACTATACCGATGGCGAGCCGCGCGAACGTCATGCCATCCTGGCTTTGAACATGGTGGGCGGCGGCGGCTTTGAAATATGGCAACACACCGGCAAAACACCGCAAAAAGCTCATAGCCACTTACAGTTAGGCGACATAGGTATTAATATTTGCAAAGTAAAAACACCCGAAATACAAAAGTCGTACGATGAGATGCTGCACAAAGGGGTGAAGCAGATGGGAAGCATCGCCAAGGCACCTAACGGCCTCCGGCACTTTTTTGTTAAAGACCCCTATGATAATATTTTTCAGTTTGTGGAGGAGCCCGAAAAATTCCATAAAGGAAAAACTGCGAATGGCGGCGTTTATGGTGCCCTGATCGGGGTTTCGGATATCGATGCCTCGCTTAAGGTTTACCGCGATTTGTTGGAATACGACAAGGTGGTGTACGACAAAGCCGGCATCTTTGACGATTTGAAAGTAGTGCCCGGTGGCACAGGAAGTTTTAGGCGGGTACTTCTTGCCCATTCGCAAGCACGCAAAGGAGCCTTTGCTCCATTCTTCGGCCCCACGCAAATCGAGCTAATCCAGGCTACTACACGCACGCCCGACACTATTTACGAAAACAGGATTTGGGGTGATCCGGGATTCATCCATTTGTGCTTCGACATTACCGGCTTTGATGCGCTGAAAGAAAAATGCAAAAACGCCGGCTTCCCCTTCACCGTTGACAGTGCCAGCGAAATAGAAGGCGGCAATGCCTTCGACATGGGCGATGCCGCAGGCCATTTTGGCTATATCTCCGACCCCGATGATATTCCCATCGAATTTGTGGAAACCCACAAAATACCCATCTTCGAGAAACTGAATATTTCGCTAAACCTGAGCAAACGTAACCCTGACAAGCCTTTGCCGCGATGGATACTCAAAGCATTATCATTTAAAAGAAAAAAATAAAAAATATTTTTTTAGCCGCTGTTTAAACTATGATTTTCGATTATATTTGTCTGCTCAATTTCCTTATCTCAATCCCATAGCAGATGAACAGAGTTTTGAAAATAATCGGTGGAGTATTGGTGGCAGCCCTGGCCATTTACCTGATTTATCGTTTTTCGGATATCGTTACCTACCTTTTTATCTCCATCATTCTCTCGTTGATTGGCCGCCCGCTGGTACGCCGTTTCAACCGCTTGCGTCTTGGCAATTTTCATTTCCCCAATGCGCTCAGTGCCTTCCTGGCCTTGTTTGTCATGCTGCTGATCATCATTACTTTTCTGGGCATTTTTGTTCCGCTCATTGCCTCACAGGCCGCCATTATTTCCGAAATTGATTTTGCCGGCCTGGGCAACAGCGTGCAGGAGCCACTCTACGATCTGGAATTCTTCCTCAAGAAATACAAAATGCTGGCTCCCGATGAAACCATCCGGCAAATAGTGGCCGATCAGTTGACCGAAATCCTGAATCTGGCTTCTTTTTCCAAAACCGTAAGCTCGATTGTAGGCGTTACCGGTTCCATTTTTATCGCCACCTTCTCCATCTTGTTTCTCACATTCTTTTTTATGAAAGATGCTTATCTACTCGAAGAACTGGTGGATAGCCTTACCCCAGCCAATTATCATCACGAAGTAAACAACGTATTGCTGCAAACCAAATATTTGTTGAGCCGCTATTTTATTGGACTGCTTATCGAGCTTACCACAATGGTAACCTTGCTCAGCACCGGGCTTTCGATATTTGGCGTACAAAATGCGCTGCTCATTGGTTTCTTCGGTGGGATGATGAATATCATTCCATACTTGGGTCCTGTGATTGGAGCTACAGTAGGCATGTTGCTGGCGGTTTTTTCTGCACTAAGTGCGGGCATGTTAAGCGAGGTGCTTCCCTTAATATTTATTGTGTTGGGCGTATTTGCCGGAGCCAACCTAATCGACAATATCGTGCTTCAGCCGCTGATTTATTCCAACAGCGTAAAAGCACATCCGGTCGAAATATTTTTGGTGATACTCATCGCAGGAAGCATGGCCGGAATACCGGGAATGATCCTGGCCATCCCTTCCTACACCATTTTAAGGGTTATTGCCAAGGAATTTTTAAGTCAATTTAAGGTAGTTCAGCGGCTCACTAAAAATATTTAACACCTTTTAAAGTTGGTAGTGTGAGCAGTTTTTAATACATTTGTGATTCTAACTTTTAAAAAACAAAGCATAATGGCAAATTCAACAGGAAATTTTATAATCGGATTACTGAGCGGTGCTGCAATAGGTGCTGCAATAGGTATCCTGTATGCCCCTGACAAAGGGGAAGTTACACGCGACAAGCTCTCCAAAAGAGCCGAAGACCTCAAAGAAGATCTCGATGATCGTTTTGATGATCTCAAAGATTATGTAAACGAAACAATGAGCGAGATGAAAGAAAAACTGGCAGACGTAAAAGAAAAAGTTACCGATGTCAAAGAAAGGGTTCATAAAAAAGAAGCCTAAGAATGCGTTAACAAAATTGTAAAAATTGGAATTGTCCTCATCGCTTAGGGCAATTCCTTTTTCATTTTAAGCCTGCCGATATGAATAAGGAAAATGTGAATAAAAACATGCACAGCATCATAGAAGATGTAAAGGATTATGTGGATCTGAAAACGGAGCTGTATGCCCTGATCGTTTTTGAACGGGTGTCGAAACTACTATCCAAATTTTTTGTATCAATCATTGTAGTGTGTTTACTACTTTTCGTTCTTCTTTTTGCCTCTTTAGGCTTTGTCGAATGGTTTTATTACGTTACCGGCAACAAGCTTTTGGGCTATTTTATTGCTTCATTTTTCTATCTCATCATCGGTTTTATTGTATATAAAAAGGGGAAAAAGCTATTTCTTAACTCGATGCTGAAAGGCTTCACCGATGTACTTTTCGAGCAGGAGGATACGCTTGATATAGATACTAAATCAAAAAAGTGAACGATGAAAAGTATTAATAATCTTGAAGACCTGCGTTATCGCAAATTACTGCTCCGCTCCGAAATAAGGCTCAAAGAGCAACAGATCGGTAAGCATCTGGATGAAATGAAGATTGAGCTCAACACGGCCAATTTCAAAAATGAACTGGTAAACTCAGCCATGAGCAATCCCACCCTGGTAATCAATATCGCGCGCATCACCTACGATGTAGTAATGCGCATACGCAAATATAAACGCAAACGCAAGCAACGGATACAGTTGAAAAAGGGGAAGTGATTTCCCAAAGAAAATAGTCATTTGCCTTACAGGCGTATTTTGCTTCGCGTAATTTGGCTTCGCCGAAATTTATTGTAATTGATAGTAATTTATCGTTGTACTGCCCTTAGCGGGATACCAATTACAAATAACGATTGACAATTAATCCCGCCTTTGGCGAGGATTTCGCTTTGTTCAACTTTATCACCAAAAATATCAATCCATGCCAAAGCCTGCCATTACCAAAGATATTTATATCGAAGACCTGGTGAATGCTTATCCGTTTTCGGTGCGTTTTCTTTCGCAAAAAGGGGTAAAATGTATTGCCTGTGGCGAACCGATTTGGGGCACGCTGGAAGAAGCTGCCCGCGAAAAAGGTTTCGATGATGCGGCAATTGATGGTTTGGTTAATGAAATAAATGCACTGGCTAAAGCGGAGTAAGCAGTGCCTGTCTTTAAAGTGATTGAATTTGAGATTTCTCCTTTCAAAACTTGCTTCGCTCCGTTTTTCCAGTCGAAATGACAAAGCCCCGTGCTTTAAGCGGGGAGGGTGAAAGTGGGCGCTTCGCGCCCACTTTCACCCTCCCACATAAAAACCTGCGCCCTGTCATTTCGACCAATATCACAAGCGTAGCGCAGTGATGACGGGAGAAATCTATGACTTTATGGACAGACACTAATTGGTGTCTGTCCATAAAGTCGATGTTTTGAATTGCCCCGGGTTTTAACCCGGGGAAAATGTGCTTGGCCTTACATCCCTCTCGATTTCGCCACGCCAGTGGCGTGGCGAAATCGAGAGGGATTTTCATCTTAGCTATTAAACCCTCGCCCTAAAGGGCAAGGCAATTCATAACTCAAATAACTAACTAAAAGCCAGACACAAATTAATCCCTCAGGGAGCTATCCGCCGGATTTCCCAGACGGTGTTAGTCCGCGTGTAGGTAATGCGGTCGTGAAGGCGGCTCTCGCGACCCTGCCAAAACTCGAAATAGTCCGGCACCAAAACAAAGCCTCCCCAGTTTTCGGGGCATCCCAATTCCTGATCAGCATATTCATCCTTCAGTTTTTGTTTGGCTGTTTCCAATTGGTGGCGGCTTTGCACAGTTTTGCTCTGTGGCGAAACGATTGCGCTGAGCTTGCTTTCGTAGGGGCGAGAGTGGAAATACTCTTCCGATTCATCGCGACCAACTTTTTCTACCCTGCCTTCTATTCGGATTTGCCGCTCCACCGCCATCCAAAAAAAACTGATTACCGCCTGGGGGTTTTCGGCCATCTGACAACTCTTATGGCTATCGTAGTTGGTAAAAAAAGTAAACCCTTTTTCATTAGCATTTTTCAGCAATACAATCCTGGCCGAAGGCTGACCGTCTTTTCCGGCTGTGGCCAGCATCATCGCGGTGGGATGCAGCACCTTGGCCTTGATGGCTTCGTCCATCCATTGGCCAAACTGCCCAAAGGGATTGTTTGATACATCGCTCTCGTCGAGTTCGGCGTGCAGGTATTCACTGCGCAGGTCGTGATATGATTTATTCATACAAGTTAGGGTTAATTGTTAATTGTCCCGAAGGAAATTGAAGAGACGCGCAAATTGCGCGTCTGTACAAATTTATTCTGTTGAGCGAATTTCCGCATGTGCGGAAATTCGCTCCCATTATTCCATTTTCATATTTTTAAGATTGTAAACCTGGCTGGTTCTCATTTATTAAACTAATGCAGCTTTTCATCGGGTCATCATTCTGTTTTGGAAGCAAACCAGCCAGGTTACCCTCCATCACTCCACTAATCCATTTCAATATTCGATATTCAGGATTCGATATTCATTATTAAAAAAAACTCCCCATCACACCAGAGGCGCAACTTGCGTCTCTACCCAAAACTTCACCTCATCAGACGCACGTCAGTGCGTCTCTACATTCCATACTTCTCATAACTCACCTCTCACGACCCATCTCTTTCTTCTCAGCTCTGCAAATATCCGCCATCCACCACCAACACTTCGCCGGTAATGTGGGATGATAAATCGCAGGCCAGGAAAAACACTGCATTGGCAATGTCGTTGTGCTGTGCAATTTTTTGCAGGGGTGTTCTTTGCTCAACTTCTGTGGCCAGCTCGGGGGCAAAGCGTCTCAGGTTTTCCGAATCCACCAGGCCGGGAGCTACTGCATTAACGCGGATATTGTATTTGGCCACTTCGGCAGCCAGCGAACGGGTGTAAGAAATCACCGCACCCTTGGAGGCATCGTAATGGGCGGTTTTGCCAAAGCCCGGATGCAGCCCGTTGATGCTGGCCACGTTCACAATTCTTGATTCTGTTTTATTCGCTTTCATCAACTTCAGCACTTCGCGTGTCATCAAAAACAGACCTCTTACATTTAAATCAAAAACCTGATCCCAATCTTCACTTTTCAAATCTTCCTGCAACGACAGACCGAAAATACCGGCATTGTTCACCAAAACATCCACCCTGCCAAAATGTTCAGCGATTGTTTTTACCCCAGAGATGATTTCTTGCTCATTCGACAAATCCGCTTGTATCATCAAAAAGTCCGTTTCTGTATTTTCAAAATACTTCGACAATGCCAAAACTTCCTGGTGGCTATGATGATAAATCAGTGCAATATTGGCTCCGGCCTCAGCCAGTTTTAGGGTAATGGCTCGCCCGATATTGACGGCTCCACCGGTAATAATTGCGGTTTTACCTTTTAATGATATGCTTTCGTTAATGGAGTTCATAATTTTAAAAATAGTGTTTTACATTAATGAAAAAATCCTGTGATGATTTCCTGGTGCGCCGGATATTGTTGCATCAACAATTCTTTGCTGGCGGCCTGGTAATCCGAAAACTCGAAGCCGGGGGACATGGTGGTGCCAAAGAGGGCAAACCTGCCGCCTGCTGCAAGTCGCGTACCCTGCCAGGCATTGGCTGGCGCAACAAGCTGCGACACTTCGCCGCCCAAAACATGCTGGCCCATCCTGATAATTTTGATGTCGCCATCGGGCAAAATCTGCAATTGATCAACCCTATCACCCAAATAAAAATGCCAGATTTCATCGGTGGGCAAGCGGTGCATGGCCGAAAAACTTTCGGGCGTTATCAGATAATAAATGCAGGTACTCAGGCTGTGTGGCGCAGAATACCCCTGAGGGAAACCCGTAGTTTCAAAAAAATTGGGCGATTTGTAGGTTTCGCGGTAGTATCCTCCTTCGCCTTCCAGCGGAACGAGGTCGAGTGCCTTGATAATATCTTCTGCCTTCATAATAAACTGTAACTTTGCCCTTTTTGGGTATTTAAAAAAAAATCCGAAAATACTAAAATCCTTTGGAAACAAAAATTGAAGATGAAGCGCGTAAAATTGCTAAATAAACGTAAGCGCAATGGCTTAAGCATTTATGGCTGGCTGCTGGTGGTGGCACTCATGGTAGCATTGGGGATTATCGGCGTTCGCAATGCGGTATCCTTCCTGTCGGCCGAAAACACCCTCGCGGCGAAGGTAATGGTGGTAGAAGGCTACATCCCTGATTACGCTTACCGCGAAATACTTGATCGCTTTCACAAGGAAAATTATTCGCTGATTGTGGCTACCGGAACCACTTACGACCAGGGCTTTTACATTACTAATATTAAATCGTCCGCCGAGCTGATAGGCAATTCCTTGCTGTATCTGGGTTTTGATTCAACAAAACTGGCAGTGGTGGCCGTATCTGAGGATGTGCAGGTTGACCGAACCTACCACTCGGCATTAGTTACCCGAAATTATTTGCGTGCGCATCATCCTGAAATCGTTAAAATAAATGTGGTTTCTTTAGGCCCCCATGCCCGGCGCAGCCTTTATCTTTTCGAAATGGCCTACGAGCCGGAAATAGAAGTAGGCAACATTGTCATCCCACAAATAGGAGTGGATGAAAAGGATTGGTATAAAACAAGCCGTGGGTTCAGGACAGTTTTGGACGAAGGCATCGCCTGGCTTTATGTAAAATTGGCTTTTTGGCCGGATACGAATCCTTAATCTGCCACAACAAAATCGCCCCTGGCTTGTTGGTCTCTTTTTATTCGCAAACCGAAATTTTAACAAATGAATAAGATTGGAATTTTTTACGGCTCTACCCTGGGTAACTGCAAAAGCATTGCTCTTAAAATCCAGGCCGAATTTGGTGCCGAACAAGCAGAGCTCGTCAACATCGAAAATGCCGATACGGCTGTTTTTGCTAAATATACAAATCTGATATTTGGCACCTCCACCTGGGGTTTAGGCGAAATGCAGGAAGACTGGGAGAACTTTGCCCATCAACTGGAAAACATCGACTTTGCCGGGAAAAAAATAGCCCTCTTTGGCGTGGGCGACCAAAAGACCTGGGGCGATAGTTTTGTAAACGGCATGGGCATTTTGCATCATAAACTCGCCAATCGTGCCGACATCGTGGGCTATACTTCCATTTCGGATTACACCTTCGACATATCTCTTGCCGTTAAGGAAAACCAATTTGTGGGTCTGGCCATCGATGATACCACTCAGTCCGATTTAAGCGGATCGCGCATCAGCCAATGGGTTGCGCTGCTCAAAAAGCAATTCATCTAAAATGTTTTCACTGCCGGCCATTATAATTTTGGCACTTTACGCCCTGCTCGGCGTGGTGTTTTTCGGCGTGCTTTTCCAGGTAAAGTTCCATGGAGGCGAATTATATGGCAAAGCAGCCATGCACGAGGGATTGCAGCTTATTGGGAAAGCCAGTTTATTTGTCCCGATCCTAATACTTCTTGCGGCAGCTTTGGGCAGATATCCAATGACAATACCCAGCACTGCCTGGATGCAATGGCTAGCCGTAGCCGTAAGTTTTGTGTCGATGTCTTTTTTAATTCTTTCGCTATTGCAAATGGGCAGATTCACCAAGATGGGATTGCCTGCAAAAGAGGATACAAAACTGCAAACCGGAGGTATTTATGGCCAAAGCCGCAACCCCATGTATTTTGGTCTTTTTATCCTTGCGCTTGCCTCGCTGCTTTATGCGCCCAGCCTGTTAAACTTCATAACAGCAATCATTGGCATCATTATCCACCATCGCATAATTATGGCCGAGGAAGCCTGGCTCGAAAACAACTTTGGCCAGGAATGGGACGATTACAAGGCTCGTGTGCGCAGGTATATTTAATGCCCGTCTTTAAAATAACATTCAGAAAAATATTAGATTTAAGATGTTGGTAGTATTCGACACAATCTTTAATCTCCGATCATTAATCATCAATCTAAGATCTAAAAGTGCTGACTTTATTGACAGGCACTATTTAGAATCTCCTGAGAAATTCGTAACAACTCGCTATTTCAAAATCAATTCATAATTATTTTACCGCTCCCGAAGTGCTGATTACTTTGAATCGAATAAAAATAAATCCCGGCCTTAGCTTTTGCTCCAGTTTCATTCTTACCATCCCAAATTATCTGATGTGTTCCCGCGTTTTGCAATCCATCAAAAACAGTTTGCACAATTCGACCGGCCTCATCCAAAATATTAATTGTTACCCTTCCTTGTTTCTGTATTAAATAATTCAAACTTACTTCGCCATGGCTTGGGTTAGGATAAGCAGTTAAACACACAACATTACCGGCGATTTCAGTTATGGAAACCGAGGGATCGAAATCCAACAAATCATACACCAGCTCGGCCACATAATAGGCTTTCAAATTCAGGCTATCGCCATTGGCCATCGCACCCATCACCACCGAGGATGTCGCCACATTATAAGTCGAATTTTTATACATCGACACGCGGCCAAAATCCTCTTCGCAGGCAAACATAATTTCGCCCACCGATAAAATTCGGTCGATTTGATAATGGGGACTTTCTCCGCCGGTATAATTAAGATGCAGTCCCGAAGCCATGCTGCCAGACGCACCCGCTAAATAATTTACCTCGTTTTCGTTGCCACTGCTTATCAGGTTTATGCCGAGATATTCGCCTATTTCGCTGCCATTATAGTCGCTTGCAATATTGCTACTTTCGATATACATCTTGCCACCTGCCATCAGGAAGTCGATCAATTTGCCCTGGTCTGTTGCATTTACAAATCCGGGCGGGGTGCTACCTCAGCTCAAACAATAGCAGCCCATGGTAACAAAAATAATGTCGTAGCTGTCCAAGTTGTTGGGAAGCCAGGTGTATAATTCATAATCGAAACCGGCGGCATCCAGGGCACGGCTAAGACCAGTGGCCGACGTGATGAGGTCGCCGATTTCGGGATCGCGAATTGTGGCGATGTCGTTGTCGTTGTCCCAAACCAGAATCGATAATTCTAAATCGGCATCCACCCGAACAAAGCAACCAGGGGAAGTATTGTTGTTCGAGAAGTCATCATCTTCGCTCTCGACCCATGCATAAACCACCGTATTTAGTGCATTTTCGGGTGTCCAATGCAAAGTAAAATTTGCGCTTTGCTGTGGCCAGAGTTCTTCGGAAACTTCGATCATATCAAGCAAGGTTTCCGATTTATAATGAAAAAGTTTTACCACAAAATCGCTTTGCGGAAGCGATCCCAGGTTTTTCACCTCCACCTCCCAGCTACCAGGCTCCCCGATATTGATGAGGCTGGAGCCAGTAATGCCGAAAACACTCAGATCGTAATCAAGGAGCGTATTGATGGTAAAATCGTAAATATACCAGTAGTTCCAGTTAAAAGTAGTTGCCCCGTGGGTACGAATGCGGAATTGAACCGTGTCGCCGCCAAAGGCACTCAGATCCAACACCAGGCTTTCGCCACCCGGAACACCCCAACTGCCGCTGGCGAGCGAGTATTCCCACAAAAGCGTTTCTTCGCCCTGATTGATCAGGTACAGCTCGGCATATTCATCATAACTGGCTGTCGAAAAAACATCAAGGTATTGATTAAGCGTGATGTCCTGCACGGTTTCGGGCAGCCCTATTTCGGGCGAGGTAGCCGAAAGATCAAAATTATAAACCGTAGGTGTCCAGCTAAAGGAAAGCTGATTGCTGCTGATGGCCCAGTTATCATCCAGCTCCCACCCCGTGGCCGAGACAAAATCCTCCTGGTAAAAAGGCGTTTGGCTTCGTGCCAGCATAGCTACCATTACAATTGATAAAATGAGAAACAACTTTTTCATAATACAGGTATTAGTTAGTAATCGTGAGAAATGAGAGAGTAAAAATAGAAAAAAGATAGTTCGGGACGGGGTTTTATTAAGAAAATATTTTCAGGGTCGCTATCCCTATCTAAAGGGAGCTGAGACGCGCAATTTTTAAAAGGCCGAGACGCGCTTTTTTTAAAAGGCCGAGACGCGCTTTTTTTAAAAGGCTGAGACGCGCTTTTTTTAAAAGGCTCAGACCTCCTGACCTGTGCTTGATTTCCAGATAGTTTAGGAGCCTTTGCTCGC
>CAZGAO010000026.1:0-58783 GCA_964523795.1 uncultured Lentimicrobiaceae bacterium
CCATTCTTAATGATCGGGAAAAAGTGTCAAATATGTCATGCTATATGACAATTAACCATTAACGAATAATTACCGGTAATCCAGGAATTAAAAGGGGCAGGCAGTTTGGCCTTTGCAATTATAAGTGGGCAGGGTGTTGTTTTTAAAGATTCGCAAATATGGCTCGCAGCCGTTCACTTGCCGTTAGGTTTAAAGTGATTCGTAAGTTTCCTTTTCAATTCAATTTTCCAGATGAACGCTATGTGGCTGTGGGTCATGATTTGCTGTTATAAATAGTTTATCTTTTAATGATTTTTGTTGTAAATGTTTCGTTTTTCGTTTGAACTCTAATTGTGTAAATGCCACATTCAAAAGGTGATAAGTCAATTGTTTCACACTTTTTATTTGTTTTGTTCAATAATACATGTTTGCCAAAAATATCTAAAACTAAAATGTTTCCAATACTTTCTGTGGGAACGGTAAGGCTTAACTTACCGGTTGTTGGGTTCGGATGTAGTGATAATTGATTATTACGAAAATTGGATGAAATTCCAGAACTTCCAAATGAAAATACCCTTACGTTACCAACTGTTCCATTAGTAAAATCAGAATACAGAGGTGCTCCAATTGCTACTATCGACCCATTGGAACTTAAACTAAGAGAACTACCGAAAAAATCTTCTCCCTCTCCTTCAATATCTTGACCTAGTGGTGTCCAGGTGTTATTGATGTTTTCATAAACACGAGCCTGACCGGTGTAATCGGTATGGTCAGGTGCGCCAATAGCTACTATCCTGCCATCAGAACTTAAACTTACTGATTTACCAAAATAATCTTCATTTGTTTTTCCATCCAGATCTAGTCCAATTTGACTCCATCCTCCGTTTTGGTTTTCGTAAATACGTGCATGACCCGAAATGTAACCATTTTCGCTGTTTCCCGGAGCTCCAATTGCTACAATCGAGCCGTTAGAACTCAAACTTATCGAGGTGCCAAACCAATCATTGGCTGCTTCTCCATCAATATCTTGTCCGGTTTGCACCCATGTTTCGTTTTGGTATTCGTAAATACGAACATGACCGGCATCTTCACCACTTCCATTGTTCCCCGGGGCTCCAATTGCCACTATTGAGCCATCATAGCTCAACGATACTGAGGTGCCAAAGTGATCATTGGCTGCGTCTCCATCAATATCTTGCCCGGTTTGCACCCAGGTTTCGGCCTGGTTCTCGAAAATACGAACATGACCAGATCGATAACCGTTTCCATCATTTCCCGGAGTCCCTATGGCCAATATCGATCCATCGAAATTCAAACTTAGCACTTCTGTTGATCCGGATGACCCGGTATTACTTATTTCATCATCAATATCTTGCCCGGTTTGTACCCAGGCTTCGTCCTGGTTCTCGAAAATACGAACACGTCCAGGGAAATTCATGTCCATTATTGCAACCACCAAACCGTTAGAACTTAAACTTACTGCAATGCCAAAACCTTCCTGGTCTGCTTCACCCTCAATATCCTGTCCTATTTTTGTCCAAATTCCGCTTTGATTCTTGTAAATACTAACCCTTCCCACCGATTCATTTGTCGAATTGAAATGCCAAGGAGCCCCAATGGCTAATACTGACCCATCGGAGCTTAAGCTAACCGAAGTTCCGAAATTCTCATCATCAGCCCCAACCAAGTTTTGCCCATTTTGAAGCCAGTTTTGCGCTTGAATCGTTAAAAATGGCAAAAACGACAAAAGCAATACGGATAGGATTTTTTTTGTTTCCATAATGTTCCGTTTTAAATAAATAATAGTTTCTGCCCTTACGGGCACACCGGAAATTCGAGGGCGAATCCTTGAGTAACAAGCACCAGATAGGCTTTGCAGGGCATTAAAGTGTCGAGCTTGGTGATGCCGTATTCGGGCCAATAAAGAGCGGTACCGCCAATTTCTTTGATTTGCAAGAGCTTGTCCAGATTGCCGGCAAACAGCGTTTGGATAGCGATGGGGCAATCCACGGGCACGGGCAAAATATTCCAGCCCTCGTTAATAGTAAGGGCAGGGCTGGCCGGATAGCCCTTGAATACTGCCGTAAAGCTATCGTCAGCATTAATCAGGTAGCCACTGTTGTCCCATGCTCCCAGCGTATTGATGTTTTGCGTGGGCATAAAAATACCCGATTCACCGACAAGAATATTTATTTCCGAGCTTTCGCCGCCAAACAAATCTTCTAAATCGGAGTACCATGGCTGGATGGAGCTTGCAATGCCCGACCAGCCCGGTGGGATAATTATTTCGCGCAGGGTTCCCGCATGGACATCATCGAGGCCGGAAATGCCGTTGGGAATAAAAAAAGAAAAAGGAAACTGGGAGCCATAAGTTGGTGTGGCCGGGAATTCCTCCTGCATTTCGGTAGCGTAAATTTTCCAGGTAAAGGTTTCGCCAGTATCAAAACCATCTTTTTCGCTGGTCATAAAATTGTCGCCCTGCGCAGGAAATGAAGTATTGGCCGTGTCATTCCAGGTTACTGCTCCGCCACACTTCAGGTGGCCGTAGTCATCGGTGTAAAAAACCCCAATATAGTCGCCGGGGCTGATGGCGGTTTCAAATATTCGTGGATTGCTGCTCAGGGGCAAAATATGCACATGCTGGGTGAAGGTAGTCGTATATTCCCAGCCGGGAGGCAGCGTATTATTTGGTGGCAAAACTTCGATGTAGGCCTGTTTGGTAATGGAATCCTCGCCATTAATACCCTCAACGTAAAGCGAAACATCATAAATCCCAGGGGTGTGATACATGATTATCGGGTTCTTTTTGTAAGTGATTTGCGGCGTGGCACCAGGGAAAGTCCACATCTGAAATGTAGGATCGCCGCTCGAAAGGTTGGTGAATTGCACAACCTCGCCGAGGGTGATTACCGTGTCGCTACTGGTAAAATCGGCTTTTACCTTGCCATGAACAAAGGGTGCTAAAAAAAGCAGACACAAAAATATAAGTACAGACTTCATAGATTAAAATTATGATGAGTATTGTGGAATCCGATCATAAATAAAGGTAGCATAAATTTCATGCTTTCTGCTCTTACAATTAAAACTTATCTCGTTCCCGAATCTAAAAAACAAAGATAGAAATTAAATGTTACCAGCCTAAATTGGAGCATAATAATTCCACCACTCCGGGCTGGTCATTGCTATACTTAGGTATAAAATTATAGGTGTAATAGACAAAAATGAAGCTGTTTTAAAGACCCTTTTTTTAAGTGGACGAAAGGGCGGTTGTTTATTTTACGAGACAATTAACGAACAACGATTAACGCTCCTCCCTCCTGTTAATTTTTCATAAATGTACTTTGCCCTCCTTTGGCAGGGATTTCATATCAGTGGGGATTTTTTACTTTTGCATTTTGTTAATCAGCATATTAGATATTAGTTTAATAAATAAGCCAAAAATACATGGAAAGAATAACTGTAATTGGAGCCGGAAACGTAGGCGCAACCTGTGCAAACGTTATTGCACATAAAGACCTTGCTAAAGAGGTGGTAATTGTTGATATTAAAGAGGGTGTGGCCGAAGGCAAGGCACTCGATATCTGGCAAACCTCATCCATTAATAACTTTGATACACGGGTGGTTGGGGTTACCAACGATTATCTGCGCACCAAAGGCTCGGGCATCGTGGTCATTACCTCGGGTGTGCCACGCAAGCCGGGCATGAGCCGCGACGACCTGATTAAAACCAATGCAAAAATCATTGTTGATGTTACCGAAAAGGTGATCAAATATTCGCCCGAAGCCATCATCATCGTGGTTTCCAATCCCCTCGATGTGATGACCCTTGCCGCCTGGAAGGCTGCTAATAAGCCTACTTCCAAAGTTTTTGGTATGGCAGGAATCCTCGATACCGGTCGTTACACGGCGTTTTTGGCCGATGCACTGGATGTGTCGCCTAAGGATATTCACGCCCTGCTGCTGGGTGGCCACGGCGATTCGATGGTTCCATTGCGCAGATATACCTCGGTGCGAGGCATTCCGATTACCGAATTGCTGGGCAAGGACGAGATTGATAAAATTGTGGAACGCACCCGCAAAGGTGGCGGTGAACTGGTAAACCTCATGGGCACTTCTGCCTGGTATGCCCCCGGTGCTGCTGCTGCACAAATGGTGGAGAGTATTGTGGACGACCAGAAAAGGATTTTCCCTGTTTGCGCCATGCTTGGTGGCGAATATGGCATTGATGGTCTGTATATCGGTGTGCCGGTAAAACTGGGCAAAAACGGGATCGAAGAAATTATCGAACTCAACCTCAACGAGCGCGAATACAAATTACTTCACGACTCGGCCGACCATGTGCGCGGCTTGGTAAAAGTGTTGGACGATTTGAATATTTTCGGCGACTAAGGCATAGAAATAATTAATTTTGCAGGCATTCCGCGCTTAGGCGGGATGCCTTTTTGCTTTTATTGGAAGCGGATATTTGGAGCCTATTTTTTTTGGACAGACACTATTAAGGCTTAAATTTTATATTCTCATTCGTGCATTTCCACCAATAAAGGGCGGACATGCTTGGCTATATACTCATGAAGAAAATCGTTGTACTTACCGGAGCAGGAATTAGTGCCGAAAGTGGTTTAAAAACTTTCAGGGACGATAATGGCTTGTGGCGTAATTACCGTTTCGAGGAAGTGGCCAGCCCCCAGGCATGGGAGCGCGACCCTGAGCTGGTACTTGAGTTTTATAATTTGCGGCGCAAGCAATTGCTCGAAGTGGAGCCTAATGCCGCGCATCATGTTTTGGTAGAGCTTGAAAAGTATTACGATGTGCAAATCATTACCCAAAATGTGGACGACCTCCACGAGCGTGCCGGTTCGCGCAAAATACTCCATCTGCATGGCGAACTGCGTAAGGCCAGAAGTACTGCCGATGATAGTCTGGTAGTTGACATCGAGGGCTGGGAACTGAAAATCGGGGATAAATGTCCGCTGGGAAGCCAGCTACGTCCGCACGTGGTTTGGTTTGGCGAGGAAGTTAGCGAAATTGTTCCGGCCATGCATAAGGCGGAGCAGGCTGATATTTTTATTGTTGTGGGCACTTCCCTGGCGGTTTATCCCGCAGCAGGTCTCATCGAATATGTTGCCGAAAATGCACCCAAGTTTTTAATCGACCCTACAAGTGGCGATTCGTTAAGAATACCAAATCTAAAAATTCGGAAAGAAAAAGCCGCTGCCGGCCTGCCGCGCCTGGTGGATGAACTCATTGCTCAGATCATTAATAAATAATGTTGCCATGGATTTCGCTCAGGCATTGATTAAGGCCAGGTTTTATTGTGCACAGCAGGAGCGCAGCAGATTTGAGATAAAAAGGAAGCTGGCGCAATGGGGTCTCGATCATGGCGATTTTGAAGCAATCATAATCTCGCTTGAAAAGGAGGATTTCCTCTCGGAACTGCGTTTTGCTGAAATATTTGCCAAAAGCAAAATGAACCAGAAAAGATGGGGACGTATGAAAATACGCGAGGAGCTGATAAAACATCAGCTTGGGCATACGGTGATTGAGGATGCGCTGACGAGGTTGGACGAAACGAAAATCCGCAGCAATCTGGCTCACCTTGCCAAGAATAAGCAGGAAGAGTTGGAACGTAGAAGTACGGATTATCAGGACGAAAAGCTAAAACGCTTTCTATATTCCAAGGGCTACGAAGCCGAATTGATAATTGATTTTTTAAAACAAAAGTAAATACACAACAGATGACAACATCAGAAAACATTAAAGAGCTGGGCCGCAGGGTGGATGCTCTAAGGAGGTACCTTTGACATTGATGCCAAATTAAAAGCCATTGCCGAAGAAGAACTTCAAACCCAGGAAGAAGGCTTTTGGAAGGATCCTAAAAAAGCCGAACTCATCCTGAAATCCATCAACTTAAAAAAAATCTGGACCAAGGCTTACGATAAAGTGATCACCGCTAGTGAAGAATTGAAGGTGATCCACGATTTTTTTGAGGAAGATGAAGCCGATGAGAAAGACTTGGACAAGGCCTACAACCAGGCACTAACGTTGCTGGAAGATCTTGAATTTAAAAATATGCTGAGTGGCGAGGAGGATAAGCTCGATGCTATTTTGCACATCAATCCGGGTGCCGGTGGTACCGAGAGCCAGGACTGGGCCGAAATGCTGATGCGCATGTACATCCGTTGGGGCGAGCGTAACGATTATAAGGTGAAGGAGGTGCATTTTCAGGAGGGTGAAATTGCCGGTATCAAATCGGTTTCGCTCGAGTTTTCGGGCGACTTTGCCTATGGCTACCTGAAAAGCGAAAGCGGGGTTCACCGTCTGGTCAGACTTTCGCCCTTCGATTCGGCCAACAAACGGCACACGTCCTTTGCATCGGTGTATGCCTATCCAATGATTGACGATACCATCGAAATTACCATCAACCCGGGCGATATTTCGTGGGACACTTTCAGGTCGAGCGGCCCCGGCGGACAAAATGTAAATAAGGTGGAAACCGCCGTAAGGCTGCGGCACGAGCCTTCCGGGATTATTGTGGAATGTCAGGAAACACGCTCGCAGCAGCAAAACCGCGAAAAAGCTTTGCGAATGCTCAAGTCGCAACTCTACGAAATAGAACTACGCAAGAAGCAAGAAACCTACGACGAGATCGAAAGCAGCAAGCGGAAAATTGAATGGGGATCACAAATTCGTTCTTATGTTTTTCATCCCTATAAAATGGTGAAAGATTTGCGCACAGGCCACGAAACCGGAAATACCCAGGCGGTGATGGACGGCGACCTCAACGGATTTATCAAAGCCTTTCTGATGGAAGAGGGACAGAAAAAATAAGAGATTAATAATTTGTGTATGTCTTTTTAGTAAGGTATTTGAATTATGAATTGCCCCGTCCTTTAGGGCGGGGATTAAATTGGAAAGAGGAAAAACTGCAATTTCGCAACGCCGCAGGCGTTGCGAAATCGAGGGGGTGTAAGGCCAAGCACATTTTCCCCGGGTTAAAACCCGGGGCAATTCAAAAGTATCGACTTTATGGACAGACACTAATTAGTTAAAAAAAACTATTTGCATGAACATAAAAATTGCAGCTATTATCCCGGCACGCTATGCTTCAACGCGCTTTCCGGGAAAACCCCTGGCACTTATCCATGGCAAGACCATGATACGGCGGGTTTACGAGCAGGTGAGTAAGGCTAAAATGATAGCGCAGGTGGTGGTTGCTACCGATGATCAGCGCATTGTGGATGAGGTAGAAAGTTTTGGTGGTAATGTAGTGATGACCGCTGCCGATCACCCAAGTGGCACCGACCGCTGTGCCGAAGCATTACAAAAGCTCAATGCCGACTTCCAGGTCGTGATCAATATCCAGGGCGATGAGCCTTTCATCGCCCCTGAACAAATCGATTTGCTTGCCGCGATGTTTCAAAATCCGGAACTTGAAATCGCAAGTCTGGCAACGCCGATAAAATCGGATGAAGAACTCAACAGCCCCAATGTTGTAAAAGTAGTGATTGGAAAATCGGGGAAGGCCCTTTATTTTAGCCGTTCTCCAATACCCTACTTGCGTGAAAATGCTTCACGGAATTTTACCGCTAATCATACTTTTTTGAAACATGTGGGCATTTATGCCTATCGCAGCGAAGTGCTAAAGCAAATTGTAAAACTTGAGCGGAGTACTCTCGAAAAGGCCGAATCGCTGGAGCAGTTGCGTTGGCTCGAAAATGGTTTTTCTGTTCACATCAAATGTACTGAAAGCGAATCGCTTGCCGTGGATACACCGGAAGATTTATCAAAAATTATCAACATTTAGTTCCTGGCCAAAAACTTATACTACTTTAGCAGGTCGAAAAAAAATTGTTATACAAGATGAGTATTGTACACCATATCAGTAATTTACTTTACATTCACGACTGTGTAATTGTGCCCGGTTTTGGCGGATTTGTTTCCAATTATCAGCCCGCGCAGGTGCATCCGGTTCAGCATAGCTTTAATCCCCCTTCCAAGCGAATTCTTTTCAACAGCGAGCTTAAGTCCAACGATGGCCTGCTTGCCAATGCTTTGATGTCGGCCGCTGCAATATCTTATCAGGATGCCATGCGTGAAATCGATGATATGACCAGCCAATGGAAAAGTGATTTGAAAGAAGGGAAATCCCTCGGCCTGGAAAAAATCGGAAAACTATTCGCGGACAAGGAGGGCAATATCCAGTTTGAACAAGATGCGACCCTCAATTTTCTGAACGACAGTTTTGGGATGACCACCTTTGTGTCGCCGGCCATCCGCCGCAGCTACAAGGCAACACGTCAGCAGCCCCGGCCTATATTAAGTCAGTCAAAAAAATCAGGTTCAGGTCGTCTGTCCCTCAATTTTGTCAGGATTGCAGCAGCCATTGCTGTGCTTGCCATGCTTACCTTTGTAGGTATCAATATTTTTACCGAACCACAGCACTGGATCAGCGAAACCAGCGTACTATCTTCTTTGGATAATATGCTCGAAAGCCCGAATTCATCAGATATTTCAACTGCCGATAATAATTTTGAGAATGTAAATGTCTTTGAATCTGATCCTACAATTTCATCTACAAAAGAAGCGGAAATAAGCTCTGAAAATATAAAGAAACCTGAAGCTGCGCTTCCTGAAAAGGAGATGCCTGTTTCGGCAGCAGAGTCTGAGACTGCCAAAGAATATCTGAATCCTCCCCTTGAAGTTCCGGTACAAGTTGCTGTCGCCCCTAAGCCAGAGCCTCAACCAGCCCGGCGTATGTATCATCTAATTGCCGGATCCTTTAGTGAGGTCGCCAATGCAGAATCGCTCATCGAGAGCTACCAAAGCATGGGCTACCAAACTACGATTATCGGCCCTGCGGCCAATGGTTTTTACCGTGTGAGCATTATGGCCTGCCTGCGAAAAGACGATGCCCTGACCGAGCTGCGCAAGGTACGCGAAGCCATCAATCCCAATATCTGGCTTCTTAGGCAATAATATTAACAAGGAACCCCTAATAGTTTCCAGTTGTGGCAAAACGAAAGCTCGAGCGATTTGCAGAAACCAAGACCTTTCCGCATTTTTTTCAACCCGATTATGACGGCCTCCAGGCAGGTTTCCCTTTGAAAGGAAATTGGAATCGCGGTTTTTTTCATCGTGAAGCTCCCATTGCGCTGGAGCTTGGCTGTGGCAAAGGGGAGTTTACCGTGGGTCTGGCCCGGCGTTTTCCTAACAAGAATTATATCGGGATGGATGTAAAAGGTGCGCGAATGTGGCGGGGAGCCAAAACATCGCACGATGAGGAAATGAGCAATGTGGGATTTGTCCGCAGCAAGATACAAAGCATCAACGCCATTTTTGATGAAGGCGAAATTGATGAATTCTGGATTACCTTTCCCGACCCTCAGCCCAATAAGCCGCGTACAAAAAAACGCCTCACTTCCCCCGAGTTTCTCGAACGTTATCGTAGGGTTGCGCGACCCGGTGCCATTGTGCACCTGAAAACGGACAGTACTTTATTTTTTGATTATACCCTCGAAATTATCCAGGAGCAAAATCTGCCCTTGTTTTTTCATACCTACGATGTGGATAAAAATCCGGGTAGCGAAGTGGTGCTTGCTATTCGTACTTTTTACGAAGAGATGTTTCGCGAGAAAGGGGTGGCGATCAAATACCTGAAATTTGCGCTATTTCCCTAAGGTAAAATATTCGTATGATTTCTTGCCGCAGCCATCATTAATTGGGCGAAACAAGAACTGATATTAACTAACACTGGCAAAGTTCAATCGTAAAAAAACACTACTTTTGGTTTTCCTTTTCCGGCTCTTATCAATCGGATCGAGGAATATCAGATTAAAAATAAAATGTATAATCGATAAAATAAAAAATTATGGCCGACCTAACAACAAAATTTTTGGGTTTAACCCTTCGTAATCCCTTGATCGTGGGAAGTTCAGGATTAACTGATACTGTTGAAAAAGTAAAAGCTGCCGAAGCTGCCGGCGCAGGGGCGGTGGTTTTGAAATCGCTCTTCGAGGAAGAAATTATTGCCGAAATGGAAGAAACCATGCACCGCATGACTTCCCGCGCTTTTGTGTATCCCGAAACCTTCGATTACATGGATGAAGATGAAGAAGAAGACAGTGTACGCAAATTTTTGCGCCTGGTGCGCGAAGCCAAAGACGCGGTTCATATCCCGGTGATTGCAAGTATCAACTGTGTGAGTGCGCAAAAGTGGACCTACTTTGCCAAAGAAATCGAAGATGCCGGTGCCGATGCGCTTGAGTTGAATCTTTTTATCCTGCCTACCGATTTTAACCGCACCGCCGAAGAAAATGAGAAATTGTATTTTGAGATTGTGGAGGAAGTAAAAAAAGTAGTAAAGATTCCAATTCTTCTCAAGGTAAGTTATTATGCCTCTAATTTGGGTATGATGCTGCAAAAGCTGTCAAAGTCTGGCATAGCAGGGCTTACCCTGTTCAACCGTTTTTACAGCCCCGATTTCAACCTCGAAACCTATCAGGTGGTTTCAACCAATGTGCTTAGCACCTCGCACGACCTGCCCATTTCGCTGCGGTGGATCGCTGTGATGGCCGAGCGCGTTTCGTGCGATCTGGCTGCATCAACCGGCGTGCATGACGGCGAAGCAATGATAAAACAAATATTGGCCGGTGCGGATGCCGTGCAAGTAGTTTCAGTACTCTACAAAAATGGCGTGGGCTATATCAAGGATATGCTCGATGAGATGAGCCGTTGGATGGAGCACGAGGGCTACGATAAGCTCGATGATTTCCGGGCAAAACTTAGTCAGGCCAAGAGTAGCAATCCTGCTGCCTACGAGCGCGTTCAGTTTATGAAAAATTTCCGCCACTTTATCTACGAATAGTTTTAGCGTTTCGCCTTACCTGACAGTTTCCGCCTGACAGTTGTGTGTTGTATTCAGGAAAATATGGCAGTAATTCAGATTTTAATTAGTGATACTTATGTGATTTATTTTTGGCACTATTTTAGTCAAGACGCAAAATCAAATCTAAGCACAATTCGCTATAACACGAAAAATTATAAATGCAATGGGTGAAAATATTGAAAAAGTAAAATGTTTAATTATTGGTTCCGGCCCTGCCGGATACACCGCTGCACTTTATGCAGCCCGGGCCGAACTTAAACCTGTAATGTATCAGGGCATGCAGCCCGGCGGTCAGTTAACCATTACCACCGAGGTAGAAAACTTTCCCGGTTATCCCGATGGAACACAGGGAACGGCCATGATGGAAGATATGAAAAAGCAGGCCGAACGCTTTGGTACCGACATTCGCTGGGGCGAAATTGTGGACATCGATCTCTCTAAACGCCCTTTTAAAGCTAAAGCCGATGATGGCAAAGAGCTTTTGGCCGAAACAGTGATTGTGGCCACAGGAGCATCGGCTCGTTGGCTGGGAATGCCTTCGGAACAGGAATACAACGGATACGGCGTATCGGCATGTGCTACCTGCGATGGCTATTTTTACAAGGGCAAAGTGGTTGCCGTAGTCGGGGGTGGCGATACCGCCGCCGAGGAGGCCACCTACCTGTCAAAGCTGGTCAAAAAAGTTTACCTGATTCATCGCCGCGACGAACTGCGGGCTTCCAAAGCCATGCAAAACCGGGTTTTCAAAACCAAAAATATCGAGATGGTTTGGGATAGCGTGCCCCTGGAAATAATCGGTAAAAAAGAAGGCTTCTCCAAAGCTGTTACCGGCGTTATTGTCGAGAATACCAAGACCGCTGAAAAAAAGACCATCGACATCGATGGCTTTTTTGTGGCCATCGGCCATAAGCCTAATTCTGACCTTTTCAAAGGTAAGCTCGATATGGACGAGACGGCATATCTGATTACCAAACCCAACTCTACTGCCACCAATATTCCCGGCGTATTTGCCGCCGGCGATATTCAGGATAAGACTTTTCGCCAGGCCATTACTGCCGCTGGCACAGGATGTATGGCCGCGCTCGAGTCGGAGCGTTTCCTGGCCGATCAGGAAGATTAATCAATGCCTTTATCAAAAATTAAAAAACCAATCCGGACACGCTCCCGATTGGTTTTTTTTGCTTTTTGAACGAAAAGTTTTGAGCAATAATTTATTTTCATAATTTAGTTTCCTTTTATGAAACCATTTTTTGTATCTTTGCAAATAATTCAATGAAAGTACATTTGATTAAAAAACAGTCGATTGAGGGCTATGCCCTAAAAAATGCCGGAAGCAGGGCATCTTTTGAGATTTGGCTTTCTATAATTAAAAGAGTTGATTGGAACGAGCCTAACGAGATTATTTCGACTTTTAATAGCGCAGATATTCTTGGTAAAAGCTCAGACAGAGTTGTATTTAATATTGGTGGGAATAATTTTAGAATGATTTGTAAATATCACTTTGGGAATGCTCGCGTTCATTTATTTGTAAAAAGGATTGGTTCTCACGCAGAATACACAAAAGTTTGTAATATTGGAATGCAATATGAGGTTGATGTTTATCGAACTTAACTAAACAGAGAACGAGAATGGAAACAATGAAATACACAATAATAAAAGATATAGTGCAGTATGAACAATATTGTAGCATTTTAGAAAAATTGATTGAGTGCGATGGAGACGAAATCAAAGATGAGATTGATTTGCTTACATTGTTGATCGAGAAATGGGATAATGAGCATAGTACTTTTAGCGATTCCGATCCTGTTGAAATACTTAAAGCTGTATTGGAAGGCCATAATTTAAAAGCAAAAGATCTGGCAGATATTTTGGATTTATCAAAGGGAACCGTCTCTAAAATTCTTAATTATCAAAAAGGACTTTCAAAAGATACCATCCGGAAACTTGCTGAATATTTTAAAATAAGCCAGGAAGCGTTCAACAGGCCGTACAAAATGCTTAATGAGCTTAACTTAAATATGGTAAGTAAAATAATTACCAGAAAAAATAGGGTAGAGGTGTAAGAATAGATGACTTTTTTGGCTCACGGGAAAAGGAAATATAGCTCAAAAACAGTTCATATTTGAGCTAAAAGAAATATCTTTGTGAGCTAAAAGTAATAGACATGCCTGATCAGCGAGAACAACTAATTATTGATTGTGTAAAGAACTTTGACGAAGTTTCATCAAAAGAAATTTTCGACAAGATTGATATTTCTGTGAGTTATGCAACACTCAAAAGGGTATTGTCGAAACTTGTTTCGGAAAATATCATAACAACTAAGGGAAAGGGCAAAGGAACCCGGTATATTCTTTCACCAATATTTGAAGTGGTTCAGCTTATTGATATCCAAAAATATTATGCACAGGAGATCGATGATAGGCAGATAAAAGAAGGATTTGATTTTTCGATAATTACCGAAGTTTTGGCAAAGCACAGTGTTTTTTCCAAATTGGAACTATCAAAATTAAATGGTCTTCAAGCTGTTTTTCAGAAAAATATTTCGCAATTATCCGAAAGTGAATATAAAAAGGAGTTTGAAAGATTGGCGATTGATTTGAGCTGGAAATCATCGCAAATTGAAGGAAACACCTACTCCCTGCTTGAAACCGAAAGGCTTTTGAAAGAAAAAGAAACCGCCGCAGGAAAGACCAAAGAAGAAGCCATAATGCTACTCAATCATAAAGATACCCTCGATTTTATTCTTGAAAATCCCGATTATCTATATCCACTAAACAACACAAAAATTGAGGATATCCACAGCATTTTAATCAAAGAGCTGGCAGTAGAACGGAATTTACGAAAAAGACGCGTTGGTATTTCCGGTACCAATTATCGTCCCCTGGACAACGAATTTCAAATATCTGAAGCCCTGGGTAATTCTTGCGATGTGATTAATGCTAAGGAAAGTATTTTCGAGAAAGCATTATTGGCTCTGGTGCTTATTTCGTACATTCAGCCCTTTATGGATGGCAACAAAAGAACTGCACGAATTGTGAGCAACGCGATTTTGATTAATAAAAAACATTGTCCGCTCTCATTCAGAACGGTCGATTCGATTGAATACAAGAAAGCCATCTTGTTGTTTTACGAACAAAATAACATTTCCAATTTCAAGGAAATCTTCATTAATCAATATGAATTTGCTGTGAACACCTATTTTTAATAACAAATCTTAAGTAGTTTAAATAATAAAGATAAGCATGAACATTTTATTAAAGATTTTGGACATCACTCGAATTGTTGGCGTTAGCATGGCCTTCTTTTTCGGGTATCAAATTGGATTTGCGGAAACTTACAATCCTATTGCACAACTGCATTTTATGATCCCTGCTATCATTGTTGTTATTGCCGGCATCTCCGGTCTGGAAGGTATCTTTTTTGCAAAAAAGTCAGCCGAGTTAAAGGGCTTTGAAACCGGGAGTAATTATCAAAAGCAATCGGCTATTGCCCTGCTGTCGTATGCAGTAATTGCCTTGCTTGTATATTTCTGCAATTGGGGTATCAAGGCCGAGCTGACCATTCTGTTTGCTTTTCTATTCTTTTTCTTTTTCTCAGCTATTAACCATGGAGCTGAAGCTGTAAAAAACAAAAATTACAAATGGCAAAATGTGAACAGGCCGTTTATTACCTTAATTTTAATAGCCGGTTTGATTTATCCTGTTGTAATGGTTTTTAAAGATTTGTAATCCATTTAATCTGCGGAAGCAAACTAAAATAATTCTCCCTGCCTGGGATTTTTTGTTTTCCCCAAAAGTGAATAAGCCAGGGCTGTGGCTTCTCTGCCACGTGGTGTGCGCATAATGTAACCTTCCATTATCAAAAAAGGTTCATATACCTCCTCGATGGTTCCCGAGTCTTCGCCCACCGCCGTTGCTATGGTGGAAAGCCCTACCGGTCCCCCGCCAAATTTGTCGATGATTACTGAAAGGATTTTGTTGTCCATCTCGTCCAGGCCGTTTTTATCCACGTTGAGGGCGGCCAGGGCATATTGTGAAATCTTCATGTCGATCTTGCCATTTCCTTTGATTTGAGCAAAATCCCTGACCCGGCGAAGCAGGAGATTTGCAATACGCGGCGTTCCCCGGCTGCGTCGCGATATTTCGTCGGCAGCATCTTCGCTAATTTCTGTTCGTAGGATGCCTGCCGAGCGGAGCAGGATTTTTTTCAGGGTTTCGGCATCGTAATAAGAAAGGCGTGAGTTGATACCAAAGCGCGAACGCAAGGGTGCGGTCAGCAGCCCCGAGCGCGTAGTAGCTCCAATCAGCGTAAAAGGGTTCAACACTATTTGCACACTTCGGGCATTGGGGCCGGTTTCGATCATGATGTCGATTTTATAATCCTCCATGGCCGAGTACAGATATTCTTCTACCACCGGACTAAGGCGGTGTATTTCGTCGATAAAGAGCACATCGTTGGCCTCAAGGTTGGTGAGCAGGCCAGCCAGGTCGCCGGGCTTGTCCATCACCGGCCCCGAAGTTACCTTTATACCCACACCCAGTTCGTTGGCGATGATGTACGAAAGCGTGGTTTTGCCCAGGCCGGGAGGGCCATGCAAGAGCGCATGGTCGAGGGCTTCGCCGCGTTTTTTGGCGGCCTCAACAAATATTTTTAGGTTTCCGACCACCTGCCCCTGCCCCGAAAAGCTCTCGAACATAGATGGCCTTAGTGCCTTCTCTACCTCAATTTCGCCCGGGCTAAGCCCCTGGCCGCTTGCATCCAGATTTTCGTTCATGGTACTTTTTGATTAATGCAGCAAAAGTAAGAATTTACTTATGATTGGCTGGCTAAAATGGGTGTGAAAAAAATAGGGAAGATAATCGGCAGATGGTGCTTTTATTTATTAGATTTTAAAATTTTTATAATTTAGCAAACTTTATTAGAGATATTTTCCTTGCACGAAATTTTGACACATTATTATGAAAAAAATTGTTGTTGCGCTCGATTTTTCCTCCGGCTCCATTCATGCCCTGGAATATGCCATTAGCATTGCTAACATTATTAAGGCAAACATCCTGATGATATGGGTGGATAAAACCGCCACACCTGATTCTGTTTACGCTTCATCTATCGAAAGTTATCGTGGTGAGGTGGTAAAACGATTTGGGGAACTCATCGATGAGTATCAGACAAAACTCACTGGCGGCACCCTCGAATACAAGCTGCGTAAGGGGAAAATCTACACGGAGATTGTGAATACTGCCAAGACCAAAAAGGCCGATCTGATCATTTCAGGATCGCATGGCGTTTCGGGTTTCGAGGAATATTGGATCGGCAGTAACGCCAACAGGATGGTTGGACATGCCCAGTGTCCGGTTATTACTGTACGCAATGGTTTTAATATCAAAGAAAAAATCACGAAAATTGTCCTTCCCATCGACAATTCAAAGCATACGCTCATCAAGGTTCCGTTTACCGCCAGGCTGGCCAAATTGTTTGGTGCCGTGGTGCATATTGTGGTTATTTTTTCAACCAATCTCCCTACCATGCACAAAAGGGTTGAAAATTATACCGACAAGGCCAAAAAATTCTTCGATGTTCAGGGCGTTGCTTATGTTGTGGAATACATCAAAAGTCAAAGTGCCACCAAGGCCACCATCGAATATGCAAAGACGCTTGATGCCGATCTGATTTCGATTATGACCGAGCAGGACGATCGTAAAGATAGCGGCTTACTGGGGCCGTGTGCCCAACAGATGGTGAACCATTCGCCCATCCCTGTTTTGAGTGTGCATGTGGATGATGCGAAAAAAACGATGAAATTGTTTGATAATATTTAAGGATTCCAATGAAGTTAAAAACTGCCCTTACCTTCCTTTTTGTTTTTTCAGTATTCGCTGCTTTTTCGCAGGATTATAGCTATGAGAAAATTAATCAGATGAGCAGCTTGCCCGACACCAGCCAAAAAGCGGCGGGCAGTGTGGAGGTATTTCGCGACAGCCGCATCGACAGCATTGTGCAGATGTATAAAAACTATACAAGAGCACAGGATGGTTTTATGGGTTATCGTGTGCAAATATTTTTTGATGCCGGCAATAACTCGCTTCAAAAGGCCGAAGCCGAAGCCGGGCAGTTTCAGATGCTTTATCCCGGCGATACCGCCTACATTTCGTTTACCCAGCCTTATTACAAGGTTAGGGTTGGCGATTTCAGAAGCCGTCTTGAAGCCGAGGGTTACATGCGAAAAATTTTGGATGATTATCCCAATGCCTTTGTAATTAAGGATAAGATACGGTTTCCCGAGCTTTAGTTTTAAAAACTACTAATAAGTTTTCGTCCATTAAGTTATATCTTCTGCTGGTGCTTAAATGCTTATCCGCTGATTCGACAATTTGTTTCTAACAATGATTTTTCTGCATTTGCGATATGCTACAAAATACATTAAGAGCTTATAACAAAGAAGCCATTTTAGGTTAGACAGATAGGCGCGTGGGCGAAAGTTTGGCGGGCAGCGGCTGCAAGTGTGGTGGATAGCATCAAACTTTCTTGATTTTTTGGTTCTTTTTCATCAAGGAAAAAGAACAAGAAATAAAAAGTTATTCATTCTTTTGGCTCGTAATTAACGAATGATGTCGGGCAAACCCTAAGTGCCGGATTCAAGAATCCGAGAATTAGAAATATGTTCGAATCTTCGCTTCGCTCAACAATTAACATCTTCCTCCTAATAAGCCACATCTTCCCAACCATGATCAGTAAAATTTTTTATACTCGAAAACCCAATCTCCCGCATCATCGCCTTGGTTTCGGTATAAAATCCATCCAATTCTTCCGGTTTATGCGCATCGGAGTTTAGCGTAATCGGAATGTTCATCTCATTGATTTTGCGAAGCAGCCACGCCCCCGGAAAGGTTTCCTCTGATCGGCCTTTGTACAAGCCACGGGTGTTTATTTCGACAATTGTATTTTGCCGGGCAATCACCGCAAGGGTTTGCTCCACCTGATCGATGTACCAGGCTTCATTTTCGTTGAAAAACCGCCCTTGATTGTGCATTTTAATTTTATCTAAATGGGCAACAATATCCGGTTTTTCGGTGAGCAGCATCTCGCGCACTTGTTCCCAGTAGCGGGTAACACCTTCTTTGATGTGGGTGCCGTAGAGTTTTTTCAAGCCTTCATCGTAGGTCGCCTGCATGGGGCCATCGATAAACCAAAGCTCGGGCGCTTCGGGTTTTTTTATCAGATGCACCCCGCCAATGAGATAGTCGGCCTGGATGCGTTCGCGAAAGTACGCGAATGTGCTGGTAACTCCCGGGATAAAATCGACTTCGAGAGCCAGGAAAATATGGATTTGGTCGCGGTATTTTTCTTTTAGTGCGTTGATTTCCTCAGCATAACGCAGCAGGCTTTCCTCATCATGGATGGCAAATTTGTTATCAAAAGGTACCGGCGCGTGGCTCGAGAATCCCAATGTATGAAACCCTTTGGTTATGGCAGCTTCAACGTAAGCCTCGGGTGGTGATGAGCCATCGCAATAGTGGGAGTGGGTATGTAAGTTAAAAAGCGGTTTTTGCATGGCGTTATATTTTTAAGTGTTTTAGTTTTCAGTCGGAAGTGCCAAGCTTTGCTCGTGCATCCTCAAAAAATCACGAAAATGGAACATTTTTTATTTTACGTGACCGGCGGTTCATTGGTCTATGAATGCTGCTTTTTATTAACGCTCGAATGTCCTTCGGACGATCGAGCTTGCAAAAACAATAATTCTCCATTATCCCTTTTTTCAGCTGTTTCAGAAGTTTCAGCTGTTTCAGAATCTTCAACTGTTTCAAATGTTTCAGTCATTCAGTCATTCAATCATTCAATCACTCCAACTCACCACTCATCTCTCATTTTTCCCCCAGCGAATGCGTGTATTTATTCACTGCTTCGGCATCTATTTCGCCGTTGCAAAGGATGGCCAGGCGCTCGATTACATTGCGTAGCTCCCGCACGTTGCCGGTCCAGTTGTATTCTTCCAGTTTTTGCAAGGCCTCTTCATTGAAGGTGAGGGCGGGTTTAGCCATCTTACCTGCAATTTCTTCCATAAAATGCCGGGCAAGCAAGGGGATGTCACCTTCACGATCGTTAAGGTCGGGTACCTTGATGATGATAACGCTAAGGCGATGATACAGGTCTTCGCGAAAGCGGTTGTGGCCAATTTCTTCAGCCAGGTTTTTGTTGCTTGCAGCAATGATGCGCACATCCACGTTAATTTCTTTTTCGCCGCCCACGCGGGTAATCTTATTTTCTTGTAATGCCCGAAGTACCTTGGCTTGCGCTGCCAGGCTCATATCTCCGATTTCATCCAGAAACAATGTGCCGCCGTGGGCAAGTTCAAAATCGCCCTTGCGTTGTTTTATGGCCGAGGTAAACGAGCCTTTCTCGTGGCCAAAAAGCTGGCTTTCGATAAGCTCGGACGGGATGGCAGCGCAGTTTACCTCGACAAAGGGTGCGTGGGCGCGTGGGCTTTTATGATGCAGCCAGCGAGCCACCAGTTCTTTGCCGGTGCCATTGTTGCCTTGTATCAGCACCCGGGCATTGGTGGCGGCTACTTTGTCGATCATCTCTTTTACCAGCATCATGGCGGGCGATTGGCCTATCATTTCCCAGGTTTGTGGCATATCCTGCCGCAGTGTTTTCGCTTCTTTTATCAGCGTGGATTTATCAAGGGCATTGCGCAGGGTTATCAGCAGGCGGTTTAAATCGAGGGGTTTGGCAATATAATCGTAAGCCCCGGTCTTGATGGCTTCTACGGCGGTTTCTATCGTGCCATGTCCCGAAATCATCACCACCGGTGTGTCCGTAATTTTCATGATATGCTCGAGCACCTCCAGCCCGTCCATGCGCGGCATTTTTATGTCGAGTAGCACAACATCAAACTTTTTGCTGTTTATCAGCTTAAGTCCCTCGATGCCATCTTCGGCATCATCTACTTTGTAGCCTTCGTTTTCCAGAATATCCCGCAGGGTATTTCGTATGCTTCTTTCATCGTCGATTATCAGAATTTTTGCCATAAATTATCAGGTCGTTTTTTGAAAAAATATTGATGTTTTGCAAACAAAGTATTTTGCTTTGAAAGTTTTATTAAAGTTGGAAATAATTAGAAGCAATTAAGGCTAATTTTTATTGATGTTTTTTTTTCGTCTTAATTCCTTATCACCTTTTGATGCATCATTCCCGAAGGGGTGATAATGATAAAATGATAAGACCCGTAGGGAAATCCGGCCAGGCTTGCCGAAAATGATCTTCCCGAAAAAGTTGTCGTTTTTATCAAAGCTCCATTGTTATTATAAATGTGTAGTAAGTTTAAAGCATGAGCTTCGACCCCTTCATCCAAATCAATTTTAACCAGATTGCTGGCAGGATTGGGATAAACGCTAAACGAAAACGGACTTGGGTCGTTTAGGCCGTGGGCTTCGAAATACGACCAAAAGTTTTTTTCCTGATATGAATTTTTCCAACGATTATTATCCTCATCCCAGTAGCGAAAAGTAAATACCTCTCTGTTGTTGTTATTATCATAATCATAATTATGCTGCGACAAATTGGTCCATTGCTCATAGCCAAACGACCAAAATTCGTTGAGGATCAGGGTAAGCTCTTGCTGATTGTTGTAGGTGTAAGTTTTTCGGGTTTTGTTGAGCCATCCGCTGCCGTCCCATAAATAATTGGTGCGCCGCTGCAAAAGTGCGTTTGCTGTGTATTGATATTCGCTGTAGTCTTTGTTTTCCCAGGTAGTCGTTCCCACATTCCACTGGTATTTATTCTCCTTTTGCAGGAGACCACTACTGTATTCATAAGTCCATTTTTGCGAATTTGCCCAGCTATCACCCAGCCATAACTCGTGCAAGCGGGTTTTGAGATTTTGCTTATCATCGTAGCTGTAGCTTATTCGCAGGCTGTCGTTCCAGTTGTTGGAAGCACCATTCCACGAAAAAAATTCTTGTATCGAATCCAGATGATATTGGTTATAGCGGTAAAGCTCGTAATTGTAGCGCAGCCAGTTTTGCGAAATGGTATCAAATTGTTTGTTGTAGATCAAATGAACCCGTTGTTGATCATCATAAAAATATTCGGATAACTTGCCTCCCACAAAATCGTTCTGTACTTCATCCCATATTTTAAACCAGCTTTTGACAGGCTGGCCATGGGTGTTAAAATAAATGGAATCGGCCAGCAGCCAAGCTTGAGTGTTTTTATCAAAAACGGAGCTAAGCCATAACTTGCTCACCGAATCGTTAGTAAATTGCCCCTGGTAGCGGACTTGTTCGTACCAGTTAAACGCGAGGGTATCGTAAACATAATCAGAAGCCATCAGCACATTGCCGATCTTGTTTCGTTCTTCCACACGATAAGTTTTGTGTTTAAACCAGGATTGGCCAAAGGTGTTGCCCAAGTAGTACCAGCTCGAATCGCTAAGGTATTGCCCCTTGTTTTGTTTTAGCCAGGTATCGGGAAAGCGGCTTGTATGTTCGGAGGCAAACTGTGCCATGCCTTGAAAAGACATTAGGAGTATGGCGATGATTATCGATCTTGATTTGCTGTGCATAATCGTTTTTTTTTAGTTGCAACAAAGATAGAAATAATCTCGTTTCACGCTTTCAGCCTGTCATTTGTTCGTATCCGTACAAAACCTGTATTTATTCTGAACACAATAAACGAAGGCAGTCATATTTATGTGTTTTGATATTTTGATTATTAACAAGATAGCAAGATGGCATGTTTTTAGATAAAACGGCCATTCATTTTGTGGATATAAAGTTATTTTTGCAAATTATTAAACGAAATCAGCTAAACAATAAGCGAATATGAAAAAACGTCAAGGCCTAACGCGGATGATTGCCGGAGTACTATTTTTTTGGATACTACTCGTTTCAAATTCAATGGTGGCTCAGGATCTTCCTAAAACATGGAGCTTAGAGGATTGCATCAACTACGCCATCGAGAATAATATTCAGATACAGCAAAGCGAGCTGGGTATCGAAAGTAGTGAAATAAATCTGCTGGAAAGCAAACTAAGTATGTTGCCTTCTCTCAATGCCAGTACGCGCTATTCGTATAGCTGGGGGCGTATTCTCGACCAATCGATAAATGCTTATGTAGATAAAGAAACCCGACAGGGAACTTTGGGTGTGGATGCCAATCTTGTTCTCTTTAACGGTTTGCAAAAGTTTAATTCGATAAAAAAGGATAAAATTGACTACGAGGCCAGCCAGTATGATGCCGACAAGATGAAAGACGATATTTCGTTGATGCTTACGCAGGCTTATCTTTCGATATTGTTCAATCAGGAATTGCTGCGTGCGGCGCGTGAGCAGGTGGTGGCTACGCAGACCCAAATTGATAGGACTGAAAAAATGGTGGAGGCCGGAACCCTGGCACGAGGCAGCCTTTTGGAAATACAAGCCCAGGGTGCCCGCGAAGATCTTAGCGTTATCAATTACGAAAACTCTTTGAGCCTGGCCTATTTGGATTTATTGCAGATATTAGATCTGCCGGGCGATACTGACTTTGATATCGTGGTGCCGGAACTGCCTGCCAAGTTGTCCACCGGGCTGGATCCCGTTATGCAGGTTTATCAAAATGCGCTTGTAAGCCAGCCCGTGATAAAAAGTGCCGAACTGGGTGTAGAGAGTACCTACAAAAGCGTTGCCCTGGCTAAAGGAATGCGCAGCCCTTCGCTTTCGCTTTTCGGGGGATGGGGAACCAATTATTCTAATAATCAATGGTTAAGCTACAATAAATATCTTAGCCTCGATGAAACAGATCCAAATTATCTAATTCCAGATCCTGATTTTGGAGTGATTATACCTTTCGGCGATCAGTTCAAAAATAATCAAAACCGGTATTTAGGCCTTAATCTCAGTATTCCCATTTTTAATGGCTACCAGGTTTCGTCTAACATCAGCCGGGCTAAAGTTAGTGCAGCCAACTCCGAATTTAATCTGGAACTTACCCGCAACACCCTGCGCAAAGAAATAGAGCAGGCCTACAACGATGCTATGGCTGCCTACCGCAGCTATGTTGCCACCAATCAATCACTGCAATCATTCGAAGAATCCTTTAGATATACCGAGCAAAAATTTAATGTGGGCATGGCCAATTCGGTAGATTACAACATTGCCAAAAGTCAGGTTACCTCAGCACAATCGGAGTTGATCAGGGCTAAGTTTGATTATATTTTCAAAACCAAAATCCTCGACTTTTATCAAGGCAAGCCATTAACGTTGGATTATTAGTAAACAAAAATTTTTAGGCAGGCTATTGTTTTGTATTTTGTTTTCAAAAATAATGATGCCCGAAACATTGTTCTTGCTAAAACTTTTTACTTTTACACCTTCGTTTTTAAAGTTCCCCGTCATTTTAAGAAAAAATTATGCGTAAGAAAACAATTATAATTATCAGTGTAGCGGTGGTAATAGTACTCATCGTACTTGTGGTGCTCAAAAACAAGGGTGTGCTTGGTAGCGAAAATCTCACTAAAGTATCCACCGAGAAAGTGGAGCGGCGTACCATTATCGAATCCGTTTCGGCCAATGGCCGGATACAGCCCGAGAAAGAAGTAAATATTACGCCTTACATTTCGGGTGAGGTGGTTGAGCTTCATGTGCGTGAAGGCGATGAGGTGAAAGAAGGCGAACTCTTAGCCAAGATCGACCCGGAGATTTACCAGTCCAATTTCGAGCGAACCGAAGCCGGCTTGATGTCGCAAAAAGCCAGTCTGGCCAATTCCCGTGCACGCCTTGCCCAGGCCAGAGCGCAGTTTACCAACGCCGGATTATCCTTCGAGCGCAACAAAACTTTATTCGACCAGGATGTGATTTCGCAAGCCGACTTCGATGCGGCAAGTTCGCAATACGAAGTAGCGAAAGCTGAAGTGCAGGCCGCCGAAGAAACGGCCAGGGCCGCCGAGTTTCAGGTAGCCAGTGCCGAAGCCTCCCTGCGCGAAGCCCGCGAAAACCTGACAAAAACGGCCATTTATGCCCCTACCAACGGAACCATATCTCGCCTAATTGTGGAAAAAGGGGAGCGCGTGGCCGGAGCATCTCAGTTTTCGGCAGGTACCGAGCTGATGCGCGTGGCCAACCTCAACTCGATGGAGGCCGTGGTGCAGGTAAACGAAAATGATATTGTGCGGGTAAGCCTCAACGATACCAGCCTCATCGAAGTGGATGCCTACCTGAACCGGAAGTTCAAGGGTATAGTTACCGAGATCGCTACTTCGGCTGATGTTACCGGAGTAAGCACCGACCAGGTTACCAATTTTGAAGTGAAAATCCGTATGCTCAAATCCTCTTATGCCGACTTGATCCCGGAAGACAATCCCTCGTATTCTCCCTTTCGTCCGGGTATGTCCACTACCGTGGATATCCAAACCAAAACTGAGAGCAAGACCCTAACCGTTCCCATCCAGGCAGTAACTACGCGCAGCGATAGCACCGGCAAAAGCGTAAGCCAGCGTCAAAATATGGATCGCAATGCTGAGGAAGGTGAAGGCCAGGAAACTAAAGAGATCAAGGAATATGTCTTTGTTTTTGAAAATGGGAAAGCCATTATGAAGGCCGTAAAATCCGGGATTCAGGACAACGCTTATATCCAGATTCTTTCGGGGCTTAGCGATGGCGACGAAGTGATTACCGGGCCTTATCGCGCCGTTTCGCGCACACTAAAAAACGACCAGGCTGTGGAAGTAGTGGATAAGGACAAGCTGTTTAAAGAAGATTAAATCTATAATCATACATCCATATCTGAAATCTTAAGTCGGAAATCTAAAATCTGAAATCAAAAGAAATCCAGGGTTGTAATCCCTATTTAATGGGAGCAGAGACGCGCTATTTTCCGGAGGCAGAGACGCGCTGGTAGCGCGTCTGTACTTTGCGTGCAAATGCATGGCTGATGAATTGGATTTTGAAGAAATTCGCGGAATGGGCGTTTAAAGCAGGTTTATTTTCGGTAATGCGTAAAGACGCGCAATATGCGCGTCTCAGAGATGCTTGCAGGGTTGCAATACCCTACGGGCTGCTATCCCTTGCCATCAATCTAAAATCATACATCCACCTCAAACACCTGATATCTTACATCACACATCTGACATCTGATCTCTGACATCTGATCTCTGACATCCACCTCAAACACCTGATATCTTACATCACACATCTGACATCTGATCTCTGACATCTGACATCTGACATCACAGATCCCTTATGGCCTTTTCCATTTCTAAAAAATTATCATCCATCTTTTGTAATAGATGCAACTGGTTGCGACAACGTTCCAAATTGTGCAATTCGTGTTGCGTTTTGTAATAGATATCGCCTTCCAGAAAATCGGTCATAAATCGCAGAGCAATGATATAGGTCATCACTTTGGCCGAAAAGGCCAGGTATTTTATCTCGGTTTCCGTTAGCATTGCCCTGGCTTCATCCAAATATCCCTTGGCGAATTGTTTGAACAATTCAAAATCAAAATTAACCTTATCCAAATCGGGATCATCTTCTTCTGCGGTGTTGGCCAGGGTACGAATAGCATCGCCAAAGTCGTAATGAACAAAGCCGCTCATCACTGTGTCGAGGTCGATAATGCAAAGGGCGTTGGTTTTTTCATCGAACAGGATGTTGTTGAATTTGGTGTCGTTGTGGGTAATGCGTAGTGGTATCTTCCCCTCTTGCCCCAGACGATGGATGGTCATCATTTCGTGATGGCGGCTTTCAAATAGTTCGATTTCGCCAGCCACCTGCCGGGCGCGCTGAAAAGCATCAGCGGCTATAGCTTTTTTGAAATCAGCAAACCTTTTTCCCAGATTATGAAAATCGGGGATGGTATGATGCAGGGCTTTACCAGGCAGATCGGAGAGCAGACTTTGAAATTTCCCCAGTGCTCGTCCGCCTTCCAGAGCCATGCGCGGACTAATGTGATTCATATTACTTGCTGAGCCATTTTGGCAATACACATAGCATCGCCAATAATTTCCAGCATCATCGCGGTGATAGTAACGGTCGTTTTTGCTGTGGACAAGTTCGAGGGATTTTTTGCTGCGAGTGGCAGGATTATCGGCCAACTTGCGCGCGATGTGTGTGGTAACCCTGTGGATATTTTCCATGAGCTTATCCACATCTTTAAAAATATCGTGATTGATGCGTTGGATAACATAGTCAGGCATTTCATCACCATTCGTTAGTACAAAAAAAGTATCGTTGATATGACCAACGCTAATTGGCTCGATATTTTGTATGGTGCCATCGATTGGAAAGTGAGCAGCAATAAGTCCGACATCAAAGGGGCTTTGCTCTGTCATGGTCATCTATTTCCAAAGCTTTGCGGGATACAAACCTGCTTCAACAAGCTGATTGATTTTTTGCACGGCATCGGCCTTATCTTCTTTGTAGGTTACGCCAAACCATTGTGCATTCGCTTCAATAATCTTTACCCTGCCTTCCTTGTTTTTCATCATATCCATTAGCGGCCAGGCGATAAAATATTCGGCCTTGGGGTCGTTTTTGGCAGTTTGAATAAAACGGGCAAAACCTTTCTCAAAAACCTGAAACATGCCCGGATAAAATCCCCAGATATTCATAGAGGCAATTTCTTTTCCGCTTAGCGGATGCCAATGGCTCGCTTGATCCTGATAAGCAATGGTATCCTGATGAAGGCTAATTTTTGTTACTTCTTCGATGGCTTGCAAAAAACCTTCTTTATCGCTTTTGCATAATCCCCGCGAAACGGTTCCATTATCCGATAGCGTTCCATCAAGCTGATAGCCCACCATGCAATGGTCGCTAACCTTATTGTTTGTGGCAAAATAATCGGCTACGGCCTGATAGGCTTCTGCGCTGTAAAAGTCATCGGCGTTGATAACAGCAAAGGGTTCGTTGATGGCATCTTTGGCCACCAGAATGGCGTGAGCTGTACCCCAGGGTTTCGTACGTTCGACTTCAATATGCACCCCTTCGGGGATATTATCAATTTCCTGATAAACATACTCTACCTGGATTTTACCCTCGAGCTTATTGCCAAAAAATGCGCGGAAATCGACTTCCAGCTCTTTGCGTATCACCAGTACCACCTTACCAAATCCAGCCCTGATGGCATCAAAAATCGAATAGTCGATAATGGCTTCGTTGGAAGGCCCTATTTCATCAATTTGTTTTAATCCACCATAGCGGCTGCCCATGCCGGCAGCAAGAATTAGCAGTGTAGGTTTTTTCATGTTTGTTATGATTTTATTATAATAAAGTGCTATTTAGCGTCTGTCCATAAAGTCGACTTTTTTTGATTTTAGATTGAAGATTAAGGATTTTAGATTGTGCTGAATATCACCAACATCTTAAATCTAAAATCTTAAATCTCAAATCGTATATTTTTCTAAATGTTACTTTAAAGACGAACACTATTTAGTCTCAATTTACTCGGCTCTTAGTTTTCCAAAGAATTTAAATAGCGCAAAAGTACCGATTGCGGCAACAACAAACAAAACGATCGCCATGATCATATTTCCATAAAGCACATTTCCGATGGCAAAGAGCGATGAATAAACCACAATGATTCCAATAAAAACACACAGTATTTGAATGGGCATTTCCCAGGCTTTTCCATGGTCTTTTTCGTCAATCATATCTCCTTCGGCACGCGCTTCGGCTATCACTTTTTTCCAACCTGGTCCACCCGGACGTGTCAGACGATAAAAACTGCGAAGGGTCTCTTTGCTTTCCGCCGGAGTTAAAAAAGTTGCCAACAACCAGGCCACGGTCGTTGCTCCAACAGCGATCAACAACTTTACTGTAAATCCATCCAAAACATCGGTGGCAACATCAGCATTATCAATTACCAAAACCAAAATAAAGGCATTGAGGGTAGCTACAATCATGGCCACAATTTCGGTCCAGGCATTGATGCGCCACCAAAACCACCTAAGAAGATAAATAGCTCCCGAACCTGCACCCGACAAGAGCAGAATATTAAAGGCCTGCGTGGCATTATCCAGAATTGTTAAGGCCAAAGCACCTGAGAGAAACATCAGTACTACCGTTGAAATTCTCGCCATTTTTACCAGTTCCTTTTGTTCAGCTTTGGGATTTACAAATCGTTTGTAAAAATCATTGACCACGTAGGATGAACCCCAGTTGAGGTGGGTGCCGATGGTTGACATGTAGGCGGCAATCAGCGAAGCAACCACCAGTCCCAGCCATCCTGCCCCTATTTTGGAAAGCATTACCGGGTAGGCAATATCATCTTTGAGGTACTCGGGATCGATGTTGGGAAACTCGGCTTTGATAGAAGCCAGGTCAGGATAAATGACCAGCGATGCCAGGGCTACGATAATCCAGGGCCACGGCCTCAGGGCGTAGTGCGCAAAGTTGAAAAGGAGCGTTGCGCCAATGGCATTTTTTTCGTCTTTGGCCGCCAACATGCGTTGGGCGATATAACCACCACCACCAGGCTCCGCGCCAGGATACCACACCGACCACCACTGCACTGCAATGGGGATAATGAGCAGAGGAATATAAATGGAAGGGTTGGAGAAGTCGGGGAAGAAAGAAATCTTATCAGCTAAGACAGGATTAGATATTAAATTGCTTAATGATCCTATTTCGGGCTGACGAACAGCCACAATAGCTGCGAGTACGGCACCAAACATGGCAATGCCATATTGAAAAAAATCAGCCCAGATAACACCCTTTAATCCCCCCAGCGAGGCATAAATCACTACCACGACGGATGCGCCAATAACGCTCACCCAGGGATCGAGACCCAGCATAACCGCGCCAATTTTGATGGCAGCCAGCGTAACCGATCCCATAATGAGCACATTGAAAAATACGCCAAGGTAAATGGAACGGAAGCCACGCAGAAAACCCGCAGCCTTGCCGCCATAACGTTTTTCGTAAAACTCAAGATCGGTTAAAACACCTGAACGACGCCACAGTTTGGCATAAATAAAAACCGTTACCATCCCGGTAATGAGAAAAGCCCACCAGGCCCAATTCTTTATCACCCCGTTTTCGCGCACCATGCCCGTTACCAGGTTTGGCGTATCGGCCGAAAAAGTGCAGGCAACCATCGAAATACCCAACAACCACCAAGGCATGCCCCGTCCCCCGAGGAAAAACTCATTCATGTCCTTACCGGCTGTTCTGGAAGCGATCCACCCGAGCGATAAAACCACTACGAAAAAAATCCCGACTATTGCCCAGTCTATTGTTTGAAGTACCATAGATTATGCTTTTTGCGGCGAAAATAGGACTTATTTTTTGTCTTTTTTAAAATCCTGGGAATGCTTTTTTAAACCTTTTTGTTTATTGATATTAATTACAAATTGTAATATTGCAGCAAATAGGAAGATATGGGAATTTTGAAAAACTTATTTTCGACAGGCAAACGTGCCGAGCCACTTGAGCTGGGATTGATAGGAACGGATATGCACTCGCATCTGGTGCCGGGCATCGATGATGGAGCTGAGAATCTGGAGGCATCTATCGAACTTATCAAAGGTATGAAGGCTCTGGGCTACAAAAAGCTGATAACCACCCCTCACATTCAGGGCGAGTTTTATACCAATACGCCCGAAACGATTTTGCCGGGGCTGGAGCGGGTGAAACGGGAGCTTGAAAAACAAGCCATCGACATCGAAATGCAGGCTGCCGCCGAATATTTGATTGATGATAAATTTGAAGAAAAATATAAATCGAGACCTCTGCTCACCTTTGGTAAAAAACACTTGCTGGTGGAGATGTCTTATTTTAACGAACACCCCAACCTGAAACAATACCTCTTTGATTTGCAGATTGAAGGCTATAAAATTATTTTGGCTCATCCCGAGCGTTACTCATACTGGTTTCGCAATTTCAGAAAATATCAAGAGATGAAAGACCGGGGGATTTTATTTCAGATCAACATCAATTCGCTGGCGGGATATTACTCGGGCGAGGTAAAAAATATGGCCGAGAAACTGATCGATGAAGAGATGGTTGACCTTGCCGGCAGCGACATGCATAACATGCACTATCTGGAAGCCCTGCAAAATGCACGCTACGAAAAATACCTCAAAAAGCTGGTGGATTCCGGGAGGCTTATCAACGGGCAGTTGTAAAAATGGAGTCATGGTAGTGAGGGTTTCACTTTAAGTGAAGCCCTCACTCCACCCTACTGCGCCAGCGTAAATCTTAAACTTATGCCGCCTTTGGTGGTAGAGTTGCGGTACTGCGATGAAACGTAGGGATTGTTGATAACCTTATCGAAGAACAATCGGATATTTAGCCGCTGGTTTACCATATAGTCAGCGGAGGTGTTGATCGAAATTACCTGCTGGCCAGTCGAAACCTGGTTGATGTCTTCGTCGATACGCCGTAGAACGGTTTTGTTGGAACGAACCGAAAAATCAGCGCGCACATTCAAATCGCTTTTTACATTTTGACGGCTGCCGCCTCCGCCCATATTCTTCACCACAAATTTTACATCCTTAAACCGGTATCCCAGGCCAACTACATATTCGGTGCTGGAAACTTCGGTAAGCTGGTTGTTGACAAAGCTCATAGATAGGTTACGCGATTTTTTTATCTCGAACTTGCTCATCAGGCTGTTGATCCAGGTCATGTCGAAGGAAATGAGCGGGCTAAACTGCTCGATGATGCTCACTTGCTGTATCTGGTGCTCGGGGATAAAATCCTTGTTATTGGAATTCTGTGCCGCCGGAAAACCATTGATCTCTTCAAAGTCGATCACCGACTGGAAGGAACCGATAGAGTAAGTGCTGCGGTAGCCATGGGTAATGGTAAGGTTGCGCAGGAAAGTTTTGAAGGGTTCAATCTTGTTTAGGCCATTGTAGGTTATGCGCCAGTTAAGCGCAGGTATTTTGGGCATGTCATTCAGTGCGTACGAGCCTGCCGATTTGCCACTATAAGCCGCGAGGAAGGAATACAAGAGCACGTCTTGTTGGGTAGGACCATATCCTTCGGGATAAACCTTGTCGGTAATACTATCGATTACGGTTGCCCCTACTGTGTAATTGGGATTTTCGTGGGCCAGTCGCCAGGCCACTTCCCTGCGGTTTTCTTTTAGGTTATTGAAATTCTGGTTTTGATCTTTATCATTGTCTTTAACCCAGGCCGTTGACCACGACAAGAAAGAGATGCTAAAGCTTCCCTGCTCAGTAGGGGAAAAGGATTTGAAATTACCATCGGGATCCGCTTTAAAATATTCCTGGGCATTGAGGCTATAAGTGCGGTCGGCAGTGAGTTCGATTTTAAAATCGTTGAAGGGTTCCAGGGTTCCTCTAAAATTGATTTGTTCGTTAAACTTTTTGGCGTAGGCAGTATTGAAGAGTGTATCGGCGGTGAGCCATCCCTTGTCCACGGCATCATAGCGAATGTCGCGCTGGTCGCCAAACACAAAGCCAAGCCCCGGGGCATCCAGCCCCCAGTTGTTGCCAATAAGTCCCGGTTCAGGCTTAAAGCCCGGGAGATAGGTGCCGTTGCCCTGCGAATAGCTTAGCGAAGCACGTTTAAAACTCATCAGTACTTTAAGGAAACCATTGCCCACAATCTTAAAATAGTTTTTCTTTACTTTCACCGTGTCCTGCTCTGCTTCAGCAGGCTTACGGGTGGGTGGACGTGGAGTCATTCCACGCCCCTGACTGCCGCCGCCCTTGTTTACCTTTTCCAAAAAGGGAACTTTATTATAAAGCCGATCCAGGGTAAGGTTTCCGTTGAGTTGAACGGTATTCGAGTTTTCGATCTGGTTGCCCATCCGTTCCTGCAGCGACTTGGGCGAAGCCTGCCACTTGTAATTGGTTTGATAGCGTGCCGTTGCACTTACCCAATCCAGCAAGGGCAGCTTGTTGATGGGAATAGTGTAATTGACTCCCAGATTATGCGTGTAGGTATTTTTAGTACCCATATCGAGGATTTGCTCCCGAATCTGTTCTCTTTTAATGTCGTAGTCGTCATCGTCCTTTTCGAGCGAGCCGGGTAGCTCATCGATGTAGGCCATCACATTGGCCTTGTAGTCCAGACGCAGAGAAGTGGTGAGATCCCAACGCAAATCATAATTTCGCGACCAGTCCCATTTTTTCAGATAGGTAGGCTCGATAAAAACCTCGTACTGGCTTTTGTTTCGCAGCAGCCGTTTGTTGTATTCGCGCATCATATCCGTGCGAAACGAAAACAACTTGGGCATCAGATAAAAGTTGAAATCCCTGATCAAAGCAAGTGCTTTGGGTTTAAACAGTTTCGACTTGCTGAAAGGCTTAAAGTTTTTTGGATTATTATTAAAATTATACCCGATACCGCCCTGGTATTTTTGTTGCTGATCGTATTCGATGTCCACATTGCGGGCAAACATCTCAGAATAAGTAAAGGTAAAATCCCAGTTTTCGATGTCGTAAAAATGGCTTTTCGAGGATGCTCCCACGCGGTCTTTGCGCACATTAACAAAATTGAGGTTTTTGCGCATGATAAAGTCCTCGTTGAGTTTGCTTATCGAATCGCGGTCGGCGGGATTGTAGGTGGCCAGATCATCTTTGAGTTTGATATCAGGATCCAGGAGGTTGTATTTGGGTGTAAGCCGCGATTCAGAATAGTCGAAGTGCATGGGCAGGCGGATGCCCCATTTCTCGGGGAAAAATTTGCCCAGTTCCAGGTTGGTCGAAATATCGAAGTTTTTGGTAAATTCCTGGGAGCGTTCGATTGTTTTTTTCTCGATGCTTCCGTAGCCTGGCGTGCTGTACAATCCCGAAAGGGTAACATTTCCCAGGTCGGCCAGGTCGGTCTTGATGCGTGCGGTAGCCGCCATGCCGCCCTGGTTGTTAAAGTCGGTAAGGCGCAATTCGTTTACCCATATTTCGGCGCACTTGCTCAGCCCGTCATCATTGCCGGTAAGCGAGCTTTGTTTAGGGTTGCGTATCCCGATCATAATGGCGCGCACCTCGCTAATGCTGGGGCTACCCAGTATGGTTACCTTATTTTGACCGTCAAAAGTAACGTAGGGCATGGTATAAGTGATGCCCGATCCGGGCGTGCGCATGGCGATATTGCGTTGCAGCTTGAAGTTTACCAGCCGTTCCAGGTCGATATCAAAACTATTGTTATCGGGCCAGATGGCTTCCTCGTCCGAAGCCGAAGTACCCCAGGGGGTAAACTCCAATGGTATTTCGTATTCGTAATAATTTTCGGTAAGGTCGGAGCCCATGCGAATGAAAATGGACAGGTCTCCCTTGTCGAGTTCCTGGTCGGCGAGCATCTTTTCGGCGTGGACAAACATCTCAAGTTTTCCGTATTGCCGCCAGTCGAAATCGGTAGTTTTATAAGCTCCGCGTGCATCGCCATCTATCAGGTTGCACACCCGAAGCACCATCGATTGCTCGTTGAGTTGTTGCAGGTTGGTGGTTCCCAAATTGATTTCGCGCTCGATGCCCGGAGGAACAACGTAAGGAATGGGCTGGCGGCTGCTATTCTCCTCCACGTTTATCGAAAGGATGTCGAAGGCGGTTTCGCTTTGGATGTCGTTAGGAATGTATTCGCCTGGCGAGAGCAAATCGTAACGATAACGGCGCCATTCGCCACGCACCAGCTCCAGGGTAGCAAAGCGCAAAACCGTAGGTGCTTCAAAGCCTTTCATAAACATACGCATAAAGCGGATGGACTGGAAGTCCTGGATGCCGCCCACAATGCGCGAAGGGTCGCGCACCGGTATTTTAAACTGATACCATTTTACTTCGCCCTTGTCTCCATTGGGCAGGCTGATGCCCGTCCGCTCCTTGACATCAGTAATAAAATTCTGGCCTACCTCCATATTGTTAGGATCCAAAGTAACGCGGTATTGAAAATAGCGTTCGGTTTCGCTCAGGGTATTGTCGCGGTTAATGTCTTCCACATCCGGAAAGGTGGTAGCTGAGGTAGGATAGCCTTCGGGATTTTGAGCATCGGTGGGCGAGTTGCCCTCGGTGCCGTTGTATTGCTTGTATCGCGCGAGCACACTCGAATATTCAGCTTCGTTATCGTAGTCGCTTCCGCGAAAATAGTGATAGTTGTCGTTGGAGGGGTCTTCGAGTGCCTGCAGCAATGCCGCAGAGTTGGGGCCGTAAAGTTGCTCCAGCTTGGCCAGATAATCCTGGGCATAAAAGGTAAGTTCGTCCTGGTCGCGAAGGCCATCAAAGCCTACATCCTGAAATTCGCGTGCGCCGGCCTCATTACTAAAATTCTCGACAAGAGCCTGCAGGGTTGGCACACGCCCCCATATTGTGGTATCCACGTTTTCGGCCACATCGCTGGCAGGTAGTCCGTTTTCGTAAGCCTTACGCGAGTCGCGCAGAATGTCTTCGCTGATATCCCCAAGGTTAAAATACAAATCGCCACCCGAGTTTTGACCATCGGTAAAGGGATCCATCATCCAAAACTCGATATACTCCACGTTGGTGGCTTCAAAGTCGGTGGATTCGATTTTGCGCATAATCCCACCCCAGCGACTTTCCGGCTCGCGTAGTTTTCCGTTTTCATCGATACCTGCCGATACACCTGAAATGCCCTCCACATCAAAATTGTAAGGTCCCCGTTCGTCAGGATAATAAGCCAGGTTGAGGATGGGGATGTTTGTAGGAATTCCGTTTTGCACATCCTTATCCGGGAAAACTTCGGTTTCGAGTACCTGACGCACCAGATTTTTAGATAGCTCATTCAAATCCACATTGGATGGGCGCAAGTTTCCGGTCTTATCGTAAAACAAAGGATCTACAATATACCAGGCCAGCTTAGCACGATTGAAACCATACGTCCGATTAGAACCGCTGGCGGCTTCGGGAAACATGGCTCCTTCGGTTTGCTTCTGCGGTGTGCTTGCCAAACTCCAAAGCCCCACACTTTTCAGGTCGATGGTTGACTTGCTTCCCTCGAAATCATCAATGTACGATGTTCCCGTTTTGCCAATTACCTTGGGATGGCCGGGGATAAAGTGGGCAAACTCACCATCGATGGTTACCTTCGATTCTTTTTTGGTTTCGATAAGAGGAAGGGCATCCACCATTTTAGTAATAAAGCGCGACTTGGTTTGGTAGGCGAAATCCATACCCCAGATGGTGTTGCTGATGGGGTCATCGCCATAGTTCACCTTTTGTGTTAAGGGTCGCTCAGTAAGATTCAAGATGGTGCCGCCGATATTAAAATCTTCGCTGATGCGATAGTCGATGTGTGTACCCATCAGCCGTTTGGTTTGGATATTAAAAAACGACTGGCTCTCGAGCGAAATATTAATGGGTGTTCCCGAATTAAGCACACCTTCGTTGATAATGTTTACCCGGCCCAGGGTATAGTCAACGGTATAATCTATATTTTCAGCCAATGGCACACCACCGGCAGTAACGTTTACTGAACCCTGGGGTACGTTGAGCGCATTGAGCGATATTTCACTTCCCGAGGAGGATTTGTAAAAACCATCCAGTATAAATTTGTTTTTCTCGGGATATTGCTGTGCTCCATTTTTTGTAAGAGAGTACAAAGAATCGTAAACATACCTATCGGCAATTTCATCATTTCCAATCTTAGCCCTCAGATAACTACCAAAGGGCTGGAGGCAGGTAAAATACACCCGCCCGTTGGAGCCTTGCATAGTTCCACCCTGGGTGGCAGCACCATCGATAAAGTCGAAGATACCATCGGCAGGCGGATTGAGCTGGGGGTCGAGGTTGTCGAAGTTGAGCACTCGGATTAGTGGAATACCCGTGGCCTGGCCTGCATCGCTGAGGTAGCTGGTGGGTACGCCATTGTCGTTACCCGAGTATAGAATGTTCAGGATGAAATCTTCCTTTTGCACCTGGTAGGCACCGATGGCATACACGTTTTTCATCATCAAATCCCAGAGCGGTACTTTGGTATTGAGGGTGGTGCTTTTCAGCAATTTTACCATCAGGTTGTTGGGTGCATTAATACCCACGTCCGAAAATTCACCCACCTGATACACCGAGTCTTCGCCGATAACATTGTACTGATAGGCAACGGCCAGCATCTGGTCAGAGTTCAAAGTGGTGTTCAGGGAGATAAAACCCAGCTTGCTGTTGTACGAATACTCGTTTTGATTCAACTTACGGGCACTCTCCACTTTCACAAAATCAATTCCTGCATCAAACATAAAGGGCGGTCCTTCGAGGAGCGTAGAAGCCGTGTTGATGTTGCGTATTTGCGCCTCGTACTGCATCAGCATATCCATAAGGTTGTTGCTGTTGTCCATGTCAGGAAAAGTACTGTTGCCGGGGGTAATATTGGAGTTGTACGGATTTCGCTCGCCCAGATCCTGGAAGGCAATAATATTTCTGTTTTCAGTTACGGCAGCACCAATGTTGGTTACCCACAACTCCATCTTGGTTATGTTAACGTTGGAGCGTATTATGGGCAGTTCCACCAGGGCACTGTCGTAATTATTAACAAAGAATTGCCCCAGCAGGAAGTGTTTATTTTCTTCGTATTCGTCAGCGTTAAGGTTAAACTCGTTGGTTTGTCCGCCACCCTGGACGGTGATATTCGAGGTTTCGCTCTTTTGTTCCGAGTAAACGGCAGTAACGGTGGCACGGCCAAATTTTAATTGGGTTTTGATACCAAACAAGGCCTGGCTGCCGGTAATCAAAGTGCTGTTAAGCGGAAGAGTAACATTACCGGCTTCGATCAGTTGGATGATTTCGTCTTCTTTACCTTCGTATTTCAGGTTCAGTTTATTTTCAAATTCAAAGGTAGCCTCGGTATTGTAGTTAGTCTGGAACTCGATTTTATCACCAATCTTCGCCAGCACGCTCATTTGTATATTTTGCTGGAAGTCGAAATTCACCACATTGCGCTGCCTCACGTTAAGGGTAGGGTCATCGCGGCGGTTGGCCAAGATGCCGAAAGTGAGTTCGGCGGATCCCTGGGGTCGGATGTCGATGGTGTTGGAACCGAAGATACGCTCGAAGGCCTCACCACCTACATAAATCTGGGGTATGATGCCATCGCCCCGGGCATTGGCTCCGGCAGCACCCGAACGCTCGCGCCAGTACTGGTTTATGCTGCGATCCATGTCGTACTCCATATATTCGTCGAGCGACATCTTGTAGGGTGTGCGATAATTGAGGCTGCCTACTTTTTTCTTCAGGATGTATTCGTTGCGGTCGGGGTCGTATTCTACTTCGGTGGTAATGTTTGCAGGATCTTTAAAATAAAGCGGCGATTGCTGGGCAGGCTCGCTGGCATCGCGGCTCTGATCTCTAAAAGGATAAATCAACTGAATGCTATCGCTATTATTGGTCGAATCAGGGGGAGGGGGCGCAAATAATAGGGTTCCATCGCCGGGGTAGCCAGGCTTTTTTGCAAATCCGGTCAGAAAAAAAACCACGATAAACAATACAGAAGACAGGTATGTAATTCTTTTTGTCAAAAAAAATTCTCGCTTAAGTGGTTTTTAAAGCCCGATGATTTATCACAATATTTTTAACGCATCCTTAATTAAGGCCTCAACGGTAAGGTCGGGATTCTGTTTAAGCAACTTATCCAAAGCCTTTACAACCGCTGCTTTTGCAAAGCCCAGCGTAGTAAGTCCAATTAACGCCTCATCTTTTCGGGTATTGTGCGCACTTCCTAAAAATTCGGGAGCAATATTTTCTTTCCCGATTTTATCCTGCAGGTCAACAATAATGCGCTGTGCCGTCTTGTTGCCAATCCCTTTAACCGAACTAAGTGCGGTGAGATCGCCCTGCTGTATGGCCGACATAATTTTGTTAGGAGCCAGCGATGAAAGCATAAGCATGGCCGTGCTGTTGCCCACTCCCGACACCGAAATCAGCAAGCGAAACAGTTGCCGCTCGGCACGCTCGAAAAAACCATAGACCACAAAACCTGTGGGCGTGGTAGCCTCAATTTTGAACGCGAGATGGGTAAACAAGCGGGCTTCATCCTTGTCTTTGATGGCTGCGTAGGTTTGCAGCGAAATGTTCATAAGGTAACCCGTACCCTGGTTTTCGAGCACCACATAAGCCGGGTTTTTTTCGACAAATTTGCCTTTAATGTATTCGAGCATAATGTGAATTCCTGATATTTTTTAGCTAAGCGCAAAAATAGTATTAATAAATAATCAGGGTAATAAAAAGGATGGAGCATTAATACAATAATGGCTGGACTTACCCTATGGTACACTTTTTGGGAAGCTTATCTATCAGGCTGAAAACCTGAGCCAAGACTATCACTAGTTGCTCGATTCTGCGGGTCAACAAAGTAGGGACGCGCGCCATAGCCACCAGTTCGCCGGAATTTGAAGGGCGGCAAAATCATCACCTTCGTATTGCCTTTGCTCACCATCTTAATTTCTGCCTCAGGATTTAAATGTTTTTTCCAGGCCTCCTTATCATTAATAGTACTTATTACCACAAAATTAAAAACATGGTCTTCGCGGGTGTAATATTCGAGGGAGGTAACGTGGACATAAGGGATAAGTTCATCGAAGGCATGATACACTTTAAGCCCTTTGCGCGAAAAAACCGTGATGGGCTTGGCGTGCCAGAACGAGGCAAGACCATATTGCAAATTTTCTTCTTTGGCAATCTCGTCCAGCTCGCGCACATAATCGGGATAATAATTAAAAAAACGATCGATACCCTCCGAAGAAATTTTTGAAACTCCGATGCCAAACATGGTAAGTAGCAGGGCAATAAAAACAGCTTTGCTTGTAATCATCATCCAGGCATTGTAATTTTTCTTTTCGATAAAATAGCCCAGCAAAAAGCCGAGATTAATAATGGCCATAAAAAATGCGCTGATGTTATACCGCATGATCGAGATCTGGGTAAAAGTTCCGGTAAGCACAGGCATCAGGAAAACGGCGGGGATAAAGATAAGCGAGAAAAGCAAATAAAAAGCCTGGGGCGAATTACATAGGTTTTTCACTATCAGCTTTGCTGCAATAATAAGCTGCAAAATATAAGATGCCAAAGCAGCGATGATGATAAATGAGAAAATATTCCAGCGTAAAATATGGGACCTCATCAGATCCATCAAAATAAAAAAGGATTCATCGATTTTGTCGAAGTTGGTTATTTTGGGCAGATGCAGCACATTGAGCCATGTCCGGTCGATTACGCCATGCAGCCACATCCCCAGCAATAGCGAAATAATTGTCGAAATCAACAGGATGATTGCTGCACGTTTTCGCCAGGCAATGGCGATGTATAGCGAAACGGCTGCTACCGGCACCGAATACATCAGCATAAAGAGCCGGTCGGACAATACGCTGAGCATCGAAAGGATAAAAAGAAGTATCAGCGTGCTGGTTTTAGCTTTGTTGTAATAGAGCAAACTCAGACCCAGAGTAAGGATGGCCATGGCAAAAGCACCAAAATGCAGGGTGCTGTTCAAGGCAAGATTCGCAAAGTAGAAATTATTTGATAGCACGGCATCCAGAAAAAATAACAAAAGCATGGAAATAGCAAAAGCAGCAAAAAACCAAAACTCTTTTTTGAATATTTGATTAAAGATCAGTGCAAGTCCAAAAAAGATAAACAGGTTTTGTACTATCCCAAATAAAAGCATCGACCACACTACATGGCCGGTAAAAAAGCGAAGGATGAAAAACAAAACTATATCAGGAACAAGCAGGATGGAAGGGTTTAAAAACCACAGGTCGAGACTGTAGCCCTCGACAAATAAGCTTTGATACAGGGTGGGTAGGTAGAGCGCATCCGAATTGAAAAAATATGCCCATGTGTGCTGTGAGCCAGAAAAAATGGCCAGCACCAGTACCACAAAGCAGCACAGTACCAAAAGAAAAAGTGCCTTGTTCCAACCTTGATTTATAGTTTTCATAAGCGGGCGCAAATTTAGCCTATTCCGCACAAATCTCCGAAACCAATTTTTCGAGCGACAGCCCGCCAAAATTACCCGAGCTCATCAGCAAAAGCACAGCGTTGTGGTAGTTTTGATTTTTAAGAAACTTAGCCAGTTCATCAGCTTCCGTCAATACTGTTAAGTTTTCCTGGCCAAAACCTTCCTTAACAGCTTCGGCAGAAAGGGTGGGGAGCTTTTTTAGTTGCAAGGCATGATTGCTAAAGAAAACCACAGGCACATCGGCAGGCTGAAGGCTGCCCCGGTAGTGAGGCAGGAAATTTTGGCTTAGGCTGCTAAAAGTGTGCAACTCCATCACGGCAATTAGCCGGCGATCGGGATACTGCGATTTAACAGCCTGCACCGTGGCTTTGAGCTTGGATGGCGCATGGGCAAAATCTTTATAAACAATGCAATCCTGGGATTCGCCTATTTTTTCGAGCCGCCTGGCTGCCCCTTTAAAACTTGCAATAGCCTGATAAAAATCCTTTGCTTGAATACCCAGATTTTCACACACAAGCCTTGCTCCTTCTATGTTTTGCAGATTATGATCCCCGAAAATCTCCAGAGCTATTGCCGGATGATCTTTTGGCGTAAGCCAGGTTTTGCCATCCACAATTTTAAATTCAGGAAGCTGGTAAGGCTCTGTGGTGGCAGGAACTGCAACTATTCTCGCATCCACCAGCTCCGCCAATTCATCGTCATCGCTGCAATAGATCAAGGCTCCCGCAGGATCGGTGTCGCCAATCAGGAGGTCGAACTGATTTTTATAATCCTCATAGTCCGGAAAAACATTGATATGATCCCAGGCAATGCCACTTATCAGGGTAATGTCGGGCTTGTAATGCAAAAATTTAGGGCGCAGGTCGAGGGCAGAAGTCAGGTATTCGTCCCCCTCGATCACGATAATGGGCGCATCGCTAAGTTTTACCATCACATCAAAACCTTCAATTTTGGCTCCTACCAGATAGTCAAAATCTTTCCCTGAATGTTTCAGCACGTGCATTACCATCGAGGTAATCGTAGTTTTGCCGTGGCTGCCGGCAATCACCACCCGCGTTTTATCCTTGGATTGTTCATACAAATATTCGGGAAACGAATAAATCTTCAAGCCCAATTCGATGGCCTTGTCCAGTTCGGGATTTCCATTTTTGGCGTGCATCCCCAGAATTACGGCATCCAGGTCGGAAGTAATCTTTTCGGGATGCCAGCCGGTATTTTCGGGTAAAATGCCATGATGTGCAAGATTGCTACGGGCTGGTTCAAATATTTCATCATCCGAGCCGCTTACCTCATAGCCTTTCAATTTTAAGGCAATGGCCATGTTGTGCATCACGGCCCCGCCGACAGCAATAAAATGGATTTTCATAAGCAAGGGTTTTAATAAGGTATTATTCCTTTTGGCTAATATCGGTAAAGGAACCCTCAAAAAGAACAGGCACAACTGTGGCCGTGTCGATTTTGTAGGAATACTCCACCACCTCGTCCACGCCCAGCTTGCGCAATCGTTCGCGGTGGATGGCTTTATCGGCATAAGCTGCAGGATTGTTTTTAGCCAACGACCAAAGATCGCGAGCTGCCTCCGCCGAATCGCATTGGATATCAAAATCGCTGATGGTGAGCAATTTTTCGATCAAGGCTCCGGCAAAAAGCGTGTCTTCGAGGCAGAAGCTATTTTTCCAGCCCGAGCACAAAACCACGACATTCTCATCCTGCGAGACAATCCAACGGCTCAGTGCCGATAAGTTGGAAAAAGCCCCCAGACAAACCTGCCCGAGGTTTTTTGCCGTTTCGATGGCCACCGTACCATTAGTGGTGCTGAACACCAGCTTTTCGCCTACTACCTCACCCTTCATAAACTCGAAGGCCGAATTGCCATAAGTGGCAAAACTCAGTTTTTGCCCATCACGTTCGGCGGCTATCGGGAATCCATTTTTGCCCAGTTCGGTGGCTTTTTCAACCGTGGCAACCGGAATTACCGATCGTGCGCCATTAGCCAGGGCGGCAATCATCGAGGTGGTAGCACGCAAAATGTCCACCACAACAACAATGGAATCGCCCCGCGTTTGAACAAATTCGGCCAGTGCCGGCGAAAAACAAACTTCTATACTTCTCTTTTCCATCATGATTTCAAGCGGACTGTTGGTTTGGGATACTTTGATTTTTATCAATAAGCTGGGGTTTTATCCCTGATAAAAAGGTGTTTTTACGATGACGGCTTTCAAAAGCTTATTACGCACCTTGATATAAATTTCGTTGCCAAATTTGGAATGTTCGGTTTTTACGTATCCCATGCCGATGGCTTTTTTTAACGAAGGGGCCATGGTGCCTGAGCTAACTTCGCCAATGGTATTTCCTTCGGCATCGCAAATCTCGTAATGCTGGCGGGCAATGCCCTTGTCGATCATCTCGAAACCACGCAAGCGTTTGGCAGGGCCATCTTCTTTAATTTTATGGTGATGCTCGCGATTGATAAAATTGTTGCCTTCGCTAAATTTTGTAATCCATCCCAGGCCGGCTTCTATCGGCGAAGTCTCATCGTTGATGTCGTTGCCATAGAGGCAAAAACCCATTTCGAGGCGCAGGGTATCGCGGGCGGCAAGGCCAATAGGCTTAATGCCAAATTCGGCACCGGCTTCAAATACTGCCTTCCAGATTTTATCGGCGTGGGCATTATCAAAATAAATCTCGAAACTATTTTTTTCTCCGGTATAGCCTGTGGCCGATATGTTAACATCCGCAACGCCAGCCACCGTTCCAATCCTAAAATGATAGAAGCCGATGGCCGAGAGATCGGTGTCGGTAAGTTTTTGCAGGGTTTCCATAGCCTTGGGTCCCTGGATGGCCAGTTGCGAAATACGATCAGAAGCATTTTCGAGCGTAGCACCTTTTGTATTCTGCTCGTTAACCCATTTCCAATCTTTGTCGATGTTGGAGGCATTGACCACCAAAAGGTATTTTTCGGAATTGTATTGATACACGATCAAGTCGTCCACAATACCGCCCTGATTGTTGGGGAAGCAGGTGTATTGCGCCTGATTATCCACAATCTTCGACACATCGTTGCTGGTGATTCGCTGCACCAATTCGAAGGCCTGAGGCCCGGTAAGATAAAATTCGCCCATGTGCGAAACATCGAAAACCCCTACTGTGGTTCTCACCGTTTCGTGTTCGGCATTTACTCCTTCGTATTGCACGGGCATCAAATAGCCGGCAAAAGGAACCATCTTGGCACCCAGTGCTTCATGGATTTTTGTGAAAGCAGTATTTTTCATGGATTTCAAAATTTATTTTTAATGCGGGCAAAAGTAATTCTTTGGCTTTAGCATAATTGCATATTTGCCTTTCATTTTTGTACGGGGAGGAAAATCAATCTAGGTAAACCACAAATTCAAATGCGATTTACACAGTTTTATTAAATCGGCAATATTCTTACTTTCGCTTTATTCTCATCAACGGTAATCAAGGCTCCTTTTTCGAGGTGTTTAGCAAATTGAGTTAAGACAGATATGAGCGTATTCAATTGTTTTAAGGGGGTAACATCCTGTGTTCTAATTTGAATAACTGAAGGGCAATTTGATTTGTTGGCAGCCAGGAGAGTGCCGAAATCCAAATCATGGGTAAAAATCAAACTATCGTTTTGAATTGCCCAATTAAATAATTCTTTATCCGGAGTATTTGCTTTTCCAATTGCTGACCAGTGAACAACATCAAAGCCATGTTTTCTGAGTTCTAAAACCCATAATGGGGACAAATTCATATCAATTAGTATTCTCATCAGGATGCTGAATAAATTGGTATTTCCATTTCTTCAGAACGCCAGGCAGCAAACGATAGCGCTTCATCAATATCAGCCGATTCAAGGTAAGGATACAATTCTAAAATTTCTTTTTTGGAATGCCCTGTTGCTAGTAAGCCAACAATGGTTCCTACCGTTACCCGCATTCCTCTTATGCATGGCTTCCCACCCATAACATTAGGATCGAAAGTGATTCTTTGCAATTGTCGCATTTTATTAAATTTTTTTAAAAAAATCTTGATATCTATTTTACAAAAATAGTCATAAAAAATTAGTGGCGATTGTTTGAGGCCTGTCGCATTTTAATAATTATTTAACCTACATTACCTTACAAGGCCATAAATATTTACCTACTTTCGCCGCCTGCAATTTTTTAACTTAAGCTGATAACAATATGTTACGATTCACCGCATTAGACTACGCCTGCAACCGCAATCCGGTATTGGCAAATATTCCTGAAATGAAGATTTCGGATTATTTTGGAGAATTAACCTTTAACGATACAGCCCAGCGCGAATATCTTACCAAAGAAGCCTACGACCAGGTAGTAAATGCCATCGAGCATGGCCACTGCATCAGCCGCCAGGTGGCCGACCAGATAGCCTCGTCGATGAAAGCCTGGGCTACCAACAAGGGAGCCACGCATTATACGCACTGGTTTCATCCGCTTACCGGTGCTACGGCCGAAAAGCACGATGCCTTTATCAATCCGCTGGCCGGAGGACGTGCCATCGAAGGATTTCGTGGCAACGAGCTGATGCAGCAGGAACCCGACGCATCGAGTTTCCCCAGCGGAGGCATTCGCAACACCTTCGAGGCACGCGGTTACACCGCCTGGGATCCTACTTCCCCGGCGTTTATCCTGGACAAAACCTTGTGCATACCTACCATATTTGTTTCTTATACCGGCGAGGCGCTCGATTTTAAAACCCCGCTACTCAAAGCCCTGAACACCATCGACAAGGCTGCAACCGATATATGCCACTATTTCGACAAGGATGTAAAAAGTGTGAGCGTTACTCTGGGCTGGGAGCAGGAATACTTCCTTTTGGATAAGGCCTTGTACAATGCACGGCCCGATATTTTGCTTACCCGCCGCACCCTTTTTGGCCATGCCTCGGCAAAAGACCAGCAGCTTAGCGATCATTATTTTGGCACCATCCCGCAAAGGGTAATGGAGTTTATGAAGGAATTTGAATTTGAATGCCACAAGCTGGGCATCCCCATCAAAACGCGGCACAACGAAGTTGCCCCGAGTCAGTTCGAATGTGCTCCGGTATTTGAAGAAGCCAACCTGGCGGTGGATCACAACCAACTGCTGATGCACATTATTAAGCGCATCGCCGGCAAACACAATTTCTACGCATTGCTCCACGAAAAACCCTACGCTGGCGTTAACGGATCGGGCAAACACAACAACTGGTCTCTGGCTACAAATACCGGCATCAATCTGCTTTCTCCAGGAAAAGACAGCAAATCCAACCTGCGCTTTCTTACCTTCCTTATCAACATTTTGAAAGGCGTACACGATTACTCCGATTTAATAAGAGCCGCCATCGCATCCGCCGGCAACGATCACCGCCTGGGGGCTCACGAGGCTCCGCCAGCTATCATCTCGGTGTTTATCGGCACCGAACTCACTCGCGCACTCAGGGAATTGGAAAACCAGGGGATCAATACAATTGAAGATGGTCGCGGGCTGGATTTAAATGTTCCCAAGATACCCGAAATATTGCTCGACAACACCGACCGCAACCGTACCTCGCCCTTTGCCTTTACAGGCAACAAATTCGAGTTCCGTGCAGTAGGTTCATCGTCCACTTGTTCCAAAGCCATGACACCATTAAATCTGATCTTGGCTACTCAGCTCAAAAAGTTTAAAAAGGAAGTGGATGCGCTTACCGCAAAAAACTATAAAACAGAAGATGCTATTTTGCAAATCCTGCGTGGTTATGTGGAAGAAAGCAGTGCCATCCTCTTCGAGGGCAATTCGTACAGCGAAGAATGGCTTGTGGAAGCCGAAAAGCGCGGCCTGCCCAACATAAAATCTACACCACAGGCACTGGTCAATGCCATGAACGAAAAGGTAATTGCTCTGTATGAAGATGAAAAAATCCTTACCCGGCGCGAGCTACTGGCTCGCCACGACATAAAAATGAAGAAATATACCATGCAGATTCAAATCGAATCGCGGGTAATGGGCGACCTTGCCACCAATCATATTATCCCTGTGGCCATCAAATACCAAAGTGTGCTGATGGATAATGTGAAAGGCCTGAAGGAGGTACTCGACAATAAGACTTTTGTAAAACTGTCGAAAAATCAACTCCAGTCGATCAAGGATATTTCCGGGCATATCAGCGAGATACGCGAAAATGTAATCCGCATGATCGAAGATCGCAAAATTGCCAACAAAATAGAAGATGCTCAGGAGCAGGCTATTTGCTACAACGAAAAAGTATTTCCTTTTTTAGCGCATATTCGCTACCACGTGGATAAACTCGAATTGCTGGTGGATGACAGCCTGTGGCCCCTGCCCAAATACCGGGAGATGCTTTTTATAAGGTAAGGGGTTTTTGGCAGACAGTATCTGGGATTTGACTTTGGTTTTTGAGAACAACAAGAACGCTAAACACTCGAATGATTATTTGTTGTGGGTAATAACTCAATACTACAACACTCCATTTGCTGATTTTTCTCTACTTTTGACAGCTACAAATAAACAACAAAATGAATCATAACCTTGCAGTGCTGATCGATGGCGACAATATCCCTTCGGCTAGCGTAAAAGAAATGATGGAGGAGATTGCTAAATATGGCAATCCTACCATCAAGCGTATTTATGGCGACTGGACCAAGCCTGCCCTGGCCAAATGGAAAAACCTCCTGCTCGAAAATGCCATCACGCCCATCCAGCAATATGGCTATACCACCGGGAAAAATGCGACCGACTCAGCCATGATTATCGATGCCATGGATATTCTGTACTCGGGCAAGGTTAACGGCTTTTGCCTGGTATCGAGCGATAGCGACTTTACGCGGCTGGCCACGCGCCTGCGTGAAGCCGGGATGCAGGTAATTGGCATTGGCGAGAAGAAAACGCCCAATCCCTTCATCGTGGCCTGCGATAAATTTATCTACATCGAAATACTCAAAAATCAAACACTGAGCGATGAATCCGGAGAAAGCGGTACCACCACTGCCCCCAAACAAAAGTTTGATAAAATTACTCCCAAGGACATCCAGTTGATTGCCTCGACCATCAACGATTTGGCTGATGATGACGGCTGGGCCTTTTTGGGCGATGTGGGCGGACTGCTGCAAAAGAAGCAGCCCAACTTTGACTCGCGTAACTATGGTTTCCAAAAATTAACACCACTTATCAAATCCCTCAACAAATTTGACATCGAGTTTCGCGAAAGCTCCGGCGGGCGCACCAAACTTATTTATGTTAAAAACAAGCAAAAGCCCAACGCCAAAAATAAAAAGTAGCAGGGAGTTTACTCTACCATTTTCTGGATCACAATCCCGTGTTTTTTAAGGCGGTGCTTCAGCGCATCGCGCGAAATGCCGAGAAGGTCGGTAGCCTTAATCTGGTTGCCGCCGGTTTGCTTTAATGCCGCTTCGATGATGGTTTTTTCAAGTTCGTCAAGATTAAACGAATCGATGGCCGGTGCAGTAGCCTTATCCTTTTCGGCATTGATCGCTCCCGGACTTATAGCAAAATCATCGGGCGTAAGTTTGTGGCCATCGTAAAGAATGAGTGCGCGTTCCACCAAATTGCGCAGCTCGCGCACATTTCCAGGGAAAGCATAAGCACGAAGATGATATATCAGTTTTGCATCGAAAACCGGCATGTTTTTTTTCTTTTTCTGGCACAGGTTTTCCACAAAGTGGCAGAGCAGCGGCTCCACATCATCGGGGCGTTCGCGCAGGGGTGGTATGTTGATGATAAAGGTATTGATGCGATGGTAGAGGTCGAGGCGGAATTTTTCTTCGCCAATAAGCTGGTCGATATTTTTGTTGGTGGCAGAAATAATGCGAATGTCAACCTCAATTTCTTTGTTGCCGCCAATGCGTTGTATTTTGCGCTCCTCCATGGCGCGCAGCAATTTTGCCTGCAGCGAAAAAGGCATATCGGCAATCTCGTCCAGGAAAAGCGTGCCTCCGTTGGCCATCTCAAAAAATCCCTTCTTATCTTCTTTGGCATCGGTAAATGCTCCTTTTTTGTGACCGAAAAATTCACTTTCGATCAACGTGTCGGGAATGGCCGAACTGTTGACAGGCACAAAGACCTGTTTTTTGCGATCGCTGGCATAATGAATGATGCGCGCCAGAATTTCTTTGCCGGTACCGTTTTCGCCGGTTATCAGCACGCTGGTATCTTTGTCGTGTGCTACCTTGATGGCCATATCCACCACCTTTTTTATTTGCGGGCTGGTGCCAATAAAATCGCGCTGAATGCTGCTTTCCAGCTCGCGCGAAATCAACGACTTTTGCGCTTCTACACTGTCGAGTTTATGCAGCAGCTTTACGTATTTGCTGGTGCGTTCGATGGCAAAGAAAATTTCGGACAGCGTAAAAGGCTTGCGCACAAAGTCGATGGCTCCCTGTCGCTGTGCCTCAATCACAATGTCGATGTCCTCCTGGCCGCTCACCATAATTACTTCCGTTGTCGGATAATTCTTTTTGATTTGTTTCAGTATGTCGATGCCATTCAAATCGTTGGGTATCATAAAATCGAGGAGGGCGATGTCGATGGGGTGGCTCTCGAGGATGCGGAAGGCATTTTTGGAATTGTTGGCTTCAAAAACCAGGCATCCTTTTCGCGAAAGCTGCCGGTTGAGCTGTTCGGTAATTTTGCTTTCATCGTCGAGCACAAGTACGTTCAGGGACTCCATAATTAATTCTTTATTTGGATGAATGATACAAAAATAAGATTTTCGATGAATTGAAAAAAAGAATTAGCCAAAAATTGCCTGGCCGATCATGCTTTATGTGCGCGGATGATATGGCGTTTGCCCGGTGGTCCCGGCAGGCGTTTTACCTCAAAGCCGGCAGCGCGCAAATTTTGTTTTACCAATCCCTTAGCGGAATAAGTCATCAGAACACCTCCGGCTTTCATGGCTTTGAAGATGCGCCGAAACATCGCCTCGCTCCACAACTCCGGTTGAACGTCCGGGGCAAAGGCATCAAAATAAACCATTTCATACTTTTCATCTTCCAGCTCCACGTCCTGCATTTGAGCATGAATTTTACGGAGTTTAAATTTTTTATTAATAAAAACTTCAGTCTCCCAATCGGCTTCATGCAAGGCTTGAAAAATTTTGGCAGAATCAGGCGAAGCCAAAAAATCAGGATAATTTAGCGCGGCTATCACTTTTGCGTCCACCGGAAAGGCTTCGATGCCAGTGTAAAAAACCGAAGCATCGCCAGCATTGAGCAAACTTAAAAGGCCATTCAAGCCGGTGCCAAAGCCCATTTCCAGAATGTTTATCTGATCCCGGTCAGGGCTAAGATATTTTAAACCTGAATTAATAAACACGTGCATCGATTCCTGCACCGCACCATGCGTAGAGTGGTAATGCTCCTGGAATTCCGGAGCAAAAAGCGTATGCGAGCCATCCGTGGTTGTGCGTACTTCGATCATCTTATTTTAAATAATCATGAAATTCTATTTTACCCGGACGGTAGTGAAAAAAAACCTCCTTTTTAATTCCTATTTCCGGCAAGGATATTACTTTTACATTTATTGCGTAAAGATAATTACAATATTATGATCGAAAAATTAAACCTGGATGATGTTTTGTTTTTGGATATCGAAACCGTCCCTCAGCATCCAAATTACGAAATCGTGCCCGAGCGGCTCAAAAACTTGTGGGATAAAAAAGCCCAACGGCTGGCCAAAAGCGATCAGGATAGCCCCGCCACACTCTACCCCCGTGCCGGTATTTACGCCGAGTTCGGTAAAATTGTTTGCATCTCAACAGGCATTGTTACCGGGAATACTTTTCGGGTAAAATCCTTTTATGGCGATGATGAGGCCATCCTCCTCAACGAGTTTGCCGACATGCTCAATCGTTATTACAACCTGCCCCAGCATCTGCTTTGTGGACACAATGGCAAGGAGTTCGACTTTCCCTACATTGCCCGCCGCATGTTGGTCAACGGCATCCGGCTGCCAAATATTCTGAATCTCTTTGGCCGAAAGCCCTGGGAGATACAACATCTCGACACCATGGAGCTGTGGCGTTTTGGCGATTATAAAAATTATACCTCTTTGGAACTGCTCACCACCATTTTTGATGTGCCCAGTCCCAAGGACGACATCGACGGAAGCATGGTATGGCAGGTGTATTGGGAGGAAAAGAACCTGGAGCGCATTGTAGAATATTGCCAAAAAGATACCTTTGCCCTTGCCCAACTGTTGCTACGTTACATGGGCAGGCCACTGATCGACCAGGCCGATTTGGTGGTTGCGTGAGTGGGGAATGGATAATGTTTTAATCAGGATTTGTTACCTCGAGAGCTCATCCAATATTTTGGGCGTGATGAGATGATGACATTTTTAGCTAAAAAAAACTGTGCTTTTTATTCGCCGTGGGCGATTTAGTATTGTAGCATAAAAATAAGCCCCAAAGCACCAATACCTCGTAGAGGTGTTACAGGCAAAGGGTTTTAATTAAATTCTTTTAACCGGACAAAGAACGATTAATCCCGCCTTCGGCGAGGATGTCCCCGATGGTCGGGGCAGGCTGCTTCGCTCCACGAATAATGCCGGGCAAAGCCCGGGCATCCTCGAAAAGTTACGAAAATCGAAGATTTTCTACTTTTCGGGACGATCAACTATTAACGGATAATCCCGCCTTCGGCGAGGATGTCGCTTCGCTCCACAAATAACGGATAACGGATAACGAATAACGAATAACAAAATACTATGAGAACAACATTATTATGCATCGGCCTGATCATGGCCACCATCACGGTCTTTTGCCAAAAGGCAACAAACATCACTTTCGATCGCTACTTCGCCGATACCACCATGCGTGTGGACTATTTCCATAGCGGAACCTGGGAGGAAGAACACTTTTCGCCCGACCGGATTTTGAACGATGGCCTTTGGGCAGGAAGCAAGGTGAACCTGCTTGATACCCTAAACCGGGGACTTTACTTTTTCGAGGTTTTTGATTTAGAAACTAAAGAACCTGTTTACAGCCGGGGCTTTGGTAGCATATTTGGCGAATGGCAAACCATACCTGAAGCCAAAAGTCAGTGGGGCACTTTTCACGAATCGCTGCGCATACCCTGGCCGAAAAAACCGGTTATGCTGAACCTAAAAAAACGAGATGCCGAAAATAACTTTCAGACCATCTGGCAAACCACCATTGACCCCGCCTCGCGCAAAGTAAACCCGGCGGCTTACGAAAGCCCATACAAGAGTTGGACAGTGCTGGATAATGGCAGTCCCGCCGAAAAGGTGGATATTGTAATTCTCGGTGATGGCTACAGCAAGGATGAGATGAAAAAGTTCCATGCGGATATCGAACGCCTTACTGCGGCGCTTTTTGATGTGGAGCCTTTCAAATCGCGGAAATCAGATTTTAATGTCCGCGCCGTGGAAACACCGGCAGAGCAAAGTGGCGTTAACAAACCCCACCCGGGAGTTTTCAAACGCACGCCGCTGTCGATGTCATACAGTGCCTTCGATTCGGAACGCTATGCCCTGGCCTGCGACAATCGCACCATCCGCGATGTAGCCTCCACCGTGCCTTACGATTATATGTACGTTTTAATCAACGAGAAAACTTACGGCGGCGGAGGTATCTATAACCTTTATTCGACTGTGGCTGTGGATAATAAATTTTCGGAATACATCTTCGTCCATGAGTTTGGCCATAGCTTTGCTGCACTTGCCGACGAGTATTATTCGTCCTCCGTTTCGTACGAGGTATCCGATTCGCAACTGGAACCCTGGGAACCCAATGTTACCGCGCTGAAAGATCCGGAAAACCTAAAGTGGAAGGAACTGGTGGAGCCGGGAACACCCATCCCCACGCCCTGGGACAAAGAAAAATTTGATTCTCACAGCCAGGAAATCCAGAAGGAACGCCAGGCTCTGCGTGCCGCCAAAGTTCCCGAATCGGAAGTGGAGGCTTTGTTTATGAGAGAAAAGAAAGAAATGCTCGAAATGCTGGATGCAATGGAATACAAAAATACCACCGGTGCCTTCGAGGGAGCCAACTATTCGCAATATGGCCAGTATCGCTCGGCCATCGACTGCATCATGTTTACGCGCAACAAGCAGGAATTTTGTCCGGCCTGCCAGCGCGCCATCAGCCAGATTATCGATCAGTATTCTAAATGAAAAGCCGTACCATAATTCTATCCGTCCTTCTTATCTTGGCCTTGGTCATCTTTGTTTCCAGTGCTGGAAAAAATAAGGCCGGCGATTCTGCAGGTCCCCCTTTCCTTAGTGATTTTTTGGAGGCCGATGCACTTGCTCATGCTTCGGTGGGGATAAGCCTTGTGGAGCTTGAAAGCGGCAAGATTTTACTTAGCCACAACAGCAGCCAAAGTCTGATTCCGGCTTCGGTGCAAAAACTCTTAATCGCCGGTGCCGCACTCGAAAGTTTGGGTTCGGATTTCACCTTCGAAACACAGCTTAGCTACGATGGAACAATTGACACGGATGGGACATTGCATGGGAATATTATTATCGTGGGCGGTGGCGACCCAGCATTGGCTTCTCCCCGGTTCAACGATCATTATGGCGATGTTATCGAAAAGTTTGCCCAGGCAATTGCCCAAGCAGGCATCCGAAAAATTGAAGGAAAAATCTTTGGCGATGCCTCTTGTTTTGGGCAGCCACAAATTGCCGACACCTGGATTTGGGAAGATATTGGCAACTATTACGGTGCCATAGCTTCGGGGCTTAATATTTACGAAAATACTTACACCCTCGACTTTTCAACCGGAGAACCCGGTACTTTGAGCAAGGTCTTGAAAACCGATCCCGAGCTTCCCTTTCTTAAGTTTGAAAATCAGGTAACTGCTTCACACGAAAATGCCGACAAGGCCTATATCTACGGGAGCTATCTCACAAACACACGAATAGTCCGGGGCACCATTCCGGCGTACCGCCAAAGTTTTACCATCAAGGGAGCCATCCCCGATCCGGCTTTTCTAACTGCATGGCAACTTAGCCAAAGTCTTGAAAAATCTGGAATACCGGTAGGTGAAGACCCTGAATCAATTTTTGAAAGTACTCCCGGAAAAGAGGCACATCACCTGCTTAGTGTGTTTTCGCCACCGCTTTCTGATATCATTTTTCACCTTAACATGAAAAGTATCAACCTCTACGCCGAAAGTCTCCTTTTACAGATGGCTAAGACTTATAGCAAAAATCCTAATATCGATACGGCCTGCGCAAGGCTGGAAAATTTTTGGCAAGAAAAAGGCATGGATACCGGGGGCTTGTTTTTGGAAGACGGGAGCGGGCTTTCGCGAGCCAATGTTTTAAGCGCAGACCACCTGGTATTTTTGCTCCGCTATATGAAAAACGAAAGTGCTTTCGCCGATGTTTTCACAAAATCCCTACCTGAGGCTGGCGTTTCAGGATCGTTGAAATATTTTGGCGATAAAGAGCTATCAGGAAAGTTCATGGCAAAATCGGGTTCGATGGCTCGCGTGATGAACTACGCCGGCTATCTTACCAATAAGCAAGGCCATGAACTGGTAGTGGTAATTATGGTGAATAATTACACCTGCGAAAATACAGAGATGCGTGGGCTGATCGAGAATCTTGTTTTGGAAATGGCTGAGTGGGAGGCGGGGATACGCTGATCGGATATTTTTGTTTATTATGATTAGAGGAATTTTACTTCGATCCCTTGTAAAAGCTAACTTTGCCGCCGATGAATAATTATGATTTAATCGTGATAGGTGCTGGCCCGGCGGGTTTGCTGGCTGCTGGCCGTGCTGCAGAACTGGGAGCTAAGGTGCTGGTGCTGGAAAAAATGCGACAGCCCGGTCGCAAGCTTTTGATTAGCGGAAAAGGCCGCTGCAACGTAAGCAACGATGCCCCGCTTAGCGAATTTATCAAGCATGTTTTTCCCAACGGACGGTTCTTGAAAAGTGCTTTTGGGCAATTCTTTTCCGGCGATCTTATCTCGCTGCTTAATGCCCAGGGCGTGGAAGTAACGCTGGAACGCGGGGGGAGATATTTCCCTGCAAGCAACAAGTCGTCGGACGTGCTACAGGCACTGCTGCGCTGGCTTGCCGTACTAAAGGTGGAAATAAGGAATGGCCACCGTGTAGAAAAACTGATTATCGAAGATAAAACCATCAAAGGCTTAGAAGCGAATGGGCAGACTTTTTTGGCTAAAAATATTGTCCTGGCCACCGGCGGAAAATCCTATCCCGCCACCGGCTCCAATGGCGAAGGCTACTTGCTGGCCAAGCAAGCCGGGCACAGCCTGGTAAGTCCGTGGCCCGCCCTGGTTCCCATCGAAACAAGCGGCAGCCTGGCTCAACAAATGCAAGGGCTTACCCTAAAAAATGTGAAAGCAGTAGTTTGGATAAACGGGAAAAAAGCCGGCGAAGACTTTGGCGAAATGCTCTTTACGCACTTTGGCTTGACGGGGCCGATTATTCTAACACTAAGCCGGATAATCGTGGATGCCCTCGAACAAAAACATCGGGTGGAAGTAAGCATTGACCTAAAGCCTGCCCTTGATGAGCAAAAACTTGATTTGCGGCTGCTGCGTGACCTAAACGAGCATGGCAAAAAGAATTTCGCCAACATGCTCCGAAGCTGGTTGCCTGCCTCCATGGTTCCGGTATTTATCGGGCTTTTGCAAATAAATGCCGATAAAGAATGTCATCAGATAAATGCACAGGAGCGAAAGAAAATTCGGGTGCTGCTCAAAAATTTCACGCTACAAGTAAGCGGTCATCGACCATTCAAAGAAGCCATCATTACTGCCGGCGGAATTCCTACCACTGAAATCGCATCCAAAACTATGGAATCGAAGCTGGTGAAAGGGCTTTTTTTTGCGGGTGAGATTATCGATGTGGATGCCGAAACCGGCGGCTATAATTTGCAAATCGCCTTTTCGACAGGTTGGCTTGCCGGAAATTCGATTCACTTGTAGGCTGGGAAAATGTTAGGATGGTTTATGAAACTATCTCTATTCCAGTTTTTTTAATCATAAATTTTAGAAAAAGGAATTGCACTGTAAATGTAGGGCTTTTAATAAAATGCGGCAAGAATTCAAGTTTTTAATATCACGGTGCTCCGCACCTTACCTTTCTGCCATTGCACGTCTTTTTTACAAAGATTATCGGTGCACCGCACCTTTTTGCTTTCCAGTAAAAAAACCTTGTCAGTTAAGCCCTAAGTTTAAAAGCGGCAGAGCCGCGCAATCTTTGTAGAAATTACATACACCAATAGTTCATTTAAGGTGCAGAGCACCGAAATATTATCCATTTGAGAAAGCCCTAACAGACCTTATTTATTTTTGACAATTCGATGTCCAGGGACGTTCGAAAGTCAGAGCGAAGCTTTCCATCCTCAGACGACTGGATGAGATGGCGACGTTAAATCGAAAAAAGACGATATTTTTGTTATCTACTGTTTCTTACTGTTTATTATTGTATTAATACAATATCAGCTTTATTCTATTGTTTTGTTATGATTATTAATAAAAATTGAAACAAATGGAAAACAAATCAGGGATTGTTTCGGTATTCGCTATTTTTCAAAATCGCGAAGCCTATTTCGAGCAGCTTAGCAGCCGGAAGAACTCAGGCCGCTCGGCTTTTTACCAGGCACTTATCATTTTTGCACTGGCCTTCTTTTACGGGCTTGTTATGGGTAGTTACAACAGCCCCTTTCAAGCCCTCGTTACCGGAATTAAGGTACCCTCGCTATTGATGCTTGCGCTGCTAATATGTTTTCCGGCATTCTATGTTATCCAATACATGCTGGGGTCGCGGCTTTCGCTGCTGCAAATGGTCAACACCATACTCTCGGGTTTTGTGGTACTCACCACCATCATGGCCTCCTTTGCTCCCATTGTCGTATTTTTTATGATTACCGGCAACAACTACGCTTTCCTGAAATTGCTACACGTAGGCATTTTTATTTTTTCCGGGATATTCGGGATGTTCACCATTATCGAAGCCTTAAAATATTCGTGCGAGAAGAAGAATGTTTATCCAAAGATTGGGATTAACATATTCAAATTCTGGATTTTTATCTTTGCTTTTGTGGGGATGCAACTGGCGTGGAATCTTCGACCCTTTATCGGAGATAAAAACCTGCCTATGGAGATTTTCAGAGAAAAAGAGGGCAATTTCTACCTCGCTGTTTTTCAAAGCATGGGCGATTTGTTGGGCGTGCGCAATGATAAGCAAAACCAAAAACCAGATAAAACGAAAGTAACCACCGGCGAAAACACAAGTTTGGATTCATTAATTATCAATACAAATTCAGATACTTTAATCACCAAACCTAACGCTGATGAGCCAGACAGAGAATGAGATAATGACCATCGAGGAGGTGGCAGCATTTCTGCGAATGAAACCCCAGACCATTTACACCTGGGCGCAGGAAAAGAAAATTCCGGCAGCCAAGCTGGGCAAAGAATGGCGTTTCAAACGGTCGGTGATTAATCGGTGGTTCAATCAGCACATCGACGATAAGTTCAATACTTTTTTGGAAGAATAATGGATAGGATTTTGAGATTTCTTAGCTTGCGCTGATATTATTGATACTTTTATGCCAACTAAAAAATGACTTATGCAACAAAAAGTTTCCTTAGTTCTTTCAGGTGGTGGGGCCCGGGGCATTGCTCATATCGGCGTTATCGAAGCCCTCGAAAAAAGGGGCTTTGAGATTGCTTCGATTGCAGGCACCTCGATGGGTGCGTTGGTGGGAGGGGTATATGCTGCCGGTAAAATTAAAGCACTGAAAAAATGGATTTGCAGCCTCGACAAGATGAAAGTTTTCCACCTGGTCGATTTTTCTTTCAGCACGCAGGGGCTGATAAAAGGCGACCGGGTTTTTAGCAAAATCAGCGAATTTGTGGGCGATACCCAAATCGAAAACCTCAGAATCCCTTATGTGGCGGTGGCAGTTGACATCCTCAACAAAAAAGAAGTGATTTTTGAAAGCGGCAGCCTTTATGATGCCATGCGTGCTTCGGTGGCCATCCCTACGGTAATTACCCCCGTTAAATTCCAGGATACATTCCTGGTTGATGGCGGCATTTTAAATAATATCCCCGTCAATCGTATCAAAAGAGTTAAGGGTGATTTGCTGATTGCCGTTAACGTAAATGCAAACGTGCCAAGGATTGAACTTGAGACAGAAACCAAAAACAATCAGATATCAGAAAATAAATACCTGAAGAATATCAAAATATTTCAGGAACAATTACAAAAGATAAGCCCCTTCGACCAGGAGGAAAAATTGGGCTTTTTCGACTTGATGAATCGCACCATCACCCTGATGACCAGCCAGCTTACCCAGTTGTCGCTCCAAAAATATGCCCCTGACCTGCTTATCCAAATCTCGCACGAATCGTGCGGAGCCTACGACTTTTACCGCGCTAAAGAAATGGTGGAAGTGGGCTATCGAGCCGCTGAAAGCCAGATTGACGCTTACCTGGAAAAACAGGTGGAACCCAAAAAAAAGGGAAAAAGAGCCTAAAGGATTACTTCCTCAAAAAGTTGGGGCAGGTAACAATCCCAGCCGTAAGTATCTTTTATTTTCAGGCGCAGGGCATCCGATGAGTGTGGTTCACCGTGAGTAATAAAAACCTTTTGGGGCTTATTCGCAATCTTCGACATCCAAGCTAAAATCTCGCCCTGGTCGGCATGAGACGACATGGTGTGAATATGCACAATTTCAGCTTTCACTTTCACATATTTCCCGTGCATTTTTATCTCGGTTTCGCCCTCGCTCAATCTGCGCCCCCGGGTTCCGGCAGCCTGATATCCGGGAATGATGATGGTGGCTTTGGGGTCGCCCAGGTTTTCTTTGAGGTACTGCAATATCCGTCCGCCGTTCATCATGCCGCTGCCGGCTATCACAATCATGGGTATTTTTTTGCGAGCCAGCCGGCGCGTATCCTGGATGGAGCGTATCATGCGGGTATTTGCAAAAACATCTTTAAACACATCCGGCTTCAGAATTAGCCACTCCGGATATTTCAAAAACAGTTTGCTTACATCCAAACCCATGGGGCTGTCGAGGTAAACCGGAATATCGGGAATGCGTCCTTCCTGCTTGAGTTGCCAAATCAGGTACATAAAATCCTGGGCACGGTCAACCGTAAAGCTGGGCACCAAAAGCGGCCCGTGTTTGCTGATGCTTTTATTGATGATTTCGAGGAGCAGCTCCTTGGTCGATGTTTTGGGATGCAAACGGTCGCCGTAGGTAGATTCCACAATCAGGAAATCGGCTTTTTCGGGCTGTTCGGGTGGCATAAGCATGGCATCGTGAGGTCGCCCCAGGTCGCCCGAAAAAACAATGCGTTTTTCCATCGCGTCCAGCTCGATAAAAGCGGCACCGGGGATATGCGCATCGCGGCGAAAGCGGAAACGGATATTTTTGGCAAGCTCCACAAACTTGTTGTCGTCCACCGCCTCGATGAGTGGCAGGGTTTCTTCCACATCTTTTACCGTGTAAAGCGGCAAAGCCGGCTTGTGCTTGGTATAGCCGTGGTAGTTGGCTTGTTCGGCATCTTCTTCCTGGATTTTGGCACTATCTTTCAAAATTATCGCTGCCAGGTCGGCGGTGGGTGCGGTGGCATAAATGCGCCCTTTAAAACCCTGATTTACCAGTCGGGGCAGGTAGCCCACATGGTCGAGGTGGCCGTGGGTAAGGATTACCCAATCGATGGTGGAAACATCCACCGGCAGTTCTTTCCAGTTCAATAAGCGCAACTGCTTTAAACCCTGAAAAAGGCCACAGTCGATCATAATTCGTTTGCCATTAACCGAGAGCAGGTACTTGGAACCGGTAACCGTTCCGGCTGCTCCCAAAAACTGAATTTTTAAATTATTTTCTGTCATTATAGTTTTTTTATGTCTGCTGATTCAATTTCATAATCTCCGTCCGGATAACTTTCGCCCGTGATGCAAGTAAAACACATATTTCCCACCAATGCTGACCCAATTACCCAAATCTCATTCCCACAATTGCATCTAATTCCTTTTTTGGGGTGCAGTTCCCATATTACGCAGCTAAATTACCATAGTATCTATTTGTGAATT
>CAZGAO010000027.1:0-24994 GCA_964523795.1 uncultured Lentimicrobiaceae bacterium
CTACTTGTTTTTCGGCACAATTCCACCATCCGGGCATTATCATTAAAGAACGCTTCATAAAAAATCCCGGCACCGTATTCGCCGGACCGGGATCTTCGTTGAGCGAAAGACGGGATTCGAACCCGCGACCCCGACCTTGGCAAGGTCGTGCTCTACCAGCTGAGCTACTTTCGCGTTACTAACGGGCGGCAAAAATAGAATCCTTTTTTTAAATGACAAAGCCTTTTTGACAAAAAATTGAATATTTTTCATTTTTTTTCTTCCAATTTTAGTAATCAATTAATAATCAATTAAATGGGAATTCACCCAAACTAAATTGAAATTCATTATTCAAGTGATACGCAGTTTGGTTCCACACGAAGCAGCGCGTCTCTACCCATAACTCTCCCGCAATTGAGGAATTTCTCCGATGGCCGGGATTCCGCACGTGCTGGGCTTCGCTCAACATTAGCCCTATTTTGAAACAATATAAATTATCCTGATTTCTAAAAAAAAATGAATTTTTATTTTGTGATAAAAATTATGAATTTACTTTTGCAAGTAATTACTTACTTACATGAAGAGACTATCCACCGAAATACGTAAGGAACAAATCAAGGAAGCAGCCCTGGAAATCATCTATGAGGAGGGCATTGGGAGGTTTACAACCAAGAGGCTTGCAGCAAAGATAGGCATCAGCGAGGGCGCGATTTTTCGCCACTTCGCATCCAAAAAGGAAACCCTGCTCGAAATACTAAACGATGTTGATGCTCAGCTTCTGGCTGTGATGAAGGAAATCGAACAGGAAAATGAAACTGCGGGAATAAAACTTCAAAAAATTGTTTGCTACACCATACATTATTTAGTTAAAAATAAGGGGCTGAGTATATTGATGCTTTCGGAAATTGCCGAAAACAGCGACCCCGAAATAAAAAGCAAGGTACAGGCAATTTTTTTGGAGCAGCGTCAAATTGTGGAAGCAATAGTACGCCAGGGCTTAGAGAGAGACGAGCTGAACAGTGAAACCGATCCCCGCTCGTTTTCCTTGCTTTACATGGGCATCCCGGTAGGAATTCACATCGAATTATTGCTAAACAAATCAGAGTTTTTTGAAGATGATTTTTGCGAACGAACCAGCATGACCTTTTTAAAGAGCTTTTTGAAACCCGAATTTGAAATGAATCAAAATATAAATCATCCTTTATGAAAAATTTTAAGGGTCAATTAATGCTGTTTTTTATTCTGGAGTTTTTTTGGATACTCTGGAATAACTCCTTGGATTACACCACCTGGCTGTTTGGCTTGTTGATTGTAATTCCTGCAGTACTCCTTTTTAGGAAGGGCACCTACATTTTTGACGGGGTAAAGCTCTCGCCCTCGAGTTTCCTTTATTCGTTTTACTATCTCGGGATTTTTGCGCTTGCGCTGATAAAAAGTAACATTGATGTGATTTTTAGAGTTCTGAATCCTAAACTCCCCATCAACCCGGGAATTGTAAGGATAGAGACCCGGCTCAAAAGCCCGATGGCGCGGATGATCCTTGCCAATTCGATTACACTTACTCCGGGCACTTTTGTGGTTGACATCAAAGACAACCTGCTTTATGTGCATTGGATCGAGGTGTGCTGCGAAGGCGATTTGCAGCAAACTACCCAGGAAATCGCTGCCCGTTTCGAAAATATCTTATACAAAATATATGAGTGAAATTGTACTAACCCTGCTCTTTATTGCCGGCTTCATCATGTTGCTGGCTTTGGCTCTCACCTTCATCAGGTTTATTATCGGGCCATCGTTGATCGACCGCACCATTTCCTTTGATGTGATTACCGTAGGCTCCTTAGGCCTGATGGCTCTGATTGCCCTTTTGGAAAACCGGCAGATTTACCTTGACGTAAACATCATTTACGGATTGCTGAGCTTTGTTGCTGTAATCGTAGTTGGCAAATATATTAGTAAAACATTATAGATTATGGAATATCTACAAATTTCGGGAGCCGTGTTGGTTTTGCTGGGCGCACTGGTTCTTCTTATCGCCGCCATCGGGTTATTGCGTATGCCCGACAGCTACCTGCGGGTGCAGGTGGGCACCAAAGCCTCCACGGCGGGCGTTGCGCTGGTGATGATTGGCCTCGCGCTGATTATACCGGCATGGTTCGGGAAACTTTTTATCATCATGCTTTTTGTGATGATGACCAACCCCGTTTCATCCAATGTGCTGATGCGGGCAGCCCACCGGAACGGCCATCCCAAATCGCCAAAAACTATTGTTGACCACCTGGAAGAAGACGAAAAAACCTTGTAAACTATGGAAACATTCAAATTAATAATGATGTCCACCCTGGCATTGGTGATGATCATCGCCGCTATTATGGCGGTTAGCTCCAAAGAAATGCCCCTGGCAATTTTGGCTAGCGGAGCCATCAGCTTGCTAACTTCCATCTTCTTTTTGGTTTTGGCCTCCCCCGATGTAGCCATGACCGAAGCTGCCATAGGCGCAGGACTTACCACCTTCCTGTTTTTTATTATTCTTCGTAAAACTGAACAAGACAGCCATGAAAATGAAAAATAGCATAGCATTGGTTTTAATCGTAATGTTTGGGATTTTCCTTTTCCACATCTACGAACGGTATCAAACGCAAACCGCGCTCAACAAAACAGCGGCGTATTACAACAGCAAGGCTCCTGCCGAAACGGGTGCTGCCAACGTGGTAACCTCGATTGTGGTTACGTATCGTGGCCTGGACACCCTGGGCGAGGTTACGGTGCTTTTTCTTACCGCCATGATTGTGGGTTACATCCTGCGACAAAGAGGAAAAGCGAAAACTCCGAAAAATACCACCTCCGAAATTTTGATAACCGCCGCCAACATTCTTATTCCAGGCAGCATTATTCTGGGTGCTTACGTTTTTATCAACGGACATCTTACGCCCGGAGGTGGATTTCAGGGAGGAGCCATCATTGGCACGGCCATCGGCCTGATGATTTTGGCCAACCCGATTGGAAACATCCAAAAAACTGCGCTGCATTATATCGAATCTTTATCAGGATTTACCTATATTCTTATCGGCCTTGCCGGATTAATACTTGCCGGCGGCTTTCTGGATAACCGCATCCTGCCGCTCGGAAACCTGGGCGAACTGTTTAGCGCAGGGGCAATCCCAATTATTTATAGTTTGATAGGATTAAAAGTAGGTTCCGAGCTTTCTTCGATTCTTGCTTCCATCAACGAAACCACCAATAATACTGCAAAATCATGACACTAAGCATCGATAAAATAGCCCTTATTCTGGGTATGGTCTTAATGCTCGTGGGACTTTGGGGAGGTTTTACCCAAAAAAATCTGCTCAAAATAATTTTGTCCTTCAGCATTTTCAACTCGGGCTTAAACATCCTTATCGTGGCATTAGGCTATTTGCCCGGGCGTACAGCCCCAATCCTCGAAGGCGATGTTGTTACGCCCGAAACCCTTGCCTCCGTGGCTATCGATCCCGTGCCCCAGGCACTGGTACTCACCGCTATTGTGATTGGTTTTGGGATAACGGCTCTTATGCTGGTTTTTGCCCTCAAGCTCAATCAGCACAAAAAATCATTAGATATTAATCAATACACCGATTTGAAATGGTAAGCCCTTTTTATATTCTTATCGTTGGCCTGGGTTTGGGATTCCTACTCGGCCTGGCGGGCAAAAAGCAGGCAGCAATCTCCAACTTGCTGTCCTTACTGGCAATGGCATTTTTCACCGCAATATCTGCCCATTGGCTTTTGGGTTTCCTCTCGGGAAATTTACAAGCTGAAACCGTGTTTTCGGCAGGATTCAAACCACCTTATTCCATCAGCCTTTTTATTGGACTACACGAAGCTGCCCTGTCTTTACTTATCAATATGCTGGGTTTCTTTACGGTGATGTATTTCAGGAAAGCCTTACTCAACGAAAGTCGAAAGCTGGGTCCGGTTATCCTGGTTTTGTTTATGGCTTTGAATATGCTGATTTTTACCAGGGACTTGTTCAATATTTTTGTCTTCCTCGAAATCACCACCATTGCCATTTCGGGGCTGGTACTTATGGACGACAATCATCAGGCACATGCTGCCGGTTTTAAATACCTGCTTGCCTCTGCGCTGATTTCGGCTTTTTATCTGCTGGGAACTGTCCTGGTTTATAACAGCACAGGCTCGCTTTGGATAGACGACCTGCTGGCAACGAAAAACGCCTTGAACCCGATGGCCGTCATCGCCGTTTTCCTAATTATCATCGCCTTGATTTTGGAATTAAAACCTTTTCCTGCCAATGGCTGGGCACTCGATGTTTATCAGGCTGCCCATCCCGGCACAGGAGCCATCGTTTCGGGCGCGGCAGGTACTACCATGCTTTTCGTCTTATACAAATTAATGCCCGCTGCACCCTTTATTTCCGATATTCTTGTTGGTGTTGGGCTGGTAACTTTTGTGGGCAGCAACCTAATTGCGCTTACCCAAAATCATCCCAACCGCCTCCTGGGCTATTCATCCATTGGGCAGATTGGCCTGATCGTTTCCATCATCGGATTGCAGCCCTACCTCGGCGAAAAAACAGTATTTGTTGGCTTTGCCATTTTGCTTACCCATTTTTTCGCCAAGGCCGGATTGTTCTGGCTGTCGGGAATGGTGGGCAAGGATAAAATACAGGATTGGGCCGCTTTGCGCAGAAACCCCATTTTGCTGGTGCTATTCGGAACCTTTGTTTTTGCACTGATCGGCTTTCCTCCCTTCCCCTCATTTTTCGGGAAATGGGAACTCATACTTAGCCTCTCTGCCAACGGGCAATACTACCTGCTTGGTGCCGTGCTCGCAGGTTCATTCCTCGAAGGCATCTATCTGTTTCGCTGGCTGGGTTATTCCATCAAACTTAGCTTTGATGATTTGCACGAAATAAAATTATCGTGGGAAAAAATTATTCCTGTTAGCCTTTGGGGGATTTTACTTTATGCCGCAGGAATTTATACCAGCACCCTGATGAATGGCCTTGTCGGCATGGATTATCTCCCCTTGATTTTTATCGCCCTGATATTTATTATCGATGGCCTGCCTGCATATATTAAAAATACTATCGCGATAGCCGGGATGCTATTTTATTCCTGGCTCATCCTGCCCGACCTTTACACCACAGATATGTTGCGGTTTATTTTCGCCGGCATATTTTTGATTGGCGGCATCCTCACTTTTATCGCAGGCTATGCCTACAAGGGAGCACGACGTGGTTTTTATCCGGTGGCACTGCTCATGTATGCCGGATTGGCGATGTTGATTCAGGCCACGACTACCCTCGAATTTTTCTTTGGCTGGGAATTGATGACCGCCGGTTCGTACTTCCTGATTATACGCGGCAAAAAGTCGATGCCTCACGCCTTGAGCTACATGCTGTTTTCGATCGGCGGGGCTTATGCTATTCTCGCTGGCTTTGGGCTTTCCTTTGCCGAAACCGGCAGCATTGCCTTAAGTTCGCTTTCGCAGATTAGCCAGATGGCAACGATTATTTTCACCCTTCTGGTTGTTGGCTTTATGACCAAAACCGCATCGCTGGGTTTGCATATTTGGTTACCTGGTGCCCACGCCGAAGCCGAAAGCGATGTGTCGCCCATGGTTTCTGCCATCCTGCTCAAAGCCGGAGTTTTTGGGATTATAATATTGATGATCGCCATGGGGCACAATCCCGAAACGGCCAATATCGCTTATATCCTGGGCTGGCTTGGAGCTATTACAGCTTTGGTGGGAAATCTCGCCGCCGCCTTCCAGGAAGATGCCAAAAGACTGCTGGCCTACTCCAGCATCTCGCAGTTAGGATATATCCTCTTTGCCCTGGCCATGATGTCGCACCTCGGTTGGCTCACAGCCATGGTTTATTCGCTTAACCACTTTCTGTACAAAGCCATTTTGTTTTTAACCATTGGCGCGGTGGTAATGAAGGTGGGCACCCACAGCATGTACAAAATGGGTGGGCTGATTAAAAATATGCCCATGGCTTTTATTGCAGTTTTGATTGGGATTATTGCGCTCTCGGGCGTACCTCCCCTTTCGGGCTTTGCCGGCAAATGGCTTTTCTACAACGCCGTTCTCGACAAGCACTGGTATTTCCAGGGAGCCATCGTTTTCTTCTCAGGAATCATCGCCTTTTTATATTTGTTCAAATTGATTTACTCGGTATTTCTGGGGCAGCTCAAAGACAATCTACGCCATGTTACCGATATATCCGTTTGGTTTGCCATTCCTATTTACACGCTCATCATTGGTATTATGATTTTTTCGGCCAAGCCCGAATGGGTGCTGCAACCGCTGGGCACTATGATTGGCCAATGGTATCCCGATGGAGCTTTGGCCTGGAACGGCGGCATGGCCACTTCGGCCTACGGCTACTGGCACGGCACCGGCGTAATGGTAACCATAGGAATTATGTTTGTAACGCTGCTTACCTGGCTGCTGGTACTTAGCCGCAAGGCCCAAAAGGTAAAGCAGTTCAACATTGTATTTGCTGCCGAAGCACCACAGCGTCCCGAAACCACACATGTTTCTTACAACATTTATGCTGGCTACAACAAGGCTTTGGGTTGGATTGTGGCTCCAAAAATTACCGAATTCTGGAATATGATGACCGACTGGGTTCATTCGCTGGCATTGTATGGCCGCCTAATTTATAATGGAAACGGACAAGTGTATCTGCTTTATGTGATGGCTTATTTTTTGACCATTTACTTTTTGGTTTTTTAATTTTTTAAAATAATAAGAAAATGGATTTCGATTTAAAGAGATTGGGTTTTACGCTTCTGGGCTTGCTCATCGTGCTTAACTGGGGTTTGCTTATGAGTGCCATTATGCGCAAGATGGGCGCACGTGTGGCCAGGCGCTATGGCATTCCGTGGCGGCAGCCCTGGGTTGACCTTGTTAAGAATTATGCCATCCGTTCGCAAATTACCCACGGGGTGATGTTTTATCTGGGGCCGGTTTTCCGCTTTAGCGGAGGTGTGGGCATATTCCTTTTTATGCCCATGATTATTGGCAGCAAGCTTTGGCTCAATTATTCCTTCCAGGGCGATTTGGTTTTGATCATGTATTTCCAGTTTTTTGGAATGCTTGGCATGGCTCTCGGTGCCGGCGAAGGCGGACACCCCCACTCTGCCATTGGCATCAGCCGGGGCTTGTCGCAGTTTACGGTTATCGAAGTACCGCTAACGCTGGCCATTTTGTCGCTGGCCATCCAATACCAAACCCTTTCGCTGGTTGACATCGTAGAAGCACAGCAGGGCGGATTTCAAAACTGGAGCATGTGGACCAATCCCTTTGCCACCGCCGCCGGAATGCTTGCGATACTGGGAATCATGGGCCATTCGCCTTTTAACCTGGTGAAAGCTCCCAACGAAATTCCCATCGGCCCTCCTACCGAATATCACGCCACCTTTTTGGGCGTGCTGCGCACCAATGCCGCTGTGCTACACGTGGTAGAAGCCGCCTTATTTATGAACCTCTTTTTTGGCGGAGCCACCAACTGGTTCGAGTTCATCATCAAAACTTTCCTCATCTATTTCTGGTCGGTATTTGTGGGCGTAGTTTTCCCACGCTTCCGTATCGAGCAATCGGTGAGTTGGTTTTTAAAAGTCCCGCTGGTTCTTGGCATCATTGCCATTATTTTATTTATGTAAAACAAATTTGACTACTACTGAAATGTCAGAAGAAAATAAAATCAACAAATTTGAAAATCCGCTGTATGCCAAGCGCGAGGTAACTGGGCCCGATGGTGAAGTATTTACCGTTGACCCCATCAAAGATTATTTTAGCGATGCCCGCCCAAAAGTTCACGAGCCTAACAGCATCCCGGTCATCGAAAACTTTTTGAACTGGGCACGCTCCGAATCGTTGTGGGTGCTGGGTTTTGGCACGGGTTGCGGAAGCATCGAAATACCACCATTAATAACACCCCGCTTTGATGCCTTCCGTTTTGGTGTGCAAATGCGACCTACGCCCCGGCAATCCAATGTATTTATTATTTCGGGATACTTATCGATAAAAACCCTCAAGCGGGCGATACGCAGCTACGAGCAGATGCAAAATCCGAAATATGTGCTGGCACTGGGCAGTTGCACCATCAACGGGGGCATGTATTTCGACAGCTACAACACCATCAACCGCCTGGATCAATATATGCCCGTGGATGTTTACATTGCCGGATGTATGCCCCGCCCTGAAGCACTGCTGGCCGGATTTAACAAACTGAAGGAATTTATAAAAGCCGGCAAGGGGGAAAAGGCCAACGACTATGCCCGGAATTTCGACTGGTACAAGGCCAATCAAAAGAAAATAATCAAAGACTGGAACATGCCGGATTATAACTGGTAAATTTTATCACATCATTAATAACCAGACAATGGAAAATTTAATTGAAAAATTAAAAAATATATTTGAGATAAAGGATGCGGTAATCCAACGTCCGGACTTATGCTTTGCCACAGCAAAAAAAGAGCAGACCATCAGCCTGATTACCCACCTGCGCGATTACGAAGGCTTTTCGCACTTTGTCCTGCTTTCGGTGGTGGATTGGATCGAGGACAAGCAGTTTCAGCTTACCTATTTCCTCAACAATCCGACACAGAAATACGATGTGGCCATCCGCTGCATAATCGACCGCGAAGAAGCCACTATGACTTCGGCGCACCATCTGTGGAAACAAATTGCCACCTATCAGCGCGAGCTAAAAGAAATGTATGGCATCGAGTTTCCGGGAAGCCCCAGGCTTAACGAGAGTTTTATCCTCGAAGGCTGGGACAATATCCCGCCCATGCGCCGCGACTTCGACACCAAAAAATATGCTGAGGAAACATTCTTCCCGCGCGAACGTCCGGCCACCAACGATCCGGCCGAGTATATGAAATCGAAATTGTATCCGGATGAATAAATCCATTTTGTAAAATGATCCTCGATTAAAATTTTAATTATTAAAACATGAGCTTTTTCAAAATAGAAACCGACCGAAGCAAATACCCGCAGCGCGATGCCGAGGGAAAAATGCAAATAGATTTGGATTCGGGCAAATACGTTAAGTTATGGCAGGGGCCAAACCACCCGGGCGTTACGGGCAACATGTCCATCGAGCTTACCCTGGCCGGCGATGAAATTGTAGAAGCCAAAACCCACGTTGGCTATCTTCACCGGGGCTTCGAGAAACTGATCGAGCGGCGGCTTTTTATCCAGGGTATGCAAACCAGTATCCGCATGTGCGTGGCCGAGCCTGACAGCAACGAATATGTGTATTGCGCCTGTGTGGAAGAGCTTTCGGGAATCGAAATCCCGGAGATGGCAAAATGGATTCGGACTTTGATATTGGAGATGGCACGCCTGCAGGCCTTGCTGCGCGTAGTGCCCGGACAGGGCGGAACCTTTGCCCTGGGCGTGGGTGTGCAATGGGGCGTTTATATGCGCGAGTTAATTCTGGATCGTTTTGAAGAACTCACCGGAGCACGTATTTATCACATGTTTATGACTCCCGGCGGCGTGCGGGGCCTCCTGCCCGAGGGCTTCAAAAAGCGCATGGAAGAAAACCTGAAGGAGATCGACCGGTTTATCGACCGTATCGACAACCTGATGTATAATAATGCGGTATTTAAAAAACGCTCCATCGATGTGGCGGTCATCCCTCCTTCGTGGATCGACAAATACGGCATCGTGGGTCCGGTAGCGCGGTCGGCAGGTTTTAAGCGGGATGTGCGCAAAGATTATCCCTACCTTGCATACGACCAACTGGATTTTGAACCCAAGGTCATGAATCATTCTGATATTTACAATCGCAGCCGAACACGCTGGCACGACCTGATTACCACCGTTGACCTCATTCGCCAGATCATGGCTAAGATGCCCGAGAAAGGAGTCTTCAAAGCTGAAACACCCAACGTGTTGCACTGGCAAATTCCCAGGGGCGAAACCTACGTTCGCTCTGAAGCCTCGCGTGGCGAGTACGGCCTGTATATGGTTACCGATGGCAGCGACAAGCCACGCCGAATCAACCTTAGAGGCCCTTCGTACAACAATGCCATAGCCGTGCTTGAAGATTTGCTGGTGGGAGCCAACATTGCCGATGTGGCCGCCATCATGGTGTCGCTGCAAACCTGTCCGCCCGAAATTGAACGCTAATAATTTTGAATCCAGAACTATGAGTTTAAAAGATACCATATTGCCCTTCAAAGCCTGGGGCAACCTTTTTAAGGAACCGGTAACCCTTAAAGACCCGATGCGCGAGGGCGCAGCACGTTACCGTGGATTTCACAAAAACGACATCAACACCTGCATCGGTTGCGGAAGCTGCGAAGCCATCTGCGAAAACGAAGCCATCGTGATGGTTCCGGTTGAAGGCATCGAAACCAAAAGTGGCGACAGCGGATTGCGACCCATGGTGGATTATGGCCGTTGCTGCTGGTGCGCCTTGTGCGTGGATGTGTGTACCACCGATTCCTTGTCGATGTCCAACGAATACACCTGGGTTTCTGATGACCCCGAAGAGTTTAAATATATTCCCGGGGTAGATAAAAAACACTGGGATGATTCAGAAAAAGGCTGGAAAAAGCCCGGTCCTGATTATTCGTTTTACGGGCTTAAGCGTGTAGAAATGGACGAACTGAAACCCGAAGAACGTCAGGATTCATTTATCGAAATCATCAAAGGATTTTCTAAAGAAGAAGCCATCAAGGAGGCCGACCGCTGCGTTGAATGTGGTATTTGCACGGCCACCTGCCCCGCCCACATGGGCATCCCCGATTATATCCGCGCCATCCGTGAGGATAATATCGAGGAAGGTTTGCGCATAATGTATGAAACCAATCCCCTGCCCGAAATCTGCGGACGCATCTGCACCCATAAATGTGAAACGGTTTGTTCGATTGGCCATCGCGGCGAGGCACTTTCTATTCGCTGGCTAAAGCGTTACCTCGCCGACCAGGTGCCATCGTCCGAATATGCCGAAGTATTGCGTTCGGACTCTATCGAAAAAATTAACCGCAAAGTAGCGATTATCGGCGCAGGGCCTGCCGGATTAAGCGCGGCTTATTACCTGGCCATGATGGGCTATCAGATTACGATTTTTGAAAAACTGGCGGCTGCCGGTGGCATGATGCGCTACGGTATCCCCGAATATCGGCTGCCTTACGATCAGATCGACAAAGACATCAATTATATTTTGTCGTTGGGGGTGGATATAAAATACAACGTTACCATTGGCAAGGATATAAGCCTGGAACAGCTCGAAAAAGAATACGATGCCGTGTTTGCAGGCACCGGCCTGCATGACGGACGTAGTACCCGCATTCCGGGAACCGACCATCCCGCCGTTTATCAGTCGATCGATTTATTACGACAAATTACCCTCGGCGAACCCATCGAAGTTGCCGAAAAGATTGTGGTGATTGGCGGTGGAAATGTGGCCATGGACATCACCCGCTCGCTGGCGCGGATGCAAAGGCAAAAATACGGCAAGGTGCAGACGATAGCTACCTCGCTCGAAACCGAAGACATTATGCCCGCCGACCGCGAAGAAGTGGTTGAAGCCCGCGAAGAAGGCACTGTTATCAATCCGGGCTGGGGGCCACGGGAAATTGTGATTGAGAACAAGAAAATTAAAGGATTGAAAGTAGTAGAATGTTTATCGGTGTTTGATGAACAGAAGCGTTTCAATCCAAAATTTGACGAAAGTCACGAGAACTTCTTCGAGGCCGACATGGTGGTCGAATCCATTGGCCAGGGCGCAAACCTTTCATATATTCCAACTAACTATTTGGAGAAATTAGATAAAGACCCGCGTGGCCGTATCCAGGTTGATAAACTTACTTTCCAGACACGGCTGCCCTGGTTGTTTTTGGGTGGCGATATTATCGAAGGCCCGGATGTGATTCATGGAATTGCCAACGGCCACAAGGCCGCCAAAGGCATCGACCAGTATTTGAACAAAAAAATGGAGGAATAGCAATGAGCAAGTTATCATGCAACTATCTTGGATTAAAACTAAGCAGCCCGGTGATTGCCGGAAGCAGCAACTTTACTTCTTCTGCCGCAAAAATTGTCGAGGTGGCCAATGCCGGTGCCGGTGCGGTGGTGCTAAAATCGGTGTTTGAAGAACAGATAATGATGGAGATTGATGCCCAGCGCACCAACAATATGTTCGATTCGTATTCGGATGCTGAAAACTACGTGGCCTATTACACGCGCCGTCATCAGGTTCAGGAATATCTCGATTTGATCAGCGATGCTAAAAAGCAGGCCGGCATTCCGGTGATTGCCTCCATCCATTGCTCCTCCTCCGACACCTGGGTTGATTTTACCCAAGAGATCGAAAAAGCCGGAGCCGATGCCATCGAGCTGAATATCTTCATCATGCCTTCCAATATTCACGATACCGATGCGATGATCGCCGAACGCTACCTGGCAATAGTGGATGCGGTGAGAAAAAGCACAGGTCTTCCCATCGCGCTCAAAGTACATCATTATTTTACAGGCATGGCCAATTTCCTGGTCAGGCTATCCGAAAAAAGTGATGCGCTGGTGGTCTTCAACCGATTTTTCAATCCTGATATTAATATCAAAACTATGGCCATCGAATCGGGCGGCTCCTTTAGTACACCCAACGAAAATGGCGTGGTGCAACGCTGGTTGGGTATTTTACGTCCCCACGTTAAAGGTGATTTGGCCGCCACTACCGGAATACACGATGGTGCATCGGTGGTAAAAAACCTGTTGGCAGGTGCCGATGTGGTTCAGATAGCTACTGCTCTGTACAAATCAGGCCCGCAGGCCATCACCACCATGAACACTTTCGTGGCAGACTGGATGAACGAAAACAAAATAAAAAACGTGAGCGAAATTACCGGCAAGTTAAGCTATCCCGGAGCAGGCAACCCTGCCCTTTACGAGCGGGCTCAGTTTATGAAATATTTCAGCGGGCTGGGGAAGTAAGGGGTAATTTGCGCTTCGCGCGTAATGTGCGCTTCGCGCGTAATTTGCACTTCGTGCGTCATTTGCTTCGCGTAATTTACGCTTCGCGCGGAATTGATTGCAAAGGGAGTCAAATTCCCAAAACATACCCCTGTGCTTTGGTTTGGTCTCCCTTATCTCCAGAGGAATTAGAGGAGTGGGTGAGGCTTCACCAGGCCAGTCAGGGCTTCACTTAGAGTGAAACCCTGACTTCCCACAATCATTTTTAATTAGCAAAGCTAACGAATCACCAGTTTTCTTATAAAAACATCTTCTCCAATCTTGAGCCGGATGGTATAAAAACCAGGCTGAAACGTGGAAGTGTTAATTTGTTGCTTTTTGCCAGCAAGCAATCGTTGGAAAACGCTCTTGCCATGGGCGTTAAAGATTTCGATGGAAATCAAATCCCGGTCGGATTGAATTACCAGCGATGCGATGGCAGGATTGGGATAAAGCTGAATACCTGCCTCTATCTCCCTAATTCCCGGAGTAAGCACAATTACATTATTGGAAGAATCGGATTCGCCGGTACTGTATGAAAAGGCGGTAACGTAATAAATTACCGGAAACATAGCGGGGAGCTCCTCCACATATTCTTCATCTACGGTGCTGCCTATTTGCGAGCCATCGCGATAGATGCGGTACTCCTCGAAATAGCCATTGGCGGGTGGCTCCCAAGCTAAATAAATCGAATCACCTGCGATTTCATAGCTCAGGTTTTGTGGCGGACCAGGAGGCGGGAAACCCGTTACAACAACTATGTTGGATGGTTGTGATTGGCCGGCATCATAAAGTGCAGTTACGAAATACTCATAAGTACCCACCATTAAGTTAGTATCGAGATATTCCGTTTCCGGGATATTTGTTGCAATAATTTCCTGGTTGCGATACACATTATAGCCTTGCAATAGCTTCGTACCAGGTGCTCCTTCATCGCTCAATTTTTCTGGCGGAGCCTGCCATTGTAAAAGCACATCATTGCCATTTTGAACGGATGCCGTAAGATTAGTTGGCGGGAACAAATATGCGCCAGGTGTTAATGATAAAGGAATTTCGATAATCGGATTATTAATATCATTGCTAAAAATCGACAGGACATCGGCATATACTCCGGGTTCAAGATTTTCGGAACTAAAAGTAATAGTTAACTCCTGGGATTCTCCTGGTGCAACCTCATCGGACATTGGGGCGATAGACCACCATGAGGGCTGGTATGGAGGTACAACAATCGAATAATCCTCAATCTCGCCATAAGGGGAGCTTCCACAGGGTTCAGGAGATGCGCTATAAGTCATGCGTATGCGCATACGGAATTGACCATTGGGTGTAGCCTCAGGAACAGAAATTTGACCTGTAAACAATTCACCGGTACCAAGCACATTTTCGAGTATGAATTCTTCGTTTGTTCCGGTATCAAAAATCAAATTTTCATTCCAGTCAAGCCAAACTGTTACCCGGTCGGATGCCCAGGGATTACCATTAGTAACGTTGATTTCTTTAGAACTACCGGAAAGAATATCTGTTGAGATACCTGTATAATTGGCAACACCGCCCTGCCAGCCGCTCGAATTATCAATACTGCCGCAAGATACATTAGTAATATATTCATCTTCATTTTCTGTGCTGGCATCGCAATAAGTCATCGGGCTAAAAATCATCTTTGCTTTGCAATCATTATCATAAAAGTAAATCTGCCAGTCAAGCGGTATGTTTCCGCTATTGGAGATGGTAAGCGTGCGTGTAGAAATCATAGGAAAATAATTGTGTGTTTCCATTATCGCATCCGGCTCAACTGCGATAATAGCACCCGGAATTGTTACTGTTGCCGGATTGCTGTGGTCGGAAAGTCCATCCTCATAAACTGCTTTGGCCGTGTAAACGTAAGTACCGATCGTGTGAAAATCATCGAGATATTCCTGTGTGGCAGGTGGGATTATATCAGGATTAACCTTCACATTATCCCTGTAAACATTGCATCCCAAAAGAGATTTATTTGAATTAACAAAAGCCGGAGCCAAAGAAGGCTTTAGATTTCCGGCCACTAATTTTCCACCTGGATTGCTTATAGCTTTAGTTTGAATAATTGTTTTATCCATCGCCACTGTATCAGCATTTTCGACTACTAAGGCCTTTAGATTAAAATTGAAATCCAAGCCATAGCCCGACAAGGTTTCCCAGCTTTGGCCATCAAAAGAAACCAAATCGCCAAAGCCGGTCACGGCGGGGCCAGAATCGTAGCCCAGGGGATATTCGTTGGCCGGGTTAACTACTTTAAAACCAATCCACAATTCGGTGGTGGCATTGATATAATGAACCGAATCAAGTTCAACTTCGTTCCATTCGTTCCAATTAATCCCGGTAATCACTTGCTCGTAAACCAGATTAGCGGCATCCGGCTCTTCCCAAATCATCAGCGTAAAGTCGGAAGCATTGGCAAACTTGCGTGGGAAAAAAGCGACTTTCGCTATCATCGAGTTATCGTAAGCTATCAAATTTTCCGGCTCGAAACGGATGGCACCCCAATAAGTTCCGCCTTCGTCCAACCCAAGTCCATCGTTATTTGTACCATCATCATAGCCAATCCATTGCTCGGGTGGTGAAAATCCCCAGGAGCATTGTACGCCCTCTCCCTCCTCATAGCTGGCCATAAAGCCTTCGGGCGCAGGGCCGGCGGGAGGGTCTGAAATATTGACTTCTCTTGCTTTACAATCATTCGAAGGGTCGGTGTCACCTTCGAGGTTCGTACACACTTCAACTAAGTAGCTTCCTTCCACAGCAAGCCAGTCGTCAAATACTACCTGCACAACAGCATAGGGTTCCAGTTCAGAAACCCATTTTGTAGCGCTGTAATCGCCAATGGTCATTGTTACATCAAAAGACGCTGATTCCCAAGTGAAATTAATTATATCTGTAGTTGGGGAAATCAAGCCAGATGGATATTCATTGTACATATCCAAACAATATACTCCAACATCATCAGGTGGAATTAAAAAAGGATAGAGTTCCATGGCAGCAAAAGCACCTTGCACATCTTGCTCGATATAACCCAGGCTTCCAAACGCATGAGGAAAACGGGCATTATAGTCAAAATAAAATACCCCACCTGCAAAACCATTGGATTGAACTCCTGTTGCAGCAAAATATACATTGGTATAATTCCCATTCAGGTCGAACTGATAAAATTTTGCATCAAACTGATCAAAGAGATAAAGAACATTATACTCCCAGTCGAAAGTAGCACCATGGCAATTTGCAAGTAATTCAGAAAAGTATTGATTTATCACGTTGCCATTAATATCCAATTTATAAAGGAAATTAGAATTATATGCTTTTGCCCAGAAGTTATTTCCATCATACGCCAAAGCAAGCAGAGACCCGATACTAAGTAAAGAAGGGGTATCCCAGGTTTCACTTTCCAGGTCAAATGAAAACAAAAGGGAATCACAAGCACCATAGAGTTTATTATTAGCAACTGCAAGATCACCAATTCCATAATTGGAGGCAAGAGCGGGCTGCTCGTATGCTGCCAGTAATGTTCCGCAGAAAGGATCGATTTTATACAGGTAATTAGGGTCAGTTGCACTTCCGGCACCGGTAATCCAAAGACAATCATCGTAATACTCGCACCCCCGCAATTGGCTTTCGCCAGTGATGGCTTCAACATCAAGACTAAAATAGATATCGCCAGGATTAGCCGGGGAAGTATCTTCCTGTGCAAGGCAAATAAGTGAAATTGAAAACCATGTCAGCAATAAAAAACATTTCATATTTTTCATAGTATTTCGATTTTGAGATTTAACAAAAACAAAATTTGGCGATAAAGATAATACCTATCGGAGGGAAATACAAGTTTATTACTCCTACAAATCTTGCAGGGTTTTGCTTTACGCAACACCCCAACACTCATCTTCCTCAACTCACTTATCTTCACTCACCTCTCACCGCTTTTTCAGATACAGATAATCCAGGTAATAGAGCAACTTGATGCTAAAACTGTTGTCGGCGGGCGATTCGATGGTATTGCGAAGGTTATCAAAAAATTTATCGCTCAGCTCCGATTCGTTGTAAGTAAGCACCGCATTTTTCCAGGCCAGAGCCAGTTCGCTGCCCGGGGCGAATTCCCATCTTACCACCATGTCAATATTGAAGGCATTGAAGTTAAAATCATTATTTTGCTGATAATCCGTTGGGTCGAGGTAGCCTTCCTGATTCAATTCGTAAAATTTATCATAAGTTGCGGTTAACCAATAATGACGCAATCTGAAATCAAGAGCCAGCAAATTGTTGAAAATATAGGTAGTGGAAAGCACATTTTCGATGGTTTGCAGATCGCGCCGTCCAAAAATAATTTCCTGCTCCTCGTTAAGCCATCGGTCGTCCACATAGCCAATGTCGTTGCCTGCAAATTCGAATTCGGAGTTAAGCCTGAAAGATAATTTATCATTAACGCGCCAACGTGGCATTAGGCTAAGTTGCCATTCATTTTGCTCATATTTTGAAGCTCGCTTGTACTCTACATCAGCATCCACAATAAAAGCCTTACGATAATCGGGCGATAGGAAACCGCCGAACTCCCACTTGGGCGGGCGGATAAAAACACGGCCATCGGTGCGTGCCTCATAGTAGTCGTGCATTTCAACGGGGATAAGCTCCGCGTTTACACCCAGGGTAAAACGGTTGCGAAAGGTAGCGCGGCTATTGGCGTACAAGCCAAACTCGACAAAGGAGTGGGGTTCGTAAAGCGTTTCGTGCCACATCGAAAAATTGTTGTACCACCACAAGAGCCGCCAAAAGGGATCGTAAATATTATAGTTTAGATGAAGGGCATGGGTAATTTCGTTGTTCACATCCAGATAGCCCATGTCGTTGGGGTCGTATTGGTCGTCTTCAACAAAACGCGTTGCGCTAAAGCGAAAGCGACCGCTGGTTTTTGCCAGGCTGATGTTGTAGGCCATGCCCAGGTCGGGCGAATCGGTGGGATAATATTTTTGGCTTAGGTTAAATTTCCCATCAATGGAATAGCTTAGTTTTTTATTATAAAACTGAAACTCGGTACCCGAAACATTGGCGGTACTGTAATTCTGACCCTTATAAATATTGGTATTATAAAGACTTATGTACGAATTATTCTTCATACTTTGGTCGAAAACCACCATGTTGTAATTGGTAAAAGGTTGGGTCTCCACTTCCCGGCTATTTCCGCTTAGGGTGTCGGTAACGGTGGCGAATGTGGCCGCCGACATTCCGTTAAAAAAGCCGATCCCCAGACCCTTGTTGGTTCGCCCCGAAACCTTGGTAGCATTGATGAGCTTGGTTTTGGCCGGATTATCCGAAACGTATTCGTTTTCGCCCAGGCTGTCATACACCTTGTCGAATCCATCGGGCACATCACCCACCCGACGCGAATAGAACACATTTCCCTTGTTGAAGAGTTCGGTGCCCTCCGTAAAAAAGGGGCGACGTTCCTCGTAATAGACCTCGAAGGGCGAGAGGTTATATATCTCGTCATCGGACTGTACCTGGCCGAAATCAGGTATCAGCGTCATATCCAGCGTAAAACTTTCGTTGATACCATATTTCACATCCATACCATAATTAAACGAATAGCCCCAGTCGGGGTCGGAGGCTTTTTTTTCCATATAGCCCGAGATGTAGGGCGTAAACGATAAGCGCAGCGGTGGTTTAATATCTTTAAGCCCTGTCAGCTGGCCAGCCTGTGGTAGTTTATCTTCAATCTTTTTATCTACAAAACTCCAGGTATCCAATTCGCGTGTACGGCGTATGCTGCGCTCGATATTCAAGCCCCAGGTTTGATTCGATTTTTCGGGAAAGCGCAGAACCGAGTAGGGGATTTTCATCTCTGCCGACCATCCACTATCCGTTATTTGCACCTTGCTTAGATATACCGCATCCCATTCAGCATCATCGTCATCGTTGTAAATCTTACCATCATATTGCACACCCGATGCCGTAACACCCATAAATACAGCATTCAGGCCATCGTTGAAAGGGCTGAGGATAATGCTGATATAATCAGCATTCAGGTTGTCGGTGTCTCTAAATCCAAGCTCGGTGAGGATGCTGTCGGGGGCACTGTCGTACATCATGGCACCGATATAAACAGCCAGATTATCGTACAAGATTTTTACTTCGGTTTTTTGGCTGGCAGGGGGGCCATTGTAGGGATCGTATTGCATAAAATCTGTGGCTGGTATCGCCTGCTGCCAAAGGGCTTCATCCAAACTGCCATCGATGGTGAGCGGCGTGGATATCCTTAGCGCCTCCAATTGTTTTTTAGCACTTTGTGCTTCTAAGCTTTTGGCGAAAAAGATAAGCGTTATCAATGCAAGAAGGAAATAGTGATGTGCTTTCAAACTATTGGGTTAAGATATTTTGGTATATTAAATAATTTTCCTGATCAAAACAACAAAAAAAGATTTGTTCAATGTCTTGATTATCGATGATAAAATCCCGTATAGTTTCGATGGCAATTTTCGCAGCCCTTTCTTTAGGGAAGCCATAAATTCCAGTGCTGATGTTGGGAAAGGCTATAGATTTTACCTTATGTTGACGAGCCAGTTTCAGGCTTTCGCGGTAGCACGATGCAAGCAGCCGCTCTTCGTTTTTGCTGCCACCACACCACACCGGCCCCACGGTATGAATCACAAACCTAGCTTTCAACAGGTAGCCTTTTGTAATTTTCGCATTCCCTGTTTCGCAGCCGTTCAGGCTTTTGCATTCGGCAAGCAAGTCGGGTCCTGCAGTGCGGTGTATGGCTCCATCCACCCCACCACCACCCAGCAGGCTTTGGTTAGCAGCATTTAAGATGGCATCCACATCCAGCCGGGTGATATCGCCTTGTACAAGTTCTATTTTTGGCTTCATCTATTATTAAATTTATTTTTAATGAATAAAGAATTCCCAAACAATATAAAAAACACTGAAAGCGGTAAGGAAAAATAAACCTGCCCAGGCGTATATACGAAGCCATTTTTTAGGTCTTGCCTCCTGCGGAATGTGTTTGTGCATAATTACTCTAAAATTGAGTATTGCCAAAATGGGAGCAGTAACAAAGGAAATGGTGGTGGCCAAATCGACCATAAAACCCATATTGCCCGACAGGTAACCCAGCAGCAACAAAGCCCCCCCGGCCACCACGGCGAGAAAAAGCCAATATAATTTGCGGTCAGCCTTTTGAATGTTTTCAACTTTTGGAAAAAGCAGGAGTGTTGACTTACGTAAAACACGCGGATAGGCATCCAGTACCGTAATAGTGGTGCTAATCATGGTTGTGAGTGCTGCAGCAGCTATCACCGGGTAAGCCCAGGTACCAATGCTGCCCGTGTACATACTTATCAACTGGCCGGCAAAGGCAATACCTTGACCCGAGAGTTCCTCGCCCGAACCAAACATAACCAAGGCTCCCAGCGACAAAAATCCCAGAGCCAGCAAGCCTGCGCCAATATAGCCGATGTTGAAATCGAGCAAGGCCTGCTTCAGCGATGGCCGCTCGCCCAATTGCTCCTCCTTGGCCACCGACCACAACGAGTGCCACACCGATACATCGATGGGTGCAGGCATCCAACCTACAAAGGCGATAAGAAAAAGAATATCGAGATGACTTGCCCAATCGAAGTTGCCCGAGAGGGAGGCCGTTTTGAAAAAACCCATGCTAAAGGCATAAATCACGGCAATGAGCGTGGATAAGGCCAGGGTGATGATAACCCACTTTATAACTTTATCGAGGGTGGAGTACCGACCAAAACCCAACACAAGCGCAGCGATAAACAGGATTATTGCTGTGAGCAAAGGTATGGGTAAAGAGATGTGAAAGATATTGGCCAACAAACCGGCCGTAACAATACTTACAGCAGCCTGGATGGCAAACATGGTGGCTAAGGTAAGCAGAAGATAAAGCACGAGTGCCCACTTGCCTATCGCGGCATAGCCCTCGATAAGCGATTTGCCAGTGGCATTGGCATAACGTGGGGCAAACTCCATAAATGGATATTTGAGGGCGTTGGCAATCAAAAGTACCCACACCAGTTCGAAACCAAAACTGGCTCCGGCACGGGTGGACTGCACCAGATGCGACACCCCAACGGCGGCTCCTGCAAAGAGCAGTCCCGGTCCCAACAATCGAAATACTTTTGCTACGCTTGACATCGAATTTTCAAGTTTGGCGCAAAAATATTAAATTTTGAAACCTGTCGGGCTTTCCGGGAAAGCCATCCGAGGAATTTATCTTGCGAGTCATCCGATGAATTCTCCCAAACCTTGATGCCACAGCTATGGAAATACGGGTAAGCTCCGTGGCTATTCATCGGATGACTTTACTGTGCTGCCAGTCAGTGCTTCACTCAAAGTGAAACCCCCGACTTCATGACCCTGCATCCTAATTCCCACATCCGAAAATCGGACATCAAACATCGGACCTCTGACATCAAACTACCTCAAAAAATTTCCCACTTTAAACCCGGCATAAATGGTGCGTGGTTCCATCGGGCCATACACATAGCCCGGGTCGCGGTCGATACCAAAATCAAAATCATCCTGATAGGCGTTAAAAATGTTTTTAACACCGGCAAACAATTGCAGGGTAGCTCCATTAAGTTTGATATCGTATTTGGCTTTCAAGCCCACATCGGTAAACGAATTGCTTTGGCGTAACTCACCTGCATCAGGATCGGTAAGGGTATTGCCAAAATAAGGAACCAGCATCTTGCCGGTGTAATTAAGGTTTGCCGAGAGACCAAACTTTTTGGTGGCATCCCAACTCATACTTATAAAGCCGTAATTGTCGGGAGCTCTAAAAAAGGCTTTCTCATCAAATTCCTGCGCTTCTTCGTAGTGGCTTTTCTGGAAGGTTATCCCGCCGTTGGCGGTAAAATTCCTGCCAAAGGCATAGTTCAGCTCCAGGTTTACACCCTGCACTATGGCACCTTTTTCGGCATTTATGCGCGTATAAACTACCACTCCGTTTTCGTTGGGCTCACCAAAAGTGTTTATGAAAGGATCCTGCAAAAGGGTGTAAAAACCCTCGGCCAATATTTCCAGGCTTCCCATTTTTGTTTCGATGGTGTAATCGGCTGAAGCCATAAAGCTCTGGCTGGTTTCCTGTTTTAGCTTGGGATCGTTGCGATGGATTACCTGGCGCGAGCCCGAGGTTTCGATGTGCAGGTCTTCGTCGAAGATTTGCGGAGCGCGGTAACCCTGCGAATAGCTCAGGCGTAGCTGCAAGTTGCGTGCAGCATCGTATTTTACGGTAGCTCTGGGGTTAATCACGTTGCCTGTTTTGGTGCCGCCATTTTCTTCAAAATCTTCGATTTGGTAATGTTCGTATCTGGCTCCTGCCGAAAACTGCCAACGCAAAAGCTCATATTCGTATTGGGCATACAGGCCGGTGGTAGTCGAGCGTTGATTGGCAATAAGTATATTGGCCGTATGCGGCACCTCCACCACCTTGCCATTTTCTACTATGGCATTGTCGAAATCGGGATAGCCCAATTTTTTGTCTTTCAATGTTTCGCTGCGTGCTTCTACTCCGCCCACGAGCTTGGACTTGCCAAAAGCGACATTGTATTGCAGGCCGGCATTGTACGAATCACTGGTGGTAAGCCCATAATCTTTGAGCGATTGTTCGGCACCATAATACGAGTTGCGATCGACAAACTGGGTGGACAAAAAAGCGGTAAACAAATCGCGTTCGCGCAGGTGTTGCTCAAAGGTAAGCGAGCCATTTACTATTCGGTGTTCCACCGATTCGGCAATGCCAGCCTCGTGCTCCGGGGCATCAAAGTTATCGCCGCCACGACGGTCTTCGCTGATGGTAAAAAAGTCCGCCATCAGTTTCGATCGGATTCCCATACGGTGAAAAGCACGCCCGCCAAAGGTGGTGTTGTGAATTTTGGTGATTTCCGAAAAACCATCATCGTTGGCATCAAAAGGCTCGCGGTTTCTGTAAAATCCATAAATGGCCATTCCGGTTTTGTTGTCGGGCGAAACCAGCGAGGTGTTGGCGTTAAGGCTGAAATCTTGCGCCGGCGCACCCGAGCCGTCAACTCCGGTTCCCACCAGCCCGGTATTTACTCCCACTTCATAAGTATTGTTGATTGGATCTTTCAGTATCAGGTTTACGGTGCCGGCAATGGCGTTGCTGCCGTAAAGTGCCGAGCCGCCGCCGCGCACCACTTCCACGCGCTCTATCATGGTGGCAGGTATCATCTCCAGGCCATAAACGCCGGCAAGTCCGCTAAAAATTGGCCGGCTATTTATTAATATCTGCGAATATGGCCCTTCCATCCCGTTTATCCGCACCTGGCTGAAACCGCAATTCTGGCAGTTGTTTTCCATACGCAGGCCGCTCACATAATTAAGGCCTTCGCTCAAGGTAATGCTTTGGGTGCTGTTGAATAGCTTAGGCGTAAGCGTGTTTACAATAACCGATGCCTCGCTGCGGTTGCGGGCATTGCGGTCGCCGGTTATCACTACCTCGTCCAGGCCAACGGCATCGGGCTCCAGTGTAATTTTTACCTCGATGGTTTCGCCGGCTATAGCTTCTATATCTATGCTTTTGGATTTATAACCCAGGGTGTATGTTTTGATAGTAAACCTGCCCACAGGCAGATTGATAAACTGGTAGTGCCCTGTTTCATCGGTGGTTGTGCCGATGGCAGTACCCTCGATAAGCAGGTTTACAAATGGCAGGTGTTCGCCTTCCGAAACCACATGACCAATAATGTTGGCATCAGTTCTTTTGTAGTCTTGCGCATAACTTGTCCCCAAAAATGCGAATAGAATGATGATCGATATTATTTGATGTTTCATTATTCTGCGACGTTTTAATCTATATTAAAGTTGTGTTTACTATTGATGATTTTGAGGACATGTTTTTTATCCACAAGTAAATTTTTGATGTAATCCTGCCGGGATGCTTGTTTTGCAAGCATGGGAAATCGTGTTTAATTTCTTTGCTGATTAAATCCTAAACTCAGATATTATCCTCGTGTTTCTTTGAGCCTTAGCGTCTTGATGGCAAGGGATTATTACGAATAGCCACAAAGGTTCAACAATATCAAGGCTAACCAGGATTAGCTTTATAATCTATTAATCCTCTGTGTATTTTAAGATACAAAGTGTTTTATCCGAACCGGAAATCAGGCGAAGAGATTTAGAAAGTTTGGGGTGGAGCCCGAAGCGCGGGATGCGAAGAATCAGATGGAATACTAATGAAGGATAGGGGCTTTTCAAATTTCCGCGACCTTACCCTAAAAAAAACAAAATTAATGATGAAGAAAACCAAGATAAAATGGCTGACATTATCGAAGGCCAGGTATTCTATCTTGCTGTGATGATGGCTTTTGAAGGGCGCGTTTTTATCGCTCGCAGCTTTGTAGGGGTGTGCGTGGGTTACAGTAGTTCCATCTGCCAGGTGGTGGCTGTGTACAAACAAAGCCTGATTGGACAGCATGGCAACAATACCTATCAGCACCAGCCAAAGCAGTATTCCCTTAAACCTTATCTTGCCTTTCTTTGTCATTATTGGCGGCAAAAGTAAGTCTTAGTTTTAAATTCCTTTAACATTTACTACTAAGATAATATTACACAACAATTAGGTATTGAATTACCTGATTATCAGGAAAAGTAAACATTGATAACAAAAACAATCCTTACTATTTTGTTACTATAGAAAAAATAAAAGCCCTGAAAACTTACGTAATCAGGGCTTTTGGTTTTTGGAAATAGTACCCGAGGCCGGAATCGAACCGGCACGAACAAAGTTCAATGGTTTTTGAGACCATCGCGTCTACCAATTCCGCCACTCGGGCGGATACTATTTTAAGAACTCTTATTTTTTCTAACAATGGTTTCTGAGACCATCGCGTCAACTCCCGAAAATTAATCAAGCTATGCTTGATAATAATTTTCGTGGATGCTCGAAAAACTATGCAGCCCGACAGGCTCACTGTTGGTTTTTCGGCACAATTCCGCCACTCGGGCGGATACTATTTTAAGAACTCTTATTTTTTCTAACAAT
>CAZGAO010000027.1:25094-58647 GCA_964523795.1 uncultured Lentimicrobiaceae bacterium
CAGGCTCACTGTTGGTTTTTCGGCACAATTCCGCCACTCGGGCGGATACTATTTTTAAGAACTATTTTTCTTTTTCACACAATGGCTTTTGAGACCATCGTGGCCACCGAGCTTGTCGAGGTGAGCGGCAAAAGTAAATGTTTTATTTTAATTAATTATTAATTGCCCAAAAAAATGTCCTGACCAGGGAAATTGTACTAATTTTGCCGCTCGATTTTCAACAGTTAAATGGGTAAGTATCATGGCGGCTACTGTCAACATTTTTTCCGGCGACTCCTCAGAATATCTTTCTAAAAAAATAGCAAAAGCCTACGGCTCAGGCCTGGGAAAGGTTACCATTGCTCACTTTAAAGATGGCGAATACCAGCCTTCGTTCGAGGAAACCATTCGTGGAAACGATGTTTTTCTAATTCAGTCAACCAACCCGCCTGCCGACAATTTATTTGAACTTCTGCTTTTGATCGATGCAGCCAAACGCGCTTCGGCCAAGCGGGTAGTAGCCCTGATCCCATACTTTGGCTTTGCCCGTCAGGATCGCAAGGACAAACCACGGGTGTCGATTGGCGCAAAACTGATTACCAATTTGTTGGTTGCTGCCGGTGTTGACCGCATCATCACCATGGATCTGCACTCCGACCAAATACAAGGTTTTGTAGATATTCCGGTGGATCACATGTACGCCTCGTCCATTTTTGTTCCTTATCTTAAAGAGATGAACCTGCCCAACCTTACCATGGCTTCGCCCGATACCGGTGGCACCAAAAGGGCGGCGGCTTACGCCAAATTTCTGGATACCGACCTGGTAATCTGTTTCAAGCAGCGCAAAATTGCCAACGTGGTATCCTCGCTCCGAATTATCGGTGATGTAAAAGGAAAAGACATTGTGCTGGTGGACGACATTATCGATACCGCCGGCACCATCACTATGGCCGCCGACCTGATGATGAAAGAAGGAGCCAACAGCGTGAGAGCGATCTGCACACACCCGGTGTTTTCGGCTGATGCCATCGAAAAAATCGAACGCTCGGCACTTACCGAAGTGCTGGTAACCGACACCATACGTCGGGATGTTGGTGGCAAAATAACCACACTTTCTACAGCCGAAATTTTTGCCGATGTAATCAATCGCGTTAATAAAAATAAATCGATCAGTACCCATTTTGGGTTTACTACGATGTTATAAATTCTAATTTTTATTCATTAAATTTTTATTCAAATGAAAGCATTAAAATTGAGCGGTTCTCTTAGAGAGAACGTAGGAAAAAAAGATGCAAAAAAACTTCGCCGCGAAGCTAAAGTACCCTGTGTACTTTATGGTGGCGAAAAACAGGTTCAGTTTGCCATCCTGGAAAAGGATTTTAAGCCCCTGGTTTTTTCACCCGACACCCATCTTGTAGAGCTGGATATCGATGGCAAAGCCTATCATTGCATTTTACAGGACATCCAGTACCATCCGGTAAGTGACAGCATTTTGCATGTTGACTTTTTGGAAATCTTCGATGACAAACCTGTAACCGTTGCCTTGCCCCTGCATTACACCGGTACTTCCAAAGGGATTTTGAAAGGCGGACGCTTGTTCCGTAAATATCGTAAGCTAAGGATAAGTGCCCTGCCAGGCAATTTGCCCGATGATATCACCGTAGATATTACTAAACTAAATATCAATGATTCGATTAAGATAGCGGATCTCGAGCGTCCAAACCTTACTTTCCTCGATCCTCCCAACTCGGTAGCCGTGGCCATTAAATCGGCACGTGCTGTTGAAGAAGAAGAAACCGAAGAAGGCGAAGAAGGTGGCGAAGAAACACCTGAAGGTGGCGAAGGCGAAACCAAAACCGAAGAATAGCATAGATAACTTCGATAATAAAAAGGTACAAGGCTGTAAGGCTTTGTACCTTTTGTTTTTTTTTGAAAGTTTCAAGGTAGAAGTTAAAAGTTTTAAGTTACAAGTTTCAAGTTACAAGTTTCAAGTTAAAAGTTATTTTTTAAAACTTTAGGCACTTACAACTTTAGGCACTCTAGGCACTTTAGGCACTTACAACTTTAGGCACTCTAGGCACTTACAACTTTAGGCACTTTAGGCACTTACAACTTTAGGCACTTAAAACTTAACTGTCAATAACGATTAACAAATAACGAAGAACGATTAACAGATAACGATTAACCTATCTCATGAAATACCTCATTGCCTGTCTGGGAAATATCGGCGAGGAATACGCCAACACGCGCCACAACATTGGATTTATTGTGGCTGATGCCCTTGCTGGCGAGATGAAATCAAGTTTTGCCACCGAACGTCTGGCCATGGTGGCCAAGCCCCGGTTTAAGGGCCGACAACTGGTGGTGATAAAACCTACTACCTACATGAACCTAAGCGGCAAGGCCTTGCGCTACTGGATGGAAAAGGAAAATGTACCCATCGAAAACATCCTGGTGGTTTTCGATGATCTGGATTTGGATACCGGCGTAGTAAGAATGCGTACGAAAGGCAGCGGAGGCACCCACAATGGGATGAACGATATTATTGCTACATTGGGGCGCAGCGATTTTGCACGGCTGCGCGTGGGTATTGGCCGCGACTTTGCCCCGGGCTATCAAATAGATTATGTGCTGGGAAAGTGGACACGCCAGGAAGAAAAAGTGATGATGGAAAAAATCCCCCTGGCAGTGGAAATAATTAAGAGCTTTGCTTTTATTGGAGCACAGCAAACGATGAATCAATACAATAATAAGTAGGACATATTTTAAAATTTTGTTTTGCCAATTAAAAAAATAATACGTTCTTTGCACTCCGTTTTAAAAAAGTAACTGATAAAGATAGAACACAATGGCACGTAAATGCGATATAACAGGCGTTAGAATGATGGTTGGAAACAAGGTTTCACACTCTAATCATAGAACCAAAAGAAGGTTTTATCCCAACCTGCAGAAAAAGAAATTTTTTATCCCCGAAGAAAATCGTTGGGTTACCATCAATGTTACTACCTCGGTATTAAGAACTATCAACCTCAATGGGATTTTTCCCGTGTTGAAAAAATACAGAGCAAAAGGCACCTGTACTGTTTAGTTAAAGTACTTCCCGCTTTTTTTCTGATGCTGTTACGTTTTAGGCCGTAACAGCATTTTTTTTATCCCAAATTGCCCTATTCGCCGCAAGGCTAAAAATAAAAAATTGAAGGCTTCGTTTTGAAACCTTTAAAAAAGTGAAGGCATGAATGGCGGAGTTTTCCGGCATTCTTCAGGAGATACTAAAACGAACGAATTACTTGACGATGCAAAAACACTACCTCATCATTATCCTTTTGGTTTTTCCGGTTTTGCTATTAGCGCAGCAAGAGCCGGAGAATGAGGAATTGGATGTGATTCAGTTTTCGGGGGTAGCTGTGGATGCCAAGAATCTCGACCCGGTGTCGTTTACCAATGTGTTGATAAAAAATACCCGACGGGGTACGATTAGCGATTACCACGGATATTTTTCGTTTGTGGCCATGAAATCGGATACGATCGTGTTTTCGGCTATCGGCTACAAGGAGAGCGAATTTGTTATCCCCGACACCATTACCGGAAATCGCTATTCGCTGATACATGTCATGGATTCCGACACCATCCTGCTGGCTCCCACAGTAATTTACCCCTGGCCCACCGAGGAAGATTTTAAGGAAGCCTTTGTAAACCTCAACATCCCTGATGATGATATCGAAATAGCCCGGAAAAATCTTGCCAAAGCCGAAATGAAGGAAAGAGCCATGAGTTACAAAATGGACGGGAGCATGAACTATCAAAACTATATCGAGAGGGAAACCAGCAAGTTATATTATGCCGGTCAAACGCAACCCATCTCCCTTCTTAACCCCTTTGCCTGGGCCGAGTTTATCAAAGCCTGGAAAGAAGGAAAATTTAAAAATCCAAATAAAAAATAAAGATACCTGCTGATGCCATCAAAATATTCAAACAAAAGCCATCGCCCGAATGCTGCCTTTTGCCCTTCCGCAAAACTTCTGTTGCTTCTCATTTTTTGTCTGCCAATACTTTCGGCCACAGCCCAGGAACAAGAGTGGGCAAGTGTAAAAGGAAAAATTAAGGACGAGAACAACAAAGTACTCGAATTGGTGAATGTGTCGATTATGGGCAAACCAGGTGGCGCGGTCTCGGATAAGCGGGGAAACTTTGAGTTGAAAATTCCGGCAGGAGAAAACCTAATCGTGGTTTTTTCGTTTGTGGGTTTCGAGAACCGGGAATATACGTTAAATCTGGCTCCAGGCCAAACCGAGGTGATTGATGCGGTGATGGTGGGGTCGGCCGAAATGCTACCCGATATCGTAATCCAGGACGAACGCATCCGCAATACCAACCTGCAGCGCATCGACCCCAAAGAGGTTGCCGTAATCCCATCAATTACCGGGACGGTGGAATCGCTCATAAAGACCCTGCCCGGCGTATCATCCAACAACGAGTTAAGCTCGCAATACTCGGTGCGTGGCGGCAACTTTGACGAGAACCTGGTGTATGTTGACGACATCGAGATTTATCGTCCCTTTCTTATCCGCTCGGGGCAGCAGGAGGGCATGAGTTTTTTGAATTCCGACCTAACTTCAGCTATTCTGTTTTCGGCAGGCGGTTTCGAGGCCAAATACGGCGACAAAATGTCGTCGGTGCTCGACATCAAGTACAAACGGCCGCAAGAGTTTGCAGGTTCGGTTTCGGCAAGTTTGCTGGGTGCTTCGGCTCACCTCGAAGGAGCTAGCAAAGATCAACGTTTTTCATATTTGCTGGGCGTGCGTTACAAAACCAACCAATACGTGCTTAATGCCCTCGAAACCAAAGGCGATTACAAGCCTGAATTTTTCGATGTGCAAACAGTTCTGAGGTATAAGCTGAGCGATAAGTTGGAATTGTCGGTACTGGCCAATATCGCCACCAACAAGTTTATGCTCGTGCCCGAAACGCGCGAAACAAACTTCGGAACCATCAGCGATGCCAAGCGGCTCACCATTTATTTTGATGGCCAGGAAGTGGATAACTACCGCACCTACCTCGGGGCATTAAAGCTAAACTACAAACCAAGCAAGGAAGTAAATCTTAATTTTATTGCTTCGGGCTTTAACAGCGACGAAAGCGAAACCTTCGACATCCAGGGGCAATACTGGATTGGCAGGGTAGAAACCGGCCTGGGACAAAGCGACTTTGGCGATGTTACCACCACCGATGGCGTAGGCACTTTTTTAAACCATGCACGCAACTACCTTAACGCTACCGTGCTCAACGCCGAACATCGTGGCTCCTACGAATCGGGGATAAGCTACCTGATTTGGGGGGCGAAATATCAACACGAAATTATCGATGACCAGCTTTACGAGTGGGAGCTGATCGATTCGGCCGGTTTTACCCTCCCCCACCCTCCCGACCAGCCTGGACAAAACAATCCGGATCTTACTCCGCTCGATATGTACGATTTTGCAAAATCGGATGCACAACTCAGCACCAACCGCTACAGCAGCTTTGTGCAAAATACCTGGAATCTGGGAAGCGAAAAACAAGACTTCGCCATTACCGCCGGCTTGCGCGCCCAGTACTGGGATTTGAGTGAGCAATTTTTGCTGAGCCCCCGTGCTTCGTTTTCGTATCATCCCAATTGGAAAAACGATATGCTTTTTCGCTTTGCCACCGGCTATTACTACCAACCTGCATTTTATCGGGAACTGCGAAATTTCGATGGTGCCATTACCGATGACCAACGGGCACAAAAGTCCATTCACTTTGTGGGAGGCATGGACTGGAATCTGCAAATATGGGATCGCCCCTTTAAGTTTGTTACCGAGGTTTATTACAAAATTCTGGACGACCTAATCCCTTACGAGGTGGACAATGTGCGCATACGCTATTATGCCGATCAACGGGCTAAGGGCTATGCCGCCGGTATCGACATGAAAATAAACGGCGAGTTTGTACCTGGCATCGAATCGTGGGCCAGCCTGTCGATTATGAAAACCGAAGAAGATATTTACGATCAATCGTATTACAAGTATTACGATGAGTTTGATAATTTTATTGGTGTAGGCATCGAACCCAACCCTGATGCTGCCGAAAACATAAAATCGGAATACATCCGCCGCCCCACGGATCAACGTTTCCGTTTCAGTATTTTTTTCCAGGATTACCTGCCCATGAACCCGACCTACAAAATGCACCTCGCATTATATTACGGCAGCAACCTGCCCTTTGGCCCGCCCAAGTCGGAACGCTATCAGCAGTTTTTTAAAATGCCGCCCTACCGCCGCGTGGATATTGGCTTTTCCAAACAATTGATCGGCGATCACACTCGCTTTAAACAGGGTAATCCCCTGGGCAAAATAACTTCGATGTGGATAAGCCTCGAGGTGTTCAACCTCTTGCAGGTAAATAATACCATTTCTTACCTCTGGGTAACCGATGTTACCGGATTCCAGTATGCTGTTCCTAATTTCCTTACACCCCGTCAGCTTAACTTAAAACTGGTGGCAAAGTTTTAACAATATCTTAGTCAGGGTATGACTTTAAGGCATGCCCTGACTATTGAATATCTGAATTTTCAATAGTTAACGTTTCTATGTCCTCGTACTATGGACGATAGAAAGTTACGCACTGCCCCTGACTTTCGAGCGTCCTCAGAACCTCGGAACGTCAAAACCATCCCTCCCCACCCCGATTGTTAAAAAAGGCAAAATCATTTAAATAGGTAAACATTTACCGAATTGGCTCGTTATTCTGATTCAATCTAAATAACAAAACAATAAATATTTTTAAGATGTTAAACACAACAGTTAAAGACCTACAATTTCCCGAATTACCATACAGCTACGATGCCCTTGAACCTTACATCGATGCACAAACAATGGAATTGCATTACACCAAGCATCACCGTGCTTACTACGACAAATTTATAGCTGCCATAGCAGGCTCTGACCTGGCAGGAAAAAAGTTAGAAGATGTATTTTGCAAAATCTCCGATGCCCCGGCAGGTGTGCGCAATAATGGAGGCGGATATTACAATCATGACCTGTTTTGGAAAATAATGAGCAAAAACGCAGGGGGCGCGCCTATTGGTGAACTGGGCGATGCCATCAACAGTACCTTTGGCTCGTTTGATAAGTTTAAAGAAGAATTTGACAATGCAGCAGCTACTCGTTTTGGCAGCGGCTGGGCCTGGCTTATTGTGAATAAATCAGGCAAATTGCAAATTACTTCCACGCCCAATCAGGACAACCCGCTAATGGATGTGGCCGAAGTAAAAGGAATGCCTATTTTGGGTTTGGATGTATGGGAACACGCCTATTACCTGAAATATCAGAATCGCAGACCCGAGTACATCAGCAACTGGTTTAAAGTGGTAAATTGGGATGTGGTGGCAAAAAACTTTAAAAATGTTAAAGGGTAAACTATCCGCTAAGTTTTGATGTTATCCTAATGAAGTACTTAATTATCGAATCGGCAACGTTCGATTTGTAGTAAAGTAATTTTTTTTTCATAGCTCACTAATTTGGTTAATTGCAATGGCCTAGCCCTCCCCGGGCGGCCATTGCTTTTTTTTTGCCCTTTGGCAAAAGCATCTAATCCTTTGCTGGATTAAATTCATTATCCAGCTCCACTACCCTTTTTATTATATCAATATCACTTGCGGCAATTTTGTATTCGGGTATTTGCGAGAGGCCACCCATAAATACACCTTCGCGCTTAAAACGCATCCGGCTTTCGGTTTTCCCCATGCTGGTAAGGTGAAATTCGTGCGTCCCGCTTTGCTTTATCATTTCTCTGATATTTGTTTCGTCGATGCCTGCTCCGGGCATAATGCCAATGCGGCCATCGGCTTTTTGGATCAATTCACGAATTAATTGGATACCATCGGGAGCGAGATTTTTTTGGCCTGAGGTGAGGATGCGGTCGGCTCCGGCCTCGATGATGGCTTCGAGGGCTTCGAAAGGATTTGGGGTCATATCGAAGGCACGGTGAAAAGTTACACGCATCGGGCGAGCCAGCGCAACAATTTCGCGGGTTCGTTCCACATCCACGGTGCCATCGGCATTAAGAAAACCCACCACCACACCATCGCAGCCATTTTCTTTACAAAAAAGGATGTCATCTTTAATGAGTTCCATTTCGAGGGCATCGTACAAAAAATCGCTGCCACGTGGCCTTATCAGCACATGCAAACGAATATTGAGATACTTACGGGCAAGCCTGATGGTAGCCGGCGAAGGGGTGGTTCCGCCCTCGTAAAGATTATCGCAAAGCTCTACCCTTTGCGCCCCGGCCATTTGCGCATTGATAGCCGATTGCAAACCATTGGCACATATTTCGATCATAGGATTAGTATTTTATAATTTTGGCAAACATAGAATTAAAAAACAATCCTAAACCGCGATTCCAGAAATAAAAGAAACACCGTTTTTTTTAAAGTTTTAGTCATTGTCTTCCTCACCATCTTCTTCGTCATGTTTCTCTTTCACTTCTGTTTTCACTACAGTTCCATCGGGCGAAATGGCAACTTCCATTTCTATATCATCTTTCTCCAATTCAAATTCAAACACTTGGCCTTCGGCGGTTTCCGATAATTCGGCTTCTTCGATCCAGTAACCTGCAAATTCGCTATCCAGGGTTTGTTTGACGGCTGCCGGGATTTCCTTTTTTTTGATTTCGTACTCGGTTTCCATCCACGTGCCATCGCTGGCAAAGTTGGCTGAAAATTCTTTGCCATTCATTTTAACCTCAGCCTCCCATTCGGTGGCATTTTCCTTGTCCCACTTTATTTTTTTAGCTGTGGGAAATTTTTTTGCAAAGGCCGTTTTTACTGTTTCCGGTGCATTTTCTTTTCGTCCGCAGGCCGAAAAACTAAAAACGGCGATGATGATCGAAATAAGAATCAAATTTTTCATCTTGCTAAAATTTTGGTAAATATGAATTTTCACGGCAAAGATGTGACGGGATTTAAGAGAAATTTTGAAGCGGATTTTGGTATCCCCATGTTTGCTATAAAGAAAGCATCCATTGTTAACAGTTTTTAAAATCGATGAGGTGATAGTTGGGCTAAAATGGATTTTAAATGAGTGATTGGTAATCCAGATAATACAGGATTTTTAGTGATATTTGATTTAAGGGATCGGCCTTCATGGTCTGCTGAAAATTACGCAGAAAACTTTCCACAATCACATCTTCATCCTGAACGATGGCATTTTTCCATACCAGGCTCAGGTTGCTTCCCGGAGCAAACTCCCAGTTAAACACCAGATCGAGATTAAAAGTATTGAAATTAAAATCGTTGTTTTCGGTATAATCGCTATTTGAATCAAGCCTGCCTGCATCATTCAGCGTAAAATATTCATCATACTTTCCGGTAAACCAATAATGGCGCATCCAAAGGCTGAGCGACAAATTATTTTTAAACATGTAACGTCCCGAGAAGGTATTCTCGAAGGTTTGGGTAATCCGGTTTCCATAAATAATTTCGCCGGAAGAATCGATTTGCGTAACATAGCCCTTGAAATTATCCACCAGATTCAATTCAAATTTATAATCGAAAAACAGCTTGTTGCTCACCCGCACGCGCGGACTGATGGTAAATGTGCGCCCGTAATATCCTCCGGGGTCAAAACCCATCCAGATATCGGCATCGAAAGCCAGGGGCAAACGGTAATCGCTCGAAACGCCCAAATAAGCATTGGCATAGCCCGGACGAATGACAAAACGCCCTTCCTCGCGCGAATCGTAATAATCGTAGCGGTCGAACAGGGAATAATTGGCCCGAAACCAAAAACTCGTATAGTTCATCAAGGTAGTCCCTGCTCCTAGTCTCAAATTGGTATTGATATTTTTTCGGGTGGTGAAATCTATATCACGATCCAAATAAATATGACTGTTAAAACTGCGCAACTTCCAAAAAGGATCGAAGATATAATGATTGAGGTGCAATCCGTTTTCGATAAAATTGTTGCGGCGGCTAATGCCCAAATCGTTATCATCGTAGCTGTCGTTTTTCGCCGAGCGATAAGCCGTAAACTGAAAGTTACCGCTTACTTTGCCAAAGGAGATATCGTACTTGTATCCTCGACTGGGGTCGTATTTATCCTTACCGTGGCTGTAATCGAAAACCTGGCTCACAGCTCCTGAGGCATTGATGCGGTAGGTGTTCATTTGGTTGAGCAGATTAACGCCCGCACCGCTTACGTTGGCATTATTATTTTGATGTGCCCTAATCACACTGGTATTGATGAGATAAGCCGAAGAATTATTTTTTAAAGCCTGATCCAAAACTGTGATATTGAAATTTGTAAACGGATCAGTAAGGATTCTTCGTGATTCACCCGCCTCGTTTTCGATTTCGGCGTAAGTATTATTAGTGATGGCATTCATGAAACCAATAGCCAGCCCGTTTTTGCCACGGCCGGAAATTTTTACAGCATTTAGCAATTTAGCCTGCGAAGGATTATCGAGGATAAGCTCTGAGGAGTCGATCATATCAGGGACATCGTAAAACTGTGCCGGTGTTCCGCCAATCCTCCTGGAGTAGAACAAATCCCCTTTCTTAAACAAATCAACCGCCTCTTTAAAAAAGGGTCGCTGCTCGGAGTAAACCACCTCGAAAGCACTGAGGTTTTTTACCTTGTCATCTGATTTTACCTGACTGAAATCGGGAAACAAAGTCATATCCAGGGTATAACTTTCGTTGATGCCATACTTGAGGTCTGCACCACCACCAAAGGAATATGAATAGCGTGAATCCACATCCTGGATACTTTTGTCGTGCTGGCCTGCCAACGACAAATAAGGTGTAAACGACAAACGTATCGGAGGTTTAATTTGGCTAAGACCACGCAGCGTACCCCAAAACACTTTTTGGTTCGAAGCACCCTTTTCGCCCAAGGCCCATTGCAGAAGTTCGCGATTACGCCGGACATATCGCTCAACCTGCAAACCCCAGGTTTGCTCCATTTGTTTAGGGAAGCGAATGGCCGAATAAGGAATTTTCATCTCAACCGTCCAGCCTTCGTCATCGATATTCACCTTACTTTGCCAAACCGCATCATAGGTCCAGTCGTCGGAAGTGCGGTCGATCTGCACACCCGAGGCATAGACCCTGAAAATATAGGCATCGAGCTGATTGTAATAAGTGTCCAACTGCACACCAAACCAATCGGCATTCAATTCACCATCATCGCGGTTGCCCAATTGCCGGTCGATACTATCAGGTGCAGAATCAAACAACCTGGCTCCAACAAAAATGGCCTCGTCATTATAAACAATAAACACCTGCGAATGCTGCGTTGCAGGACTACCGTATTCAGGATCCCATTGTTTTAAACCGGTGATTACCTTAGCCTGGCTCCAAACCTCGTCATCGAGTGAACCATCAATTTGAGGGGCTGTTTCAATACGTGTTGCGGTGGCGGCCAAGTTTGGATTTCGCAAGGAAGCAAAGGAGCACAGGGCTATAAAAAAGGTAAAAATTGTTAAAATCAAAAATCTCTTCATCCGGGTAATTTGGGCTTAATGTTCAAGCTACTACGCCATTCGACGCACATAGTTCGTTTAATAATCGCCAAAGTGCTGATTTTAGTATTAATCTGGCATAATTAATACACTGTAAAAATAATAATTTTGCCGCCCGCAAAGGCAGGCGGACAGCAAAGCTGATTCCTCATTAATAAACAAGAATACAGATTTGCTGACAGGATTTGTAAATAATAATGAAACAAATAAAATAAAACTATGAATCTTCACGAATATCAGGGAAAATCTATTTTAAAACGATTTGGTGTTTCGGTGCCCGAGGGCATTGTTGCCGATTCGCCCGAGAGCGCAGTAGAAGCCGCCAAAATCATCCAAAAAATAAGCGGCTCAGCCTGGTGGGTAATTAAAGCACAAATCCATGCTGGCGGACGCGGCAAAGGCGGTGGTGTAAAACTGGCAAAATCGCTGGATGAAGTAAAAACCATTGCCGACCAAATCATAGGAATGCAACTGGTAACGCCACAAACCCCACCCGAGGGAAAGCTGGTAAAAAAAATAATGATTCAGCAGGACATCTACTACCCCGGCGAAAACGAAATACTGGAATACTACATGAGTGTGCTGCTCAACCGCAAAACCGGGCGCAACATGATTATGTATTCGCCGCGTGGAGGCATGGACATCGAGAAGGTGGCCGAAGAAACACCCGAGGAAATTTACACCGAAGAAATCGATCCTACCGTTGGATTGCAAGGCTTTCAGGCCAGGCGCATTGCCTTTAACCTGGGATTGAGTGGAGCCTCATTCAAAAATATGGTGAAGTTTGCAGGAGCACTCTATCAGGCTTATGCAGGTAGCGATGCTTCACTCTTCGAAATTAACCCGGTGGTGCGCACCTCGGACGAGCAGATTTTTGCCGCCGATGCCAAGGTATCTATCGACAATAATGCCTTGCACCGCCATCACGACATCGCACAAATGCGCGACCTTACCGAAGAAGACCCCATCGAAGTAGAAGCCAGCCGCTACGACCTTAACTTTGTTAAGTTGGATGGCAACGTGGGCTGTATGGTAAATGGTGCCGGACTGGCCATGGCTACCATGGACATGATTAAAATGTCGGGCGGCGAACCGGCCAACTTCCTCGACGTGGGAGGTACAGCCAACGCCAAGCGCGTAGAAGAAGCCTTCCGTATTATCCTGAAAGATGAAAATGTGAAAGCCATCCTGGTCAACATCTTTGGGGGTATCGTGCGCTGCGACCGCGTAGCACAAGGCATCGTGGATGCTTACAAAAACATTGGCAACATCAGCCTGCCCATCATCGTAAGGCTGCAAGGAACCAACGCCATCGAAGGCAAGCAGCTCATCGATGACTCAGGACTTAAAGTACATTCGGCCATTGCGCTGGAAGATGCCGCCAAGCTCGTAAACGAGGTGATGGCGTAAAAGAATCGATTGCATCTCCTTAGCATGAAGGACAAAGAGCCGCCCCAATTGGGCGGCTCTTTTTGTTTTTTTTGCCGACAGTCAGGGTTTCGCTTAAAGCAAAGCCCTGACTTTAGAAAGATCCTGTTTTTTTATTTTGATGTCCGATGTTTACCCGAACATCTGAAATCTAAAATCGGAAGTCACAAGAAACCCAGGCTTGCAATCCCTATTTAAAGGGAGCAGAGACGCGCAATTTTTAGAAGGCAGAGACGCGCAATTTTTAGAAGGCAGAGACGCGCAATTTTTAGAAGGCAGAGACGCGCAATTTTTAGAAGGCAGAGGCGCGCAATTTTTAGAAGGCAGAGACGCGCAATTTGCGCGTCTGTACAAACATGCAAATGTCTGGCGGAGGAATAAAATTTGCAGAGATGCGCTGAATGGGCGATTGCAGATGGTTTGTTTTTCGGTATTGCGTATAGACGCGCAACTTGCGCGTCTCAGATATGCTAATCGGATACTGCTCATATCAAAAACGCCAGACTTGCAAGATTAAAACCTTTTCCGCCAGGCTTGCGATCCCCTTCGATAAAGCCTTATGGCTTTATCCTTCGGGGCTGCGAACCCTTTCTCTAATCAAATAATTTATCAATAAGTGCCTCATCGGCTTCCCGGGGCAGGGTTACGGTGAGCAGCGGATTTTGTTGCATCGCCCGTTTGATGGCGAAAACAGCACCCGGATTTCGTGCCCAGCCACGACGCGAAATGCCATTGTTTACATCCCAGTGCAGCATCGACCGCAGACGGCGATCAGCATCTTTAGAGCCATCGAGCAACATGCCGAAGCCACCGTTGATAACTTCGCCCCAGCCTACGCCGCCGCCATTATGTATCGAAACCCAGGTAGCACCACGAAACGAATCGCCAATCACATTCTGGATGGCCATGTCGGCGGTAAACTGAGAGCCATCGTAAATATTAGAAGTTTCGCGGAAGGGTGAATCGGTACCCGAAACATCGTGATGATCGCGACCCAAAACAACGGGTGCCGAAATTTTTCCGGCTTTAATCGCTTCGTTAAAAGCGGCTGCAATTTTAATCCTACCTTCCGCATCGGCATACAAAATACGGGCTTGCGAACCTACCACCAGCTTATTCACTTTAGCTTCTCGTATCCAACGAATGTTATCCTTCATCTGCTGCGTAATTTCGGCGGGAGCGGTTGCTGCAATTTCCTCCAGCACTTCCATGGCTATCTGGTCGGTCAGGTCGAGGTCTTCGGGTTTGCCCGAGGTACATACCCAACGGAAAGGGCCAAACCCAAAATCGAAACACATCGGCCCCATGATGTCCTGAACGTAGGACGGGTATTTGAAATCACCGTTTTCTTTTAGAATATCTGCTCCTGCTCTGCTTGATTCAAGCAAGAAGGCATTACCATAATCGAAGAAGTACATGCCCTTGGCTGTGAGTCTATTAATGGCAACTACCTGGCGGCGCAGCGATTCCTGGACTTTTTCTTTAAATAAAGCCGGGTTTTCCGTCATCATTTTGTTGGATTCTTCATAGCTATATCCGGCAGGATAGTAGCCTCCGGCCCAGGGATTGTGCAGCGAAGTCTGATCAGAGCCCATCTCAACTTTCACCTTGTCTTTTTCCAGACGCTCCCACAAATCCACAATATTGCCCACGAAAGCCAGCGAAACTGATTCTTTGTTTTCGCGTGCTTTCAAAATACGTTGAATCAGTTTATCCAAATCATAAAACAATTCATCCACCCAACCCTGCGAATGACGCTTAACAGCCGCAGTTTCGTTAACTTCGGCTATCACGCCCACAGCTCCGGCAATTACAGCGGCTTTGGCCTGTGCGCCAGACATACCGCCAAGTCCTGAGGTAACAAAAAGTTTTCCACCCAAACCTTCCTCAGCACCTCCGGGCAACATACGTCCCGCATTTAAAACCGTGATAGTAGTACCGTGGACAATGCCTTGCGGCCCAATGTACATGTACGAGCCGGCGGTCATTTGGCCATATTGCGAAACTCCGAGTGCATTAAATTTTTCCCAGTCATCAGGTTTGGAATAGTTGGGGATAACCATGCCGTTGGTAACCACAACGCGCGGTGCATCCTTGTGCGAGGGAAACAAGCCCATGGGATGACCAGAGTACATGGCCAAAGTTTGTTCCTCGGTCATTTCGGCCAGATATTTCATGGTGAGGCGATACTGCGCCCAGTTTTGAAATACAGCACCGTTTCCTCCATAAGTAATTAATTCATCAGGATGTTGTGCCACGGCAGGATCCAGGTTGTTTTGAATCATCAGCATAATGGCGGCAGCCTGCTGGCATTGATGGGGATATTCGTGGATGGGACGCGCATACATGGCATAGTCGGGCATAAAACGATACATGTAAATCCGGCCATATTTCTTTAGCTCCCCAGCAAATTCGGGTGCTAAAACTGCATGATGTTTTTTATCAAAATAGCGCAGGGCATTTTTCAGTGCCAGCTTTTTTTCGTCGGCTGATAAAATGTCTTTGCGTTTGGGGGCATGTGAAACCCTATTGTCGTATGCCTTCATGGGAGGCAATGCTTCGGGTATCCCAGCTAAAATTTCTTTTTGAAAATCTGTCATTTTTTCCAATTTTTCGTTTTCTGAATGATGGCTACAAAAATATAACAAATAATTACAAGCACAGGTCTGACCTTGTGCCATTTCCCAACATTTGCTAACCTGTAACTGTTATCCTGCGGCAATTACAGGTGGTCTGTTGCCGAAATGACAATTTAGACTGGCTATAAATATTGAAAAAATGCGAATGTAGAATCAATCGAAAGGAAAATATTTTCAACTTTGCATCCTTATTTAATATGTAATTGTTTAATTTAAAAATTTCAAAATAATGGCATACGTAATCACAGATGACTGTACCGCATGTGGTACCTGCATTGATGAATGTCCTGTTGAAGCAATCTCAGAGGGCGAAATCTACAAAATTGACCCTGATGCTTGCACTGATTGTGGTGCTTGCGCTGACGTTTGCCCCGTTGAGGCAATTCACCCCGAATAAAACGGGACAGGAAAATTTCTAACCTTTTAGATCAAAAAAAACCGGACAGCTAAGCTGCCCGGTTTTTTTTTACAAAACGATCAGGTTTTTTACCTGAACTATTTACATCATTATCTGGCAAAGTTTATCGCTCTTGTTTCGCGGATAACGGTGATTTTTATTTGTCCGGGATAGGTCATTTCGTCCTGTATCTTTTTGGACAGGTCGTACGAAAGGAGTTTGGCCTGCTCGTCCGAAACATCTTCGGCACCTACGATAACCCTTAGTTCGCGACCTGCCTGTATGGCATAAGTTTTAACCACTCCGGGATAGCCCAGGGCAAGTGCTTCCAGGTTTTTAAGCCTTTGGATGTAAGCCTCCACCACTTCGCGACGTGCTCCGGGCCGTGCGCCTGAGATAGCATCGCATACCTGAACGATGGGTGCCAGCAGTGTGGTCATCTCCACCTCTTCGTGGTGCGAGCCGATGGCGTTGCACACTTCGGGGTCTTCCTTGTATTTTTCGGCCAGTTTCATCCCCAGCAGGGCGTGTGGCAATTCCGATTCGGTGTCGGGCACTTTGCCGATGTCGTGGAGCAAGCCGGCACGTTTTGCTTTCTTGGGATTCAATCCCAGCTCGGCGGCCATGGTGGCGCACAGGTTTGCTACTTCGCGTGAGTGCTGCAAGAGGTTTTGCCCGTACGATGAGCGGTATTTCATCCGTCCTACCAAGCGCACCATCTCACTGTTCATACCGTGTATGCCCAGGTCGATGCAGGTGCGTTTACCGATTTCGATAATTTCCTGCTCGATTTGTTTTTTGGTTTTACCAACCACTTCTTCGATACGTGCCGGGTGAATACGCCCATCGGTAACGAGCTTGTGCAACGACAAGCGTGCTATTTCGCGCCGCACCGGGTCGAAGCCCGAGAGGATGATGGCATCGGGCGAATCGTCGATGATAATTTCGATACCGGTAAGTGCCTCCAAAGTTCTGATATTCCGGCCTTCGCGCCCAATGATGCGACCCTTGATTTCATCGTTGTCGATGTTGAAAACCGAAACGGTGTTCTCGATGGTGTTTTCGGCGGCAGTGCGCTGAATAGATTCAACGATGATATGGCGAGCCTTTTGGTTAGCTGTTAGTTTGGCTTCATCCAAAATATCCTGAATGTAAACCATGGCTTCGCTCTTGGCCTCGTCTTTCAGGACACTTATTAGTTGGTCTTTGGCCTCTTGGGCGGTAAGCCCCGAAACGGCTTCAAGCTGAGCCACTTGTTTTTGCAAAAACTTATCGAGTTCCTGCTGCTTGCCAATAACCAATTCGACTTGCTGTGCAAGGTTTTTTTTGATCGTGTTTAGTTCGGTTTCTTTTCGATTTGTTTCTTCAAACTTTTGCGACACAACCAGTTCTTTTTGTTTGATTTTGTTTTCTTCTTTCTGGATGTCTTTTTCGCGGCGTTGAAGTTCGCCGTTACGTTGTTGAACTTTGGCCTCGAGGTCGGTTTTGCGTTTAAGGTTCAGTTCCTGGGCTTCCAGGATTCTTTCCTTTTTTATGACTTCGGCTTTTTCGCGTGCTCCATCAAGCACGAGCTGGCTCTTTTTTTCGAGTTTTTTGCGGAGTAAGCTGGTCGAGAGTATTACTCCCAGCACAGCACCCAGCACTCCTCCAATAATGGCAAATAAGTATGTATCCATTTGTTGTTAATGTTTAGTGAGGGCATTAAATAAAGAAAACCCGCATTGGATCAATATGAGTTTAGTAAACCCCGTTCGTACAGGATTAGGGTGGCTGGTGACGATCAAACTTCCACTGTTCCGAAAAATCGAAATCCCACATGCGCGGGATGAGGCCTGTTTTAGTTCCACCTTAGCTCTTCCCTGAAGTGTAAAGTGTTGAGTTTACAAACATGAAAAGATTCAATGCGGGCTAAGATTTTAGCAAGGTTATCCCGCACCATGCGGAACACCTTTTGAATTTTTTTCAAAGAACGAATACCGAGACTTAAGTTGACAGTTTTTGGCTTATTACCCTGTCGATTTCTTCCAATTTTCCTGATAACTGACTTTGTTGAAATTCTACCTCTTGCTCCAACTCCTTGTTGCGAATGGCATTTTGCAAAACAACCATGGCCAAAAGGTCTTGCTTGTCTTTAAATTCAAAATTTTCAGCATACTTTTTTATGCTCTCATTCACGCTTTGCGCCACCCGCCGTATCGCTTCTTCCTTTTCGCGCGGAATGTTCAGACGGTATTCTCTGTCAGCTATGTTTACAGTTATTTTTAAAGAACTCATTAGAGCTATATGATACTATGTTTAATCATTCAATAGGCCGATGCACCGGTCAACTTCCCGCAAAAGTCCATTAATCAGTTTTTTTGCTTCTGTTGATCCTTTTTCTTTTTCTAACGCCTTTGCAAATTTAATAATATGTTTACTGTATTCTAATTTTTCAGCTTTTAATTTTAGTGCTTCAATCTCCTTCTTCAAGGTGTCATTTTCATCTTCAAGCACTTCATTCCGGCTTTTCACTTCCTCATATTGGCTTGCCAGCTTCCTTGCCTTAAACTCAATTTCACTTACCAGCGTTACCAAATTATTCATAAAAAGCAAAATCCATCATGTTTTCAGAACTTTACAAAATTAGAAAAATTTGTTGATATACCATTTGTTCCCAAGTTTTTTTTGATGATTAATTTAGTTTAAAAATATCATTTTATTAATAAGGTATTGGAATACAGTAATTAAACTTAAAAGAATAATTTAACACTCAAGGCTTATTTCAAATCATTCTAAAAATTAGTGACGGTAATTAATGCCTTAGGTGTGTGATTGGCAGGATTTTTTTTTAGATTTGTAGGAAAATTAAATGCGCATGAATGAGGCCTTTTTACACTTTGTTTGGAAATATCAAATTTTCAATCCACAACTTAGCACTACCGATGGCCAGCCTATCGAGGTTTTGCGGGCTGGCAGGCACAATACCGATGCAGGCCCCGATTTTACCAATACCCGCCTTAAAATCGGGAATACCACCTGGGCCGGAAATGTGGAGGTGCATGTCCGTGCATCGCAATGGTACGAGCATCAGCATCAGGACGATGAATCTTACTCAAATATTATTTTGCACGTAATATTCGAAAATGATAAGGACATTTTTGATAAAAACGGAAACGCCATCCCCGCCCTCGAACTTAAAGACAGGATAAATGATGAATTGTATCGGAAGTACTTTTATTATATCAACAACAAAAACACCATTCCCTGCCAGCACGACATACAAGATGTTAATGCCATAGTGATGACGGCCTGGATGGAGCGGCTTTTTGTGGAGCGCATCGAGCGCAAAACCGATGCACTGCAAACGCTGTACAAACATAACCGTAACAGCCTTAGCGAAACTTTTTACCAGGTGCTGGCGGGCAATTTTGGTTTTAAAACCAACGAACAGCCCTTTATTATGCTCGCGCGGATTTTACCTATTGGCATATTAGGAAAACACAAAAACAGCCTTTTCCAAATTGAGGCCCTGATGTATGGCTGTGCCGGCCTGCTAAACGATGAATACCAGGATGAATACGCCACGCAGCTTAAACAAGAGTTTGCATTTTTGCAAAAAAAATACGCGCTCACAACCATGGAAGGCCATCTGTGGAAATTTCTGCGCCTGCGCCCCGGCAACTTCCCTACCATCCGCATTTCACAACTGGCCGCATTGATACACCAATCCGAAAACCTTTTTTCAAAAATTGTAGAAGCTGAAAATGAGGCACAGGTAAAAGCATTTTTTGATGTGCAAGCCTCCGCCTATTGGGACGATCACTACAATTTTGATAAAAGCTCGAAAAAGCGCATCAAGCACCTGGGCAAAAATGCAATCGATACTTTGGTATTAAATACCGTAGTTCAATTTTTATTCTTCTATTCAAAGATAAAGGGCGCAGACGATTACCGCGATCGGGCCATCCGGTTTATGCTAAACATGCGCCCCGAAAACAACAACATTATCCAATATTGGAAACAGATTGGCGTGGAAGCCCGTAATGCCCTCGAAAGCCAGGCTTTGATAGAATTGCGCAATAATTACTGCCAGGCCAAGCAATGCCTGAACTGTGCCATCGGAACCCAATTGCTGCGCACCTCGGCTGGCGATTAAGTGAATTAAACACCTTGTACCAATCCACTAACTCAAGTGTCCTTTGATTAAAACCGAGCAGCAATCAAGCTAGTATTTTATTAATGCTTAATATTGCACTAACAATACGCATTGATCCAAAAAAAGAATGGACGACGGAAACAGAAAAATACTTATCGCAGCCCTCTTGCTGGTTACCATCATTTCGATTGGCCTAATAGGCTACATCCTTATCGAAGATTTTGGTTTTGTAGATGCCTTTTACATGACCATCATCACGCTTACTACGGTGGGTTTTGGCGAGGTACACCCGCTAAGCCAGGACGGGAAAATATTTACAGCAGTGTTGAGCTTTATCAGTCTGGGCTTTTTCGCTTATTCTATTTCGCTCATCACCACGCACTTTGTGGAGGGGCAACTCACTGGTTTTTTGCGCGGTTATAAAATAAAAAAACATAAAAAAATGGAGAATCATGTCATTGTAGTTGGATTTGGCCGAAATGGCCTGCAAGTAATCGAGGAGCTTTCGGCACACGGCCATCCCTTTGTGGTTATCGACAACAAGCAAAATGTAATGCAAAATTATCAGGGCAAACCGGTGCGCTTTGTCGAGGGTGATGCTACCGAGGATGTGGTGCTCGAAAAAGCGGGGATTATCGCAGCCAGGGCACTGATTTCTACACTGCCCAACGATGCTGACAATCTATTTGTCGCACTTACCGCCCGCTCGCTCAACCCAGGAATAACTATCGTAACGCGCTCGTCAAACGAAGCCAACGAGAAAAAACTGCGCGCTGCCGGCGTAAAAAGCGTGGTAATGCCCGAAAAACTTGGGGGAGCGCACATGGCCAAACTGATTGCCCGCCCCGACATCGTCGAATTTTTGGAGCATCTCTCCATTCGCGGTGAAGACCCCACAAACCTGGAAGAGATAGAATGCAAAAACCTGCCGGAAGAATTTATCAATCAAACTATTTATGAAATCGGAGTGCGCAAAAAATCGGGAGCCAACATTGTGGGTTTTAAAACCCCCGAGGGCAAATACATTATCAACCCTACGCCCGACACCAAGGTAATTCCCAATTCAAAGCTCTTTGTTTTGGGCACCCGGGCGCAATTGGATTTGATGCGCGATATACTGCGTGGGAAGGTTAAAGACTAAAAAAAAGATAGCCGCTGTATTCCTTTCCACATGCAAGAATTGTCTCTACTCAATTTTTTTTTCATTTTTTTTACTCTAAACTTAAAAGCTGTTAAAAAAATGATAATTTTGGCTATGTTCTTTTTACGGGTTTTACCTGAAAATCATCTGATTTTCCTAAACAAAAAATGAAATTTTTAACTAACGAGCATAATATGAAAACATTTACCCAACTTAACTTTTGCATTGGTTTTATCCTCTTCTTTGGAGGCGTTTCATCTCCGGCCATTTTTGGCCAGGAAAATCCCCAAAAAACTGAAAGTGAATACTCCCGCCCTTCAGTTACCTTGTTTTTTGCAACTGTTCCGGGCGATTATAACAGCCAGAAAGCAGCAAAATCAGCAAAAACAATTACCACTAGTGATAAGTATTTCAACCACAATCTGAATGAAGTTTCCCTCAGCTTGAGCCAGAATTTTAATGGTTTGAAGTATGATGACAAGAAAATTGCAGTGAAAAAGAAACTGGAGCAGGAAGGAATTGGAAGAAAAATGGTCGCCAAATGGTTTAGTCGGCAAGCCGATGGGATGTTCAATCTCGATTACATCCATCAATGCGGACTTTATAATGCTTCTGACCAGGATGTGCTAATGTCGGATGCTGCAAAGCGCGGCGAGGCAGTGCTGTTTGATGCTGGTCAAAACCTGGTTAACAAAACTTATGTTCTCGTTATCGTACCGCGCGATTTCGTCTCGCACGACGATAAAACTTCACATGGCTGGAGTGCCAATTACGACTTTTTCCTATTTAAACTTGATTTTGACGATGCGGTGGTCAGCCGTTTTTACGAGCAATGGCCTTTTGAAGATGACCCAGCTGATGTGAAAAGTGCTAAAATTGCTGCTTTCGACACACTTTCATTTACCTTGTCGCCATTCTACGGAAAATCCTCTGTGATGGCTAGTAGTACAGAATATTATGCACTCACCAAAAATCCAAAATCTTCTGACCAGTTATTCAACGAATTGATTGCAAAGATGTATAATGATGCACTATTTAAAATTGATAAGGACCTCGAACCTTTCCGGGTAAAAGTAAATGTTTCAGGAACGCATCCTATCCGATCAAAAATCGGCAAAAAAGAAGGCTTGAAATGCGACCAGCGATATTTTGTTTATGAATTTGTATGGAACGATAAAACCGGAACAGCCGAAATGGACAAGAAGGCCGTAGTCAGATCAACCGGAAAAATAACCGACAACCGGGGCGTTGCCAGCGGCAACACCGGCGAAAGCAAGTTTTATCAGGTTTATGGCGGCACTGTGCGCCAAGGTATGATGATGCAGCAGCGCAACGATTTCGGAATATCGGTGCTTGCCGGTTATGAGCTCGGCGAAATTGGTGGGTTCGATGCCGGGCTATGGCTCAGGACTGGATTTGTTACCAATGTTCCTTCTCTTTACCTGATTGCGGATATTGGTTTTGATGGAGGCACCTATGATTTTAATGCAGCAGGTGAAGAAGATTTCACATTTTTTAGATTATCGGCCGGAATTGCAAAAGGTATCCGCCTGGCGAGAATTGTCGAACTGACCCCTTTTGCAGCCTGGGGAATGGAATCTACCTCAAGCGATAGTTTAAATTACGAGAGCATAAGAACGAGTTATGTTAAAGCCGGTGGAATTCTTGGCATCAATATTACTTCGGCAATATCACTGATAGGACAGCTTAATTTTTACGCCCCCTATGGTGGTGTTGAAACTACAATTAAAGATGAGGATGCAGTTACTGAAGATTTTTCCTGGTCGGATGAGTTGGGTTTTAAAGACCGTTCGGGTATGAGCATGATGTTTGGTTTACGTTTCGAATTTTAATCTTTATAAAACTCCATTAATATGAAAAACACATTATTCTTCATCATTCTGGCATTTTTGGCTGTTTCATCCGCAGATGCGCAATCGCGTAAAGAACGAAAGGCAATGTACGACAGCCAGTACAATTACGAAATCCAGAGTCTTGGCGTTGGACAGGACGGAACAAAACTGGTTAAAATATGGGGCTATGGTAAGAAGGCCGATAATGCGCTGTTTGAAGCCAAGAAAAATGCCGTGGCAGCAGTTATTTTTAGGGGGATACCAGGTGGAAATGGTGCAGCACCTACGCCAGCGATACTTTCGGTTGACGGCTACGAGAAAAATGCAGCATTCTTTGACGATTTCTTCAAGGCCGGAGGAATGTACCTGAGCTTTGTAAACAGCACCACCGACGGTATGCCCGGCGGTTCCGACAGGATAAAAATGAAGAAAGGCTACAAAGTCGCCCTCAGTGCTTCTGTAAACTACGACCAGTTAAGGAAATACCTGGAAGAAAAAGGAATTGCAAAAAAATTAGATGCAGGATTTTAAAAGGTCATCCTGAAATATTGTTAAAGAAAAACATTACAACGTTTTCATTTAAAAGTAAAAAAATATGAAAAAAAAATTATTAACGATTGTACTCCTCATTGCGGCAAGTTTTGCATTTGGTCAGGCCAAAAAGCCGATCATTATGGTTGTCCCGAGCGATAATTTCTGCGTTCAGAATGCTTATACCATAGCGGTGAATGCCAACGGCAGTGACCAGGTTTTGCCCGATTACAAAAAAGCTCTACAGGAAAGCGATGAACTGCGCCTGGTGATGATTAAAATGGGGGCGATAATGGCCGATAGAGGTTTCCCGCTGAAAGACCTTGAACAAACGCTGAAAAGTATTGAAAGTGAAAGTGCCGAAATTTCGATGCTCCAGTCGAAAAGTTCAGGGGCAGCTATTAACGAAACGCCCATTGACATTTTAAAAAGAACAGCCAAAGCTGATATTATCCTCGACCTCGATTTTATTGTAAAACGTCAGGGCCCGAATAATTACATCACCTTTACCTTGAAAGGCCTTGACGCATACACCAACAAACAAGTTGCCGGTGTTGCCGGTGCTGGTGCGCCATCTTCCTCAGCCACCGTTGATTTGTTGCTCGAAGAAGCCGTGCTAAGCCAGATGGATAATTTCAACGGCCAGCTCATGACCTTTTTTGATGATATGTTTGCAAATGGCCGTGAGGTTAAGCTGGTGTTAAGGATTTGGGATAATGCCGATGTTGATTTTGAAGAGGATTTCGATGTAAATGGAGACATCGACATGCTTGGTTTTCATATCGAAAACTGGCTTGTCGAAAACACCGTCTCCGGGAGATTTTCGACCATTGATGCCACCGAAAGCATGATGCGATTTGAGCAAGTGCGCATCCCCATGTCGATTGTGAAAAATGGCCGCGATATTGCGATGGACACACGAAGATTTGCCTCCAGCCTTTCCAGATACCTTGCTGCCGAACCTTTTAATATCGAATCAAAAATTTATCAGCGCGGGCTGGGAGAAGCCTGGCTTATTGTAGGTGAAAAATAATTTTTAAAAAAATATCATTATGAAAACATTAATAAAAAAATTGCCGGCACTACTGATGGCTCTGATGCTTTTCGGTTTTGCAAATGCACAAAACAGCGCAGGAAAAAGTGACGACAACGCGAGAATCGCCATTGCACCAATGATTCCCGAAGCATTGATAGAAATGCCACAAGGCGCGCAGGACATGCTGCTCGGGAAAATGCGACAAATGATAAGCCTGAATGGCCTGAGTGCCATGGACGATGCTCCGCTGTTTGTGATGACCCCCGAACTCATGGTTCTGAGCAGCGACGTAACTCCAACCACACCAATTATGTACACCTACAACATGGAAGTGGTTTTTAATCTTGCCGACCGCTACAGTGGAAATGTTTATGCCACTGCCACACAAGCCCTTAAAGGTGCCGGAAGAACCGAAACCGCAGCCTATAATTCGGCTTTTAAGCAAATTAGCCCACGAAACGGCAAATACAAAGTCATGCTCGAAAAGGGCAAAGAAGCAATTATCGAGTATTACAACACCCAGTGCGACCTGGTAATTTCGAGAGCCAATAGCCTGGCAGCTCAAAAAAATTATACCAATGCGCTGGCAATTTTAAATTCTGTTCCACCGGTTTGCCGCGAATGTTTCGACAAAGCAAACGATGCCGCTACCGTGATTGGAGCAAACATGCCGCAAACTGCGTCTGTAGTTAGTTCAGACAAGACACCTGATGGCGACGCGCCCGTTTATTCATCGCAGGATGCCGTTGACCTTGGCGATAATCTCTATTTGCGTTATAAATACGGTAAAAATGTAGGGATGAAAACAATGCTTTATTTCGAACTCATCAACAAAAATGAAGAAGATGTGCAGCTGAAAATTACCAGGATTCGCCAAACCATGCTCATCAATGAAAAGGGTGCCGAAGTTAAAATTAACCTGATGAGCATTGCCTCAAAGGAAAGCTACAATTGGCTTGAGGTTACATTAATTCCCGATGTAAATGCTGAACTTGTTTGTGAATTTCCAAAAGTTAAGGAAGTCAAATTCGTGAAATTCTTCATCAAAGAGAATATTTTCAAGTTTAAGAATCTTCCAATAACCAATTAAGCCTGCATTATGAGAAAAATATCCTTATTCACTTTACTCATTTTTTGCCTTTCCTCAACCTATGTTTTGGCGCAATTTAAAGTTACCGAAAGTAGCGGAAAAAAACCCGACTGGACTATGAGTATGGAGCGGGGCTCGATAATCGGCATGGGTAACGGCCTCACCGCCGAAGATGCAAAAGCCAACGCCCTCGTCAATGTTAAAGCACAGATTGTAAGCTCGGTAGCCGATTTTATTTCGGCATCTTCGGTTTCGACAAGCGAAGAAATTACCGCCGATAAGTTTTCCCAGCTTTATCAAAGCTATTCCGATGTTGTGAGCACGCAATCCGGTAAACGCGATTATCTGCAAGGAATTTCGGCTGCTAAAGTTGACGACTTTTACTGGGAAAAATTATACGATAAAAAAACCAAGGAAGTTAAATATCAATATTTTATAAAGTATCCTTTTACAAATTTTGACCTGGAAGAATTGGTTGCCGATTTCCGTGCAAAGGATGAGCAACTGACCACCGACATGAACGAAACTTTATCTTTGCTCGACAATTATACTTCGGTCGAGGAGATTATCCAGGCTCAAAGCCAGCTATCAAAGCTGATGGAAATATTTATTGATGAACGAAAAGCCAAATGCCAAACGGGTATCGAGAAAGCTAAGGCTCTGCTTGCTTCGGTATATGTTGCCAACGCAGGCAGCGAGTTGGGCATGGTGCGATACAGTCTGAAAATTGGTGAAAACGCTGTGCGTAGTGCTAAAAAACCAGTCGTCAGATCAAATTGTGCCCGCATTGGCGATAAGAAATTGGGCGATTACGTCTGTGAAATCAGTTATTTGTACGATGAATGTTACGACGAACCCGGAAACAATATCAAAGTTTCCTATTCTTTCGGCAACAATAAGCCTGAAAAAGAATTCTATTTTGATGTAGCCGAAAACAAAGCCGAACTCGTCATCAGTGGCAACATTAGTATCGATGGGGGAAATGTAAATGGTGACCTGGTTTCAAATGCAATTTGCACCATTCCGCTGCTTTCAAAATTCGACAGCCCGGTGGAAGTAAGCAAAGTTAAGCTCGAATGGAAAGAAAGCGGGGTAGTTGTAGAAGTGCCTCTGAACAATGTTTACAACGGAAAAGGACAACATGAACTCAGGTTTGAAATTCCAAAGGATTTGCCCATTTCCAAAATTTCGACCGCCAGCAATCCACTTCTAAAACTCAACGGGTCAATCATGTACAATTCGGTTAACACCGGGAAGAGTTCAACCATTCGCATTTATAAGTATGATTATACCACCGGATGGTGAGAAAGTTAAGAATGAGACATCAATGATGTTTCCACTTTAACCTTTTCCCCAGCACCAGCAGCATCGCACCCGTTACGGTAAGCGCGCCTCCGGCAAGCTGGTAATCGGCAGGGAAACGTCCGAAAACAAACCAGGCTCCTGCCAGGACAAAAAGTGCCGTGGTGCTTTGTATGATGGCTGCCCGCGAGGCTTCGATGTATTTGAGCGCACTGTATTGGCTGATAGAAGTAATAAAGGGTCCGAAAAACGAACCAAAGGCAATATTTATCAATGCGGAGCTTGGGATATCAAAACTTTGCCCCATGATTTTAAAAATCAGCAGCGAAAATAAAAGTAGAAAAATAGCTCGGTTGATGGCCAGCATGATGGGCGTAACAGCTTGGATGTTTTTTTTGGCAATAATGGTGCGAACACCGAAGGCCAGAGTAGTAATCAGCATTAGCCCTGATGTGCCTGTAAGATAGGCGGAGATGGAAGCACCTTTTTGAAAACTGATTGCAAAAGCACCCGTAAACGTGAGAATAATCCCCAGAACTTCAGCACCCGAAAACTTTTCGCGGAGCAAAAAAACACCAAACAGGGTAATGAAAATATATTCCATATTGCGCAGAAAAGAAGGGATGGCCGGATTTGCAGTTATTTCGATAGCTCCATAAAATGAGGTGGTGGCTATGATTTCGATTACGCCAAGGATAAAAAGTATTTTAAATGATTTGCGGGAAATACGCCGAAAGCGCCGGTGCTCAGCCGATCGCATAGTAAATAATGCATTCCAGAACAATGCCCCGGCAAACCAGTAAACCCCGAACTGTGGCAAACTCACCTCCTCAAGGGCGGCCTTTCCAAAAATATAAACCGTTGATGCCGAAACAGTAGCAAGCAAAGCCAGGGCATAGCCTTTTATTTTGGTTTGGATGATCATTTATTATTTATCGTAATTCACCGCGCTAAAGGTCTTATCTTTTGCTTTGCCAAATCCATATTTTAAAAATTAGCATCCTGTTTTTTTCAAGTCGTTGCTCTCTTTGTCGTTTTATTCGCGGCTTAGCCAACGGATGTTTAACAGGTTTACTGTGCAGCTTTCCATATCGCCAACTGCTAACACAAATTCCTGTTTTACTTTCTTGCCATTTGCATATTCAGCCGGCTTCCAGCGTGGCATAGCGTTAACGGCCTCCAACAATATTTCATCAGTTTTTTTATTTTTCGATGTCTCGGAAACCTGTGCATCCACAACCTGCCCGTCTTCGTTAATGGCGAATTTTACCGCAGTCAAATTATATTTCGTAAAAGTGCCATCCGGGATTTTATCGATAGCATTCGCTTTTATGTATTGATGCAATTGTGCCTGCCCGCCAGGATAGCTGGCCTCGCTTTCGGGATCCACCGTAAAAGTAAAATCCGTTTCTTTTGCATCGTTATGGCTTAGGGTGTTGTCGGGAATGTAATTTACAATAACCGTAATTTCGGTAGCTACGTCAGCCTTGTTCATAAGATCTTTTTGTTTCTGGTTAAGCAGGTCATCCTTACTTACCGCTTTCATTTCTCTTCCATCAACACTTGCCACAATTTCCACCGAAATATATTCCTTTACCCACGACGATTTGTAATATTGATTAAGGTCAGATATCGTTTGAGCCTCAATGAGCTTTTCTTTGCTAATCGAAAAACCCGGATAAACCCGATGCACATCATATTTTAATTCGAAGGCCAAACTGTCCTGCGCTGAAGCTGTAAAAGGAAAAGCAAGGAAAACAAGAAGAAGTAGAAAGAGTGAATTTCTGATATTTTTCATAATCGCCATAGTTTTAATTTTTAAATTGGATAAATAATACCTTATCTTATTATTGAACATTAAAAATAATTCAATCGATAATAAACAGGCTCGCCCAAATTTAGTTCAGATGAAAATATTTGCTGAGCACCCTCCTTTAAATTCAATCTGATAACCAACAATAATATAGATTTTTTTAAGATTTTTTAATTGCGCTTTCAATTTTTAGATTTATCTTTGTGATATTATTTTGATATTAAATAACTATTAATTTAAAATTTACTAAGATGAAAGATGAAAAGGTTTTTTCGCCGGTTTCCGGCTATTTTATGCTTATGCTGGTTTTGTTGGTGCTTGTGCTTTCGGTGCTTGGGATAATTTTCCTAAAGCAATTGTTGCTTATCATCATCGCAGTGCTGGCCTTGTTTCTTACCATAGGATTTGTAATTATAAACCCCAACGAATCCTCGGTTCTGGTTTTGTTTGGAGCCTACAAGGGAACCATCAAAAAGAATGGCTTTTTTTGGGTCAATCCTTTTTTTACGCGCAAGCGCATTTCGCTGCGGGCACGCAATCTCGACAGCGAGGCCATCAAGGTTAACGACAAGCTGGGCAATCCCATCTTAATCGGAATTGTACTGGTGTGGAAAGTTGAAAATACCTTTAAGTCGGCTTTTGATGTAAATGATTATCAGCACTTTGTTGATATCCAAACGGAAGCTGCCATCCGTAAACTTGCCGGCCATTATCCTTACGATAATTTTGATGATGAGGAAGCCGACATCACCTTGCGCTCGGGTGGCGAGGAAGTGAACAGTGCTTTGGAAGATGAAATTTCGGAACGCCTCGCTATTGCCGGCATCCACGTACTCGAAGCCCGTATCAGCTATCTGGCTTATGCCTCCGAAATTGCCGGAGCCATGTTGCGCCGTCAGCAGGCCACGGCCATTGTTGCCGCACGAGCCAAGATAGTTGAAGGTGCCGTAAGCATGGTGGATATGGCCTTGGAACAACTTTCGGCAAAAGGAATTGTGGATTTCGACGAAGAAAAGAAAGCCGCCATGGTGAGCAATTTGATGGTCGTTTTGTGTAGCGATAAAGATGCCTCGCCAGTGATTAATACCGGGACTCTCCATCAATAATTCGGCGATTTGCCAGCTTGATTGGTGTATATTTTTATAAAAAATCAATATCAACCATGTCAAAAAAGAAAACATTTGTATTACGATTGAATCCTGAGATGTACGAGCGATTGGAAAAATGGGCTGCCGATGAGTTCAGGAGTGCCAACGGGCAGATAGAGTGGATTCTTGACCAGGCACTCAAAAAAGCCGGAAGAGAGAAGAAACCAAAGGAGGAGTAAGCATAGTTTTTTTAAAAAAAAATTTGAGAAGCCTGACAACTAAGACGAACATTAATTAGTGTCTTTCTTTTAAGTGATTGTATTTGACATTTCTCCTGCCGCAGTTGCGGCATCGAAATGACACAATCAGAACGGATCGAGGGGTAGGGGAATCGGGCGCTTCGCGCCCGATTCCCCTACCCCCAATAAGCCTCTGTAAGTTGTCATTTCGACCAAAATACGCAGCGAAGCGCAGTCTTACGGGAGAAATCTATTTTTTTAAAGATGACATCAGGGACACGCACTAACCTGCATTATTCACAAAATTTTGTGAATAATGCTCTGACGTTGTCAAAATCAATCATTGATAATAGATCAATGATTGATTTTGCCCTGTCAGGGTTAGCCTGTAATATTCATAAATATTGCAAAAGCTAATATTTATGAATACGTCAGGCTAAATAGTGCTTGTCTTTTTAGTAAGTTATTTAAATTATGAATTGCCCTGTCCTTTAGGGCAGGGTTTAAATTGGAAAGATGAAAAACCCCTCGATTTCGCCACGCCTGCGGCGTGGCGAAATCGAGGGGGTGTAAGGCCAAGCACATTTTCCCCGGGTTAAAACCCGGGGAAATTCAAAGCATCGACTTTATGGACAGACACTAAATAGCATTTGTTCGTAAAGTTGATGTTTTTTGATTGAAGATTTTAGATTGTGCTGAATATCAACACATCTTAAATCTAAAATTTTAAATCTCAAATCGTATATTTTTCTAACTGCTACCTTAAAGACGAACACTAATTAGTTTCCTTAAAAACTAAGCGTAAAAGCCTCGGTGGCATAGAGATAATACGCCCGTCCAGGGAGCAGCTGGTTGAGTGTGTAAACTCCTGCCTCAGGCCAATAAACGTGCAGCCCTACCCCATCGCGGATGATTCTTACCTTGTCGGCATTTTCTCCCAGCATTTCTGCGATAGTAGCACATTGGCTGCACAATGCCGGTATCAGATTCCAGCCTTGCTCAATATCCAAACTTTCGTCAATAGCTGGTGTTCCGCTAATAGTGAGTGTTTGTTCTGTATTGAGTTTTATCAAGTATCCTTTTTTATAATCCCAGTTTACCAAGCTGTTTGCCCCTGCTTCCGGCCAATAAACTTCTGAAAAGTGTTGCAAGATAACAAGATTAGTCCCCAATTGTGCAGTCAGGTTTTCGATATTTTGCTCGGTGGGGATGATGTAAGACGAGAGGTCGCTCCAGCCTGCTTGAAGCAATATTTCATGTGTGTCTGTATTAATGCTGCCCATCTCAGCGATGACAAGAGCTGCCAGTTCGGGCGAGATGTAAGTATGGTCATAATTATCATCCGACCAGTAAATGCTATCGAATGGCGTTAGCGACATAATGTTGGGATCGTTGCTTAGGTTGTAAAACAAATTATCTTCATCAATGTCGAGGGCACTTAGAGTAGGGATGTAAGCATGGTTACCGTGCAAAACCGTTATTTCGCCAACTGGTAGTTCCAGGGCTCCCATTTCGGCAAAGGTCGATCGCATCCCTCCCGGAGCATTATCGTAAGGCTTTGGCGAAAATACACTTACATTTAGTTCGTCATCAGCACCAAAAACATAATCCATCAGTCCATCGAAAATTAGGCCGGTGCTATTGTCCTGGACGGCAAACATATTGCCAACGATATCCACCAAAAAGGAATAATACTCAAACTCGATAGCCTGGTCGCCGGCGTTGTAAGGCAGGCCAATAGCATCTCCCCGGCCATTGCTCAAAGCTATTTTGCGCAAGTTGGCCGGATAGTTCCCCATTGCATCCAGTTCGCTGTAAAAAGCATCGAATAGCGCATCGTGGCCAGCAGTGGCTGTGGGTGGATCGGTGTAATGATAGGACAGCATCTGCCGGGGTGCCGGTTCATCCAAAATATCTACAAGCATCTGCACATTGGCATCCAAACCCTTAAAGAAAAATATACCATATTGCAAACCCAGCGGAACATTAGCACCCTGATGCGGTGCTTCAAACGAAATCCATAAATCACAATTATGATCAACATCGTTGGCTTCCATGTAAGTGAGGGCATATCGCGTTACCATGCCACCCATGCTAGGGCCTAGAATCGAAATCGGATTTTCGTAGTCCAGCGTGTCGTTAACCATTTGCACAAGTTTGGTGAAAAGGAAGGCGTTGCTTTGGATGTAGGTGAGCGGGGTGTGAAAATTGAGCACCACCAAATCATAGCCCTGGGCGCGTAAATCATCGAGCATATTTTGCTGGTTGAATAGCTCGTAGAGGGTTTCCCAGGTATAAGTGTCGTCGAAGTCGATGCCCTCGCAAACGATAATCGGCTTGATGAGCTGGCTGTTTTCATCGCTTAGCAGGATGTAAGCATCGCCGGTGGTGCTAACGCCATTGTAGCCCTGGTCGGCTTCCACCAGCCAGATGGCCGTGGGTGGCGGGGTTTCCAGTTTTTTAACATCCATCTCAAATGTCGAAAACAGTTCTCCATAATTATTGCTTACAGCTTTAATCGAGATGCTTTTTATACCGGTGCTGGTGTAGCTTGTCGCAATTTCATCTCCGGCATTCAAGGGCTGCCAGCCCTGCATATCATCCAAATTGATAAACAATTGCCGAATGCTTTCTTTTTGGTTTGTAAAGAAAAAATCAGTTGGGAAGGTAAAAGTAATTTCGCTTCCATTGAAGGATTCATCACGGAAGCCGGTGGCGGCAAATACTGTGGCTTGCCCCGGCTCCACTTCCGAAATATCCAGCACACCTTCCGTGATCAGCAAATCTTCTGCATCTTCGCCCAGATAATTGTAACCAAAAAACAGCAGCCCTATCGGGATGGTATTTTTCCGGATCAGCTTTGCGGCTTCTTTATGCAAGCTACCAATCTCAGGGAATTGCTTTTCGGTAAGATTGCTTTTGGAAATCTCAAAATACATCTGATTCCACACCGGATGCTTCACGACTGGTGCATCAAGCCCGCCATCGAATTGCTTCATGTCCGAAAGTTGAGGACTGAGTTCATACAGGAAACCGCTTGTTACTTTACTTTGGGGCTCTACTCTGATTTGCGAATAAACATTGGCAAACAGAAAGGTAAAAACGAGGACGGATAGTATTTTTTTCATCATACCTTAATTTTAGTAAATATTAGTTAAGAATTAATGTATAACAAAAAAAACAGGTTTTGGTTAGGGAATGTGAAAATCTTAAATCATTGATCCAATGCGGCAGGCCGATATGTGAATAGCCACGCAAAGGCTCGAAGAATCACAAAGTAGGAAAATACGGGTGCAGTTCCCATATTACGCAGCTAAATTACCATAGTATCTATTTGTGAA
>CAZGAO010000028.1:0-58365 GCA_964523795.1 uncultured Lentimicrobiaceae bacterium
TTCCCCGGGTTAAAACCCGGGGCAATTCAAAGCATCGACTTTATGGACAGACACTAATTAATTTAATTGCATAAATATTTTGGTGCATCCCCTGAATAAATCACACTGCAAGCTGCACCTCTCAAGCCACTTCGTTTCAAATCGGGATTTTGTACAGACTTGCAATTTGCGCGTCTCTGCCAATTAATCATCGGAACAATTCACGATTTTCAATTAATCCCGCCTACGGCGAGGATGTCCCCGATGGTCGGGGCAGGCAGCTTCGCTCAACAATTAATGCCGGGCAAAGCCCGAGCCCAATATTCAAAAATCCCGGATTTAAAACATCCTCGAAAAATTATGAAAAGCATGGATTTTCTATTTTTCGGATAACTATTAACAAGCAACAAAATTCCGATATTTGCAAATTATTTTAATGATAAGACATACAAAATGGCCGGGGAAAAAATAAAGGGCAAACGAATAGAGAAGCTGCGACGCAAGTACAAGCTGGTGCTCATGGATGCAGATTCGTTTGAGGAAAAACTAAGCCTCAGGCTCACGCGCCTGGGGGTGATCAGCGTTAGCTTTTTCTTGTTCCTTATTTTTACGGTGCTTACCATTTATCTCATCGCCTTTACTTCGCTGCGCGAGTACATCCCAGGCTACGCCGACCTTAGCATGCCCGAAAAGGTTTACAATCTACAACTGCGCGCCGATTCGTTGGAGCAGCAATTTGAAACCAACCAATTATACATCGAAAACTTAAAGCGGATCATCAATGGTGATTCACTCGATGATGTGCTTAAGCCCGTAAGTATGGAAACCGCCAACTACGATACCATCAGCGATGTACGCTCGATCGAAGATTCGCTGCTGCGTCAGGAGTACGAAACGCAAACCCAAAATAACTTGTACCAAAACCGTAGTTACAATGCCGCGCCACTGGAATTGGGAAAGATCAACTTTTTCCCGCCGCTATCAGGAATTATCACTCGGAAATTCGATGCTTCGCAAGGGCATTACGGTGTTGACATTGTGGCCAAAAAGAGCGAAGCCATCAAGGCTGTACTCGAAGGAACGGTTATTTTTTCGGACTGGACGCTGGAAACGGGATATGTGATCGGGCTGCAACACAAGGGCGATCTCATCTCGGTTTACAAACACAACTCCAGCCTTCTCAAAGAAGAGGGTGCTTATGTAAAGGCGGGCGAGAGTATTTCGATTGTTGGCGAATCAGGCGAACTATCCACCGGCCCTCACCTTCACTTCGAGTTGTGGTACAAGGGCACCGCCATCGACCCCGAAATATTCGTTTCTTTTTGACATTCGCCACATAAAACTACTTTTGCAGCCAATTTATAAATTTAGCTTTGGCAAAAAAAATTGCAATTCTGGGTTCTACGGGATCGGTGGGTAAGCAGGCTTTGGAAGTGATTCAGCAGCATCCTGAAGCATTTATCCCCTACGTCCTTACCGCCCATCACAATCACGAAAAACTTATCGAGCAAGCCCTGGCCTTCCGCCCCAACACGGTGCATATCGGCTGCAAGGGTTCGTACCCGCTGGTAAAAGAAGCACTCCATGGCACCGGCATTCGTGTCCTGGCCGGAAAAGCTGACCTGGAAACCATTGTTACTCTCCCCGAAATTGATTTGGTGCTGGTGGCACTGGTGGGCTATGCCGGCCTGAAACCCGTTATCAACGCCATCGAAGCCGGCAAAGATATTGCCCTGGCCAACAAAGAGTCGATGGTGGTGGCCGGCGAACTGGTGAATCAATTAACGAAAAAACACAGGGTGAATGTCATTCCTGTGGACTCGGAGCACTCGGCCATTTTCCAGTGCCTGGCCGGCGAAGATTATCAGAAAATCGAAAAGATTTATCTCACGGCTTCCGGGGGTCCTTTTTATGGAGCCACGGCAAAATATCTGGAAACGGTCAGTCGTGCCGAAGCGTTGAGACATCCCAACTGGAGCATGGGCGAAAAAATTACCATCGATTCGGCTACCCTCATGAATAAAGGTCTGGAAGTGATCGAGGCCAAATGGTTTTTCGACCTGGAGCCGGCGCAGATAGATGTGGTGGTTCATCCCCAATCGGTCATTCATTCGATTGTGCAGTTTGTGGATGGAAGTATGAAGGCACAAATGGGCCTGCCCGACATGAAGCTCCCGATCCATTATGCCTTTGCCTATCCCGAGCGTTTGGATTCGACCTTCGAGCGTTTCAACTTCCTGGACTATCCCGAGCTGACCTTTGGCCAGGCCGATCAAAATATTTTTCGTAATCTTGCACTCGCATATCAGGCCATGGAAAAGGGCGGCAATATGCCCTGTATTATGAATGCTGCCAACGAAGTAGCGGTGGAGGCCTTTCTGCAGGAAAAGATCGGTTTTTTGCAAATAGCCAAAATTATTGAACAAAGCATGTTAGCCGTTGGTTTTAATCCCGTTCCCGATTATAACGACCTGGTGGAAACCAATACCGCTACCAGAGTTTATGTGAAAAAAAACATATTAAAAATTTGATATCATTCTTTTAATGGAAATTTTAATTAAAGTTCTTGCCTTCTTTTTTAGCCTTTCTATCCTGGTTATCGTCCATGAGTTTGGCCATTTTATTGCCGCTAAGGCCTTCAAAACCCGGGTAGAAAAGTTTTATCTTTTCTTTAATCCCTGGTTTTCGCTTTTCAAGTTCAAATTCAAAGATACCGAGTATGGTCTGGGCTGGCTGCCTTTGGGTGGCTACGTAAAGATTTCGGGGATGATTGATGAGTCGATGGACAAGGAGCAGATGAAACAACCTGCACAGCCCTGGGAGTTTCGCTCCAAGCCAGGCTGGCAGCGCCTGATAATTATGCTGGGTGGAGTAATCATGAATGTGCTTTTGGCCGTTGTTATTTACACGATTATCCTTTTTAGCTATGGCGAAAAATACCTTCCCACCAAAAATCTGACCGATGGTATCTGGGTTGTCGATTCGGTATTGATGGACGTAGGCCTGCAAACGGGTGATAAGGTGATTTCGATTAACGGTCAGGAACCCCCGGAGCGTTACAACGAGATTGTTATCGAGATGCTGTATTCGCAGCAAATGACCGTTGACCGCAATGGTGAAAAGATAGACATTAAAATACCCCAGGATCTGGCCGGACGACTTTCGGAAAAACCAGGAGCTACCATTGCCTACCGATTTCCTTTTATTGTAGGAGGTGTTCCCGACAGCTCGCACAACGCAAACTCGGGGCTGCAAAAAATGGATCGCATTGTGGGCGTGAATGGGAAGCCGCTATCTTATTTTGATGAATTTGCTGCTGTGGCAAACCAATACAAGGGGCAAACCATTAAGGTGGATATTGTGCGAAACGAGCAGAGGCAACAGTTGGCACTCCAGGTAAACAAAGACGGAAAAATTGGGGTTATTCCTGGCGATGTGCCCGCCGATGAGCTTGAAAAGCTGGGCATTTACAAATTTGAAAAACAAAATTATACCCTCCTCCAATCGATTCCCGCCGGTGTGATGATGGCGCGCGAGCAGATGGTGAATTACGTGCGACAGTTCAAGTTGCTTTTCAATCCCGACACAGGAGCCTACAAAGGTTTAGGTGGTTTTATTACCATCGGCTCATTTTTTCCGGCCACCTGGGATTGGTATCGCATCTGGCTTATTACCGCCTTTCTTTCCATTATGCTGGCCATCTTAAACATCCTGCCTATTCCTGCCCTTGATGGCGGCCATGTAATGTTTTTGCTCTACGAAATTGTAACGCGGCGCAAGCCCAGCGACAAGTTTATGGAAGTTGCACAAGTAGTGGGCATGGTAATATTACTCGCACTGCTGGTTTTTGCCAATGGCAACGATGTCATCCGCTGGGTGCAAAGTCTATAAATTTACATTTCAAACTTTTTTTTCTTGTGGTGATTTAATAATCAATCAGGCCATAATTCAGGTATTATGATTAATAATAATCCTAATAAAATATCCGCTTATCCACCCTCCGCGCTTGCTGCCTACGAGCAGGTGATTAATCATTCGCCCCATGCCGTCATCATTTCGGATGAGAACGACCACATACTCTTTGCAAATCATCAAGCCCGGAGATGGTTTGGGATGGATAAGCTGAGTGAAAGTACAACTACAATGACCGGGATTTTGGGGAAGACCTTTTCAAGATGGCTCGATGCAAAATCCAATCTCCATTCCAACCCCTCTCCTACCTTTCAGGGAAAGGTAAATAAGATCGAGATCGAAGTTGTGCATAGCAAGCTGGCTGTTCCCGAGCACAACTTTGTGGTTTCTTTCATCCGTGATATCTCGGGGATGGTAAGGCTGGAAGCTGAATTTCTGCGCGAAAAAAGTACCCGCGAACTGATTTTGGATTCGATACCGGCACTCGTTTTTGTGAAAGACACCGAAAATCGTATCATCTCGATGAATAAGGCCTACCGCCAGATTACTGGCCTGCAGCAAAAAGATATCGAAGGACGCAATGTAATCGATATTATGGAAGACCGTCAATTGGCGGTCGAATATTGGAAGGACGACCTGGAAGTAATCGAAACCGGCCTGCCCAAGCGCAATATCATCGAACCCATGATCACCGATCAAAAAAAATGGTTCATCACTGACAAAATCCCCTATCGAAACAACGCTGGTGAAATTGTAGGAATAATTGGTTTTTCGATCGATATTACTGAGCGCAAAAATGCCGAAGATGCCCTGATGCGTAGCGAGAAAAAATTCAGGCTTCTCTACGATACTTCGCCCGATGGCATTGTTATCAGCTACTTGTCGGGACAGTTTATCAGTGCCAACAAAGCATTTCAAACATTGTTGGGATATGAAAACGATGCAATCGAAAATCTTAGCTTCCGCAATATTACACCGGATGCTTACGAGGATGTTGAAAAACAGTTTGTCCACGCTGCACTTTCCACCAACACCACCTCGGCTACTTACGAAAAAGAATATCTTAGCAAAAATGGACTTCCTATTCCGGTAAGCGTAAGCTGCTGGATTATTTATGACGAATTATCCAATCCCATACAAATGGGTGCAAACGTTAAAGACCTAACTTTTCAAAAAAAAGCCGAACAGCTCGAGCGGTCGCTGTTGCAAAAAGAAAAAGAACAACTACAAAAAGACCTGAATACTAAAACCCAGGAGTTAAATGCCAAAATAACACAGCTGATCGAGAAAAATGAACTTGTAAATAGTGTGGTGAATCAATTGGAAAAATTGAAAGATACCAATCCAGCCGATATACCTCATGAAATTGGGAGCCTGATTCGGGATTTAAAAAACAATACCAACGAAGATTTCTGGTCGCAGTTCGAGACTACCTTTGGGCAGGTCAATCAATCATTTTACGACAATATTTTCAAGGCTTTCCCCAACCTTACCAACAACGAGCGCAAGATAAGTGCCTTCCTCAAAATGAATCTCTCGACCAAAGAAATCGCCAACATTACCCACCAAAGTATCCGCAGTATCGAGATGGCTCGTTCGCGTTTGCGAACCAAACTCAAGATTTCGAGAAGTGAAAATCTTTCTAAGTTTTTAAATCAGTTTTAGCCTCAATGTGAAATTTCACACCACGACCGTAAAATATTTTCATCTCCAATATTTTGGCTATAAGTAATTAATTTCCTGATAATTTACGAAATGTTTTATAAGCATTTCGGCATAGTATTAATCTATCTTGTGCAGTTTTTGTGAAAAAAAAAATAGTTAAATCGTTTGGTGGGCAATAAATATGGTTGTATGTTTGCAACGACTAAATCATGGTTGTTTTTTAATAATTGGTTTTAAGGGGTAGTTTGGGAGTCAACCTAAAGCAGGGGGATAAAATCACAGAAATTTTACTCCAGATTTAGCAAAATATCCCCCCGCTCCCAAACTTTTTTTTCTTTTCCCGCAGCAGCGGGATTTTTTTTGCCCTCACTTTTTTACCTGTACTTTCTTTTTATGCTCAGCATCTTCCTTATTAACAATATCAATGTTAAGCCTTCGTTTGCTGATGGGCAAGCAAATAATCTGACTTTTTTTAGATTTTCTAAACCCATTTCGCAGCACGATAGCGGCAAAAGTGTTTTATTTGCAATGAATTTAATATCTGATCCATCATTTATGATCCGAAAGATTACAACTTTGATCTTATTGTTTGTGGCAGTGGCTCTGCATGGTCAGCAGATCCCGCAATACACGCAATACATGTTTACGAAGTTGGCTCACAATCCGGGATATGCGGGAGCAGGCAATGGCATTTGTGTTTCCGGACTTGTTCGCCAACAATGGGTAGGTTTTAAGGGTACCGACAGTGAGGGCAACTCCCTTAGTGTAGCTCCTGAAACCTATCTGGTATCCGTTCATGCACCCGTCAAAGTATTGCGCGGCGGCTTAGGAGCTACCATTGTCCAGGATCAAATTGGCCCCTTCAACGACATCTATCTCAATTTGATGTATGCCTACCAAACCACCTTGGGTGCAGGCGATTTAGGAATTGGTGTCCAACTATCACTGCTCAACAAATCACTTAACTTCGGTGACTTTACCGATAACAATGATCCTCTTGTGACAGGAAAATCCGAAGAAACCGACATGTATTTCGATGCAGGCCTGGGCTTGTATTACCGCGTTCCCGACAGCTATTATCTGGGTTTTTCGGCTTATAATTTACTACAAACCAAGAAACCCGAAGGAACTACCATGCAATTAAGGCGACAGTTTAACCTGATGGGAGGCCTTGAATTTAGCTTCCCCAATACGCCTGCCATCGATGTTATGCCCTCGCTGCTTATCAAAACCGATGGTGCTTCCACCCAATTTGATTTGACCACCCTTTTGCGTTATCAAAATAAATTCTGGGGCGGAGTAACTTATCGCTATCAGGATGCTGTGGCCATTATTATTGGCTTCGACTACAAAAATTTCAATATTGGCTATTCTTATGATATTAATACCTCAGCCATCGGAACCACTGGCTCACACGAGATTAGAGCAGGATATTGCTTTAAAATTGAAGTGGACAAGGTAAGAAAAATTTACCGAAACACCCGTTTCCTATAATTTCTGTTAATGCACTTCGTTTCACAAGGGTTTTTAATCAAATCACACTTTATAAATCAGCATATTAATAATGTACGAATTTCAGTGATCATTCGAAAACCTTAATATTAAAATCACGCTTTGATAGGGAATCAAAAGGCCTTCGAAGCATAGTAAGCATCAACTTTTTACTAAAACAACACATCATAATAAAGCATGGGCAAAGTCGTTACACTGTTTGTAAAATCAGCAGTTCTTATGAGAAAAGTATCAGTAATCCTTTTATTTGCAGCCATTCTCAGTAGTTGTAGCAATAGTGGAAATGGCGAATTAACCGGTGTGCAAGACCGGCCAAAATTTTATCAGCCCGACCCCTACGGTATGGCTTTTATTCCGCTTGGCACCTATGTTCAGGGTGTAGGCGAAGAGGATGTCCCCTATTCACAAATTAATAACCCTAAGCGGGTTACGGTGAGTTCATTTTATATGGATGAAACCGAAATTACCAACAACGAGTACCGCCAGTTCGTTTACTGGGTGCGCGATTCGATGGTTCGTACCCTGCTTGGCGACATCAACCCCGAAGAGTTTTTGATCGAAGAAAACGAGGCCACAGGCGAATTGTACGATCCTCCCTTTTTGAATTGGGATACGGATATCGACTACCAGGACGAAGAAGTAGTTCAAACCCTGGAGGAGCTTTATCTGCCTGAAAACGAAAGATACTTCCGCAAAAAGGAATTTGACACCCGCAAGCTCCTGTATCGATACTACTGGGTTGACCTGCAAAGTGCTGCGCGAAAGGATTATTCGCAGGAGGCCGATGCTACCCTTGGTGGCTTTGCCAATCGCCCCCAAGGTATGGACGATCGCTCGGTGTATGTAAAAGAGGAAACCATCAATATTTATCCGGATACCCTATGCTGGATTCACGATTTCCCATACAGCTACAACGAACCGCTGGCACAAACGTATTTTTGGCATCCTACCTACGACCATTATCCTGTGGTTGGAGTCAATTGGCAGCAAGCCAAAGCATTTTGTGTATGGCGGTCGCATTTGTTCAACACCTACATGGAATCAGAAGGCCAGCCCGGCCTAACTGACTTTCGTTTGCCCTCCGAAGCCGAATGGGAATGGGCAGCACGCGCTGGCTACGAGGCCAACCCTTTTCCCTGGGGCGGTCCTTACAGCAAAAACGAAAAAGGCTGCCTGCTGGCAAACTTCAAACCCAACCGTGGCAACTACGTGGATGATGGCGGTGCTACCACCCTTGTTGTAGGCCACTTCGAGTCCAATGATTTTAATCTTTACGATATGTCGGGCAATGTAGCCGAATGGACTAACAGTGCTTTCGATAAGGCCTCGCAGGTGATGAGCTGGGATTTGAACCCCGGTTATACCTACAATGCAAAAGCCGATGATCCCGTTTCGATGAAACGTAAAGTGATTAAAGGCGGCTCGTGGAAAGATATCGAATATTACCTGCTGGTTTCTACCCGCGATTATGAATATCAGGATACCGCCAAATCGTATATCGGCTTCCGTTGCGTAATGCCCTATCTGGGCCGCTCCAAGGACGACAATCCCTCCAAAGCATCCAACGTTTACTAGCGTTAATACCTAAATAAAAATAATTATTCGTTGTAAATAATATCATTTGATGAAATCACCAAATCAAAAAAAAGAGAACGCATTTGCCAAATTAGAAAAGGCATTGGATGGAAAGTATTTCAGGCGCTTTATGTCGGTAGCCTATGGCCTGGGAGCTTCGATTGTAATTACCGGAGCACTGTTTAAAATTACACATATTCCTTATGCCAACGAAGCACTTTTTGTGGGAATGGTAACCGAAGCCATCATTTTTGCTCTTTCAGCACTTCAAAAGCCACACGTGGAGCCTGACTGGAGCAAGGTACACCCCGAGCTACTCGAGGAATATCATTTCGATGATGAGATTGAAGACCTGAAAAAAGACAAAAAAAACCAGGGCGAGACCCACCTCCTTGACGAGATGCTGCAAAAAGCCAACATAGATGAGGCAATGATAAGCCGTCTTGGCTCCGGCCTGAATAAGCTGGGCGAATCGGCTGAGCAAATGAATGCAATGGGCAATGCCAAAGCCGCCAGCGATGAATTTGTATCCAAACTTAACGGGGCAGCAAAGTCGGTATCCACCCTTAGCGATTCGTATAGCAAAACCGTTAAAGTGCTCGAAGAAGAACTGACGGTAAGCAACGAGTTTTCGGCCAATGTAAAAGGCGCATCCAAAGCTGCCGCCAATTTAAAGCAGGTGTATGCACAAACTTCAGAATCACTCAAAGAAGATATCCAGGCCTCGCAGGTACTCTCGGCAAGCATTAAATCGGCATCAGAATCGGCAAACAAGCTGGCCGACAGCTATTTTAAATCCTCCGAAAGTATTATGAAAAATATTGATGAATTGCAAAAATCAACCGAAAAGAATACCGACTTTAACGCACAGCTGAAAAAGCTTTCGGGTAATTTGTCAGCACTAAACACGCTGTACGAACTTCAGTTGAAATCATCGGAACAGCAGAATCAATCTTCCGGCCGCTTGCAGGAAACCATGTCAGGCTTCCTGGCCAATCTGGAAAAATCGGCCGGGCAAACGGTCAACTACCAAAAAGAAATGGACAGCCTTACCAAAAAAATGGCCTCGCTCAACTCCGTTTACGGCAATATGCTTTCGGCCATGAATGTAAAATAATGATGTTAATCCCTCAAAATACGATTTGGTAAATGGCTGAATATAAGGAAACCCCGAGGCAGAAAATGATAGCCATGATGTACCTGGTACTCACGGCACTGCTGGCATTGAATGTATCGAAAGAGATGCTGGATGCCTTTCTGGTTGTAAACGAAAGTGTGGAACTCACCAACGAGAACTTTACCCAAAAGCTCGATGATACCTATAAGGCCTTTAATAAAAAGTTGCAAAACGACCAGGTTAAGGTCAAGCCTTTTTATTTGAAAGCTCAGGAGGCCAGGGAAATGTCTGACCAAATGGTGGGGTTTATCGACAGTTTAAAATACGAATTGATTTCGATAACCGAAAAAATACCCGTTGATTCGGCGAAGATGCTGCCTTTGAAAGATGCCAAAAACAAAGACGATTATGATACGCCCACCAACTTCTTTATGGGTGGTTCGGACGATGGCTCGAAAGGTGCAGGTATAGCCCTTAAAAATCGTATCGACAACTATCGCGTTGAGATGATAGAACTATTGCCCCCTGACGACCGCAAGCATATTAAGCTGGGATTGGATACCCAGGGCGATTATCGCGACAATGAGGAGTTGAAGCTCAACTGGCAGCAATACAACTTTTATCAAACCATCCTTGCCGCCGATGTGGCCATCCTTAATAAGATTATCACGGAAGTGTATAACGCCGAATTTGATGTGGTGAATTTCCTGCTCGATGCAGTAGATGCCAAGGATTTTAAATATGATAATATTGATGCCAAAATTCTTCCCAAAGGCGATTACGTGTTTGTAGGCGATGAATATCATGCCGAGGCTATTGTAGCTGCTTATAGCACTACACAAAACCCGGAGGTATTCATTAAGATGGGCGTTGATTCGCTACCCGAATCTCAAATTGCCAGTGCAAGACCCATCGCAGGCGAGAAGGGCTTGGTGCGATTTAGCCTGCCGGCCACTGAGGAAGGCATTAAGAAATATGCCGGTATTATCAGAGTTAAGGGCGGAACAGGCGATGTTAATACCTATCATTTTCACAACGAATATACTGTGGCCAGGCCTTCGCTTACGGTTTCGGCAACCAAGATGAACGTGTTTTATATCGGCGTGGACAATCCGGTTGACATTTCTTCGCCCGGTATTCCCAACGAAAGACTATCAGCCGAAATTAACATCGGTCGCCTTTTCAGAAATCCAAACGGCGAGGGTTGGCTGGTAAAAGTTGATAAAAAACCCCAGGGTAAAGTAAATGCCGTAATTAGTGTTTATGCGCAAATTGACGATGCCAAGAAAAAAATGGGGGAGCAGGTTTTCAGACTTCGCACAGTTCCTGATCCGATTGCAAAAATTGCCAATAAAACCGATGGAGCTATATCGAGTAATGCGTTAATCTATTCGCCTACTATCGTTCCGGTGAAACCTGAGAACTTCGACTTCGATATGACCTTTCGCATACTCTCATTCGACATGGTATTGCTGCAAGGCGAAACCACAACTACCGAAAGTACAAATGGTTCTAATTTTAGCGATAAAATGAAAGATCTTATCAAAAACGCCAAACGTGGTCAGCGTATTTGGTTCGAGAATATTGTGGCCACAGGTTCAGATGATGAAACCCGACAATTAAACACCATCATGTTTACCATCAATTAAAAATTTAATATTTTATATCATGAATATCAGGCTTTTAAAAATTGTAGTTTTTCTTGCTGTGCTAAGCACCGGAATAGTGGTAAAGGCACAACCCGCAAATCAAATACAGTTGGTTACCGAACCACGCGATAAAGCTTACGACCGGGCGCACATCGATGATTTGAAACCCATGGCCTACCCCTACCTTCGTGAGGCGGATGTGTTTTGGGAAAAACGCCTGTGGCGGGTCATCGACCTGAACGAAAAGGTGAATCAGCCACTGTATTTCCCCGAAACAACACAGGGCAGATGGCGCAGCCTGATGCAGGTTTTGTGGGATGCCATTCTGGGAGGCGAAATTACTGCCTACGAATACAATCCGGCAGGCGATAATTTTGAAACGCTCATCCCGCTTACCGCCAATCAAATCGAATCAAAACTTGCCGATACAGTACCTATCGATATTCCCGATCCCAACGATCCAAACAGCTTTATTACCGAAATGATGGTAGAGCCTTTTGAGGCCAATGATGTAGTGAGATACATGCTTAAAGAGGATTGGATTTTTGACAAACAACGCTCGGAAATGCAGGTGCGGATTATAGGTATATGCCCCATCCGAATCAATTACGATGAAGATGGAAACCAAAGGGGTTTTGATAATCTGTTCTGGCTTTACTATCCCGAGATTCGTCCACTGCTGGCGCGCTTTGAGGTGTTCAATCGTAAAAACAGTGCCGCAAAACTTTCGTATGACGACTATTTTCTTACCCGGCAATTCGATAGCTATGTGGTGAAAGAAGATAATGTGTACGATCGCGAGATACGCGACTACACCATCGGTGTAGATGCCTTGCTCGAATCGCAGCGCATCAAAGACGAACTACGCAGCTTCGAGAGCGAATTGTGGGTGTATTAACACTCCAACAAAAAGAAGCTGATTTTTCACAATATAAACTCCTTATCGCTGGTCGGTAAGGAGTTTTTCTTTTATTTTTGTCGGGCTAATAATTCTTGACATGTCAAACGAATTTCTGAAAACACCCATCGAATACCTCAAAGGCATTGGCCCGGCCAGGGCTGAACTTTTAAAAAAGGAAGCCGGTGTTTTTGTTTTCGAGAACCTGCTTTATTATTTCCCCTTCCGCTATGTGGATCGCAGCCAGTTTTTATCGATTGCCCAAATTAACAGCGATAGTGCCTTCATCCAGGTAAAAGGAAAAATTACCAACGTGCAGGTGCTTGGTGATGGTCGCGCTAAGCGCCTTTCGGCACAACTGACCGACGAGAGCGGCAGCATTGGCCTGGTGTGGTTTAAGGGTATCAATTGGGTGCTCAACAAAATAAAGCCCAACCTGGAATATGTGATTTTTGGCAAGCCCTCCTTGTTTAACGGGAAATATAATTTTGCTCATCCTGAGCTGGAAGCCACCATTGATTTTGAAACCGGGCCTGTTTCTACTTTACAGCCCGTTTATAATTCGGGCGAAAAGCTAAAAAACCGAGGGCTTGACAGCCGGGGCATCGCCCGCCTTACCAAGGCATTGGTTTCGCAAATCGATGGCCAGATAGCCGAAACCCTCCCCGAAGAATTGATACAACGCCTAAAATTTATTCCGCGCAAGCAGGCATTGATAAATATCCATCATCCCGAGAGCCAGCAGCTATTGGATAAATCGCTGGGAAGGCTCAAATTCGAGGAATTGTTCTTCGTGCAATTAGTCCTGCTAAAGCAAAAATTTATTCGCACAAGCAAAATTAGAGGACAGGTATTTTCGCTGGTTGGCGATGCACTTAACGACTTTTACCAGCATCATTTGCCATTCGAGTTAACTGGAGCGCAAAAACGGGTAATCCGCGAGATACGCGCCAACATGGCCACAGGCAGCCAAATGAACCGCCTGCTTCAGGGGGATGTGGGCAGCGGCAAAACCCTGGTAGCACTTATGTGTATGCTCATTGCCATCGACAACGGTTTTCAGACCGCGCTGATGGCACCCACCGAAATTTTGGCTCAACAGCATTTCAAAACCATCAGCAGCTTTTTGGGAAAGATGGATATTGAAATTCAGCTCCTCACCGGATCGACCAAACGTGCCGACCGGAAAATCATACACCAAAAACTCGAAGATGGCTCATTGAATATTCTTATTGGCACCCATGCCCTGATCGAGGATAAGGTAAAGTTTAAAAACCTGGGCTTCGTGGTTATCGATGAGCAGCACCGCTTTGGCGTAGAACAGCGTGCGCGGCTGTGGAAAAAAAATATCGTGCCGCCCCACGTTTTGGTGATGACCGCCACGCCCATTCCGCGCACCCTGGCCATGACCGTGTATGGCGACCTGGATGTATCGGTGATTGATGAACTGCCGCCCGGACGCAAGCAGGTGCAAACGCTACACTACTACGACAGCAAGCGGGTACAGCTTTTCAGTTTTATGAAGCAACAAATTGCCCTCGGCCGTCAGGTGTATGTGGTTTATCCGCTCATCCACGAATCGGAAACCCTGGATCTGAAAGATTTGATGGACGGCTACGAAAGCATCGTCCGCTCATTTCCCCTGCCCGACTATGCCGTGAGCATCGTGCATGGGCAGATGAAAACCGAGCAGAAAGATTGGGAGATGGCACGTTTTGTAAAAGGCGAAACCCAGATACTGGTGGCTACTACCGTAATTGAGGTGGGTGTGGATGTGCCCAATGCCTCGGTGATGGTCATCGAAAATGCCGAGCGTTTTGGCCTTTCGCAGTTGCACCAGCTCAGGGGCAGGGTGGGCCGGGGTGCCGACCAGTCGTACTGCATTTTGATGACCAGTTACAAATTGACCAACGATGGGCGCAAGCGCATCGAAACGATGGTAAGAACCACCAACGGCTTTGAAATTGCCGAGGTGGATATGAAACTGCGTGGCCCGGGCGATATGCACGGAACCCAGCAAAGCGGCGTGCTCGACATGCAACTGGCCGACATCATCCGCGACGAAAAAATCCTGCGCTTTGCCCGCGACCTCGCCATCGAAATTCTAAACGATGACCCCGGCCTGCAAAAACCCAAAAACGCGCCCATGGCCGGAAGGCTTCTACAACTTCAAAAACACAAATACGACTGGAGCAGAATAAGCTAATAAAGTCAGGGTTTGACTTAAAGTCAAGCCCTGACTAAAAATAATGAAAGCCAGCGTATGGCTCAAAGCCATGCTCTGGCTAAAACACCAAGAAAAATCTCACGCTGTTTTTTTTAATGCACCACCGATTACACCGATTGACACAGATAAAAAATCACTCGCGGTTAACAGGAATTTAATATTCTGCGTTTTTCATCAGTCCCTGATTTAATGCTCATGCTTTTTCAAAATACCCCTGGCCACAGCAAAAATCTTGTTCGACCAGGATACTTTATCGTTAAATACATTGACAGGGATATTGCTAATTTCCTGAATGTTGCTTTCCGAGAGGTTTAATTTCTTCATTACCAAATCAAAATTTTCGGGTTGCAAGTTTTTTTTATCATCCAGGCAAATTTCAAAAGCATCTTCGCGTGTAATTTCCTTGTTCCGAATCATATTACTCAACTGGGGCAAACGCCTTGAGTTGCCAAAGCGTTTTTCGCGGATGTAATTGGTAAACGGCTCGGCGAGGCAATCGAAGTGCCGGGTGTATTTCGATTGTGCCGGCTCTATCCAATCCATTTCATTTTTCAAAATATCGCCTATCTCCTGGTCCGAAGGAATATCAATATAATACAGGATATTTACCTTTTTCCCAAAACGCCCTGTTTTTGTAAATAAAAAAGTGCTGATAAAGTTTAGATTGGGATAAACGAGAAATCGCTTAATCATTCCTTTATTAATATTTGGATTCTTGGCAAATATCGCCTTCAGCCTGCGGTGATCATAAATATTTTCGGAGGTAAACGAATTGGCTTCGGTTGGAGCATGTCCCAACAAAATAATGGGAATTTTCCATGCTTCAGAAATCTTCAACATACTTCGTTCGATCCCAACGCCACAAATACCGCATATTTCGCCCGATTGCATAAGCACCGTCTGGTAAAGTGTAGAAATCAACTTGATATCATGTTTTACCCAAATATGATCCACGCCACATTTTTCGACAGAAGTTTCGATATTTTTCCTGGCAAAATCGCTAAGAAAGCCATTGTCAAAAGTATAAGTCAAAACATTGAGTTTGTATTTTTTAACTGCTAAATACAAAACGTAAGTGCTGCCCTTACCCCCACTTAGTGGCACGAGTGCATCATAAATCCTATGCTTGCTTTTTACTTTTTTAAATATCTTCTGTAATCCGGGTTCGCCATAAGGGACAAAGGGCTGGTGATTTTTACAATAATTACAAACCCCGTCATCATCAATAATTACCCCGGCTATTTTATCATTCAAAAGGCATTTACTACAACTTTTCCCCTCAATTTTCATAATGTGTTATGTTTCGTTTTATTCTATTTAATTTATGATTTGAAGTGTACTATTCATAAACGCAAACCACAAAAAAAACTTATTATAAAAACAAACATTTCTTAAGCCCCGAGGTTTTCAATTTTTTCGTGATAAACCACGCCACGCTCGGCAAGCCCCTGGAGCAGGAAATCTACGCAAGCCTTGTTTTTACCTACAAACTCCGGTGCCGAAACGCCCTGGCGTGTGTAAAGTCCGGCGGCCACCATGCGCAAAGCCATCGTGGCGGTGTATCCTGTGGTGCGTGCCATCGAATGCACCCTGGAAGCACGGTCGTACGTATCGAAAAGATCGTAGGTATAACGCATCTTCCTACCCAGTTTTGTACCTTCTACCTCAATGCGCATCACGGTTATGTCCTCATCGCCAGCTTCCAGTTTCCATTTGGGGAAAAGCAGACGTGTGGTAAAATCGAGGGGACTAATCATGGTTCCGTTAATTTCGATCGGTTCTTTGCTAAAAAATCCTGTATCGCGAAGCATGGCCATTTTCTCGATGTGCCCCTTGTAGCGCAGGGTTTTCTCGATCATATTGGGGCAGTCGATGGTTTCGGCCAGCGAGCGCAAACCATCACTGTTGAAAGCTTCCAGCGTCCCTATTCCCGGGAAGTTGAGCAGCTCGGGATCGGAGAGTGCAGGCTTGGTAATAAGCTTGCCGTTTTCAACATAACGTGCCGGACGTGTGTATTCTTCGATAACATCGATGGGCGAAAACACCGCCTTGTATTCGTAAGGCCAAACGCGCACTTTGGGCAGACCGCCCACGTAAATCGCAGCCCGCGTGGTTTTATCCATCTGATGATCGGCGTAGCCAATCAAAACATTGCTCATGCCAGGCGCAACGCCCATATCCGAAATAGCCACCACCTTATGCTTGCGAGCCAGCTCATCCAGTTCAAAAAGGTCTTCGGGGAAAAAGGCAATGTCGATTACATTTTTACCAGCCTTGATAACCGTTTCCAGGGTCTTGAATCCCATAAAACCGGGTACCGCACTTAGTACGGTGTCTTGCTGCGACACCAAATCCGTAAGCACCTGATTTTGGCTAAGATCAGCACACACGGTTTTTATCTTCTTATTCTTTTTAAATTTTGCTAATGCCTGCCCGGCACTATCGGCAACTGTAACGTCAAATTGTGCGTCTTTAGCCAAATCAAAGGCCATCGGCGCACCCACCAGGCCGGCTCCTAAAACGAGTACTTTCATGATAAATTATTTTTTGTGATTATCCTATCTGTATTTCAAAATCTCTTCAAGTATAAATTCAGCAGCTTTCCCGTCACCAAAAATCGGCGGGTAGCGCAAATCATTGTTATTAAATAATTTTTCAAAAGCCTCAGTAATGCGATCCGGATCAGCATCGGTAATAATAGCTGTGCCCTGGTTTACAATCTCCACCCATTCGGTTTGTGGGCGCAAAATGATGCAGGGTTTCCCGAAAAAGTACGATTCTTTTTGCACCCCGCCCGAGTCGGTAATTACCATGCAGGTATTTTGCTCCAACTGAATCATGTCGAGAAAGGATACCGGGTCTGATATTTTCAAATGTGGATTTTCATCTATTTGCCCCCGCAACTTTGCCGTCAAATTTTTTGCAATAAGTTTGGATGTACGCGGGTGCAGCGGCAAAAATATATCACGCCGGTATTTTAGTGCCAGATGATTTAAGGCCTCGAAGATCGACTCCAGCCGCCGGGGATCATCAGTATTTTGTGGGCGGTGGATGGTGGCAAGGATAAAAATATTTTTTTCAAGTTTATTAATATTCAAAATTTGAGACTGCGTCTGTGCGATTTTTGAAAAATAAAGGCTGTTGTCGTACATCACGTCGCCACAATGAAATACACCGGGCGTGTCGATGCTAAAGGGAGTCGTGTTATGAATATTGAAACCTTCGTTCTCCAGATTTTTTACACCGGTAGCCGTGGGTGAAAAAAGCAGGGTGGAGCAATGATCGCAGGCGATGCGGTTGATCTCCTCGGGCATGGACTTGTTGAACGAACGCAGTCCCGCCTCGATATGCAAAACCGGAATGTGTAGCTTGGATGCGGCCACCGCTCCGGCTAGCGTAGAATTGGTGTCGCCATAAACGAGCAAAAAGTCGGGTTTCAGTTCCTTCAGCTTTTCTTCGATGCCCTCGATCATCCGCGCCGTTTGCACACCATGCGAGGCCGAACCCACATTGAGCATAAAATCCGGCCTGGGAATATTGAGTTCTTCAAAAAATACCTGCGACATGTTGGCATCGTAATGCTGCCCGGTGTGCAGAATAAATTCGCGAACAGCTCCTGAATGCGAATTACGGATAGCCCGGCTCAAGGCTGCCGCCTTAATAATCTGAGGCCTTGCCCCAACTACGGTTAGCAATTTTATCATGCGAATACAATGTTTTTGCGAAAATATAAAAATTGAGTGAGTAAGGGGAATTTGATATGCGAATGATAAATACGTAAGAAATAGATTTCTCCTGCTAATACTTTACCGATGGTCGGATCCTTTACGTGCAGGACTTTACTTTGAATTTTAACTCCAATGATATGTTTTCGCAAGCATCTGTGTTTTAGGAGATTTCTCCGACTGGAAAAACGCAGCATTGCAAGGTTTGTAAGGAGAAATCTCTTTTTGATAGCTTTAGAAGCTAGCTTATTTAATTGTTACACAAACATAATTAGCCCAATTATAATCCGATTCAGATTTTATAATTATTATTGATGACATTTTTAATAACAAGATTATGAAAAATTCAAAACGTTTTTTGTTACTGATTTTTATTCTGGTATTTCAATATGCACCGCAAGCAGATGCCCAGGAAACAAGGATGTTAAGAGGTAAGGTAATTGATGCCGAAACCGGTGAAGCCGTTCCTTATGCAGCCGCCGAAATCATCAGTAAGCATTTGGGTGCTGCCGCCAATGCGGAGGGCTTGCTTCAATTTGAGATAAGCGAAAGCATGATGGGTGAAACCGTAACATTTTCGGCATTGGCTTATTACAGCCGCCAGCTTTCAGTAAAAGAACTTGTAGAAAAGCAGCCCTTTAAAGTTGAGTTAGAAAGAAGGACATATTCCTTGCCGGAGTTTACTATTGTGGGAAATAGTAAGGGAAAAGTTCAACTTGGGAACTTTATACAAGATTATCATAAAACCGCTATGCTGACGACAGCAGGGATGATTGCAGCAGTTTTTATGGACAATAGCGATGCATGCGATGGAACAATTAAATCTATCAGTTACTACATTGTAAAGCGAAACAGACGAGTGAAGTCTCATTCCAGAACCCCTTTTCGGGTTCGCGTATTTGCTGTTGACAGCCTGACCGGCGAGCCAGGCGAAGATTTGCTTACCGAAGAGTTAGTGGTAAGGGCAAACGGGCCGGGATGGTTTACGGTGGATGTATCCAAGTATAATATTAAAGTGCCAAATAGGGGATATTTTGCCGCCATGGAGTGGGTGTATAGCAAAAAGAAATATTACTACCAAGCCAGTGGGCTAGATCCACAGCGATACTATGGCCAACAATTGGGAATAATCGTTGGGGACTTTACGCAAAACTCCTGGAAGAAATACCTGGCTTATGAATGGGAATTTCTCAACGAAGAAAATCCTCCCATAATCAAAGGTAAGTTCACAAATGTTTTGATTAATTCAGAAATTGAATGCTTTAAATAAGTAGTGGTGAAAAAAAGCCAAATAGGGGGGCTAGCTTAAAAATCTCTCTGCGCCCTCTGCGTATTCTCCGCGTCCTCTGCGGTAAAAATTACTATTTTTGGGCAAAATTTTTTACTATTGATAGCCTATTTAAAACACGAACAAATCGACACTGAGAAGTGGGATGCCTGCATCAACAAATCATTGAACGGCCTTATCTACGCCCAATCGTGGTACCTCGACCTGGTGAACGACCGCTGGGAAGCCCTGGTAAAAAATGACTACGAATGTGTAATGCCGCTAACGCCCGGAAAAAAATGGGGTACCGATTATTTGTTCCAGCCTAATTTTACCCAGCAACTGGGGGTGTTTTCCACTAAGCATCTTACCGGCGAGCTGGTTAGCGAATTTTTGGATGCCATACCCAAAAAGTACCGCTTCATCGAAATCAATCTGAACACCCATAATAAAACCAAAGACCTTACAGGAGATTCAGGTAATTTCATTCCCTGGAAAACTCACCATCTCGACCTAATCCATACTTACGACCGCATTGCTGCCGGATATTCGAGCAATCTGAAACGCAATTTAAAAAAGGCCCACCGCTCGCCCCTCAACATTGTAGAAAATGTAAAGCCCGAAGACATCATCAAAATATTCAGGCAGAACAAGGGCAGGCAAATCAACAACCTTAAAGATCAGGATTATGATTTGCTGCGCCGCTTGATTTATGTGATGATATATAAACGAGCGGCAAAAATTGTGGGTGCTTACAACGAAACCAACGAGTTGTGTGCCGGGGCTTTTTTTATCCACAGCGGCGATAAGGTGATCTTTTATTTTTCGGCCACCGACCCTTACGCGCTTCAAACCGGAGCCATGCCATTGATTATCGATGATTTCATCCGCAAGCACGCAGGCAGGCATTTAACCCTCGATTTTGAGGGATCGAACGATGAGAACCTGGCCCGCTTCTACAAGGGGTTTGGCTCCCGCCAGGTGGACTACCTGCACTACCGGCACAACAAGCTGAATGCATTGCTAAGAATGGCACTATCCCTAAAGAAGGGAATTTTTAACGCTTAATCAGTTTCCTTTTCGAGATATTTTTTCATCATATCCATCAGTTTTGCCCTACTAACAGGTTTTGAAATATAGTCGTTGCATCCTGCCTTTAGTGCTTTTTCTTTTTCGCCGGAAAAGGCGTGGGCTGTTTGTGCAACAATTGGGATGCTTGTATTGAATTGCCGGATTTGCTGGCTTGCTTCCAGCCCGTCCATGCCGGGCATTTTGATGTCCATCAAAATGAGTGCGACCGATGGATTTGTCCGAAGGATTTTCACGGTATCTTCGCCATTGGTGGCTCGTATTAAGTTGAATCCTTGCTTTGTGAGAATAACTTTCAAAAGCTGATAGCTTACTTCATCATCTTCTGCAACTAAAATTGTTAATCCTTTAATCTTATTTATGGTGTCGATGCTTGCTTTAGAACCGGGAATCGTTTGTTTTTTTGAAACTTTATAAGGAATCGAAAAACGGAAAATGCTCCCTTTTCCTTCCTCGGATTGTACCGCGATTTTTCCGCCGAGTGCTTCCACGTAGGCTTTAACAATAGTCAGGCCCAGACCCGAGCCTTCGTGCGCCCGCGTAAGGGCAATTTCGGCCTGGACAAACTGGTCGAAAATGGCATCCAGCCGATCAGCGGGAATACCTCTTCCGCTGTCTTTCACCCAAAATACCACCCAATCGTTTTCAATTTTGTATCCAATCTCTACCATCCCTTGGGAAGTAAATTTAATGGCGTTTTTAATCAGGTTGCTTAAAATCCCTTCTAATTTATATTTATCGGCCTGAATTAAAACGCCGTATCCATTTGGCTTGGTGTTTAATTCAAAGCGCAGGTTTTTTTCGGCTGCCTGTGGTTTGAAAAAATTATACGCAAATTGTATTAGTTCTTCAATATTTACTTCATCGGTTCTAACGATCAATTCGCCGGCTTCGATTCTGGATATTTCGATGATATCGTTGATGGTGTTAAGCAAGCGTTGCCCGCTACGGTTTACCACTCCAAGATAGTTCTTTCGGCTTGCCTCGTCAATATCCGGATTTTCGAGCAAATCGATAAAGCCTAAAATGCCATTCATGGGCGTACGAATTTCGTGCGACATGTTCATCAGGAAGGCTGATTTTAAACGGTCGCTTTCTTCGGCTTTTTCTTTGGCGTTTTTCAAATCCTCATAGTTTTTCACCCGTTCGATATAAACCCCTATTTTGTTGGCAATAAGCTCCAGAATTGCTATTTCGGTTTCGTTGTAAGCTTCAAAATTATGGTAATCCTGAACCGCCATTACCCCAATGGTTTCATCCTGCGTATCTATATTTAGCGGAAGCCCCAGCCAAACCGAAGGAACATTGCCTATGCCGATTAAAGGTACTTTTTTATCAGGATCATTAACACTAATCCCCCGCCTGAGCAGTACTTTCCCGTGTTTTCTCACATAATCGGTAAAGCCACCGCTAAGATCGTGAGGCGTATCGAGTGTTAATTTCTCAATTTCATCCACATAGTAAGGAAAGGAATAAGTATTGCTATCCTCCTCGTATAATGCCACATAAAAATTTTCGGTACGGATAATCTTGTTCACCTTATGGTGAATCGCCGCCAAAAAGCTATGTAACGAATTATACGTTAACGAAAGTTGTGATATTTCCAGAATGATCTTTTGTGTGATTTCAAGTTTCTTTCGCTCGCTAATATCGATAATGATGGACTGATAAGTTTTGTCGGGCATCATTTTCGTCCGCATCTCGATATCAATAATATTTCCATCAGTCACCATCAGGCGGCGCTCTGTAATAACGGTTTCGCCATTGTGCAGCAAATCGAAACGAAAAGGAGCATCAGTTGCACTTTTGGGAGTAAAAGGCAGAGACTCGATATGTCTGCCTGTCAATTCATCGCTACTCATGCCAATCATGGTGCAAAAACGTGAGTTGCTTTGGATAATATGCCCATCATAAGATCCAATTAATATTCCATCTACGGCAAGTTCGATAAGGTTTTGGAATTTTAGATTGCTTTCGATAAGTGTGTTTTCTGTTTTTTTAATTTCGCTTATGTCGCGTGCCACAGCAATAATTACATCTTTACCAAAATACTTTCCCCTGTTCAGGATCACATCCTTTGGGAAGATATCACCGTTTTTGCGTTCGGCCCAAAACTCAAAGCGGGCGGGATTTCCGGTTTCAGTTACCTGCATGGTTTTACGCACTACTGCATCCAAATCGTTCATTCCAGGTGCAGCAACCGTTTGTGGCGATTGGCCAATCAGCTCATCGTGGGAATAGCCATACATTTTAGTTGCGCCATTATTTACTTCTATAAACAAACCATTTTCATCCAAAATATAAATGGCCTCGGTAAGGCTGTTTACCACATTCTCGTAGGTTAGTTTGGTTTGGTTTAGATTGTGCTCGGCATGTTTACGCTTTGATATGTCGCGAAAAGTTCCCATCAGGCAGGCTTTACCTTTGTATTCAACCTCGGAGGCCAAAATTTCGACAGGCACTTCCACGCCATCCGACCGAAGCACCCTGCTTTCGACAGGAAGTGTATGGTTATTTATGCTCAGTTCCTGCTGGTGCGTTTTAAAGGTATTCCTTGCTTCATTTTTTATTTCAACAGGGTGCAGCTGCATTTGGTTAAGGCCAATAATTTTTTCTAAGGGCATTTTTATAAGTTGCGCTGCATTTTGATTGGCATCAATAATAAGCCCTGAATCTTTTTCGGCCACAAAGATTGCATCCGCTGCATTTTCGAAAAGACACTTAAATTGTTTTTCACGTTCTATAAATGCTTCTTCGGCAGTAATTCTGCTAATTGTCGAACCCGTAATATCAGCAAAAGCCTCCACCAATGTTTGATGTTGCAAATGCTTGTTGCGGTTAAACAGCAGGGTAAAATCGCCGATGTTTATATCGTCTTTGGTGGTTTTAACCACCACCACCTCACCCAGATTAAAAATGCTTTCGAGCAAGGGTAAGATCCTGCCGGGAAGTGACTTCCCAACAAGTTCGCTCAGACTTGGAAATACGGTAACTTTAGTGTGCCTGATTTTTTCTTCCTTCACGGGATCATAGGGCCAGGATTTCCCTACGATATTAAAGCCAAATATTGAAACGGCTTTTATTATATTCTTTTCAAGGCCGGTAGCAGCCACCGTTGAAAAGCCTTTGTTGTTTTTTTTAAAAACATTGATAACACAATAATCAGCACCCGAAATATCCTGCATTTGCTGAGCAATGTGCGGGTAGTCGATATTATCACAGGTATATTGGCCGAGTACTTTAGAGGTTTCAGCCATCTGATTAAATATGTTTTCGTAATAATTGCTTTGCATTTTTATTAACAATATTAAGTTTGATATAGGTATTTTAATTTTTAACAGGCAGCGAAAAGTGAAATGCCGAGCCATTGCCTTCCGTGCTTTCCACCCAAATTCGGCCCCCATGTTTTTCGATAAACTCCTTACACAGAATTAAGCCCAAACCAGTTCCCTGCTCATTGTTGGTGCCGGTGGTGGTATAATTTTCGTCGATACGAAATAGCTTTTCGATGTTAGAAGCCGCAATCCCGATCCCATTGTCGCGCACTGACATCACTACTTCGTGTGCATCCTTGCGGGAATTTAATTTGATCCATCCTCCGGGCCTGGTAAATTTTATGGCATTGCCACCAGGTTTCTTAGCACGGTAGCCACCATCACCTTATCGGCATAAACCGTTGTGCCGACTGGAATATCGCTAATTATTTCGATCGACTTTTGATGAGCAACTTCCAAAAGCACAGCTCTTGTGTCATCGATAAGCTCGTATAGATCGCACGATTCGGGCGCGAAAGCTATCCTGCCGGTTTGCGAGCGCGACCAATCCATCAGGTTGGTGAGCAGTTCCATTGCTCGCTCTGATGATTTCTGAATAATCTCGGCATAGCGGTCGATGCCTTCCAAATCCTTATCTTTTACCTGGTCAACGAGCAGATCGCTAAACCCAACAATGGCATTGAAGGGGCTTTTGAGGTCGTGGGCTATTATCGAGAAAAACTTATCCTTGGTAGCATTCAGTTTTTGCAGCTCCTGATTCTGCCGTTTGATTTCGGCTTCTGCTTTTTTGCGTTCGCTAATATTGCGAACAATTATAATTGCTTCATCGTACATACTTTGTACCGTGCGTGCTTCAACATCAACGGCTCCCAATCACGGGATATTTAAATGATATTCATCGACACGCATTTTTCCACTTTCGATAGTTTCAGCAATCCGCTCACGCATTATAAGAGCCTTTTCGGGAGGCACCACATCGCTAATTCCTTTGCCAATAATCTTATCTATCGGAAAATACCAATCTCCTGTGGCTGCTTTATAATCCAGGAAATCGCCTTTGCTGTTAATTCTGAGCATCAAATCGGGGAGGGCATCAAGAAGTGCTCTGGAGCGGTGCTCGCTCGATTTTAGTGCTTCCTCGGCCATTTTATGGTTGTTGATATCCTGGTGAGTTCCCGACATCAGCAGGGCTTGTCCATCTTCGGTCCACGATATTACCTTACCACGATGCAGGGTCCAAATCCAGCGACCGTCTTTGTGCTTCATCCTCACCTGGCAGTCGTAATAGTCCAGTTCGCCACGGAAGTGTTTTTCCAGCAGCGCATCTACTTTTTTCAAATCATCGGGATGCGAAAAATTATTCCATGTTTGGCTGGTAGCAGGCGAAATTTCGGCCAGGGTGTAGCCCAATATCTCGGCCCACCGCTCATTAAAAATAGTTTCGCCGCTTTGGATGTTCCATGCCCAGGTTCCGGCATTGGTGCCTTTTACCACATCCGAGAGTCGTTGTCTTTCTTCCAGCAAGGCATCGTTGGCTTGTTTGCTACGAATATTGGCAAGGGTTTGCGCAACCATAGCAGCCACCGCAGTGGCGAAGGATTCTTCATCGTTGTGCCACCTGCGTTTGGTGTTGGTATGTGCTATACAAACCAATCCCTCCAGCCGGCCATCGATAAAAATACCTGTATCAATTATCGAGTGTATCCCGCGAGGGATGAGAAAGCCTTGTAAAAACTCTTTGAAACGGGGGTCGTTTTGCGCATCATCGGAAAGTATTTTACTTTCGGTAGTAATGGTTTTAAAATAATGCTGATAATTGGCCCAACTTAGTGGCTGGCACGATGTGTATGTATCGTGGTTGAATAAGTATTGCGACATACAGCTTAGTGCGTTGCCTTGCTCGTTGACCAGCCAGATACTTACATAGTCTGCCTGCATGGCTTTAGCAACTTCGCGGGTGAGTTGATGGAAGGATTTTTCGTAGCTGCCGCTCAATAGCAATTCATCCAGCATAAGCCTGGACAAGGCATTGCGTTGCCTCACCGATCGTTCGCGACTTTGTTGCATCACTTCCTCAGCGCGTTTGCGTTCGGTAATATCGGTGTGGGTTCCTATTACCCGCAAAGCTCTTCCCTCAGCACTACGCTCAGCGGCATTTCCGCGACTCAAAACCCACCGCCATGTTCCATCCTTAGCTTTCATCCTGCACTCAAAGCGCATGTTTTTCCCGGTTCCTTCGTAACACTCTTCAATATTTTTCTGAACATTGTTTATATCATCAGGGTGAATGGTATTTTTCCAGTTTTCCCAGTTCGCCTCGAAGTCGCCTGGTTTATAGCCTAAAATGCGGTAACATCCGGGGCTGTAATATATATTGTCGGTGGGCACATCCCAATCCCATAAACCATCGTTGGCAGCATCCATGGCCAAACTAAAGCGCTCCTCGCTTTTATGCAGGGCTTCTTCGGCTTTTTTGGTCTCGGTAATATCTTTAATGGTTCCTTCGCCCACCAATTCGCCATTTTGCCGGATGAATTTCCCGTTAATTTCTACATCCACCAAATGACCATCCTTATGATAAACCCGGGTTCTAAAATGCTTTACTTCTTTCTGAAACAAGATATTCGACAATTGCGCAAGATATCTTGGCAGTTCACTTGCCGGAACATATTTAGAAAAATTCTGTCCTATCACCTCTTCCCTTTTATAGCCGAGTGTGTGCTCAACCTGTTTGTTAAAATAAAGTTGCTTGCCGGTTTTATCTATAACGTAAATTATGTCGGTGGTTGATTCGGTAATGGTTCGGTATTTTTCTTCGCTTTCGCGGAGGGCTTCACAGGTTAGGTGCTTTTGGGTAATATCCACAGCTGTAATCAAACATTGTACTTCACCCTCCGTTGCAATGCCATGGAGCATAGCAAAGATATTCCGCTTCTTATCAACCAATAATTCAATCTCGCAGTGCTGACTTCCGGGCTTGTTAAAAACACATTCGATAAACTGCCGAAACACAGGAATATCTTTGGGAGAAATAAATTTTTCGAAAAGGCGGTTTTTAAGCGCAGACCTGTTTTTGCCAAGCATCGCAGCCCCGCTATGGTTTAGCTCCTTAATTTCGCCCGAGAGCGATAGCGTAAAGTAGCCCATGGGAGCTAAATCGTAGAGTTCGCTATACTTTTGTTTTTCGACCTGGCATTTATTTTTCGAGCGCAAGAGCTCCTCATTTTGCATCTCCAGTTCTATCTCATGTACTTCCAGCTCATGGATTAGCCTGACGGCCTGGGCTTCGGTGAGTGCCTGGGTTCTTAGGCTACGGTTTTGCTTAGCTTTGGCTTCGGCAGCTTCGCGCAGCTTTTGTGCTTCTGTTTCTTTGTCAGGATTTTTCATCATCATTTTTTTTTGTTCAGCGTTTACTACTCAGGGTTGGATGCTTTCGTGTTTTTAGCATTGTGCATGGCACTATTGGCTTTTGTTAATTCGAGTTCCAGTTTTTTGGCTTTGGTAATGTCGGCAAAGGTGAGTACCAGACCATTGATGCGGTCGTCGGAAGTACGATAGGGCATGATTTTTACCGAAAACCATTGCTTGTCTTTTGTTTCCACATCGGTAATTTTGCTTGCCAGTGTTTTGAGCACTTGCCGGGCATCATATTCCAGTTCGGGATAATTAAGGGTGCTAACCAAATCGGTAAAGGGGCGTTCGATATCCGATTCGCGTAGTTTGAAAATGCGGGTAAGCTGGTCGGTATATCTGCGGATGTGGAGGTTCTTGTTCAGAAAGAGTATGGCAATTTCGATGCTGTTGAGCAAATTGGTCATATCCTCGTTGATCCTTACATGCTCGCTTATTTTGCTTTGCAACTCAATGTTTACGGTTTGCAGCTCTTCGTTCAGGCTTTGCATTTCTTCTTTCGAGGTGGTCAGTTCTTCGTTGGTCGATTGCAGTTCTTCGTTGGTTGATTGCAATTCTTCGTTTATCGATTTTAATTCCTCTTGCGCTGTTTGATGTTCTTCGCGGGTTATTTGCAAATCTTCGTGGCTGCGTTGCAGTTCCAGTTTTAGTTCTTTAACGGGTTGATTAAGCAAGTGGCCGGAATCATTTGTCTGTGTTGTATCACTTTCTTCATGCCCGGGCACCAGGTTAAACAGAACCATGACAAAGCCTTTGATTTGTTTGGGATGTTCGATACATTGCAGGGTAACATCCGCCATCACGGAATCCTTTTCGCTACCAATCTTTACATGATGCAGCTTCACCGGGTCGAAGTTTTGCAGTGCCCGTCGAAAGGCTCCTGGCAGCAATTCGTTAAGCCCCTCGCGTGCCATGGCATAAATGTTCCAGTTGGCCTTGCCGGCTACAGGTTCCAAAAATTTGCCGGTACGCCCGGTGATATAAAGGATGTCGCCATTTTTATCTACCATAACGCTGGCAGGCGAAAATCGTTGCAAAAGTAACTGTTCGGCCAGGTTTTGGATGTTGTCGTATTTTGGGGGTGTTTCTTTATTTTGCATAGATATATTGGCTTGTCTGTGATGAAATGAACTGGGAAAATCGGTAAGTTCGGTGGTCATGGCCTGAGCCGTGTGTTTAAAAATCTTAAGTTTTTCGCCAATCTCTTCAAAACCTTCTGCCTGATGCCCCAGCGATTCACTCGAACCCAACACCAGCAATCCGCCGGGGTTAAGGCTGTAGTTGAACAAGGCTATCAACTTTCGCTGCAACTCAGGTTCCATATAAATCAGCATGTTGCGACACATCAGTATTTCAAGCTTGGTAAAGGGCGGGTCTTTAATCACATTTTGCGGGGCAAACACCACCATTTCGCGTATCTGGGTATTAATTTGGAATCCTTGGATAAGGGGTGTAAAAAAGCGTTGCAAGCGTTCCTCGCTAATATCAACGGCAATATTGCTGGCATAAAACCCCTTGCGAGCCTTTTCGATGGCCTCGGCATCCAGGTCGGTGGCAAATATTTGCAAAGATAATTTACCGAATTGTTTGATCTTCTCTTTTATTTCGGTGAAGATGATGGCCAGCGAATAGGCTTCTTCGCCAGTTGAACAGCCGGTAATCCATACACGCAGCGTGTATCTTTCGGGTAGGCTACGCATGAGCTGCGGCAGGATTTCTTCTTCCAACTCATCCCATACTTCCTTATCCCTGAAAAAACTGGTAACGCCGATGAGCAACTCTTTGAACAATATCTCCGTTTCATGCGGATTCTCCTGCAAAAAGCGAATGTAATTTTCCATCGTTTCGATTTGATGGATGCCCATACGACGTTCGATGCGCCTGAAGAGGGTATTTTTTTTGTACAACGAAAAGTCGTGTCCACTTTGCTCACGTAAGAGGATGATAATTTTTTCGACATTGCTTTTACCTTCCGGTTTAGCAAGGCTGATTTGTGATTCCTTTGTGCGATGGTTATTGAAGGAGAACAGCTTGCCAGGTAAGTCGCCGGCAGGAGCTATGAAGTCGGCAATCACCGCATCGGCAGCACTGCGGGGCATCCCGTCAAAGCGGGCACTCTTGGCTTCTTGCACCAGTACTACGCCGTTTTTTTCTTTGATGGCTTTTACGCCCAGGCTGCCATCGCTGCCCATGCCCGAAAGAATAACTGCGATACTTTGCTCTTGCATATCGATGGCCAGCGAACGGAAGAAAACATCGATGGGCAGACGCAGCCCCCGCGATTCAACCGGGTCGAACAGGTGCAGGCTTCCATGCAGCAGCGACATGCTCTTGTTGGGCGGAATTACATATACGCAGTTGGGCAGTACTTTTATTCGGTCGGTGGCCTGGGTAACGTCCATCTGCGTGAAACGCTGCAAGAGCTGTGGCATAATGCCGATATGGTTGGGGTCGAGATGCTGGATAACCACAAAAGCCATCCCGCTATGAGGCGGCATGTTTTCGAAAAACTGCTCCAGTGCTTCCAGCCCGCCTGCCGAGGCTCCGATGCCTACAATAGGAAATTCGGAAAGGCCTTGGAGGCCGCCATCTTCCATGGGCACAGCATCATTTTTCACCACGGCATTGTTACTCTTGGCTTTTAGCGAATTCTTCTTACCCGATTGGACTGGCTTTTTCATTAGCTATTATTTTATATTTTGTAAAAGTAAAAAAAATAATAGCACAAGGTTATTTTATGTATTTCTACAAAATCCTCTAATTTAAATTCTCTCTACCTACTATAAAACTCAATACCAACCCTGTTGATATGCATTATTAATGCAGGTTCTTTAATGCTGTTGTAATCGAGTACATCAAATTTATTCCTCATCCATTTTTTGCTTAAAACTATTATGCAGTGCCTGCAACAAAGGGAAATATTTGTTTTGTATCAATTGTTGCAAATCAGTAGCCTTTTGCTCATCGTATGTGTGAGCGGTAAGGTTTCTGTCCTGCAGCAAATCCATCCAGTCGTGTCCGTTTTCTAAAATATTCATTTCAAAGGCTTTTTTTAATGCACCTCTGGGCGATTTCACATCTACAAAGCCCTGCGCTTCCAAATAGTCTTTTACCAGATTCCAAGCCAGTTCAAAACTCATTTCAAAAAACTGGATAATACCAGCCTTTTGCACTATGTCAGGGCTCTGTATTTGCAGGGCTTGCTCTAAATAGCCCAAAGCTTTTGTGTAATTCTGATAACGTTGATGCCAGCGTATGTCATTGTTTTCCATTTTTAGTTAGTTTTATTTTCGATTAATTCTCTGCAATTTTTTTATTTAAAAAGGGGTGAGCATTTCAACCAATAGTTTCGCAATGCTTTCCAAAGTTTTTTTACAACGATTCTTTCTGTTCTGCTTTTACCTTTGTGATTACAGGATTCATCATTTGCTGCCTTATTTTTTATTATCCGCCAAATGTAGAAATTATTTCGTTTGGGATGACAATCAAACTTTCTTAGCGCCTCAATATCTTCCCTTCGAGCGGCTGCAAAGTAATGCTCCCGCCCGTTACATCCTCGTTGCCCAAAAGGTCGGTGTATTTTCCGTCAGCAGGTAAATCGAAAGTGTGGGCTTGGTTTTCGAGATTGAATAGTACCACGATTTCATCCTTGTCATCAAAGCGCCGGTAGGAGAAAAGTTTTCCATCGGCTTCCAAAAACTCAATATCGCCGTGGCTGAGCACCGGGTTTTGTTTTCGTATCTGCACCAGCTTTTTGTAAAAGTCGAACCATTCCTGATTAAAGCCCACCTCCTCGTATTCTTTTTCGCCCACCTGGAAATTGTTGCGGTATTCGGGTTCAAATTCATATTCGGGCCACCACAGGGGTTTGCGACAATCGGGGTCGTCGGCACCGGTCATGCCCATTTCGTCGCCGTTCCAGATATGCGGTGCCCCGATGCTGGTAAACTGGTGCATCAGGTACAAGGCGGTACGCTGGTAGGTTTCGGCATCGGGCAGACCGGTTTTATAGCCGGGGTCATCGCCGGGCTTAGCGGCATATTTATATTTGTTGGTATTATAAAAAGAGGTAAGCAATCGCGGGGCATCGTGGGTGGCGGCAGTATTCATCATGGCATAGCGATAGGGTTTTTCCAGGCGATTCCATTCAAAGTTGAGGCTGTCCACAAGCTGCTGTGCGCTGATGTCGAAATCAGTTTTAGCAAAAAAGTAACGTGCTGGCCTGAATACCTGGTAAAACATCACTGCGTCAAAAATATCGCCCTGGAGATAGGGCACGGGGTTCATCAGCTTATCAGGCCACTGCTCCCACCATATCTCGCCCACGATATAAGCCTGGGGTTTTATCGCTTTTACATGCTTGCGCCAGTCGCGCCAAAACTGCATCCCAATCTGGTCGGCCACATCCATGCGGAAGCCATCTATGCCCGCCTTAGTATCGCCATTGGGCGCAAGCCAGCGTTGACTTACGGCAAAAATGTGCTGGCGCGGAGCCGGGTGTATGTTTCCCTCATAAGGTTTGCCATGCTCGCGTTGGCTGCTAATGTCCACTTTTTTTATTTCGGGCAGGCTGGCCAGATTTGCCCAGCCCTGATACTGGAATTCGTTTTCGAGAGTCGCAGGCTTGTCAAACTGTTTTATCTCATACCAATCTTTGTATTTCGAGGTTTCCTGATTTTTGAGCACATCCTGCCAGGCCCAAAATTCTACGCCGGTATGATTCCACGAGTAATCGAGAATGATGCGCATGTCGCGTTTGTGCAGTTCTTCCACCAGCTTAAGGAATAGCAAGTCGGCGGAAGTCCACTTCCAGGTCGAGGGGTCGTCAGGGATTTCATCGGCTATCAGTTTCAAATCACCAGCAGGGTCGGGGCCAAAGTTTACGTCCACATGCCGCCAGTTTCGTACATCGTACTTATGCAGCGAGGGGGCATCGTTGATAGGATTCAGATACAGAGCCGTAATGCCCAGCTCCTGCAAATAGTCCAGTTTATCCAAAATACCCTGCAAGTCGCCGCCATAACGGCGAAGCTGCAGGCCGTCATAAAACTTTACACCCATCTTTTTTGCCCAGGGTTCCTGTTCGTACCAGTTTTTTGTCCAGGGCGTTACAGCCCAGTCATCGGGTACGGGTTTAAAATTGGAGGCTGCGCTAATAGTGGCCGGGGTGGGATCGTTGCCCGGGTCGCCATTGTTAAACCTTTCTACAAAAATTTGATACCATATTGCCTCGCTCGCCCAGTCGGGAGGTGATGGGTCAGGATTGTTATCGACGGCTTTATTAGAATCTTCATTGCAGGCGGCGATGAGCAATAAGCACAATATGCAGCTTATAATAATCGGGATATTCTTCATTAGTCATTGTTTTATTTAAATCAAAACTTAATAATCTGATTGGCAAATATCGCTTAATAAATCGACAAGAAATCGTTTTGTCCTGAAGAATTATTTAGCTACTTTCCCGCGATTCTAAGGATTTACTGATTTTGTTATAACAATTTACTATATGTTTTGCTGTTTAAATAATCTTGATTAACATTGCACAATATTATCTAATTTTTATGGATACAAATTCGAAATACAATTTCAAGTGGGGCGATCTGGGAGATATCGAGCTGGGTCGCCCCAATTTGGGAACCAGCACAGATGTGGTGGTTTACCGTCTGATGCAATACACCATGCGTGATGTATTGGAAAAACACTGGGGGCCTGAGAAAACCAACGACTTCTTTATCGAATCGGGTTATAAGGCAGGCTCTGAGTTTTGTAAAAATGTACTGGATTATTCCCTCGATTTTGATGGTTTTGTGGCTAATCTGACCATGAATTTAGAAAAATTTGGTATCGGGATTTTACGCATCGAAAAAGCGGATTTGGAAAAACTATCCTTTACCCTTACCGTTTCCGAAGACCTCGATTGCTCGGGGCTTCCGTACAGCGGTGTTGCCTTTTGCGACTACGATGAGGGCTTTATAGCAGGTATAATGAATTTTTATACCAAAAAGAAATTCAGAGTAAAAGAAATCGATTGCTGGGGTACCGGCGATCGCACCTGCCGTTTTACTGTTGATGCCATCGACCAATAAATTGTGCTATGGATTTGGAAAGTAAGGATGGCTTGCATTGGATACATGTAATTTTGAACTCGCTTCGAACCGGAAAATCCGAGCGCGCCATAAGCTTATTTAATTTGCGGGAAGCCGAGTTGTCATCCCGCGCTGAATATTCAGTATTTCTTGCGGACTTTCGCAAATTTATCCTGCAGTATTCTGCTGGAGCAACTTGCCTAAAAGCTATTGCCCTTGGCAAATTGGACATCGAGCCACCCACCGATCCCTTGCGCGAAAATGATATGTTTGCCCAATACAAGCAACTTCACTCCAACCTCTTGCATCTTACCTGGCAAAGCCAGCAAATCGCCAAGGGCGACCTCCAGCAAAGAGTACGATTTATGGGCGATTTTTCCGTGGCCTTCAATACAATGATCGAAAAGCTGCGTGTAAAAGAGAAGCTCAAAGAGCAAATCCGCATCCAGAACGAAGACTTACAGAGGCTTAATGCCGAAAAAGATAAGTTTTTTTCGATTATCGCCCACGACCTGAAAAGTCCCTTTAATGCCATTATGGGATTTAGTGAGTTGCTTGCCGAGCAGGTGAAACAGAAAGACATGGATGGGATTGATAAATACGCCGACATTATCGTTCAGGCATCCGGTAAAGCAGTGAACCTGCTGATGAACCTAATGGAATGGTCGCGCTCGCAAACCGGGCGTATTGCATTCACACCCGCAGAGCTAAACCTATTTGAAATTGTTTCACAAACCAGTGATTTGCTTTATGCTGCAGCAATGCAAAAGTCGATCGCCCTCGAAGTTGCTGTTATGGATGATATTCGGGTGTTTGCAGATACGGCAATGTTGAGCACCATTTTGCGAAATCTAATATCCAATGCTATAAAATATACCCGATCCGGGGGAAAGATAACTATCGCTGCCAGAAAAGAGAATAAGGAAGTTTTGATTTCGGTGAGCGATACCGGCGTTGGCATCCCCCAAAATATGATTGAGCGTTTGTTCAGAATAGATGACAATTACACCACCAGCGGGACGCAAGATGAGCAGGGAACCGGCCTGGGTTTGATACTGTGCCGGGAATTTGTAGAAAAGCATGGCGGCAAAATATGGGTTGAGAGTAAGCGGGCCAGGGGGTCGGATTTTTATTTTACCCTGCCGGACTTTTAAAATATTTTTGTAAAAGGCAAAGGGAGCAAATACCGGCCAGTAAACCCTGGGACAACAGAAACCTACACACCTGTGAGTCGCAAAAACATAAAGTAATGCGCAATTTATTGGATGATTTGGGAATATGATTAAATTTGTAGCCATGAAGAAAAAAGACAAGGTGTCGGTTTACCAAGTGGTATTTGGCTTAGTAAACGGACAAAAGGTTGGTTTAAAAACAAGTTGTGTTTCATGCCAAAGCCGCCCCACAATAGCACATTTACAATTCGCACTTTCCCTCGCTGATTCCAAAAATTGTAAAAGAGCTATTTTTTCCTTCCCACAATTAAAGAAATAGAAAAAAAGATTGTACATTTGACCAAATATGGTCAAGTCTTAATTTGGTAAAATGACAATAGGACAAAAAATAAAGGAATTAAGGGAATCTAAAGGAATGCTTCAAAGACAATTAGCATCTACTTTAGAAATTGGTGATGGATTTTTAAGTAAAGTGGAACGAAATCAAAAATCATTAAAACGTGAACACTTAAAAAAGATTAGCGATTTATTTAATTGTTCCTTTAATGAATTGGAAGCACTTTGGATAGCATCTAAAGTTTATGATATTGTTAAAAACGAAGAAGAAGGATTAACAGCATTAAAGGTAGCAGAAGAACAAATAAAATACGGAAAATCAAATGCAGAAATATAATAGGAATATTGACGAATTAAAAGGTCATGCAGCACTATGGTGGCCAGAATAATTAAAAAGCAAAAATGCTTTAGCAAATGTTTTACCACTATTGTTAAAAACGCAAGATGATTTTTTGAATCTGTTGAGCTTGAGTAAAAAGGAGCCTTTTCAGTTGTTTGATTTATTGGTAGCTGCAAAATTTCCTGCAAATCTTTTTCTAAAACACCTTGTTGTTCTTTCTGACTATGGAGGGGAGCCGATTCAAAGATTAGGACGTTCTTTTGAAGATATTTTCCCTAAAACTAAAGAAGAAAAATACTTTTTTGAATTTATCTGGAAATCTAAAACTCACAAATATGAATTTGAAGCTTTTCCCATCAAAGGTTTGAATAATAAGAAATTATTTATCGATGGAGAAAATCTTTCAACGGAACATGAATTAGATGGATTGCTAAAAGACATGATTGCAATTTTATTATTTGCATCTACATCTGAACAAGCCGACCAAGCAGCTCTTGATTCTTGTGAAATTGGAACGTTGTTGGGAAATGAAGCTGAACTTCATGATTTTGTTAAACAGCGATATATTATTGTTAGTAGGATTACAGGAGGTGCAACAGCAAATAGTTTAGGACAATTAGCCCAGACTGAAATAGTTGATTATTTAACTGAATCTTTGGGAGATAAATTTGATGTAATACGTAATGGTTATATCGAACTTAATGGATATGATAAAAAGGGTGGAATGCCTTTTGATATTGTTGTTTCCCGAAAAAATAAATCTTTAGGAATTGAAGTAAGTTTTCAAGTAACTACAAATAGCACCATTGAGAGAAAATCAGGTCAAGCAGCTGAAAGACATAATTTAATGTTAAAAGCAGGACATAAAATTGCATATGTTATTGATGGAGCTGGGAACTTTCAACGTTCATCTGCTATTAGTACAATATGTGACCATAGTGATTGCACTGTTGCTTATACAATTTCTGAATTTAAAGTATTGTCGAACTGGATAAAAAGTGTCTTAAAATGATAAAATTTATTGATTTATTTGCAGGCACTGGCGGAATTCGTTTAGGATTTGAAAAAGCTTGTAATAAGCATGGTGTCAAAACAGAATGTGTTTATTCCTCTGAAATTGATAAAAATGCTTGTCAATCGTATGAACTCAATTTTGGGGAAAATCCGTTTTCAGATATTACACAGGTAAATGATTTGCCCGAATTTAATTTTATGCTTGCAGGATTTCCTTGTCAATCATTCTCATATGCGGGGAAAAGAAAAGGGTTTGGCGATACTCGTGGGACACTCTTTTTTGACGTTGAAAGATTACTTAAAAAATATCGACCCAAAGGATTTTTATTAGAAAATGTTAGAGGTTTAACAACACATGATAAAGGTCGTACTTTTGAAACTATTGTAAATTCATTGAAATCTCTAGGTTATTCTATTGAATTTCGATTATTAAATTCAAGTAATTTTAATGTAGCTCAAAATAGAGTTCGAATTTATATTGTGGGCATTCTAAATCAAGATTTTACGATTACTACTCATTCGGATGTTGGTGCGGTTGATTCACACAATTTCAAAGCTCGCAATGGTCAAAGAAGCTTATTCGAAGACCTCAAACCTATTAAAGTGGTAAAAGATATATTAGAAAAGAATCCAGACCCAAAATACTTTTGTAGTGATACTTTCACAAGTCAATTAAAGAAAGTAATTGGAGATGATTTAAAGAAACTTCATGGGTACAGATTAATAGATACCAGAAACGGAAACTCTATCCATTCTTGGGAACTAGGAATTAAAGGAGAATGTACAGCTGATGAAGTTGAATTTATGAATTTGCTAATTGCTAATAGAAGAAAGAAGATTTTTGGAACTCATCAAGATGGAAAAGCTTTAACGCTTGGGCAAATTAAAACTTTCTATAAAAATGAAAAAATTCAAGAGATTGCTAATTCTTTAATTGAAAAAGGATATTTAAGTAATTATGAGGATAAGTATAATCCTGTATGTGGTAATATGTCTTTTGAGGTATTCAAATTTCTCGACCCTGAAAGTATTTCCATTACCTTGACAGCTTCCGACACAAATAGATTAGGAGTTGTTCAAAATGGAAAGCCAAGACGATTAACACCTAGAGAGTGTGCAAGATTACAAGGATATCCAGATTCATACAAATTGTTGGAAAATGATAATGCTATTTATAAGCAAATGGGGAATGGAGTTTCTGTTCCTGTGATAGAGAATTTGATTTCCGATTTAATGGATAACAATAAAAAATTGATTGAGGATATTTTCCGTCCCGATAAACCATATACATTGCCAAGTCACACGAGCCAAGCACACGTCCAAAACTTGTCAAAGAGTATGGTTAGCAACCTTGATGGAGTAAAAGAAGGCACGAAAACACAACACGCGGTATAAAACATTGGGGTTTAAGTGGCTATTCTAGCATTTTGCCACGCATCAAGTTCGGTGTAACTGGACAGGAAAGTAGCCCGCAATCCCCAACGATTTCATACCGCCATCCGTTATCAATAATGCCAAATGTGGTTTAAAAAATTTACTGATTTCAATGAAAGGTCTCCTGAGTATGTCCGGGAGCATAAAGTGCAGACATCGAAAATAATCATCGAGTGATTAATTCTGTTTGTGCAAAAATCAATGCTTAATTAAAACCTTGCCAGCACTCATATCGCCGATGTAAGCCCGCAGGCCGGCATAAAAATCATCGATCGCAAAGCTGTGATGGATTTGGGTTTTTAATTTTTCCGCGATAAATAGTTGCTGGATATGATGAGATATAAGCTCAAAATCCTCACCTGACTTTTCAGCAAGCCAATCGTTCAGGTTAAATCCACTCAAAATTTTATTCTGGAATATTAGCGACAATGGATTGATTGCCGAAACAGGCATTCCCGACAAGCCGCCGTAAAGCACCAGCTCGCTTCCCGCCGGCATGGCGTTCAGCAGGCGGCCGCACAAGTCGCCGCCCACGGCATCAATAGCTCCGGTGGCGTTTTGTTGTTGGGCCAAATCTTTCAATCGACTATCAAAATCTTCATCATTCGTATTTATCACATATTTGAATCCTTGCTCACGGAGCGTTTTTTCCTGCGCCTCTTTCCTAACCAAATTGATGACCTCGATATTTTTTTCACGGGCAAAATAGCGGATAAAACTCCCAACCTGCCCCATGGCCGCCGTTTGTATGATGGCTTGATGTTGGTTTTCGCTGAGGTGTTCCATCAGGGCAAAGGCCGTAAAAGGATTCACAAAAAAACAGGCGGCTTGTTCAAGGGGCATTTCCGCACTTAGCGGAACAAAATCATTTTCGCCAATCACACAATATTCTGCCCAGGCGCCGCTCTCGTTGCTCTGTGTAAAAAACGAAACCCGCTCTCCGAGTCTTTTGCTATCCACACCTGCGCCCAGAGCAACAATTTTGCCCGCGCCTTCAAAGCCGGGAATGGCTGGCAAGGATTTTACTATATTGTAGCCACCGCGCAAAAAGGCAATGTCGCTGGGGTTTACCGGCGAGGCTTCCACCTGCACCAACACTTGCTTGGCTTTGGGCTTGGGTACAGGCATTTCGCTTAGGTGCATATTTTTGAGTGCTCTTACCAGGTTGGGGTTATAATCTTCGAGTAGGATGGCTTTCATTGATTTGGCAGGCTTTGTCATCATTATTATTTTCCTATCATAAATTTAGTTCTTCTTAATGCTGGCTTGCTCCTGCTGGTGCTTTTCTTTTATCGAGGAATAGCTGATGTTACCATCCACGGGAATTTTGAGCGAATACGTGCGCTGCGAGTTATTGGGCAAATGATCCCTGAGCAGCCAGGGGTTGAAATATTTGAGTGTTTTATAAGTAATTTTGTGGTCATGGGCAAAATCCACCAGATTTTTAATGGTCTTGTTAACGGTTATCGTTTCCACCGGGACTGGCGGGTATAGGCTTTCCGGGTCAAGATAAAACCCATAGTTTTCCGGATTTTCAAAAATTGTTTTGATAGCTAAGATGCGGAAGATATACCTTGCCGTTTCGGTATTGAGCAGCAGCTCGTAATAATTGTCGGTTTTTTGCTCATCGAGTTCTTCGCTAATTCTGCGTTTGCCGGCGTTGTATGCTGCGGCCACCAGTGTCCAGTTTCCAAATTCTTCGTAGGCATCCATCAGGTATTGGCAGGCCGCTACTGTTGATTTTTCAACATTATAGCGTTCGTCGATGCTGCTGTTAACTTCCAGATTGTATTCGCGGGCGGTGCGTTTCATAAACTGCCAGAATCCTTTGGCTCCGGCGGGTGAAGCAACATTTTCGAGGCCGCTTTCGATCAGTGCCAGATATTTAAAATCATCGGGGATATTGTTTTCTTTAAGTACTGGTTCTATTATCGGAAACCAACGGTTGGCGCGTTTGCACAGCAGTATGGTTGACGAATGGAAATGCGTGTTCACCGTAAGCTCACGATCCAGATATTCGCGTACGTAAAAAATATCGAGCGGGGCTTGCTCCCCGGCAAAGCTAACAGCCTCGGGGATATCTGCCATGATAACCCTTGAAATCTCCCGAGTGATAGCTTGGGGTTTAGGGGAAACATCCACGAGCACAACCTGTGGCATTTCTTGTGACCTTGCTAAAGTATCGGCCATCTGATTTTTAATGGCACTTTTAGCACTGAAGGATTGAAACAGGAATATGCTGATCACTACCAGCACAAGCACGGTGGAAAAGATATAGATGAAGTGTTTCATTGTGTAAACTGATTTTTATTGCTTTTGCAAAATTAAGCAAAATCACCACAGTTTGACATTTTATAAATCGAGTAGGGTAAATATGGAATGAAAACAACATTCCATATTTATCCCTCTCACAGAACCGTGCGTACGGGCCTCGTACACGGCTCCTGTTAAACTTTATTCAGTACAAAATTATAATACTGATGCAACGTGTTATCCTCGTGTTGCAGTGAAATTATCATTCTCATACAATGAAAGCAGGCTCTGTATTCTCATGGCTATACCGATGTTTCTAGCTTGTGGCAATCTCTCGGCATAGAATCCATGATACTGAAGGCTCGCACGGATTGTGGCCAAAGCTGGCTCGTCACCAACTTCTCTACAATACCTGCCGGTATTTTCAACCAGCATTGTCTTTGCTTTTACTTTCATGCGGTTTGTAACATAATTTCAACTTTGGTTTAACTTCGCCCCTTCACATCTACTAACTCCTTTTGGGGGTTAGCAGTCCTTGCAACTCTTTGCGCTTGTATTGTGCAAGGTCGTCCAAGTTTTCTCCTCCACGCTGTTACCAGTGTTTCTTCGGAATGGACTTTATTATTACTACGGGCTCATCTGCCACCTTCACCCTGTTAACAAATTCTCGTCTCTCGACTTGTTTCTGCTTAGCCCTCTATGGACAAGGGTAAAGGCTTCCCTCGTTAAGCTAACTCTCCTGTTTGTGAATCCGTCCGTTATAACATGTACCAGCATTCGGAATTTGGGCATCGGCACTTTTTTGCAACCTCACCCCCAATACATGCCAAAATCGGTTTACTCTCGCTACGTTCCTCAAACTTGCTAAGCCTTCCTTCACACCCTGCCGTTGCCAGCAACGCACTTGGCTTCGCATTGTCTTCGCCTCCGATCAGGCGACACTGCTCTCTTTCAAGCAATCGGAATAATTTGCATGCAAGGCAAACAAAAATGCCGGAGTCTTTCGACTCCGGCATCCTGATTAAAAAAGGTTTACAATCTTTTATCCGCAGTGGAAATGCTGCATCACCATGTCCATTACGGCATCTTTGTCGTCGGCGAGCTTTTCGCGAATGTTATTATCATCAAATTTTTTCAGCTTTTCCACAATACTTTTAACAAGGCCTTCCGGGAAAATATTGTCGCGGGTATAAATAGCCGCTTGTGCTTCAAGCTGCTCGGCCGACTCCCAACACGAGGCGGGCAACTGTTTTAAATCCTTTACTTTGTCCTTGTGCTCCTCGTCAAAAATATTGACATTAACATAAGTTTTGGCGGCATAGTCCAGATTGTTTTCCATCTCGAAACCATGCCTTGCAGCTACAACCAGGCCGGCCAGCAGCAAGTAAACATCGGCAGAGCCGTCAGGGCAGCGGAACTCAACCGTTTGCCGGTTGGCAAACTCGCGGCTGCCTGGCACTTGTTGCGGGTTGGCTTGAAGGTACATATCGCTGTTACCACTCCAGCCCAGGGGCACGCGCACCAGCACCGAGCGGTTACGATCGCCCCAGCAAATATTAGTGGGGGCTTCCTGATGGGGCACCAGGCGGAAATAGGAAGTCGGATTCGTGTTACCAAACGCCGTTAGCGAGGGAGCCAAATCCAGATAACCGGCAATAGCCTTGCGGGCATCATCGCTCAGCTTACCGTTTACGGTCATTTGGTTTTTGCCGTCCTTCATCAGGCGGGTATGAATGTGCATTCCGCTGCCGGCTTTGCCTACGGTGATTTTGGGTGCAAAAGTAATGGTGATACCATATTTATAGGCCAGGGTACGCAATATCCATTTGGCTATCAATAATTGATGCGCGGCATCTTCGACAGGGCAAGGCAAAAACTCCAGTTCGTTTTGCTCATATTCGGTGTCGCCTACCGAAAAGTTGCCTACTTCACTGTGGCCATATTTCAACATTCCGCCAGCCTGAGCAATGGCCAACATGGCTTCGTGCTTAAAATCTTCGGTTTTATTAAAGGGCGATGACTCGTGATAACCGCGCTGGTCAACCGCCTGAAATAAGGGATCCTTATCACCAATCAAATAAAACTCCAACTCGCCCATCGCGTGAAACTCCATGCCCGTAACTTTTTTCAGCGATTCATGCGCCTTGTGCAAAATGTACTCGGGCGAACTTTCTAGCGGCTTGCCATCTTTATCAAAAAAGGCACACAAAATGTCCAGCGTGGGAATTTCGGTAAAGGGATTTACAAAGGCTGTTTTGTATTGCGGCACCACATACAAATCGCTGGAACCAGCTTCGACAAACGAAAACAGGCTGGAGCCGTCCACACGCTCGCCCATGGTTAGTACATCTTCGAGGTGTTCGCGGTTGTTGATTACAAAACTCAAAGTCTTTAAGCGACCATCTTCGCCGGCATACCTAAAGTTGAGCATTTCGATATTATGATCTCCGATGTAAAGTATCAAATCTTCGCGCGTAAATTCGGCGGGTGGCTTATTGAGGTATTGCACCAAAGGATTGGGATTCATCAAAATTTTGTTCTTCATAAGCTATTTTTTAGTTTTGTAGATAAAATAGTTTCTATTGTGCTCATCCGAAGCAAAAAAGGGTTTACAAAATTCAGCTTTGCGAAAAACATCCGAATAATAATAAAAACTTCTTGCTTCCCTTAGTTAAAAAAAGGCCTCAAACATACATTTCTTTTCCGGACTTATAACCTGGAAGCCAACAAGTGTATGCTTTTCTAAGGTTTTGTAATGTCTTATCTAAAAGGATTTTAAATAAAAGAAAGTGCAAGGTCTTGCGGCCTCATTTCATCCCAAAAATAAGTAGCTTTGCGCCAAATCATTTCAAACCCTTTTTATTCATCATTTTAAAGATTATAAAAATGCAAAAAATGTTATTGCTGGGAGATGAAGCCATTGCGCAAGCTGCCATAGATGCCGGGATGTCCGCAATGTTTGCCTATCCGGGAACGCCTTCTACCGAAATCAACGAATACGTGCAGGCATCAAAGCAAGCCCGCGAACAAAATATCGTTTCTACCTGGGCTGCCAACGAAAAAACTGCGATGGAGGCCACCCTCGGCGTTTCGTATGTGGGCAAACGTGCTATGACTTGTATGAAGCATGTGGGGCTTAATGTGGCTGCCGATGCCTTTGTAAATTCGGCCATGACCGGTGCCAACGGAGGCTTGCTGGTGGTGGCTGCCGACGACCCTTCGATGCACTCATCGCAAAACGAGCAAGATTCGCGCTTTTATGGCAAATTTGCGATGATACCTACGCTGGAACCTACCAACCAACAAGAAGCCTACGACATGGTTTTTTACGGCTTCGAGCTTAGTGAGAAATTGCAAACCCCGGTTATGCTGCGCATTACCACCCGCCTGGCGCATTCACGTGCAGGAGTGCAACGCAAGGCCGTGCTTCCGCAAAACGAGATTCGCCTTCCCTCCGACCCCAAGCAGTTTATCCTTTTGCCGGCCATTGCACGCAATCGTTACAAGACCCTGCTCAACAACCAGGATCGCTTTATCGAAGAAGCCGAAAACGCAGGCTTCAACGCCTACATCGATGGCGATGACAAGTCGCTCGGCATCATCGCCAGCGGCATTGCCTACAATTATCTCATAGAAAACTATCCTGACCAAAAAGTGCCCCATCCCATTCTTAAAATAAACCAGTATCCTTTACCACCCGCCATGCTGGCCAGGCTCGAAAAAGAATGCGACAAAATACTGGTGCTCGAAGAAGGTGCGCCCATGATCGAAGAACTGCTCAAGGGCTACCTGGCCAAAAACCTGAATGTAAGCGGCAGGCTTGATGGCACCGTTCCACGCGATGGCGAACTGAACCCCAACATCGTTGCCCGCGCGCTGGGTCTGAGCGACAGCTTTGGCGAAGCCGTCCCCGAAATTGTTAAAAACCGCCCGCCTTCGCTCTGCGCGGGCTGCTCGCACATCGATGCCTACAATGCCATCAACGAAGCCCTGGCCAGCTATACCAAAGGCCACGTATTTTCTGACATCGGCTGCTACACCCTGGGTGCGCTATCGCCCTTCAACGCCATCAATACCTGCGTGGACATGGGGGCCTCGATAACCATGGCCAAGGGAGCCGCAGACGTGGGCTTTACGCCGGCAGTAGCCGTTATTGGCGACTCTACTTTTACCCACTCGGGCATGACCGGCCTGCTGGATGCCGTAAACGACAAAGCGAATATACTGGTGGTAATTGCCGACAACTCGACCACAGGTATGACTGGCGGACAAAAATCGGCAGCCCTGGGCAAGATCGAAGATATTTGCCGCGGACTGGGCGTAGAGGAAGAACACATCCGTGTGATTAAACCCCTGCGCAAAAACCATGAGGAAAATGTAAAAATCCTCCTTGAAGAGCTGGCCTATGAAGGCGTTTCGGTAGTTATTCCACGCCGCGAATGTATCCAGACCCTCAACAAACGCATGAGGCTAAAAGCCAAAGTAAAGGATCTGGAAACTCAAAACTAAGCAAAGTAAAACAATTAAAATAGCAAGATAAGATGAAAAAAGATATCATATTAGCCGGCGTAGGTGGTCAGGGAATTTTGTCGATTGCCGCATCGATTGGTCTGGCAGCCGTTGATGCAGGTTTATTTTTGAAACAGGCCGAAGTGCATGGCATGAGCCAGCGCGGCGGCGCGGTACAATCCAATTTGCGCCTTTCGGACAAAAGCATTGCCTCCGATCTTATTCCTTACGGGCAGGCAGACATGATTATTTCGGTTGAGCCGATGGAGTCGTTGCGCTATCTGCCCTGGCTTGCCAAGCAGGGATGGATCATCACCAATTCGACAGCTTTTACCAATATCCCCGATTATCCTAAAAAAGAGGATATCATCAGCGAAATCAAAAAGCACAAAAACCATATTATCATCGATGCCGATCATATTGCCAAAGAAATTGGTTCGGTGCGTTCGGCAAATATGGTGATACTTGGTGCCGCAATACCCTACCTGGGAATGGAGCATAAATATTTTGAGCAGGCCATCCAAAAACTCTTTGGCTCGAAAGGCGAAAAAGTGGTGGAGCTAAACATGGAAGCCATGCGTGCCGGCGAAGCCTTTGCTAAGGAATACAGGAAGTAGGGGGATTTGATGATAATTACAAGATACCATTAATAGGCAGGAGCAATCCTGCTTTTTTTATACCCAAAAATCACCCCCTAAATACTTGCATTTCCATTATTTACGCATTATCTTTGGGCTTTATTTTTTTTCACGCTAAACGCAAACATTATGAAAAAAATGAAACTATTATTATTCCTGGTATTAATAATTGGACTAGTAGCAGGCACGGCACAGGCTCAGCAAATAAAACTGCAAACCGCCAACAAACACAAAGCTGTCGGCATGGGCATTACTAATGGCTCATCAGCTACGCCGTTAATACCTGCAAATATCAAATCAAAACAATCCGGACAAATTAGCCTGTCGCACAAAACCAGGTCAATACACTCGCCCCAACAAAAGGATAATGAGGTTTTAAGGTATGATGATGGAGTAAATGGTAATTCCATTGCAGCAAACGACTTCCTTTTTGCTGCGGCATACTGGCCAGCAGACACCATGGGGCAATACGCCGGCATGAAACTTTCGGAAGTAGAGGTTTATATCTATGATACGGCTACCCAGTTTACCTTGAGGATTTGCGGCCAGGCAACGCCACACCAAGCCGGCGAAGTGCTCCACGAACAAATAGCGGATGTAAATGCTAACAGTTGGAATACTATTGTGCTTTCGCAGGCAGTCGAAATTAGCGGCGATGACCTGTGGATAGGCTATGAAGTTCATCACTATCTTGGGGATTTTGCTGCCGGTACCGATGCCGGCTCTGCCATTGCAGGTTATGGCGATATGATCTCATTCGACGGCATATACTATTACCCCATGATACCGTATGGTTTAAGCTACAACTGGAATATTACTGCAACACTTACCGAGCAGGATTACCCCGAAGTTGCATGGAATCCGGAGGAATTAATTTTCGCAGGTGGGTATTACACCATCGAAACGAAGGAGCTGGAAGTATCGAATATTGGCGGGGGAATACTGGAATGTAGCATGAGCATAACTTATGGCCCATCGGCTCCGCTCACAATGCCAGCAAATATTAGCACAAGGAAATCCGGACAGATTAGCCTGGCACATCAGGATAAAGAAAATCTTTCGCCCAGGCAAACGGATAATGAGCAAATAAGATATGATGATGGGTTAAACTATGATGCCATTTCCGCCGGGAATAACTTCGAGGTTTCGGCCTATTGGCCATCATCTACCATGATACAATACACCGGCATGAAATTTTCGGCAGTAGAAGTTTTTATCAAAGATGCTCCCAATACTTTTGAACTAAAAATATATGATGCCGGAACCCCGACCAATCCGGGAAACCTGTTGTATCAGAAAACCGTTGATGTTTCTCCGGATAGCTGGAATATAATTTCACTTACACCCGAGCTTGAACTCACCGGAAATGATATTTGGATTGGCTACAAGGTAACAACGCCCTTTAACTATCCGGCAGGATGTGATGCAGGGCCTGCCGCTACCGGCTTTGGCGATATGATCTCTCTTGATGGCGGCATTACCTTTGAACCCATGTCCGATTTAGGAATCGACCACAACTGGAATATTGCTGCAACACTTACCGACGATTCTATGCTGGAATGGCTGAGCATTAATCCCGGGAGTGCTTCCATTCCGGCGGGACAGTCCGTGATTTTTGATGTTACTGCCGATTTTACCATGTTCCCGGATTATACAAACGACTATTTTTATGGTACAATCTGGATGGCCACCAACGATCCACTCAACCCTTTGGTTGAAATTCCTTTTATGGTGATACCAGATAACATTAAAGAAAATAATACTGTAAATAGTTTTATGATGGTCTATCCCAACCCGGGCAAAGACTTTGTAAACATCAAATCAGAGATAAATTTAAAATCTGCACAGATTTTCAATCTAAATGGCCAGTTGATTTACAGTCAAAATATTCCAGCTAAAGAATTTCAAATCGATACCCGCGAATTCCAAAGTGGCGTTTACTTGCTGCAAGCAAAAAACGAAAAAAGTATTTTGCTACAAAAGCTGGTCGTAAAGTAATATTCCTTTTTTGACGATTCCATGTCCTGCGGACGATGGAAGGTCATGCTTATGCGTTTTTATAACTGGTTTCTGTTTTTTACTATTTGAGGGCATAGAATTGTTAACGACTTTAAGCCCCCAACTGGAAATAGCCTCACTGGGAAATAGCCCTCACCTCGAAACGCCCACACCTGAAGATACCCTAACTTCCTGGAATAAAAATAACACATCCGATTATCTACATATTTTATATTTTTGCCAAAATTTTACACAATGAAAACTTGGTTTAAATATTTCTTACCACTTTTATTTGTCGCTGCCTTTCTAAGCCTGGCCTTTGTAAAACCGGCAATAAACGATGATAATTCTAACGATTGCCAGGCAGACACCTCGCGCATTGCCGTGGTTGAACTTACGGTTTTGGGCATGGATTCGATCACCATTACCGATGTACAAAACCGCCTGGACGAGACCTGTGGCGTAAGTTTTAACTTTGCTTGTTGGACAGATACGGTGGTGTTTATCGAATACGACAGCCTGCTTACCGACAAATACCAACTGATGGCCGTAATCCAAAATATGGGTTATCGTCCCAGCGTGCGGCACGAATATTAGCCTGCAAGGGTTCGCAGCCCCGAACGCAGTGAAGGGATCGCAACCCTAACGAAATAGGTTTTAATCTTGCAGGCCTGGAATTTTTGATAGGAGCAATCCCCGATTATCATTTCTGAGACGCGCTAATAGCGTGTCTTTACGCAATACCGATAGCCATCCTGACTGCAAAAAACCAAATCAGCCCGTCTTACCAAGACTTCCATTCCGCCGCCAAGCAATAGCACGCCAGTACAGACGCGCAATCTGCGCGTCTCAGCCTTCTAAAAATAGCACCTCTCAATCCTTCAAATCCTTGCCTATCACTCCTCAAAATAATGCCTCGCTATTCTCAAAATCTGCGCGTCTCAGCCCCCAAAAACAGCACGTTTCTGCCCCTAATAAAAACACGCATGATCCGGTGAGCATATCTGGATTTAGGGTTACAATCCCCTTCGATAAAGCCAAAAGGCTTTATCTTTCGGGGCTGCGAACCCAGGAGCCAAGGGTTCGCAGCCCGCAGAGCCTGCTCCGCTTCTGCGGAGGGATAGCAACCTTGATCCATAACGAAAAAACCTGGGTTTCACTTTAAGTGAAGTGCTCGCAAATGAAACCCTGGCTAACAAAGTTTTGAATATTGTACCGCTGAATATTGAATCTCGAATATTGAAGTTTCGAATTTCGATTTATTCCCTAGCTCTTAATAAATCATTCTACCTTTGCCGCCTTTTTCACACGGAGGCAAATCCAGTTTTTGCTTCCTTAGTAACGATTAAATAAGGTATGCGCAAAAAGTCGATTATCATCATCATATTCCTAATCCTGGCACTCCTGATTTCAGCCTGGTTCATTTTTACAAAAAATGACACCAATCCCGGAGCTATTTTTAGCTCTGAGATCGAGAAAATTCCACCAGTGCCCAAAGTGCTTTACGGCGTTAATGTGGATTCGTTAAGCGTTTTCAAAGAGAAAATTAACCGTAACGAATTCCTGGCCGACATCCTGCTCAGATACAATGTGGATTATCCTGCAATCGATAAATTGGCTCGCGAAACAAGGGAAATATTTGACGTACGCAAAATCCGATATGGCAATTACTATTCGGTGCTGATGACTCGCGATTCGGTACCACGCACCCGATATTTTGTATATGAGATTTCGCCTGTGGATTATGTAATTTACGAGCTTGGCGACACCATCACCGCCGCCCGGGGTGCCAAGCAAATCGAGATTACGATCGACACAGCCACCGGCATCATCGAATCCTCGATGTGGAATGCCATGATCGACAACAATACCAACCCCAACCTTGCCAACGAGCTTTCGGAAATCTATGCCTGGACTATCGATTTTTTTGGTATTCAAAAAGGCGATAACTACAGGGTGATTTACGAAAATCAGTTTGTTGATGGAGAAGCCATTGGCATTGGAACAGTGCTGGGAGCAAATTTTAACCATTATGGCGACGATCATTTTGCCTTTTATTTTATACAGGACAGTGCTGGCGACTACTTTGATGAAAACGCCAACAGCCTGCGCCGGACTTTTCTCAAAGCCCCGCTTCGATATAAAAGAATTAGCTCGAAATTCTCATACAGCCGCATGCATCCCATCCTGAAATACCGCCGTCCGCACCTCGGTGTGGACTATGCCGCCGACCGCGGAACTCCCGTAGTTTCGATTGGCGATGGCGTGGTGGTATTTGCCAAGTGGGACAACGGTGGCGGAGGCCGTGCAGTAAAAATTAAACACAACGGCACCTACACCACACTTTATATGCACCTGTCCAAATATGGTAAAGGCATCGCCTCAGGAGTCAAAGTAAAACAAGGCCAGATAATAGGCTATGTGGGAGCTTCAGGCTTAGCCACCGGCCCACACTTAGATTTCAGGGTGTATCGCAACGGCAAACCCATGGATCCGCTACAGATGGAATCGCCCCCGGCACTGCCGGTGGATACTGCCAACATCGAAAAATTCAACATTGAAAAAACCAAGTGGCTGGAAATATTAAACGGAATCACGATTGATAAAGCTGATCGCGTCGTTGCTATCAAATAAATGGCTAAGATTAGCATTTCTGAGACGCGCAAGTTGCGCGTATCCCCCATCGAAATTCTGAGACGCGGCAATATGCGCGTCTCCCCCGCCATCGAAACTCTGAGACGCGCTGATAGCGCGTCTTTACGTATTGCCGATAGCCCTCCTGACTGCAAAAAGCCGCATCAGTGCATTTTTGCAAAATCCAATTCCGCCGCCATGCATTTGCCCGATTGTACAGACGCGCTACTAGCGCGTCTCTGCCGTCTAAAAGCGTCTCTGCCCTCTAAAAGCGCCTCTGCCCTCTAAAAGCACCTCTGCCGTCTAAAAGCGTCTCTGCCCTCTAAAAGATTCTCTGCCCTCAAAAAGCGTCTATGCCCTCTGAATAATAGGCCGCTTCAGCTAAAAAAAACGGAGTTCCTCTGCCCTTAATAAAAAAACGCTTGCTCCGATGAGCATATCAGGTTTCAGGCTTGCTATCCCTCCGCAGGAGCGGAGCAGGCTCTTCGATAAAGCTAAAAGGCTTTTTCTATCGGGGCTGCGAACCCTGGACTTTTAGGCTTGCAATCCCCTACCTCTCAACCGTCATCGAAGTTATGCCCTGAATTATTTTACCCTCCTTAGATACCGCCCAAATCACAATGTCATATTTCCCGGTGGCATCGCTGGCGGAAAAAGAAAGACTGGTATTAACGCCGTTGACTTCAGCCAAAGGAGACCAAAACAAGGTAGTTCTGAAATCGGGAAGCGGACTTTGCCTGGCCTTTTCTGACCCAAAATCAGGAGCCATAAATTGCCGGGTCTTTGAAAGGGTTTGATATTCTAAAAAAATGGACTGGGGCGGAAATTTGTATCCGCCAAAATCCCCGGTTTTAGTTTTCAGCGAAACAACACTGCTTACCAAATAATCGCCCAGGTAGTAAGGCCGGTTGATAACATCGATGGAGGCAATATTGGCCGGCGAAATTTTTAACAGCTCCTCCACATCAAAAATCGGCGCATCATCCAAAATAACCAAACCTGCCCGCGCTACCTGCTGCGTTTGATAATTGGCTACCGAAAGATACTTTTCGCCCTGGTCTGTTTTTACCGAAACCGGAGCAACGATTTCGTAAAACACCTCCTGCAAAGTGCCCAGGTCGATAAAATCGTCGAGGCGGATCGAAAAATCGTAGGTACTTGGCAGATTGCTCACCGCAAGGATTTCATGGTCAGGAGGCTGATGCGAGGAGCCAAAGTTTTTTTGGCTTTCAAAATTCACCAGCATATCCGAAAGCAAATCGCGGTAGCTAGTATCGATATTAAAAAACTGGTCGGGCAGCGGAGAAAACTGATTTGAAAAATCATTATTTATCAATACTTCCACATCGGGGTTCATGCCCGGGTCGATGCTTACAAAAATGTTGGCCATATTTTCCATCTTATTCAAACCAAAAACAAAAGAGCCATTGGCCTGGGTTTGGGTGATATGTAAAAGATTGTTGTTACCAAAGGCCGACAAATAAACCGGAACATCGGACAGGGACACCAGATTTTGCCTCTTGCGCACAAAGCCGCTCAAGCTCACCCCACGAATATCGGGAAGATAAAAAATGGAATCCCTTTGGCTTTTGTTGCTTTTTGATGAATGATCAAGATTGGCTTTGATGGTTTTATTAAGGGCAGCCGAAAGACAATAATAAGCCTCAAAACCGCTGGGGAAGTTAATTTCGAGATTAATCTTGCTGCGCGGGCTGTACGATTTTTTATCGGCCACAATCCGGATTGGCGGACTGCCAGGATCGGAATTTTTGTAAATACTAAAGTTTTTGTCGGGCATGGGCAGGGTAAGCTCCGTATTGACGATGGTTATAGGAAGCAGGGCAAATTCGCCCGCGGGCTGATTGCGCTGATATTGTGTATAAAAACGCAGAAAGGCGGCTTGCGAAAGGGCTTCGGGGGGTATTTGCAAACTCCCGCTACAACGATTGCCTTCGAGCGGGTATTTGGCGCGGGCAATTACCTTGGTGCTGCGGTCGAAAAGCTCGACAAATAAAACTTCCGATAGTCCGCCTTCATCCGCGTTATTATACATTAACACAATGACCGAAAACCAGATTTCCTCCCCTGAGAGGTACAAGTTACGGTCGGTAAAACAAACCATTTGTTCTTCAATTTGCCCAACAAAATTCCGGTTGATCGTGTCCGATGGTATTTGTCCAAATAAAAATATTGGAGAAAACAGAAATAAAATAGCACAAATCTTTTTCAAGAGAAGATGCCACAGCCTGTCCCGATTTTTCGGGAAATACGCGAATAAATTATTAAGCATGTCCGTGAGTTTCAAAAATCGTTTTTCGTTTTTCGTTTCCATTTGCTGATAAATTCCTTTTTATGGGTCAATCCAAAAATCCGGTTTTTCGATAGTTCCGCCTTTTTCGCGGCAGTCGAGGCATTCCTGCGAGGGATAGGCATTGGCACCATTATTATCGAAGGTGGCATATTCGGGCCACATATCGGGTGGGGTATCAAACAGTAACCTCATTCGCATATAATCCGGCTCCGTCAGCGTACACACGCCATAGCTCATTTCGATAGGATAGCCGGGACGGTTAATAAAAATACGTTTCTCGCTTTTGCCGGCCACCATAAAATACCCAAGTACCGGTTCGCTGTCCGAATTGAGGTTAAATACATTGCCGCGCACCTGAAAGGGCTGCCTGGTGTAAAGATCATCGAGGTTTTCGTTTTGCTCTTTTACCCTACTCCAAAATGTGTAGGCACTTTTGGACATGCTGTACTGCGTGGTGAAAAGGCTGTAGCGGATAGATAAATCGCGTACATCAACGGCTACAAAATGCAAGGGAAAAGCCTCCAAAGTTGTCGAGGCAAAGTTTTCGTTGTTGAAGATAAAATACTGATAAATATTTCTGTTCGTATAACAGTATCTCAGCGAATCAGAATTAGTAAAGGGACGCAGTTGTCCGTCAAAGATCCATCGGATGATAAAGTCGGAGGCGTATTTATACGTTGCATTGAGCCTCCAGAGGTAATACGTTTTTTCGTTGGCAGGGAGATGCGAATTAGCATAAAACTGGTATCCGCCCAGGTCGTAGGGCAGGTTTTCATCCACCTGATAATCGATTTGGGCAAATATCGAGTCGATGGGCGGTGGCGGCCTCAGCACTTCAAAATCGGAACTATACTCCTGCCCTTTGATGGATGCGATATTAATTCTGTATCTCCTGCCAACCACGCCCTGCAAGCCGCCGATAGCAGTGCTGTAAATGCCTGCATGCGTTTCGTTGAGCACCTCGGCGTTTCCCTCATCATCTTCAATCTCCACACGATATCCCGACAAGGGCATGGCCGGGCCGCCATCGAGCGATACCGAGGAAGTGAGCTTTACCGTGTAAGGACCGGGCAGGTTGGTAATTTCGCCCTCCACCACCAAAACGTTTTCATACCTCGAGTCCAACTCAGGCGAAAACCGTTCTTCGCAGGAAGCAAGCAACAATCCCAACAAAACCATGGATATTGCCAACTTCGTAAAACTTCTATATTTATTTAAAAATCCCAAATTCATAACGCTTTATTTATCAATCCAAAAATCAGGTTTTTCGACTACTCCGCCACTTTGACGGCAGTCCATGCACCATTGGTTAGGAAGGGCAGTTCCGCCGGAAGCGCGGGTAACAAATACAGGATACGAGGAAGGCGGATAATCGGAAATCCATCTGAAATTGTCATAAATCCCCTCGTTGTCATCGCATTTTGGATAACGCATTTCTGCATACTGCCCCGGTTTATCTACAAATATTCTCTTCTGGCTGGTGCCGGCCACCATAAACTGCCCCAAAACTATCTCTTCAGGATTTGCGGGATTAAAAATATTGCCCCTCACCTGAAAGGGCTGTTGGCTGTACAAGTCGCCAAGATTGGTGTTTTGATCTTTGACCACGCGCCAAAAATTATAGCTTTCTTTGGAAATCGAATACTGCTTCACCAGCAGGCTGTAACGCTCCATCAGCTCGCGCGTTTGGGTGGTTACATAGTGTAGCGGAAAATTGCTCACCACGGGCGGGCTTAGGTTTTCGGCGTTCAAAAGAAAAATATCAGAAAGGGTATCGGTTTTATAACAGGTGTGCAGGGTATCATAATTAAATACTGGTATGAGATATCCCTCCCAACGCCAGTAAATTTTAAAATCGGTACTGTATTTATAAGTACTGATTAGTTGCCACAAAAAATACGTAGTGTCGGCAGGCGCTTGTTCGGTGCTTATGTAAAAACGATAGCCGGCAATGTCATAGGTCAGATCATCATCGGGGGTAAATTCCAGCTTATGATCAATCGCTGCAATTTCGGTAGCTTCCCTTAGCCGCTCAAAATTGGATTCGTAGGCATTTTGCCCGTTAGGAGCCATTATCTTAATCTTATAACTTCGCCCTACTTCGCCAACAAAATCGGGGTTGATGCTTTGGTAATTTCCCGGGTAGGTTTCCAAACAAAATTCAGCGTAGCCCAAATCATCCTCTATTAATACTAAATATCCTGTACCAGGGATAAATCTGGGATTATCGATTTTTGAAGAGCGCGAAAGTTTAACGATGTAAGGACCGGGTAGATTATTTATCATACCATCCACCACAAAAAGGCTCTCCCCGGATGAATCCAATTCGGGTTCAAAAGCTTCTTCGCAGGCAAATAAGGCGATGAAAGAAAGCAAGAGGATAATATTTAAAAATCTAATCCGCATAGTTGCCCAGCTTAAAATCGTAGGTGATCGAAAAAATGGGTGCGGCAAAAATGGACAGTTTGTAGCCGCGTATCAATCCTTCCTCGGATTTGAAATACACCGAGTAGGCATTGTTGCGCCCGGTAACATTATACACCGAAAAAATCCACGAGCCATGCAATAGCTTATTTTTTTTCAGATTGCCTTCCACCTTCAGCGAAAGGTCGGTGCGGAAATAATCGGGGATACGGTATTCGTTGCGCAGCGAATAATTCAACAAGGGCTGCCCGTCCTGGTAATAAATGGAAGTAGGATAAGTGATGGGGCGACCTGTTGAATACACCACATTTCCCGAAAAACTTATACGCTTGCTTATTTTGTAATTGGCCACAATATTAAAGGCATGAGGCTTGTCGTAGTTGGCCGGATAGGCATTGCCGAAGTTGTTTTGCTCGCCGGTAATTTTGTTATCCACCAACACTGTTGATTTGGACCAGGTATAATTTATCCACCCGTTCAATTTGCCATAAGGCTTGCGTAGCATAAATTCCACGCCGTAAGCATCGAGCGTTCCCTGCAGCACATCCTGCTCGGGATATTTATTCACGATCAGCTCGGCACCATCTTTATACTCGGTCAGCTTGTTGATTTTCTTGTAATATCCCTCCACCGAAAATTCGTATTGTTGATTTTTGAGGTTGGAATAAAAGCCCAGCGAATACTGATCGCCAACCATAGGCTCGATATTGTAATTGCTCAGTTTCCATTTGTCGGTGGGCGAAATGGCGATGGTATTCGAAAGCATAAAGATATACTGGTGCAAGCGGTTGTATCCGGCCTTGACCGAAACATCCTGATTTATCAGATAAGTAATTCCGAGGCGGTAATCAAGGCCTTGATAATCTTTGATGATTTGATTGTTGGCGAACTGAAGCGTATCTCTAATATTTTCGGGAATGCGTGGGGAGTTTTCGTAATATTCAAAAACTTCATTAGACCCCAGATATGCGTAATAGTTGTAGCGCAGCCCGCCATAAATGGTGAGCAAAGGATTCACCTCCCATTGGTCGCTCAGGAATATTCCCGATTCCAGACCTTTTTCCTTGCCCAGGTCGGTACTCACAATCAGCGATTCGGCGTTATAAGGCACCTGCCTTCCATTGTCGAGGCGATACAAAATGGAGCTAATGCCATAGTTTATGGTGTGCGCCTCAGCAGGCTTCCAGGTAAAGCGAAAATTGGCCTGGGTGTGTTGCAACTCATAGTCCAGGCTGTAAGCCGAAAAACTGTTTTCGTAATTGTCTTCGGTAAAATCGTAGCGGCTCGAAGCCAGCGAAAAGTCGAAGCCGTGATTCTGATTAAAGGCATGATACCAGTTGAGCGAGAGGCCGGCGTTTTCGTAATCGTTGTTTACTTTGGAGGCCAGGCTAATATTGTCGTAGCTGTAATAGCCAAAAAGTTTGATGCGATTATTCGTATTCAAATCGTAGGTAAGATTGAGAATGCCATCGCCGAATTGACCCTTGCTGTTTTTTACTTCGGGCACATTAATAAAATTGAGGATCCAATCGCTGTAAGTGGTTCTAAATCCAGCCATGTAGCTCAGTTTATTTTCAACAATCGGGCCTTCGGCCAACAGGCGTGCGGTAATGGGGCTGATGCCGCCACGAGCCTTAAATTTCTCCATATCGCCCTGCCAGGGTTGAATATCAAAAACCGACGACAGCCGGCCGCCATACTTTGCGGGGATGCTGCTTTTGTAGAGTTTAAATTCGCTCACGGCATCGGAGTTGAAGGCCGAAAAGAAGCCGAAGAGGTGGGAGGTGTTATACACAGGCACATCGCTGATATAAAAAATATTTTGATCGGCAGGGCTGCCCCGCACATTAAAACCTGACGAGCCTTCGCCCACCGATTGCACGCCGGGAAGCAGCAGGGCTACTTTTACAATGTCGCGCTCGCCCAGCACCGTGGGTATTTCTTTGATGTCTTTGATGGCGATTTTCTCTACGCCCATCTGCACACTTTTCACGTTGTGGTCAGCAGCCGAACGTATTTCTACCGCCTCCATCAAAAAAACCTTTTTGAGCAGGTAAAAATCCAGACTGCCGGACGACAAGACCTCCACCTTAAAAGTGGTTTCTTCGTAGCCCACATTGCGCACCTTCATATTGTATTTGCCCTTAGGCAGAGTAAGCACAAAAACCCCTGCATTATCTGTTACCGCCCCGCGACCCAACTGATCCACATAAATGGTGGCACCGGGCAAGGGCAGACTATCGTTAAAACTCAAAATTCGTCCGCTTAACTTTGCCTCGCGCTCATTAACACCCGCTTTCTTATCGCCTACCATAAATGTTTTTGAAACATACTCATGATTGGTTTTCAAAAAATCTTCCCGGTCGATGGTTTCTTCCGCCTTGCTTTCGAGCGATTGCCGCCCACTGTTGATACTGAAAAAATCATCAGGTAATTGCGTTTTTACTTTGTAATTTTTATTCAAAAAAATATTGCCCTGCATATCAGCAGAAACACGGATATTGTAGGTTTTAAAATTTTGATTTAAAACTGCAATCAATTCATTTTCTGAAGGGGAAAAACTTAGTGTGAGATCAGGAATTGAATCGGGGTGGTAAAAAAAACGGATATCAAACTCAGCACTTACTTTGGAAGCAAAGGTTGTGAATTTTAAATTATGATAGGATGAGGGCAAAAATATTTCGGACGATTGCGCCATGAGCGCAAAGCTAAAAAGCCAAAAAATTAGCCCAACGACAAGCGGTTTGATGATTTTCATTGTTGGGCTGGTGTCAAAGTTCATCGCAAAGTTGTATGAGATCCCGCAGTTGGGGAGCAGCGGCTTTTTTGTAGCGAATTTTATTCACCTTCATAAATTTTCGGATTTCTTTTTTGTGCTCCGGGAAAATATTGAGCAATGCTTTTTTTGTTTGAACCTTAATCAGCACACCTTCAAGCAAGAGATAGTTGGTGCTATTTTGTTTAGAGATACTCCCATAAGGGGTGTCGGCCGAAAAGTTGCGGACAAAACTTTTTTGGTGCTTGGTAAAAAACTGGATTTCCCCGGCATAGATTATCTCGACAAAGCCCTGCAAGTCGGATTCCGGAATAACTTTTTGCACCTTTACAAATTGATGTTCACCAATAGTAAAAGCATCGATGAAATCTTTGTTTAGCATCACAAAGGCAGTGCTCCCGTCGTTCAGCGTTTGTTTCAGCACCACTTCATCCATTTGAATATTATACTGCAATTCCAACTTATCAAAAGTTTCACTACCGGCGGTAGTGATTTCTCCGTCCGTCCAGTTTAGCTGGTTAAAATAGGGGTTGCCTTTGGCATTGAAGTGATCGGGGAAATATTTCCAGCCATTCACCAAAAAGTCGTTGGTGCCATATTTTTGGTCAGCATAAAGCAAAAGCTCCGCCACGGCAGGCTTCATTTGCGCCTGCATGTTTAAGTTTGCAACAATAAACATGATCAGGAAAATGGATTGTAGTAGTCTTTTATTCAGTTTTAAAGCAATCATCCTAAACTTAAAATTATCCAATTGGCTATTCAAATTAAAGTGGCTAAAATATTACTAATTACGGAAACCATAAAAACAAAAATTTCAAATTAATTTCCATCGGCAAAATTAATAAGGTTCGACCCGCAGGAAAGCGACTTTCTACTAAGGTTGGAAATGGAAGATAAGGTTATACTTCTCCAATTCATTTTGATTTTCAGTTCGTCCAAATTTTCAGCAAATCTCAATCTTCAATTAAGAACAATTTTTCTCTGAAACCGATAAACCCTGTCTGACTGGCCAGGCAGGCTTATCCTCAAAAAAAAACCTTAGTAGAAAAAATTCCTGGTGCAGATTCCGAACCTTATTACCTTATATGGGGTATGCAATCATTACCCGTAAATTAAAATCTATGAAATACGAATCGACT
>CAZGAO010000029.1:0-57132 GCA_964523795.1 uncultured Lentimicrobiaceae bacterium
AAGTCCCGAAAAATAGAAAATCTATGATTTTCGTAATTTTTCGAGGATGCCCGGGCTTAGCCCGGCATTGAAAGTTTAAAGTTTAAAGTTTCAAGTTAAAAGTTACAGCCAATTTGAAAAATGACATGCTACTTAAAAGAAACAAATGAATGAAAATTGAATTTGACTCGATATTTGACCAAATCAGCAAGATACAATTGATTGGTACTTATGAACATTTAATCGATGAAACAGCGCGATTAAATTGCATGAAACCATTTATTCAATGCGATGATTGGACAACGATTCTTGGACACTACTCCAAATTCGATTTTGTATCTTCTGGAATGTCAAAAAATGATGTTGACTTAATTTCATCAGCAGAAATAAATCCAATTGATAAATGGAAGATTATTGAACCCTATTGGGATTTAGTAAAACATGCAGGTTAAGAAAGGGAATCTCGCTAGCACTTTCAGATTTAATTCATGATAAATGGATTTCAGAAAAGGATGCTCTTGAGCTTGCAAATAGAATAATGTGGAAGAATGCAGAGGAAATATATGAGATCTAAGAAAAAAATACACTAAACGTTAAAAGCGCATAGTTGGCTCTGATCTTGGCTGGAACCGGATTTTTTTAGTGTTTTGAGGATGAATTGACTTATAATAATTAACGAACATCAATTAACGAATAGCAAGTATTGAATACTGAATATCGAAGAATAAAAAATAAATATCCAATGCAAGCGGAATACTGGTACAGACGCGCAATTTGCGCGTCTCTGAATTCGCTTCTTCAGGACGATTAAAAAATAACGATTAACGATTAACCATCATGACCTACATCCAAATTGATTTCCAAATCAACAACGACAAGCTCGCCGAAACAGGCGAAATACTAATCGCGCTGCTTAGCGAATTCCCCTTCGATAGCTTCGAGGAACACGCCATAGGAGTCCGGGGTTTTATGCCCGAAAAAGATTTTGATAAAGAAGAAATTGAAACATACTTGGCGCAGCTTCGTTCGACCATGGATTTCGAGTATCAGATTACAAATATCGAAGATCAAAACTGGAACAAAAAGTGGGAGAGCAATTACCCTTCGGTGCTTATTGATGGGAAATGCCTGATAAGAGCGCCCTTTCACGCCGATGATCAAGACGTGGATTATCAAATTGTAATCGAGCCTAAGATGTCGTTTGGTACTGCCCATCACGAAACTACATCGATGATGATAAGCTACATTCTCAACAATCAGTGGCGCGACCTTGAGGTTTTGGACATGGGTTGCGGCACGGGTGTGCTGGCCATTTTGGCTTCGATGAAGGGAGCCAAAGCGTTAGTGGCCATCGACAACGATGAGTGGGCTTATGAAAATACACTGGAAAACCTGGAAAGAAATACAATAACCAACGCGCTAACATTTAAGGGTGGCAAAGAGGCAATCCCGGCTCAGCCCTTCGATAGTATTTTGGCCAACATCAATCGTAATATTCTGCTCGATCAAATCGAAACCTACAGCCAGCGGCTAAAAAATGATGGGAAATTATTTATGAGTGGTTTTTATGAGGAGGATGTGCCGGTGATTGTAAAAGAAGCTGCAAAATACAATTTGCATTTTGTGGATAAAAAATCGAAAAATAAATGGGTGGCCATGATGCTGGTTAAACAAGGCTAAACGCGCGCTTATATTATCTTTGGCGCGAAAAACCCGAATGGGGAAAAGCTAAAAACAGGGTCAGGATGAAAAAAACAGGATTGATAATATGCTTTTTAATTTTTGTGCTTCCCACGGCCAACAGCCAGGTAATCCGCTCTTTTACGCCCGATTCGCTCGTTTTTATTCAGGAACTAAAATCCTACTTTGAGCGAATATCCGCCAAAGAAAAACAGGAGCAAGCCCAGCTTACCCTCGAAAGTTTTGAGCAGTCATGGCTTGCCGGGATTTTTGATGCCAGCGAAAAGCAGGAAATTTACCAGCTTGCTAACCTGATGCTCGACAAGAAAATTAGTCCCTGGCCGGAGTTTGAAACTTTTCTGCGAACGCTCCTCACCCTGAAAACCGCCGATCGCTCGGAACAACAATACACGGCCTGGCTAAAGGCCGTGAGGCACAGCCTCGAAAGCAAGCGGCGCACCACCGATTTTAATACCCTGATCGAATTTACTGATTCCTTTTTATCGAACCGTTTACTTTATCAATCCCGAATTTTCTTGTGGCAGGCCGACTATGCCAGTTTTCGTTTTGTGATGGATACAGTTTTTAGGGTTTCCTTCGATAAGCTGAATCTGATTTGCAAAACCGATGATGACAGCACAATTATCTACAATACTTCGGGCTTTTATTTTCCTTCCGAATATCGCTGGGAGGGACAGGGTGGCAAATTGACCTGGGAGCGCGTGCGTTTCGATCCCGACAAGGTTTTTGCAAGTCTGGATCAATATTCATTGTCATTGAAATCCGCTGATTTTACCATCGATCAGGTCAACTTTTATAACAAGAATTATTTTGCCGAACCACTTCTTGGCAGCCTGCGCGAAAAGGTAGTTTCGGGTCGTGTGGATTCGGCAGGTGCTAAATACCCCGAGTTTCGATCCGAGCGCAAGGATTTGTTTATTGACGATTTGTTCAAGGATATCGATTATCAGGGAGGCTTTGCGCAAAAGGGTGCTGCTATCCTGGGGGAGGGAAGCGACCAAAAGGCTGCACAACTGTCCTTCAAACGACCCTATCGCGACAAGCAGGGGCGTTACGATTTGTTGGTGGCGCGTGCCGGCACTTTTATCATCAAGCCCGACCGCATCGTTACCGACCAGGCTCAGGTGAGCATTTATCATCAGGACGATTCTATTTTTCATACGGGTTTGCAATTTAAATACATGGACAAAAAGCGTGAAGTAGCCCTGCTGCGTACCGATCAAGGGCTGATGGAAAATCTTTATATGGATTCGTTTCACAAGGTGGATATCGATTGCGAAGCAGTGTATTGGCCGATGGATAGCACCGAAATCCGTTTTCGTTCTATCGAAGGTATTCAGCCTTTAAGCAAGGCCTTGTTTATGTCCGACAAATTTTTTATCGAGCAGCAGTACAATAGTTTGCAGGGAATCGATTACACGCATCCGCTGATTGTGGTTTACAACTATATCCGTGAAAATAATACCGATCGGTTTTTTGTGTACCAGTTGGCTCGTTTTATGAAACTGCCCGAGGAGCCGGTGGAACTCCTTATGATCAGGTTGGCGAAGTATGGTTTTATTTTTTATAATCCTGATACGCGTCAGGCGATTGTCCGCGAAAAACTGTTTCATTATGTGGATGCAAAAGGTGGTCGAACCGATTACGATGTAATTTCTTTTTATTCCCGTGTGGAAAATAAGGATAATGCCCGCTTGAGCCTCGACAATTTCGATTTGAGTATCCAGGGCGTGCCCCAGGTTTTTATCAGCGATTCGCAAAGCGTGTATATCACCCCGGCGGATGATAAAGTGATTCTGCGAAAAAACCGGGATTTCCTTTTTAGCGGAAAAATTGAAGTAGGGCTTTTTGAATTTAATGCCACCAATTGCACCTTCGAGTACGATACTTTCAGGCTTAATCTGCCCACCATCGATAAGATGCGATTCAAGGTGCGCGCCTTTGATGATAAAGAGGGCGAAGTAAATTATGTGGATGTAAAAACCGTGATTTCGGATATTAGTGGTGAGATATTGATCGATTATCCCACCAACAAAAATGGCCTGCGAGAGTATCCCGAGTATCCCATATTTTCGAGCAAGAGCGAGTCCTCAGTTTTTTACAATCACGATTCAATCCACCGAAATGCCTACGATTCTTCTGTTTTCAATTATCACATCGATCCTTTTACTATTAAAAATCTGGCTAATTTTTCTACCGATAATTTGCAGTTTGGCGGTCAGCTCAATTCGGCAGGTATTTTTCCTCCCGAAGTTAATAAGCCCCTTACGGTAATGCCCGATTATTCGCTGGGGTTCCAGATTATAAGTCCTGCCGGCGGATATCCGATTTATAGAGGAAAGGGCACCTTTCGCGATACCGTTAGCCTGAGTAATGCCGGTTTCAGGGCAAGGGGTAGTTTGGATTATCTGAACACCAAATCCACAGGAACTAATCTAATGCTTTACCCCGATTCGGCCAAAGGCCGTCTGGCTACATTTGCGATAAGCAAAAAACAAACGGCGCACGGAGGCATGCCATCGGTGAGTGGCACCAACCTCGACCAAAAGTGGCTGCCCTACCAGGATTCGATGACCGTGGCCAGCCGCGATTCGGCAATGCTCGTTTTTGATGGAAAAGCAAGCCTTGCGGGAAGTTTAACATTTACACCCGAAGTATTGACAGGTGGGGGTAAAATGAAGTTTTATAACGCTGAGACCAATTCAAACAATTATACTTTCGCTACAACGGGCTTTACTTCCGATTCGTTAAGTTTGAAAATTAAAAACCTGAACGAGGAAAGTCTGGCTTTTGTCTCGGATAAGTTTTCGGCCAACGTTGATCTGGCAGAAAATACGGGTAATTTTAAATCGCTGAGTGATAGTGCCGGTATCGAATTTCCATTAAGTCGATACCACGCCGCGATGGATGAGTTTGACTGGTACATCGACCGCAACGAGATTGTTTTGAAAAATTATGATGATAATGGAAATAGCCCCGGCGAAAATGTTGCCCTCGAAGCATTGATTGATATAAGGCCTGCCGGTGGCCGCTTCACCTCCCTGCATCCCTTACAGGATTCACTGTTTTTTTATGCCCCCGAAGCCACCTTTAACATTGCCGATACCAGCCTTAGTGCCCGTGGTGTGGCTGTGATAAAAGTGGCCGATGCGGCTATTTTTCCCGGCGATGGGAAAGTTACCATAGAACCCAATGCTGAAATTGCTCCCTTGCTCGATGCCACCATAATTGCCGACACCGCCAACAAAAATCATCGCATCACTAATGCGGTGGTAAGTATCGAATCGAGATATTCCTACAAGGCATCCGGATTTTATGCCTACCAAAATCAGGTGGGCGATATTCAAACCATCGAGTTTGACGATATCAGGGTGGATACTTCTTACCAAACCATCGCCGAGGGTACTATTGCTCCCGAGCAAAGTTTTATGTTCAGCCCTCGTTTTGCCTACCAGGGAAAGGTTAGACTGGAGGCGGGCCTACCGCAATTGCAATTCGATGGAGCTTTCAAAATTGTTCAGGATTGCGATACAGCCCTTTCGCGTTGGGTAAGTTTTAGCGGTCCGATTGACAACGACAGCCTGGCCTTCCCGGTGCCTGGTGAGCTTGAGGAGTTTGGGGAGAAAGATATTTATGCCGGCATTTTCCATTCCAACGAAGAAAACAGGATTTATCCTGCTTTTTTATCGCGCAAAGCCTATTACAGCGACAAGCTGATGATGACGGTGGATGGCATCTTGAAAACCCGCGACAAGGGACAAACTTTTATTATCGGTGCTGCGGCAGATCTGGCAAAGGGGGATGGAGAAAACCCAAAGTGGCCATCCATGAGCCTGCACACCGAAGATTGCACCATTGATGCTTCGGGAGTCATCGACTTTGGCACCGATTTCGGCCAGGTTAGTATGGCGGCTTTTGGTCAGGCACAACATTTTATCATCCCCGATTCTACGGTTTTCCGGGCATTTATCACCCTCGATTTTTTCTTTAGCGATGAAGCCCTCGAAAATATGGCTAGCGATTTGGCGAAAGCCAGTACCGAAGCTGTCGAAATCGAAAACCCGGTGTCTAACATCGCTTACCGCCTGATGCTGGGCGAAGAAGTTGCCACCGAATATGTTTATGAGCTGAATACTTTTGGAGCGGTGAATGAAATACCGGAAGCCTTAAATAAAAACCTGGTTATCTCGGATGTCTCTTTGGTTTATCATCCCGATAGTCGCTCGTATATTTCTGTGGGCAAAATAGGCATTGGCATCCTGGGAGGGAAAACCATCAATAAATACTTCGAGGGTTATCTGGAAATTGTACGCAAACGTAGTGGAGATATTTTTCAGTTGTACCTTGAGATCGACCGGCGCAACTGGTACTTCTTTAATCATAGCGGTAATTTGATGCAGAGCATAGCTGGCAAAAATGAGTACAACCGGATATTGGCCGACATCGATGCCAAAAAACGCAAGGGGGAGGCGGACAAGGGCGAGGTAGCCTATCGCTATATCATTTCGACAAACCAGAAAAAAAACCGATTTTTGCGAGCTATGCGTCAACAAGAGTTCAACGAAAACGATGAGGAAGAATAAACCATGGAAATATTAATGATGATTTTGGGAATTGTGCTGGCCTATCTTTTGGGAAGCGTCCCTTCGGCGGTGTGGCTTGGGCGATCGCTTTATGGTATCGATGTGCGCACCCAGGGCAGTGGCAATGCCGGAGCCACCAATACCATTCGTGTTTTGGGAGCTAAAGCGGGTGTGCCTGTTTTGATTTTTGATGTTTTTAAAGGATGGCTGGCAGTATATCTGGCTGGTTTTTTCGTTCCGGCTTTCTTTAGTCAAAACCAAAGCGATTTCTATCTAATCGCTAGTGCTGCAGCTGCAGTTTTTGGACATGTCTTTCCGCTGTTTGCGGGTTTCAAAGGAGGCAAGGGTATTGCCACCCTGCTGGGCGTGGGCATTGCCTTATATCCTTTGGCGGTGTTGGTAGTTTTGGGCATTTTTATTTTGGTTCTAATTATCACCAAATATGTATCACTGGGCTCGATAAGTGGTTCCGTTAGTTTTCCCTTTATCGTTATTTTTCTTTTTAATCCGCATTCCTTACCTCTGATTATTTTGGCAGTATTTGTTGGTGTTTTTGTTCCACTCACCCATCGCAAAAATATCTCCCGGCTCAGGCAGGGCACCGAATCGGAGTTTTCGCTAAAGAAGAAAAAGTAAGAAAAGGGTGTTTTTAAAATTTGCGGGGTTCAAAGTCCGGGTCGTTCACAATCGAAGCACTATTGCCTGTGGCACGTATTACAAGCAAGCCTTTTTTTATAGCCATCGTGCGGCTGCCTCCGGTAACATTCAGGTAGGCCATTGCGCCAATTACATTCATATCTTTGTACTCGTGCATCCAGATTTTGGCATTTTTTAGTTTATCAATAAATTTTTTCACAAATTGTGGCCTTAGTGTGGTTTTTACTTCAACAATTACTATGGTCTTCCCGTTAATGGCAATAATATCAAATTCGTAGTCTGTTCCCTTGTAGTTCCCTTCAACGTTGGTGAGCGTTCTTTGCACTGTGATTCCTCGCTCGTTGAGCAATCGTATCAAATCGCCCTCTACCAACGATTCAACCAGTTTTCCCCACTGGCTGGTAAACAAATAAGTAAGATCTTTTATCTTCTTATCCGTTTCTTTAAATTGTTTATCCGTTTCCTGAAATTTCTTATCCGTTTCCCGAAACAATTTCCATATTTCTTCGGCGTTCAGCGGGGCGTTGTAGGCTGTTTGAGGCTCGTTTAACTGAGATATTTTGTTTGCTTTTTTCATAACGAATAAAAAATTTAACGACAGGAAACAAAGGTAACGAAAAATCTACGAAGCCAAAATCACTTTTTAAATGGCCGGATCAATCGAAAATATTAATTTTGTCTCCTCAAAAAATTGAGTGTTTTTTTGAATCAGCAGAGCAATTTTGTAAGAATGATGAAAAAAGTTTGTACATTCGCTCCCTTTTATTTTCGATGCCAGTTTGGCTTTATCAATTGCAACAAATCATTAAAATAACATAGAAAATGAAGTTTATAGTATCGAGTGCTTTACTATTAAAAAATCTCCAGGCCATTGGTGGTGTTGTGAGTTCAAATAACACGCTTCCTATCCTCGATGATTTTCTTTTCGAGATTCGCGAAAATGTGCTTAACGTTACTGCTTCCGACCTTGAAACTACGATGTCGGTGATGCTTACGCTTACCCTGAGCGAGGAAGAAGGCAAGGTGGCTATTCCTGCCCGTATTCTTATCGACACCCTGAAAACTTTTGGTGATGTGCCGGTTACTTTTGCCATCAACAACGAAAATTTTAATATCGAGATGACCTGCGGCGAAGGTAAATACAAGCTTAGCGGCCATAATGGAAACGAGTTTCCCGAAACGCCTGTTATCGATGATGGAAACGAATTTGAGGTAAGTACCGATGTTTTGGCCGAAGCCATCAGCAAAACCGTGTTTGCTGCTGGCAACGATGAGCTGCGTCCGGTAATGGCCGGTGTGCTTATGGAAATGACCGAGGATTCTATCTCGTTTGTGGCCACCGATGCCCACAAGCTGGTGCGATATTCACGAAATGATATCAAACCGCAACGCGAGGATTCTATCATTTTACCCACCAAACCGTTGAATCAAATCAAAAATATTTTGGCCAACGAAGATGGAAATGTTAAGGTGGAATACAACGACAAAAATGCCTTCTTTGGCTTTGGTAACGTGCAATTGCTTTGCAAGCTCATCGTGGGCAATTATCCCAACTATCGTGCGGTAATCCCCGCCGAAAATCCAAACAAGCTCCAGGTCGAACGTTCCTTGCTTCTGAACACCATCCGTAGGGTGTCGCTCTTTGCTAACCAGTCCACCCATCAGATTCGTTTTAATATCTCGGGGCAACATCTGGAGCTCTCTGCCGAAGATATCGACTACTCCAACGAGGCTGTCGAGACCATCAACTGCAACTACAACGGCGAAGACCTCGAGATTGGTTTTAACTCCCGTTTTATGCAGGAGATGCTTAGCAATATTTCGACCAAGGAAGTACTCATCGAAATGTCGCAGCCCAATCGTGCCGGATTGATTCATCCCATCGAACTCGAAGAACAACAAGCCGAAGATATCCTAATGCTGGTGATGCCCGTGATGCTCAACAGTTAGGCTTACCGCTTTTTATGCCAAGAGATTATTCTACGTTAAAAGTAAAATAATCTCTTTTTTTTTGTGTTTCCCTGATGTTTCACCTCCAATTTAAATTTTATGTCGATAAAGGTAAATGCCATTTCTAAGATTTACGATCAGCAAAAAGCATTGGATGATCTGTCTCTCGATATTTCGGCGGGACATATTGTTGGCTTGTTGGGGCCCAACGGAGCCGGCAAAACCACGCTGATGAAAATTCTAACGGGCTTTATCCCACCCAGCATTGGCAGTGCCCAAATTAATGGCTTGGATATTTTCGATGATTCGCTCCAAATCCGCCGCATCGTGGGCTATCTGCCCGAAAACAATCCGCTTTATTATGAGATGTATGTACGCGAATACCTCGAGTTTGCTGGTGGACTTTATAAAATTAAAAAACTAAAAAACCGGGTTTCCGAAATCATCGGACTTACAGGGCTGGAGCCTGAAATGAAAAAAAAGATTGGTGCACTATCCAAGGGCTTCAAACAGCGCGTTGGCTTGGCTCAGGCATTAATCCACGATCCCAAAGTTTTAATCCTCGACGAGCCTACCTCGGGGCTTGACCCCAACCAGTTGGTCGAAATCCGCAATTTGATCAAAACCATCGGCAGCGAAAAAACCGTCCTGCTTTCTACCCACATCATGCAGGAGGTGGAAGCGATTTGCGACCGGGCTGTGATCATCAACAAGGGCAGGATAGTGGCCGATGAAAATACCGGGAACCTTCATTTGTTGCAGCAAAACGATGAAGTCATGTTGGTGGAGTTTAAAGAAGATGTGGAGCAGGCCACCCTGGAAAAGCTGGATGGCGTGAAGCAAGTACAAAAGGCAGGCAACCGTGTTTGGCTTATCACCAGCCCTGCCGACCGGGACATGCGGCAGGAGATTTTTAGATGGGCTGTTGCAAAACAGCTTACCGTGCTCTCGCTACAAAAAAAGGAAAGAAGTCTCGAACAGATATTCCAGGATTTTACAAGCAAATCTTGAGTTTTTGCTTACGATATTTTATTAATGTTGAGTGAAGCTGCCTGCCCCTGCCCTTATCCATGGGGGAAATCCCGTCTTTGCGGAAATTTGCAAATAGATTTCTCCTGCCGCAGGTGCGGCATCGAAATGACAAAGTCCCGGGTGGTGAATGGGGTGAGAGAATGTGGGCGCGAAGCGCCCACATTCTCTCACCCCCCCGTCCGCTTCGGCAGTGTCATTTCGACTGAAAGGATAAATCTATTTTTATTTTTTTCACAACTCAAGAATTAAAACCCACAACCACCTGTCATTTTTAGACATAGAGCCGAAATACTAATTTTTATTCGGGCATTCATAAAAAAACTTTATTTTTGCCGCGCATTTGCCGAAATCATTATGGCTTGCGAAAATGGAAAGATTTGATTGATTGCAACCATTTAAAAAAAATGCTAAAACAATGCGTTTTACCATCCTTCAATCATCAATACTTCCCACACTTTATTTGATTGTTAAATTAAAAATCTTTTAATTATGAGTTATTTATTCACCTCCGAATCGGTGTCAGAAGGCCATCCCGATAAAGTGGCCGATCAAATTTCTGATGCCCTGGTCGATTCCTTTCTATCGCACGACAAAGAATCGAAAGTGGCCTGCGAAACACTGGTTACCACAGGTTTGGTTTTGTTGAGTGGCGAAGTAAAAACCACCGGCTATGTTGACGTGCAGGAAACTGCACGCAAAATAATTAATCATATTGGCTACACCAAGCAGTCGTATCGTTTTGATGGCGAATCCTGCGGCGTTATTTCGGCCATCCACGAGCAGTCGGGCGACATCAATCAGGGTGTGGTGCGCGAACGCGAAGAAGACATGGGTGCCGGTGACCAGGGGATGATGTTTGGCTATGCCTGCAACGAAATGGATAATTACATGCCCCTGCCCATCGAGTTGGCTCACATCCTGATGCAACAACTTGCAGCCATCCGTCGCGAAGGAAACGAAATGCAATATCTTGCCCCCGATTCCAAATCGCAGGTTACCGTTGAGTACGACGATGACAACAAACCCATTCGCATCGACACCATCGTGGTTTCTACCCAGCACGATGCCTTTGATAAAGACGATGATGCGATGCTTGCAAAAATAAAAAGCGATGTGCAAAATATTTTGATTCCCCGGGTTATTAAAGAAATTCCTGATGATTTCAAAAAGCTCTTCAAGGACGATTATACGCTGCATGTAAATCCCACCGGGAAATTTGTTATCGGCGGTCCTCATGGCGATACCGGCCTTACCGGACGCAAAATTATCGTGGATACCTATGGTGGAAAGGGAGCGCACGGCGGTGGAGCTTTCTCGGGCAAAGACCCCTCGAAGGTGGATCGCTCGGCGGCTTACGCTGCGCGGCACATTGCCAAAAACCTGGTGGCTGCAGGTGTGGCTGATGAGGTGATGGTGCAGGTGGCTTATGCCATCGGTGTAGCCAAACCCGTAGGCTTGTTCCTCAATACCTTTGGCACCACTAAAGTACAAGGTGCCGATGGAAAACCGATGAAAGACAGTGAAATTGCCACTAAGGTGAATGCGATTTTCGATATGCGCCCCTACGCAATTTTAAAACGCTTCGGACTGAAAAACCCCATCTATCTTCCCACCGCTTCGTATGGCCATTTTGGTCGTGATCCTTTCACCAAAAAAGTAGAAGTGTTTTACGAAGATCAGGATACTTTTAAAGAAATTACCGGTGGTATAGAAAAAATATACAAGGAAGTTGAATTCTTTATGTGGGAAAAGTTGGATTATGTTGATAAAATCAAAGCGGCTTTTGGCTTGTAATAAAAGTGTTTATTAAATAGTATTTCGATTATTAAAAGAGGCAGGATGATTTTCCTGCCTCTTTTTATTATCCCGAACTTTTTTGAGGTCAGATGTCAGATGTACGATGTCAGATTTTAGATGTGGGGGTAAACATCGAACATCTGAGATCTTTTTGACGATTCTTTGTCCTGCGGACGAAAGAATGTCGAGGTTTATCTTTCTATTTCCTTAATTACGGGATAGAAGCGTTAAAAAAATAGCAATATCGAACCGCTGAATATTGAAGTTTACAATCACCAAAAACCTTCATAGAAAACCTGAGCCCAACGCACCATTAACCTTACCTTATTTTCCATCCCAAAAAATAAGCTAAGGCTGGTTGTTCTCAGGAAATCTTTTCTATTAATGTTTAAAAATAGCACTATCCATAATCTATCCCGCCCCTCAATTTTTCGTATTTTTGCGGCCTGTTTTTTTAATGACACATTTGTCCTATGAATATTTCGATTATTGTCCCTGCATACAACGAGGAAGATGCCATCCGCTATGGCCTGGAGAAATTTATTGAGCTTGGCTACCACGAGAAGCACGAGTTGATTTACATCAACGATGGCTCCACCGATGGTACCGCCGACATCATCCGTGAATATCCTGTAAAGCTATACAATCACAATGTAAACAAGGGCTATGGTGCTGCGCTGAAGACGGGCATACGCAAAGCCAGCGGTGACAAGGTGATTATCCTCGACAGCGACGGCCAGCACGACCCCGGCTACATCGACCAGCTTATCGGTATGCTGGACGAGTACGACATGGTGATTGGTGAACGCGATGACCAGTCGTTTCAGGTAAAGCGCAGGCAGGCAGGCAAAAACCTTATCCGCAAGGTAGGCGAGTTTTTGGTGGAGCAGCCGCTGCCCGATTACAATTCAGGCTTTCGCGGTTTCGACAAAAAATTGATCCAGGAGATGCTCCACCTGATGCCCAACGGTTTTTCGCTTTCCACCACTTCCACCCTTGCCTTCCTCAAAGAGGGTTACACAATCGGAACCTTCCCAATAAAAGTTGAAGAACGTATCGGGCGCAAAAGCAATGTGAAAATGGTGAAAGACGGCTCCAAAACAATGCTGCTGCTCTTTCGTATCATCATGCTTTTTAACCCTTTAAAAATATTTTTCCCCGCCAGTATCATCTTCAGTTTCCTGGGTTTGGCCTGGGGTGTGGCAGGCTATTTTATCGCCAACCGCTTTCCCAACAGTGCCATCATCATCCTTGTTTTTGGTACGATGATGTTTTTTATCGGCTTGCTGGCCGACCAAATCGCCATGCTCAACCGCATTAAAAGATAAATATGAAGGCCTGGCAGAAAAATAATCACCGTCAATCATGGGAAGACGAGGATGTGGAAGCCCACTGGGACAATGTGGCTTCGATATATATCAGCGAAAACAACAAGGTAAAAGGAGCCCACGACCAGCGCTTTAGCGAAACGGTAAAACACCTGGTTCCTGCCGCAGGGCTTAAAATTTTGAATATCACCAGCCGCGATTGCGAGGCCGATGATTATATCAAAAAGGCCATGCCCGATGCAGCGGTGGTGAATGCCGAAATTTCAGCAGGGCTGATGCGCGAAGCTCAAAAAGTACGCCCGCACGTTGAGCAGATAAAAATTGCTACCTATTCCGAATTGCCTTTTCAGGATGCCAGCTTCGACCGTGTGGTTTCGCTCGAAACCCTCGAGCATGTGGCCGATCCCATTCGTTTTTTACAAGAGATGCACCGTGTTTCCAAACCCAATACACGTTTGGTGCTTAGCTGCCCGCCTGCTACCAGCGAAATTCCCTACAAGGTTTTTACCGCGCTTTTCGGAGGTCATGGTGAAGGACCGCATCGGTTTTTGTCTTCGCGGGAGGTTAAAATTATGTTTGAGAAAACCCGATGGAAATTGCTCCATCACAAGGGGACAGTGCTTTTTCCGGTAGGCCCTGCCGCTTTCCGGAACTGGGGCGAAAGCCTTATTTCAAAACTTCAAAATACCTTTGTTTCTGAACTTGGAATACGTCAGTTTTATGTCTGCGAAAAGTATTGATAAGTTAAAAAAAGTTATGCGCTCGGAGCTGTGCAACCGCTGCGGCTCGTGTGTGGGTTTGTCGGAAGGCAAGATTGTTTTCGAGAAACGCGAGGGCAAATATCTGCCACGGGCGATTGCCGAAATTGACGATGCCAGTGCCGACCGGATGTGGCAGGCCTGCTCGGGCAAAGATTTCGACTTTGTGGAATACCGCCGACATTTCTACCCGAAGGCTCCCCATTTTCACGAATATACCGGTGCCTATCAAAATATCTATATCGGTTATGCCGTGGATGAAGATGTCCGGCGCAACGCGGCAAGCGGCGGCATTCTTTCGGCCATTTTGATTTATTTGCTCGAATGCAAAAAAATTGATGGCGTAGTTACCCTGCGCATGTCGCATCAAAAGCCCTGGCTTAGCGAAGCCTTTATCGCCACCACCCGCGATGAGATTATGGAAGCCGCCCAGAGCAAATATACCATCAGCTCCGTTAACGAGATACTGCCCCAAATCCAAAAGTTTGAAGGTCGGCTGGCTTACGTGGGTATTCCGCCCCAGGTGCAGTCGATTCGAAAACTCCAAAAAGCAAACGACCCGGCGGTAAAAAATATTAAATACCTCTTTGGGCCTTTTTATGGCAACACGCTTTATTTTTCTTCCATACGCAGTTTCCTTAAAACCTACAGGGAATACGATTATACCCAAATAAAAAAACTCTATTTCCGCTACGGTGAATGGCCGGGCAACATGCGCATCGAAATGGAATCGGGAAGGGTGATCGAGCTAAAAAAGTTCCACGCTAATTATCTTATACCTTTTCATGTTTTACAAAACAGCCTCTACTGCACCGATTTCACCAACGAGTTTACCGATATTAGCGGCGGCGATGCCTGGGCTCCGGTTTACGAGGAGCGCGGCAAGGGTTTCTCGATGATTGTCAGCCGCTCGCCCCAGGGGCAGCAAATTTTGGATGCCATGCATAAGGATGGCTGGCTAAAGATGGATGCAATATCTGAAGAAGAAGCCATAACCATGCACAGCCACGGCTACGATTTCAAAAAGCGGGGCGGTTTTATCCGCATAAAATTCCGTAAGCTGGTCGGGAGGAGCATTCCCGATTACGGTTATACCCTCAAAGGTTTTGGCTTTAGCCGATATTTTATGGAAATAATTATCAGTTCGATGTTTGTGCTCATGCGCACCGGATTTGCCCGTTGGACGGTTGAGCAGTTTCCCCCGGGTTTTATCGGCAAGCTTTTCGAGCGGGCACGCACCGCATGGAAAAGCTCCACAAGCAGCATCAAACGCCAAAACCTGGGATGATGAAAAAATATCTTTCAACCAGCTTAAAAATCATATCTTCACTACTTATTCTTTATTTACTTTTTGCTAATATCGATTTTAATAGTCAGGAGTTTACCGCGACATGGAAAGATATTAACTTGGGCTGGCTCTTGTTGGCTTTGCCGGTGGTAATTTTGGTTTTGGGTATTAAGAGTTTGCGTTGGAAGGCCATCATTGCGGCACAGGGTTATCGCTATGGATTCATGGCTGCCCTTAGTGCGTATTTTGCCTCGTATAGCCTGGGGGTGGTAACGCCGGGTCGGCTGGGCGAGTTGCTCAAAGTGTATAATCTGCGCAAGGATCAGCCGCACATCGAAGTGCTTCCGGCCTTTGCCACCGTGGTACTCGATCGCCTGTTCGACATGTTTTTCCTTTTGTGGTTTGGATTGTCGGGATTGGTTTTCTTTTTTGCCCCTTTCGGGGAAATGGCAACTGGCCTTATTTTGTTGTTTGTCTTGATATTTTTGATCGTTGGACTTGTTTCTGCAAATTTGCTTTTAAATTGGATATTGAAAAAATACCCTGCCCGCAATGCCATGCTCGTTTTTGTGCAGACTTGCTTTAGCCAAATGCTTTCTGCCCATAATGCAGGTGCGTGGTTGCTTACCGGACTTGCTTATGCCATTTATTTTGCCGGTATTCAAATCTTGTTTTTAGCTGTGCAAATACAGATTCCCATTTTGGAAACCGGCTTTATCATTAGCTTGATAGGACTACTTTTACTTTTACCTATTTCGGTTGCGGGTTTTGGCACCCGCGAGGCCGGGCTGGTATTTTTGCTGGCATTTTATAATATCAGCCCCGAAACCGCCTTGAGTTTTTCGCTCTTGCAGTTTCTTACCTTCTTTGTGTGGGGAGGTTTGGTTGGTTTAGTGTTCTGGATGATATCGCCCATTCCTTTGAGTATCATTCGCAGCGACACCCAAAAATTATTCAAAAAAATTAAAAAATCAATTTCCTGAGCTATCTGCTTCCTTTCCTTCGATGCGATAAATTCCCTTGCGTGCCATATTATAATCGGGTTTTTCCAAGGTTTTATAAAATCCCGGCTGCATCTTTATATGAAAAAATCCATCGAGATAGGTGCTCTTCGTATTACTGTCGAAATGTATGGAATGATTAGCAAAGCGGGCATTGTTGTGTGCTCCGTTCCAAAAGGTAATGGCAAATACTGCGAAGAGTATAATTTTTAAAGCCAATCGCTGTTTGAATGTCCAGGTAAGAAACCCTGCAAGTCCGAACGAAAAAATCCCTAAGGAATCTACATAAGGCCTGATGCTGAAACCTCCGCCATACCACCAACTCCACCAAGATGATAAAACGTACCAGGCTAAGAGGAAGTACAGGAGCAAGGGCCAGAAAAATTGTTTTTTTACCTTGTAAAGCAAGCCAATACCTACGAGCATCAAGCCCATTACCGGTAGGTAAATAAGCCAGCCCTTACGCCACGAGAACAGGTTATTGAAGAGTTGTGGATTGTTGAAGAAAAACCCCTGGTTGTCGGGGTAGCTGTAATAAAGCCAGGATCCCGAAATGATTTTCCAGTAGTACATCTGCGGAAGCCAGATAAGCAAAGCCATAGCTAGCATTAGGAGTATGAGATTTGCATTTTTGAGAAAGAAGGCGAATCGGGTTTTCAATTCTTGCCAGTTTGTAATTTTCCATAAAATTGGCAGGATGCCAATGATGGCATTGGTTGGGCGGATCAACGAAATAAGCCCAGCAGTCAGCCCGAGTAAAATTGTATTTTTTGCCGTGGGTTTTTCGAGCCAGCGATCGACAAGAAAAAGATAAGCCGTGATTAAGAAAAAGCTGAACAGGTGCGACATGGCTGCTTCACCAGTAACATACCACAGCAAATTGGTGCTTATAACCGTGGTTATGATGACCAGTGCTACAACGCGGTCAGCGAAATATTTTTTCAATAACTTTCGCATTAGCAATAGTGCCATCCATAAATAAAACCAACTGCTCCACTGTAACATAAATTTGTAGGGTACCGAAAGGCCGTTGGCCGGATAATCGGACATCAGTGCATAAGCATGTGCTGCAAAAAAGAAAGGTGAATATAGTAATCCTACACCATACGTAGAAATGATGCCGAAAACGCCGATAGGTGATGGCGAGGGGTAAAAATTGGGACCCAGCAAACTATGGTCTTTTTTTAAAAAAGTGAGCTTAATATCATCATAAATAAAAATGGCCGGCAAATAGGAGTAATACTGACATACATCGCTGGCGATCACCTGGTGTTCTTTGTTCCATGGTGTAGTTTTGAAATTAATCCACATAACGAGGATTAAGACAAAAATTATTGCCAGAAGTGATCCCTGGTTTTTAAATTTGGATAAGGATGTTTTGGGAATTATCACGTTTGCTTGGTCTATTATTCGATGCTCAATGTTTTTTCTTTATAGCTGGTGCAGCTTGCATCGCCATTGCGTAGGGTATAATGAGCCTTAGCTTCGTAGATGCCTTGTGCAGCGAAGGTGTGCGAGATTTCAAGCCCCGTGCTGGTTTCCTCGATGCCATCGCCAAACTCCCAATTTATGGAGTTGTCGAGGGTAAAACGATTGCCGATAGTATCGCCATTGATAAAGGTAAAATGAATCAAACGAATATTTCCGGTGTCCACTTCTGCCTTGAATGATAGAAAGGCCGATTCGATGGAGCAATCGATGGTATCCTCCACGGCATCTTTGCATGAGATGTAGCCTAGTGTAAGTGCGACTACAAAAATAAGAAAGAGAATGTTTTTCATAATTATAAATTTTAACAATTCGCGCCAAAGATAAATATTTACATCACTTGTTTATTTATTTTCAATACAAATTAGCTATGTTAAGTAGCAAAAGCAATACGGTTTTACAGGATTAACTATTTTTGTTTGCTAAATATTAGCGCAACATCTTGTAAATCTAATACCTGAAATTATTATGGCAGACCTAAGTACCAACTATATGGGTTTTAAACTCAAAAACCCGATTATCGCCGGTAGTTCCGGTTTATGCAAAAGTGTTGAAAATCTTGTCAAGCTCGAACAAAATGGCGCGGCTGCGGTGGTTTTGAAATCCCTCTTCGAGGAGCAAATCACGCATCAGGTTAGTAAGGCTATGAAGCACAGCGAAAATGCCGAGTCCTACGTTTATCCCGAAGCCGAAGATTACATCGGGCATTACACCCGCGAAAAAGACCTGGGCGATTATTTAAAACTGATCGAAGACGGCAAGAAGAAAGTTACCATTCCGATTATCGCCAGCGTTAATTGCTTGTCGGCCTCCGAGTGGATTAGCTTTGCCAAACGCATGGAAGCCGCCGGAGCCGATGGCCTGGAGCTGAATATTTTTATCCTTCCATCCGATACCAAAAGAGACTCAGAACAAAACGAGCAGGTTTATTTCGACATCGTAATGGAAGTTATGCGCCAGGTTTCTATCCCTGTGGCTGTAAAAATCAGTTACTATTTTTCGAGCCTGGCCAAAACAGCACTCAAACTCTCGTGGACGGGCATTGCCGGCATGGTGCTTTTTAATCGTTTCTTTTCGCCCGATATTGATATTAATAAAATGGAGGTAACTTCCTCTAACGTTTTCAGCAGTCCTGACGAGTTGGCCACCTCGCTGCGCTGGGTTGCCATGCTCTCGGATAAATTGCATTGCGATATTGCCGCTTCCACCGGCGTTCATGATGGCGAAGCTGTAGTAAAGCAGTTGCTGGCCGGAGCCAAAGCTGTGCAGGTAGCCTCTACGCTGTACAAAAATGGTTTTGAGCAAATTGGCAAGATGACCAGCTTTCTCGATTCATGGATGGACAAACATCAATTTAAAACCACCGATGATTTTATTGGCAAGCTGAGCCTTAAAGAAGCCGACAACGCCGCTGTTTACGAGCGTGTACAATTTATGAAACACTTTGCGGGGATAGAATAAAATGCCTCGCTGCGCTCGGCGTAATTATTAGTCATTTGCGCTTCGCGCGCAATTTATCCATGCTGCGCTCGGATGGCATTTGCGCTACGCGCGTGATTAGAAGTCATTGATGGTCATCTATAATTGTTATTAAATAATCTTTGTTGTTGAAAGATAAAAGTATGGCAAACAAATACCTCAGCTATATCTCGGACGAGCATCTATTGAATTGCATCAGTAATTTGTACAGTTCTTATACAAAGGCAAAAGCAAATATCTGTAGGAAGAAATTTTATTGCAATAAAATTGACACTTTCAAACTTACCTTTGATACAAAATTTAATGAGCTTGGTGAAAAAAGTGTAATTGAAATAGAAATTTTGCGGCAAATTGACAAATCTATTAATAACGCCATCGGGACTTTTCATGAGCAAATCCTCGGTGGGGTCGAAGGCTTTGAACGTGGAACCTTGAGCGGTTTCGACATCAAAGCCAATGATGATACATTATTCGCCGACATCAAGAATAAACACAACACCATGAATAGCAGTGCAGCAGAAAGTTTGTTTCAAAAATTGGCGCACTATGCTGACACTTTCAAGCAAGCCAGGTGCTATTGGGTTCAAATCTTAGCCAAAAGCAGTTTCAGCGAAAAATGGTTTGGCGAAATTAATGGGAAAGAATACAGCCATAGCAGGGTTTACAAAATTTCGGGCGATCAATTCTACTTTCTTCTTACAGGATATGAAACAGCCTTATTCGATCTGTTTAAGGTTTTGCCTCTTGCCATACAGGATTTTTTTATTCGAACAGAAAAAATCAAAACAAAGCCCGGACAATTCTGCGCTCACTGAGATTGAGGAAGAAGCCAGGAAAAGCGGCAGGACGGTTTTCGGCCAAATAAGTTTTGATAATTTTAGCTACTATTTGGGTTTTGACAAGCTATAATAATCGTTCAAAAATTTGATAACAGTATATGCAACTTCCTGAGCAAGATTAACAGGCACTGCATTCCCAATCTGTTTGTATTGTTGAGCTATCGATCCGACAAATTCCCAATCATCAGGAAAGGTTTGAATTCGTGCATATTCGCGAACAGTAAAAGGTCTTGTTTCATCGGGGTGGCATCGCTCGGTTTGCTTTTGGGCAGGACTACATGTTAATGTTAATGAGGGTTCGTCCCAGGCTATTCTTCTTGCCATGCCCGTTTTGCCACCACCAAGATAAAAACTGCCGCCCATGTATATTTTTTGAACATCCACAGGCAAATCACGCCAATATCCCTTTGGTGGTATCATATCCAAAACTATTTTCTTTGATTCAGGATATTTCGAGCCCTCAGATTTGGGTACATCAGTTTTGTAGAGTTTCCCTTTTTTCAGTGCATCTTCAAGGGTATAGATCTTGTTGTGTGGCTTGGGATAATGATAAGTAACCGAAATATCCTTGCGGACACCGATAAGAAATAGCCGCTCACGTTTTTGAGGGACTTTGTATCTAACGGCTTTCAATACTTGCACAGGGACAACATTGTATCCAATTTCGTTAAGAATTGAAATCATGCCCTGTAAAGTTTTCCCCTTCTCATGACTCAACAGGCCTCTTACATTTTCGCCAATACATATTGCAGGCTTTACTTCTTGCACAACGCGGGCGAATTCATAAAAAAGTGTACCCCTTGCATCATCCAGACCCAATTTTTTTCCGGCATAGCTAAATGCCTGACAAGGGAAACCACCGGTAACTACATCAACTTTATCTTTGAATTCATGAAAACTGAAATCTTTAACATCGCCTTCTAAAATATTCCAGCCCGGACGGTTTTTCCGCAGTGTTTCGCACGCCCATTTGTCAATTTCGTTTAAGGCTGCACATTTTAAGCCCGCCTTTTCTAATCCAACCGCTAAGCCACCAGCCCCGGCAAAAAGCTCGATAACTTTGTATTCGTGCAAGGCTTCGTTATAATTCGAAATTTCATCTTCAAAATCGTCATCCAAAAGTGAACCGAACAATGTTTGAACATCTTCCTTTTTATAAACACGATAATTTGAAACGGGCTCGCGGACAGCATTTAATATCCCTTCCTTATCCCACCTCCTCAATGTTTCCTTGCTTTTGCCTACGAGTTCGGCAGTTTCTGATAACGATAAATAATCCTTCATATAACCAAGTTGTTAAAGCTTATACATTGGTTACAAAAATAGACAAGATTTTGGTCTAGCAAAAAAAAATATTAAAATACAATGTTACACCAAAATAGGTCTTCGTTTGGGAGCCTTGAAATAGTCGCGGAACTCGGGTGGGCCGGTTAGATATTTCCCGGTAAAGTCATCGATTTCGTCCAGTGTTTTTGCCGATAGCAAATCCTGCACCTCATCCATGCTTCCGTTACCCATCATAAAAGGAGCCATTTGTGGGTTGAGGTAGCTACCGTTGAACTGACCAACAATCTGATATTCATCCAGCTCGTTTACCGCCCGCCCTGTTATAGCGCAATGCGAAAGCTGTTCGTAAACATCGCCCTCAGTATCCAGCCGTGGCTGTTTCATCTGCTGCATATTTTCTTCTACATTCTCCCTGAAATATCTTTCCAGGTTTTCCTTCGATTCCTTCGAGTAACTTTGCGTTAATTTCATTGCGCAATCAAAACAGATGGCATATTCAAACAGGGATTCAATTTTTTCGTTGTGCGGATTCTTGCGAAACACCTTTTCGATAATATAGCTGGCGTTGGTGTCGAGTAACTGTTTTTCACATACCTGGCAAGTTTGAAATGGCTTGCCGCTTATCGAATCGAAAAATATACGCGGGATTTCCAGTCCCCGGTTATGATAGTGTAGGTTTTGATTATCCATGATTTTAATAATTAAAAATCAAAAGTACTAAGAACAAATGAAACAGGGATCAAAAATAGGGCATTCATTTCACATCAAATAGTGTCTGTCTTTTTAGTAAGGTATTTGAATTATGAATTGCCTCGTCCTTTAGGGCGGGGATTAAATAGAAAAGAGGAAAAACCCCGCAATTTCGCAACGCCGCAGGCGTTGCGAAATTGCGGGGAGCTATTGGCAAGTTCATTTTCCCCCGGGTTAAAACCCGGGGCAATTCAAAGTATCTAATTTATGGACAGACGCTAATTTTAAAATAGATTGCTTACCTTTGAAACGCATTTGATTTTCGGAAATTCACAAATTTGCAAACATTAAAAACAAAAACATGATGAAAAAGACCACCGCAATTTTAGCTTTGATATTCCTTAGCACAACTTTGCTTGCGCAGCCCTGGCTGCAGGACGATGTAATTTTTAACCCCAGCGGAATTCCCAGCCTTCCCTTTTCGCAACCGCGTGTTGGCGATCTGGATGGTGATGGTGATTTTGATCTAATTCTCGGCAGTATCGATCAGCAGCCCATGTATTTCGAAAATATCGGTTCAATATCAGAGCCAGCCTTTGCCCCTGGTGTCGATTTGTTTTTGGTAGTAGAACCGCTGGATGCCGAAGTAGGTGTGGTTTATGATTTGGATGATGATGGTGATCTCGACTTTGTTTGCGGTGGATTTACGGGTTTAAATCTTTATCTGAATATTGGCATTGCCCAGACTCCTGAGTTTGCAAAGATCGAAAACTTTTTTGCCGGGCTTGCGGTTGGACAAAATCCTATCCCCGACTTTACTGATTTGGATAATGATGGCGATGCAGATATGGTGCTTGGCTTTAGCGAAAGCGGCCTGGTAAAAATTTATCTGAATAGCGGAACTGCCGTTGTAGCTCAATTTACCGAGGATGATTCTTACGAAATTGCCGATGTGGGTTTGTATGCCTACCCCGTATTTGGCGATGTGGATGGTGATGAAGATCAGGATTTACTCGTTGGAAAGGACAGTCATGGTTTCGCCTTTTATCGTAATGATGGGGATGTGAATAATGCAAGCTGGAATTTGGATGAGGAATTTTTTGCAGGTCTCGGTTTTGAAACCTATTGGAATTCTCCCTTGCTTGCCGACCTTCTTTCCACCGGCTTACCTGATATGATTTATGGCACTGCTTCGGGTCCCTTGCATTACTTCGAGCAATCCGCAGTGCCGGGGCCGCCATTCTGGAATGAGAATACCAGCCTTTTTGGCGGCGTACTCGATGCCGGGGGAGCCAGCAATCCCTGCTTTTTCGATTTTGATGATGATGGCGATCTGGATCTTTTTACCGGTTCGCAAATGGGCGATATCAAATACTACGAAAACACGGGAACCGCTTCTGGCCCGGCATGGAGCGAAGAAAATGCTTACTTCGTTTCGCTCAAGCATTCCATTTATAGCGCGGTGGCCATTGGCGATGCCAACAACGACGGGCTTCCTGATGCGGTGGTTGGCGATTTGAGTGGAAATTTGTACTACCACCAAAACAACGGTGAGGGCTTCACTTTAATTAGCGATGCCTTGCAAGGCATATCCTTGGGCGGCTGGTCGGCTCCGGCCTTTGTTGATTTGGATTTGGATGGTGATTTGGATATTGTGGCTGGTAGCGAAAACGGACAACTTCATTATATCGAAAATCAGGGATCGGCCTCCAGCCCTGATTGGCTTTTGATTTCCGGGTATTTTGGAGGTATTGATGTGGGAACAAATTGTGTTCCCGCCCTCGTTGATATAGATTTTGATGAAGATTGGGATTTGGTGTGCGGAACCCTGTTTGGCGACCTGAAATGTTTTTTGAACAACGAAGGCGCGTGGGTGGAGGACACGGAAATACTGGCAGGAATTGAAGGCGAACAAAATACTGCGCCCGCTTTTGCTGATCTGGATAACGATGGCGATCCCGATTTAACTTTGGGACAATACAGCGGGGTATTCAGTTATTTCCGCAATCAGCATTTTGTAACTACTGTAGATGAAAATTTCTCGAATAAAAACTTCCTGACTGCTTCCTTCTATCCCAATCCATTCCGTAACCAGCTATCCATCAATTTTGAATTGGAAAATTCGGTACAAGCAAAGATTAGCCTGCTTACTTTTTCGGGTGAAATGATAATGGAATTGGAGCTACCGATCTTAAACGCCGGCCATCATTACAAAACAATAAATACCGCTGCCTTGCCCGAGGGTATTTATTTTGTTCAGCTTAGTGCGGGAAGGAAGGTGGAGTATTTTAAGGTGGTTAAGATTTAGAGAAGCCCGGCTATTTTTAAAATCTCGGCAAAGGCAGGGTCTCGTTTGGCTTGCTCGCGGCTAAGGTGCAGAAGTTTGTTTACCTGTTCTTCAAGGTTTCGGGTTTTGTCTTGCACCGGATACAAGGCTGTGCGTCTATCCCAGATTATGTACCCTAGCGTAAAGAGCATGATTAAGATAATCGTTCCTAATATCCAGTACATTGGCTCAAATTTAGCATCCATCTTGGTTTCTACCGCATCAAATTTGGTATTTATTTCATTACGGAGCGATTCAATTTTTTCGTTTGTTGCCTTTATTTGCTCCTCTGTGCGCATGATACGGTCGCGATCGTCTAATGTAAATGGAACATCGCGTATTTGAGTAAAGCCCTGTAAAACAAGACTCGTGAAAAACAATACCGCAATTATTTTTTTCATGATGAAAATTTTAATAAAGACAAAGATAGGGCTTTTTGTAGAAAGTAAAAAAGCAAATAATTTTTTATTTTCAGCTAAAAATGATTTAACTTAAGCAATTTAATAATTGCTACTAAAATCCCGAACTGGCCAATCCAGAAAATTAACATCCATTTTTACTGAAAATACTCCTTCATCCTACTAAAAATATTACGCTGGCTTTTGGTGGGGCTGGGCGTAAAGCTGGGTGATTTAGCTAATTTTTCGAGTATATCTTTTTCTTCGCGGGTAAGGTTTTGCGGGGTCCACACGCTGATATTTACCAGCAAATCGCCTTTGCCATATTGCTGCAAGCGTGGCAATCCTTTGTTTTTAAGGCGAAGAACTTTCCCACTTTGCGTACCGGCTTCAATCTTTATTTTAGCAACGCCGTCCAGCGTTGGCACATTGATGTCATGGCCAAGGGCAGCTTCGCTATACGAGATAAACTGATTGAAGATAAGATTGTCGCCATCGCGCACCAATTCATCGTGTTCCAGTTCTTCAATTTGTACAATCAAATCGCCATTGATGCCACCGCGTGCGCCGGCATTACCTTTTCCGCTCACCGACAGTTGCATACCTTCGGCTACGCCTGCGGGTATTTCGATGGTTATCACCTCTTCGCCACGGGTAATGCCATCGCCGCCACAGGTGGTGCATTTTTGGGTAATGGTCTGCCCTTCGCCGCCGCACGAGGGGCAGGTGGAGGTAGTTTGCATTTGTCCCAAAAAGGTATTGGTTACGCGCGTTACTTGCCCTGATCCGTGGCAGGTGCTGCACGTGCTGTACGAAGATCCATCCTTAGCACCAGTGCCTGAGCAGGAGGTGCAGTTGATGTATTTGTTGACTTTGATTTTTTTCTTTGCTCCATTGGCAATTTCCTGGAGGCTGAGTTTTACTTTAACACGCAGGTTGGAACCACGATTGACTTGTCGCCGTCGCGCACCGCTGCCAAAGCCGCTGCCAAAACCGCCAAAAGCACTACCGAAAACATCCCCAAAGTTCGAGAAAATATCATCCATCGACATGCCCCCGCCGTAGCCTCCGCCGGCTGCTCCTCTTACGCCCTCGTGTCCAAAACGGTCGTAACGTTGACGTTTGTTGGGATCTTTGAGAACCTCGTAGGCTTCGGCGGCTTCCTTAAATTTTTCTTCGGCTTCGGCATTGTCGGGGTTCTTGTCGGGGTGATAGCGCAGTGCCTTTTTGCGGTAAGCCTTTTTTAGCTCCGTTTCATCAGCATTTTTGCCAACTTCAAGTATTTCGTAAAAATCTCTCTTGGTCATGGTGGTGGTTTAAGTATTGCTTGTAATTCGATAATTTATAGAGCCTTATTGCCCTACTACTACTTTGGCAAAACGAATTACCTTGCCCTTAAGCATATATCCTTTTTCTATTTCATCCACCACTTTGCCTTTCAAATCTTCGGAAGGTGCCGGAATATTTGTTATTGCTTCGTGAAAATCGGTGTCGAAGGGCTGCCCAATCGATTTCATTGGCTCCAGGCCTCGGCGGCTAAGGGTGCCTTTGAGTTTGTTAAAAATTAGGGTAAAGCCTTCTACGTTGGCCTGGTCTTCTTCCGACTTGGCTTCGTTGGCCTTAAAGCCCCGCTCAAAGTCATCGAGTATGGGCAGCAGGTCGCGGACAAGATCCAGCGAAGCGGTGTCCAACAGCTCGAGCCGCTCCCTGGTGGTGCGCTTGCGATAATTGTCGAACTCCGAAAACAGTCGCAAATATTTATCGTTGAGTTCAGCGAGGTTTTCTTCTAATTCACCCACTTTTTCTTCGAGCAATTGCTCTTTGGATTGCTTTTTCTTTGAGGCTTTACTATTCTTTTTCGACTTGTTGTCTGCTTTCATACCTTCGTCTGCTTTTGTGGCATTATCTTCTTCCTCGCTCTGCGATGCTCTTGTATAATTTTTTTCTTCTGTCATTTTTCAGTTTATTAATAACCAGTACTTTAATAAGATTAAAAATATTTTGACCTCCGCCTTAGCAAATAATTTGCCATTGGGCAAAGCCCGACATATTGGCACATGGATTCAAAGTTTTTAGTTTTAGATATCAGATTGTTCTTATCTTGTGCCTGTTTACAAAGTCAACAACCTTTTAATTTAAGATTGACGATTAAGGATCGGAGATTTTAGATTGTGTTGAATTTCACCAATATCTTAAATCTAAAATCGGTAATCTGAAATCGTAGATTTTCCTATTTGAAACTTTATGGACAAAGACTATTTGGCCAGGAGGTTTTCAAGCGTTTTTTTCAACTGCTCTCCACGCAGGTTTTTGGCGATAATCACGCCGTTTTGATCAATTAAATAATTCATCGGGATGGCTCTTACGTTGTATTTTTTTGCTGCCTGCGACCTCCAGCCTTGCAAGTCGCTGACGTGTTCTTTCCAGCTTAGCTTGTCATCGGCAATGGCCTTTTGCCAGTCTTCCTTATTTTTGTCAAGCGAAATGCTAAAGATTTTGAAACCTTCGGCATCCCTAAAAGTTTTGTCAGCAAAATGATGATAAGTTTCAACAATCACCGGGTTTTCGCGACAGCAGGGAGTACACCACGAAGCCCAAAAATCAACAAAGACAATATTTCCTCTCAGTGCTTCAATATTTTGGGCTTGGCCATTTACATCATTTAGCGTCATGTCGGGGAGGATGTTGCCGATTTGAAGTCCTGATTCGCGGGGTATTTGCGCATAAGCACTGAAAAATATCAGCAAGCCGGCGATGATAAAAAGAAGTCGTGTTTTTGGCATAGTGAAAGTGTTTTTTCTTAAAAGATTAATTATTGGATTCTTTCGATGTTTGCGCCAATGGCTCTAAGGCGTTCATCAATTTTGTGATAGCCCCGGTCTATCTGGTCGATGTTGTCGATAATGCTGGTTCCCTTGGCCGAAAGGGCGGCGATTAGCAGTGCCACTCCCGCTCTGATGTCGGGAGAGCTCATGCGGATTCCGCGCAGTTTGTATTTATGATTCAGGCCGATAACGGTGGCGCGGTGTGGATCGCACAGGATGATTTGCGCACCCATGTCGATGAGCTTATCGACAAAAAACAAGCGGCTTTCAAACATTTTTTGATGAATAAGCACGCTGCCCTTGGCTTGTATGGCGGTAACCAGGGCGATGCTGATAAGGTCGGGCGTGAAACCTGGCCAGGGAGCATCGGCGATGGTCATAATCGATCCATCCATAAAAGTCTCAACGGTGTAATGATCCTGCTCCGGGATAAAAATGCTGGTGTCGCTGATTTGCATTTTAATGCCGAGGCGTTTAAAAACCTCCGGGATGATGCCGAGGGCTTCGGTTTTGATATTGTTGATGCGCAGCGTTGAGCGGGTCATGGCGGCCAGGCCAATAAAGCTGCCAATTTCGATCATGTCGGGCAGCAGGTCGTGGGTGCATCCCGCCAGCGATGTTACGCCATCGATGGTCAGGAGGTTGGAACCAATACCTGTAATTTTCGCGCCCATGCGATTCAGCATTTTGCAAAGCTGCACCACATAAGGTTCGCAGGCGGCGTTAAATACAGTGGTTGTGCCTTTGGCCAGGGTAGCGGCCATCACAATATTGGCTGTCCCGGTAACCGACGCTTCATCCAGCAGCATATAGATTCCCTTGAGTTCGGAGGCATCAATTTTATAAAAGTTTGCTGTGAAATCGTAGTCGAAACGTGCGCCCAACTTTTGGAGGCCGATAAAGTGCGTGTCGAGACGGCGGCGTCCAATTTTGTCGCCACCGGGCTGGGGAATATAGGCCATGCCAAAGCGCGTAAGTAGCGGGCCTACTATCATCACCGAGCCGCGCAGGCCGGCACCCTTTTTCTTGTATTCGGACGATTTGAGAACCTCAAGGTTGATATTGGCGGCCTTGAAGCGGTAGGTGGTATCATCGAGTTTTGTAATTTCTACACCCAACACTTCAAGGAGAGCCATCAGTTTTACCACATCAATGATGTTGGGCACATTGCTGATGGTAACTTCCTGGCTGGTGAGCAGGGTGGCGCAGATTACCTGAAGGGCTTCATTCTTGGCACCTTGTGGCGTAATATCCCCGTTGAGTTTTTGGCCACCAACTATTTTGAATGAACTCATAAACTGGATGTTTTACCTTAAAGGAGGGTGATTAATTTTTGCGACGATATCCGGATTTTTTCTTTGGAACGATTTTCCTTTTCATCGGTTTTCCCAGCAGCTCATGCGTGCTTGTCAGGTATTCATTTTCGGTGAGGGTAAGCTCGCCATGCGAGAGGTCGTGGAGATGTTTTTTTATCAGGCCGTCATCCACCGAATCACGATTCCACATCAGGTAGGCGGCTTTAAGCTGGTTGGCAATAAATTTGGCCACTTTTTGCTTGTCTTCGCCGTGATCCTGGCTGCTAACCTTATCGATGATCGCCTCCACATTTTTTCCGTAGTAGCTGTAGCGCATGTCCCTTTTTGGATAGCTGAGCCTGTTAGGGTTTTTGGTAAGTACTTCCTTGTCGGGTGGGGGATAGGGAGCATCCACATCGAGTTGGAAATTGGAGATAATGTGCAAATGATCCCATAATTTATGGTTTAGCTCTTCCGTGTCTTTGGCTTGCGGTTGGAGTTGGGACATAATATCCACGATATGAAAAGCAATCCGTGTACGTTTCTCGCGATCTTCGGTGTTGATGGCCAATCGTACAATCTTTTGGAGATTGCGGCCGTATTCGGGTATTATCAGGTGGTCGCGCTGGGTATTGTATTCCATTGAATTCTAAATTTTATATTTATTAAAAAAAATAATGCAAAAAACAGGTGTATTTATGAAGTCTTTTCTACCTCGGCTTTTAGGCGTTCTGCATTTTCGGCCAGTTGCAACTGGTCGATAATTTCCTGAATGTTACCATCCACAATCGACTGCAGGTTGTACATGGTCAGGCCAATGCGGTGTTCAGTAACCCTGCCTTGGGGGTAGTTGTAGGTTCTGATTTTGGCCGAGCGGTCGCCGGTGGATACCATTGTTTTGCGTTTGGAAGCTATTTCATCGAGAAACTTTTTATGTTCCATTTCGTAAATACGGGTACGCAGCACCGCGAGTGCCTTTTGGTAGTTTTTGATTTGTGATTTTTGATCCTGGCAGGTAGCCACAATTCCTGAGGGAATATGTGTTAGGCGTACCGCAGAGTAGGTGGTGTTTACCGATTGGCCGCCGGGACCCGAGGAGCAAAAAAGATCTTTGCGGATGTCGCTTTGCTGAAGGTTGATGTCGAATTCATCGGCCTCGGGCAAAACCACTACCGAGGCTGCCGAAGTGTGTACTCGACCCTGGGTTTCGGTTTGTGGCACGCGCTGAACCCGGTGTACGCCCGATTCGTATTTCATCTGCCCGTAAACATTGTTGCCCGAAACATTGAAGATAATTTCCTTGAAACCACCCACCGTGCCTTCGGTAACGTCCACGCCTTCTAACTTCCAGCCCTTGGTTTCGCAAAACTTCAGGTACATGCGGTAAAGGTCGCCGGCAAAAATACTGGCCTCATCGCCACCGGTACCGGCACGAATCTCAACAATGGCATTCTTCTCGTCCTGAGGATCGGCAGGGATAAGCATTAGCCGGATTTTCTCCTCTAACTCATCCCGCCTTTCGTTTAGCTCGTTTAGCTCTTCCTTGGCCATGGTTCTGAACTCTTCGTCCTTCTCGTTTTTGATCACATCCCTGGCCGTTTCGATATTGCTGGCGATGTTTTTCAATTCATCATATCCTCCCACAATGGGTTGGAGGTCTTTATAATCCTTATTGAGCTGGATAAATCTTTTCATATCCGACATTACATCAGGATCATTCATCTTCTTTTCGATGTCTTTCCAGCGTTTTTTTATGGCTTCGAGTTTGTCAAGCATAGTTTGATTACTAAAAAATTAAAGGGCGCAAAGATATAACAATTATTGAATGGCTCTTAATTATAAAGGCTTTAAAATCAGTGTAAAATATTGATTTACAAAGCGGGTAGGATTTATGAAATTTTCCTTACAATAAGTTGTGCATTGGCATAGCGGATTACTCTGATGGGATCTCCTTTTTCGATAAAGCCCGTTTCGGCGGTGGCATCGTAAATTTCATCTCCAATCATTACCTTTCCTGCCGGGCGCAAAACGGTATGGGCTTTGCCTTCATGACCTATCATCGAGGTGTAGGTGCTTACTGCCGAGGTGTAGCCATCGGTTTTTTCCTGCGTAGCAGCCAGTGCCAGTCCGCCAAAAAAGCGGTTGTGGGTAGAGAACAGCAAGCGGCTGAGGTAAAGCGAGCCGATGAGTGCTATAAAGGAGGCGATGATAACGGTAAATAGTGCCGACACCAATTCGCCTGCCGGGAAAGAATCCATTTCAAATCCCACATTGCCAATCATGCTCAGGGCAAGGCCGGCAACCACCAACGCAATACCGGATATGCCGGCAATGCCAAAGCCCGGTATAACAAATATTTCGACAGCAATGAGGATAACGCCAATAATAAAAATGATAATTTCCCAGTGAGCCGCCAAGCCCTCGACATACAAGGGGGCAAAATACATGAGTGCCGCAAGTATCGAAGCTCCAATGGGGAAACCTATACCTGGCGATTGCAGCTCGAAATATATCCCGCCAATGATAACCATGATTAATAGACCTGATATCATAGGATTTATCAGAAAGCGGATAATTTTATCAGTAAAGGATATTTTGTAATGGATGATTTCGTAACTGTTGATGCCTGCATTTTCGATGACTTGTTCCAGATTTTCGGCAGTGCCTTCGCAAAAGCCGTGCTCCATGGCTTCGGAAGTGGTAAAAGTAATTACCTGCCCCGAGTCGCTAACGCCGGGGATGCGTATGCGGGGATCCACCATTCCTTCGGCTATTTTAGGGTCGCGTCCGGTGGTTTCGGCTGTCGAGCGCATGGTAGAGCGCATGTACGACTGGTATTTGTCGGGCATGGCTTCGCCGGTTTGGTTTACAACGGTGGCGGCACCAATGTTGGCTCCAGGGCGCATGTAGATGCTGTCGCAGGCGATCGAAATCAGCGCACCGGCCGAGGCTGCATTATTGTCGATAAATACCCAAACCGGTATGGGTGATTGCAAAATAGCCGTTCGTATCGAATCGGCAGTTTCCACCATTCCGCCATAAGTGTTCATGTGGATAAGGATGAGGTCGGCGGCGGTGTCGCGGGCTATTTTCATGGCCTTTTGGGTTACATGCCACACCGGAGGTGCTATCTGCTCTTTGATGTCGAAGGTGTAAACACGGTAAGTTTTTGTGCTGTCGGCAAAGGGATTCTCCGCCTTGTCGGCGATGGCACCTGGCAGGTTCAAAAATAGGAGAACAACAATTAGTATGGTGGTAAAAAAAGTTTTTGTCATTTTTAATTTTATCAATAATAAATTTAAAACAATCAAATCAGGCATCTGTTGTGCTGTGATGCATTTTGCGGTATAATTTTTTCCATCGACGCCGCCGCCAGTAGCTCCTGCGCCAGTATTTTCCCCAGCGAATGTTGGTCCACAGGCGTTCGTGCAGGTAGTAAATCAGGATTTTGGCCGAAAACTCAATCATCGTAACGTACCCGGCAGTTTCTAATGCCTCGTTTAAAGTGTGCCCTGTGGTATTGCTAAAAATAATAAAAGTGATCAAAAAGGTAGTACCCGAGGCGATAATTCTCCAACTGATGGCTTTCAGAATACTCCGACCCGGACTGTCCTTGACATGTTCAAGCTGGTTTGTATCCTCTGCTATTAGCGTATCCTTTTGGTTTGAAACTGTTTTTTTTCCCATTTCGGATTCTTTCTTTTTACAATAATAGGTCAAAAATCAATTTTAGGCAAAATAAATTTATCCACATCCGAAACAAAATCGTGCAGCCCTTTCGTTTCTATCCGATCCATCGTGAATTTTCCTAACTCGCTTTTCAGCATTTTGCCGGTCGATCGGCTTAACTCGACAAGCTGTAATGTTGTTTCCTGAAGATTCATTTTATCTTAGTCGTTGTTTTATTTTTATTAATAAAGATAAAATAAACCAGTCCAAGAGCACCCGCCAAAAAAATGCCAACCGCAATAAATTGGGCCTGGCTGGCTCCGATACCCAACCATGAATATTGGATGTTGACCCTGATAAACTCGATGAAGAATCTTTCGGTGCCGTTCATCATCAAATAAATTGCAAAAAGAGCTCCCGGCAAAACTATCCGTTTGCGGATTGACCAGAGTACCATAAAAAAGATGAGGCTGAGGGTGGTTTCGTAAAATGAGCTGGGAAAAACGGGCTGCCCCAGTTCGTAGCAAAAATCACCGTGGCATCCTACAATGGGTACCCCTTCTTTGATTACGTTGTGCGGAAAGGTGAAGCTCCACATCCAGTCGGGTAAAAAAGCAAGCCATTCGGGCTTGGGTTCCAGATTGGGAATGCCCCAGCAGCCATCGCCCGAGAGCTGGCAGCCGATGCGCCCAATGGCATAGGCAAGCATCAGAGCCGGAGCTACCGAATCAGCTATTAGTGGCCATTTTATCTTGTTGCGCTCGCCATACCAGGCCACGGCAAAGGCGGCCACGATCAAGCCACCATAAAAAGTGAGGCCGCTAAACGAGAACAGTGTACCCAGGGGATCACGAAAAAAGGAATCGAGGTGCTCGACCAAATCGAAGATCTTGGCTCCCAGAATCCCGGTCAGGGCAGCCACCAAAACAATGGCCGGGGTAAGTTCTTTAGCATGAAAAAGTACCTCTTCAGTCTGGGTTTTTCGATTACTGTTCTTTTTTGCTTTGATAAATAAGTACACGACCGCAGCAAGGCTGATTAGGATTCCGCCCCACCAGTTTCCCTGCCACGAAAGAAGGTAGTCCTGGGGATGATTTGCGAAATATTGATACTGAAATATCATTCCCATGCCCTTGAAGCCAATAATAAAATACAGGGCTGCGCTAATAATGTATTCGCTAATGGCGGGGGCTTTGTGTTTTGTTATGGTTTTGGTTTGGGCCTGGATAAGGCCCTGTCTTTCTTTGCGGCCAAGTTCGAGGTAAAGAATGTAGCCGCCTGTAACAAAGGCCAGTGCCACAAAAAAACCATAAGTTTGAATAGGTAGAAGGATGTCTGTTCCCAAAAAATCGTTGATTAAATCGCTAAGGCGTGGATACACAATGGTTTGATTTTGATAAGCCGCAGATAAAAATGCTTTTGCTTGTCGGCGTGCTTTTGTTTGCGTGCAAAAGTAGCAATTCCGGGAATTTATACCGGATAAATAGTGTCATCCATAAAGCGGATACTTTTGACTTGCAGGTTTTCTCAAAAGACAATAATCGGCAAAATTTTTAAATTTATCTTACTCTGTTTTCTCTGGGGCTTCTCTGATTTTTCTGTGGTTCAGGTAAAGCACTACTTATCTTGTAAAAAATTTTTGGATCAAAATACCGCTTACGATAAACACAAGCCCCACGATGGTGGCAAGAAGGATGGTTTCGCCAACAGCGTAGCGGATAAAAATAAGAGAGATAAAAGGAGAAATATAAACCAGATTTGAGATTTTCGCCGTGGTGGTGGCGTATTTCATGGCCATGAGCCAGAGCGTAAATGTAAGTCCCATTTCAAAAATCCCGATATAAACCGAACCTGCGATGCCGTATAAAGTAGGTGGATGAAAGCCATTCGTAAAAAGAAGGTAAACCAGGGTGTAAACGAAACCAAAGCCAAAATTAAGCAGCAGCTTGACGAGTTCATCGCGTTTGTCTTTTACGCTGAAAATCCAAAATAGCGACCAAAATATTGCGCTTCCCACGGCCAGCGCAACGCCGAGCGTATTGCTGAATTTAAGGCTAAAAACATCGCCTCGGGTGGCAATAATAATGGTTCCGGTAAAACTTATCAGGATGGCGGCCAGACTTACCAGCCCTATTTTTTGTTTGAGCAGGGGGATAGAGAGCAGCACCAGCACCACAGGCCAGATGTAATTTAAGGTTCCTGCTTCCTGCGCGGGCAAAAGATTGTAGGCTTCGAGTAGGACGAGGTAGTACAAAAATGGATTGAGCAAGGCCAGACCTGCTGACCGCAACAAATCCATAGATCGTAGCTTGCGCAGCTCACGGCTGCGGCCGGTAATAAAAATGGCGGCCAATAAAAAAATGGATGCTGTGAGCGAGGCATAAAACAACAGCTCGCCCACGCTGATGTAGCGAAGTGTAATCTTAAAGGCCGACCCGATTGTTGACCAAAACAGGATGGCACTGAGGGCAAAAACGTACGATTTGTTCTGATTGGTCATGCGCCAAAATTAGCCGAAAATCGGACATTGCTATAATATTACATTTTTATAATAAGATGCAGATCTTTTAAAAGATGAGAACCTGACGGGTTTACAACGGGTAAATCTGGCCGATTTTCCTATTTAACGCTCGAATGTCCGCCAAAGGCGAGATAAATCCTACGGACGATTCGAGGTTAATTCCCGCAGGGGGGTGGGATTTCGCTTCGTTCAACATTCAGCAGCTTCAATCATTCAATCAATCATTCATTTCCACTATCTCACTCAGCTCCAGCCAGCGGTCGGATTTGTTGTCGATTTCCTGCATCAGCGCAGCAATTTGCTCCGACCATTCGATAAGCTCGTCCGGCTGACCCTTTCCGGAATTTAGGTTTTCCATTATTGCATTCTTCTTTTCTTCCAGTTTGTGGATTTCTGCTTCCAGGCTTTCGTATTCTTTGATTTGCTTGTAGGTGGCCTTGCCCGGTTTTTTATTGTCGGGCTTGGTATTTTTCTTTGCTGGTGCCGAATCTTCTTTGTTAGCTTTTTTCAGGCCGGGCTTTCGCAGTTTGGCGTACGAAGAGTAGTTGCCCCAGTAATCCTTAATTTTTCCCTTGCCCTCGAAGGCGAAGATATGCTCCACGATGTGATCCATAAAGTAGCGGTCGTGCGAAACAATCATCAGGCAGCCATCGTAGTTGTCCAGAAACTCTTCGAGCTTGTTCAGTGTTTCGATGTCCAGATCGTTGGTAGGCTCGTCAAGGATGAGGAAGTTGGGCTTTTTCAGCAGGGTGGTGAGCAGGTAGAGCTTACGCTTTTCGCCGCCACTCAGGCTCGAATAATAGTTGTAGTGGATGTTGGTGTTGAAGTTGAAATAGCTTAGAAACTGCGCCGGGCTCATGCTGCCTTTTTTGGTTTGCACCATCTCGGCAATATCTTTTACAATGTCGATGATGCGCTTATCCTCTTTCATGGGCAGCCCTTCCTGCCTGAAATAGCCAAACTCCACGGTTTTGCCTACGGTAATTTTCCCCTTATCGGCTTTTATGCTGCCCATAATTATTTCGAGAAGGGTGCTCTTGCCGATACCGTTGGCACCAATCAATCCGATGCGGTCGCCCTTATTGAAGATGTAGGTAAAATCATCGAGGAGTTTTTGCTTTCCGTAGGATTTTTCGATGTTGTGCAGCTCCAGGATTTTACCACCCAGCCGCTGCATGTCCACGTCAAAGGCGCGGCTTTGTTCGTTGGTACCGCTGTTGGCTTTTTCTTCGATGCGATAAAAGGCATCCTCGCGGGCTTTGGCTTTGGTAGCCCTGGCCTGGGGCATCCGTTGCATCCATTCCAGTTCTTTTTTGTAAAGGGAGCGGGCTTTTATGATTTCGGTTTTTTCGTTGGCCATCCGCTCTTCCCTTTTCTCGAGAAAGTAGGTGTAATTGCCCCGGTACTTGTATATTTTCTGATTGTCGAGTTCCAAAATCTCATCGCAGACATTGTCCAGAAAATAGCGATCGTGCGTTACCAAAAATATGGCCAGGCGTTGTCGTTTCAAATAATTCTCCAGCCATTCGATGGTGTCCACGTCAAGGTGGTTGGTCGGCTCATCGAGTATCAGCAGGTCGGCATCCTCGATAAGAGCCTTGGCCAGCGCGGTTTTTTTGCGCATTCCGCCTGAGAGCTTCCCCAGTTTTTGGTCTAAGTTGATGATGTCAAATTTGCCCAGTATTTCTCTGATCTTCGATTCAAAGTTCCAGGCCTGGAGTTCGTCCATACGGTTTATCACCAGCTGGCTCTCGGCCTTGTCGGTGAGATGCCCCGACAGGATTAGGTTGTACTGAAACACCAGTTGTACTAGCGGGCTTTCTGATTGGAAAAGGTATTCGATAACTGTAGTTTCGGGATCCATGTCAGGATTTTGCGGCAGGTACGAAATCCGCAGGTCGTTGCCCTTAGTAATCAAACCCTGATCGGGATGATCCACGCCGGTAATCATTTTTATCAGACTCGACTTTCCGGTGCCGTTACGGGCGATCAGTGCAATTTTTTGACCTGCCGAAATGCCAAAACTAAGTTCCTCAAAAAGCAGTTTTTCGCCGTAGGATTTGGATAAGTTTTCAACGGTAAGAATATTCATTCAATCGTATTTTTTGTCTGATTAAAATTTTGGGCGCGAAGATAGCCAAACAAACATCACATAAGTTTTTTACTTATCCATAATATTAAACCTTCCCGATAAGAAATGCTTCGATGTTTAGTAGAATGATTTGCAAATCGTCTATTACGTTTTTGCCCAGAATATTTGATTTGAAGTTTATAATTGTCAGGAATCAACTTACAACGTATTTTATAATAAGAACGACTTGCGGTTTCATCAATAATAACTTCAGCTATTTGCGAAACAATTTTGCTTGATCCCAAGAGTTTCAATAATTCATCAATCTTGATTTGCATCCCGACTCACATTTTGAAGGGTTTCTGTCCAGGCCTTTGTCATTTCCAGTGCCGCCTTCCAATCCATCCAGTCATCTTCTTGTAACATAGTTGCCTTACTTTGCATCCCGATTGAAAATTCCTCAAACCCTTTTTGGTATTTAAGTTCAAATTGATCATTGATTGAACAATAACTCTTTATCTTTCCACTAATAAAATTAATAACGATGTCATTGAGGGCACTCATCTCATCTTTATAAATACCTGAATCAACAAGCGGTTTCATTAAGCGGTAAATATTTTGTACAAAAAGATTTTCCTGATACATATTTCAATGTTTTGTGCAAATTTACAAAACATTTAAAAAACGACTTTGTTATTATCATTATCTAAACTAAAATAATAATACTGAAAATATGCTTACTTGCAGCAGATATGCCTGTATAAGAGCAGGAGAAAAGTTGAGGAAAACCCAGGAAGATAAAGCTGTGGATAATAATAAAGGTGAAAAGCCGGATACTGCAAAAACTCCAGATACGCCGAAATCTGTAACACCAGTATCTGAAAAAGAATCCCAAAACAATGAACAGGGATTTTTGAAAAGGTGGCTTAAAAAGTATGCTGGTTGATAAGTTTGATTTTAGGAATTCCTCATCAAATCCATAAAGAGACAAGAACTGACGGTGTGCCGATCTTTGCGATATTTATAAATCCGTCCACCAATAAGTTGTCCAAGAAAAAAGGTCGAAACCAAAAAAACGTAAGTAATCCAATGAAAGCCAATATCCGAAAAAATCCTTACTACAATAATAAAAGGTACCGGGATATGGATGGCCAAAAACCATTGCAAGGAAGCGCGTTTTACATCTTGCCGCCAATAACCAAAGGGGATATTGAAAATCAATACCAAAACAGAGATTTCGATTAGTAATAATGAAACAGGCATGATTTACGGTTTTAGTTTCTCGCTTAGATAATGGCCGGTAAACGATGCTGCCACCTTCACAAGATCCTCGGGCAGGCCTTCAAACACGATACTTCCTCCGTTTTCGCCGCCTTCGGGCCCAAGATCGATAATCCAGTCGGCCGATTTAATAATTTCGGGGTTGTGCTCGATAACTACGATGCTATGGCCGTTTTCGATCAGTGCATTAAAGGCATCGAGCAACTTGCTGATGTCGTGAAAGTGCAGGCCGGTGGTGGGTTCATCAAAGAAAAACAGGCTTGGTTTTTCGGAGCTTCCCTTGGTTAAAAACGAGGCCAGTTTTACGCGCTGTGCCTCGCCGCCCGAAAGTGTGCTCGACGACTGCCCCAGTTTCAGATAGCCCAATCCCACGTCTTGCAAGGGTTGCAATTTGGTGACAATGCGTTTTTCGTTCGCGCTTGGCTGCTTGTTAGTTCCAAAAAAACCAATGGCCTCATTGATGGTCATGTTCAAAATGTCGCTGATGTTTTTCCCCTGATAGCTAACATCAAGGGTTTCGGTTTTGAAACGTTTACCGCCACACGATTCGCAGGTAAGATAAATGTCGGCCATAAACTGCATCTCAATTTTCACCTGACCTTCGCCTTCGCACTCTTCGCAGCGGCCACCTTCTACATTAAACGAGAAAAAGCCGGGCGAGTATCCTCGCACTTTCGAGAGTTTTTGATCGGCGTACAAAGACCGTATTTCATCGTAGGCCTTCACGTAGGTTGCGGGATTGGAGCGCGAGGAGCGGCCAATGGGATTTTGATCGACAAACTCAGCATTTTCCAAACGCTTCAGGTCGCCGGTCAGGTCGTCAAATTTTCCGGATTTATCGGTGTAGCCGCCCAGGTGCCTTTTTATGGCAGGATAAACGATGCCTTTGATGAGCGATGATTTACCCGAGCCACTCACGCCCGTTACCACCGTAAGGATGTTTAGCGGTATTTTGGCAGTGATATTTTTCAGATTGTTTTCGCGACAACCGCTTACTTCGATATAATTATTCCACTTACGGCGTGTTTCAGCCACAGGGATCGACAGGCTCTTGTTGAGATATTTCGCGGTAAAGCTGCTGTTGCTGCTGATCAATTCGTCGAGGCTGCCCGAAAACACCAGTTCGCCACCGTGCATTCCTGCCAAAGGACCGATGTCGATAATCTGATCGGCATGGCGCATGATGTCTTCATCGTGTTCGACCACGATAACGGTATTGCCCAGTTTTTTCAGCTCTTGCAAAACGCCAATAAGGCGATGTGTGTCGCGGGGGTGCAGCCCGATGCTGGGTTCGTCCAGGATGTACATCGATCCCACCAGGCTGCTTCCCAACGAAGTGGCCAGGTTGATGCGTTGCGATTCGCCCCCCGAAAGGGACGATGAAAGGCGGTTTAGGGTAAGATAGCCCAGCCCCACATCACACAGAAAATGGAGCCGGTTGTTGATTTCGAGCAATATACGTTTGGAAACCTGTGCATCATAATCGGATAACTGAAGATGAGCAAAGAAATCCACCAACTTTTCCAGGGGCAGGAGCACCAGATCGCTGATGGATGTTTCGCCCACTTTCACATAATTGCTGTCGTTGCGCAGTCGCGTGCCACGGCACTCGGGACATACGGTTTTGCCCCGATAGCGCGAAAGCATTACCCGGTATTGGATTTTGTAGGTTTGTTCTTCTACCATTCTAAAAAACTCGTTGATGCCTTCGATCTTGGCATTGCCCTGCCACAGCAAGTCTTTGTGTTTAGCATCAAGTTCGTTGTATGGTTTGTGTATAGGAAAACCAAACTTGGTGGCCTTTAGCTCGAATTCGTTTTTCCAAAGCCCCATCTTTTCTCCCTTCCAGGGAGCTACTGCACCTTGATAAATAGAGAGGCTTTTGTTGGGGATCACCAAATCTTCGTCGATGCCGATGACGCTACCAAAGCCTTCGCAGCGTTTGCAGGCACCATAAGGATTGTTGAAGCTAAAGAAATTTTCGCTGGGTTCTTCAAATTCGATCCCGTCCAGCTCGAAGCGATTCGAGAAGTCGTGTTTTTCTATTCCATTCTCCTGATACAAATAAATACTGCATTTTCCCTTGCCCTCGTAAAAAGCGGTTTGAATGGAATCGGCGAGGCGCGAGCGCAGTTCCCCATTTTGCGCAACCGACACACGGTCGATGACTAACTCAAAGAAAGCGGCTTTCTTAAAAATGTCTTTATCATTAATAATGTCTTCGATTTTTACAATCTCATTATTATGAAATAATCGTGTAAAACCTTGTTGCAGCAAAACCGACAATTGTTCGCTTACCTTTCCCTTGTTTTTTACCGGCATCTCGCTAACGATGAGCAGACGAGTATTTTCGGCCTGGCTTTCGATAAAATTAATAACATCGGTAACGCTGTGCCTTTTCACTTCTTCCCCCGATACTGGCGAGATGGTTTTGCCAATTCGGGCAAAGAGTAGTTTGAGGTATTCGTAGATTTCGGTAGAAGTTCCTACCGTTGAGCGGGGATTTCGCGAATTTACTTTTTGCTCGATGGCTATGGCTGGCGAAATGCCTTTGATGTAATCGACCTCAGGTTTTTGCATTCGCCCAAGAAATTGCCGGGCATAAGAGCTTAGGCTTTCAACATAGCGACGCTGCCCATCGGCGTAAAGCGTATCAAAGGCCAGTGATGATTTGCCCGAGCCTGATAAACCGGTAATTACCACCAGTTTGTTGCGGTGGATGGCAACATCAATATTTTTAAGATTGTGGACGCGGGCACCTTTTACGAGAATGTATTTTTTGGGGTCTAAAGCATCAATTTTACTCACGGTCATCATACAAAAATTTACAGATTGTGGCATGTTATTTGGTAAAATCCGGCCAAATTTTTGCCTTCTTGGATGGCAGCAAATGTAAAAGAAAATTTGGTGTTTATTATTTAATGTATATATTTGCCAAACTTTTTGAATTTAAGTTATTAAAAATCATTCTATTCACACATTAACAATAGGAGACAGGTTATCGAATAAACTTCTACGCTTTGTAAAACAAACATAGAAAGGAGACTAGTATGAAAGTTCAAATTCCTCAGGACAAGGATTTGATTAGTCAGTATTTAGAAGGTAACCAGTACAGCCTCGAGAAGTTGATCAATCGTCATCAAAACCGGGTTTTCGCCTACATTTTGATGGTGGTAAAAGATAAACAACTCGCCGATGACATTTTCCAGGATACCTTTATTAAAGTTATTAATACCATTAAGTCTGGAGCTTACAAAGAAGAAGGTAAGTTTATCCAGTGGGTCATGCGTATTGCGCACAATTTGATTATCGACTATTTTAGGAAATCAAAACGTATCCCCGTTATTGAAAACGACAAGGATGATTTTGACATTTTTGATACCATTCGTTTTACCGATCCTTCGGTTGAAGACCAAATGATTACCGACCAGATTCACAGCGATGTGCGCAAACTTATCGAATACCTGCCGCCCGAACAAAAAGAAGTACTGTTCATGCGTCACTACTCCGAAATGAGTTTTAAAGATATAGCCGAGCAAACCGATGTGAGCATTAATACTGCATTGGGAAGAATGCGATACGCACTGATAAATTTGCGAAAAATCATCAAGGAAAAAAATGTGATTCTCACAAAATAATCCACTATTTTTTTTCGGGCGTAATAAACATTAACGCTGCATCGTTAGCTACTACTCATCAAATGAGTTTTAATAAACAATGTAGCCTATGCACCGTTCTTTTACGCTTAATGATTTGATTTTGTTCGCCTGCTCGGAAACCGAAACTGATGATTCGGAAAAATATCGAAGTCTCATACAACGGAATAAATTCCTCAATAGTGAGTATCAAACGATATGCAGAATCAAGCAATTTTTTGCTAATAAAAAGGTTGGCCCCAGCGAATCAACAATCAGCAACATCCTGAGTTATTCCAAGGCACTCTCGGTGAATCGAACCCGAAATGCCGGAAACTTTAGTTTGTTATTAAATTAATATCCGATTTTGATCGGAAAGAAAAAAAATTGAGCCGCCATATCTGAGCGGCTTTCTTATTTTTGCAGTCGCTAATTATCCCAGGATGACTAAGAAAGAAAGATACCAAAGTTTTGTCGATTATTTTTCGCAAGCCCAACCCGAGGCGGACACCGAACTGGTGTACCTTGATCCCTACGAATTGTTGGTGGCGGTCATCCTGTCAGCACAATGTACCGATAAACGCGTAAATCAGATTACTCCCCAATTTTATCAACAGTTTCCCAATGCCCAAACTTTGGCACAGGCAAAAAGCGAGGAGGTGTTTGCGCTAATCAAAAGCTGCTCTTATCCCAACAATAAAACCAAGCACCTGATAGGAATGGCTCAAAAGCTTATCAAGGATTTTGGTGGAGTAGTTCCGGCGGATATCAACGATTTGCAAAAACTGCCGGGCGTAGGACGCAAAACAGCCAATGTGATTGCCTCGGTGGTTTATCACAAACCCGCCATGGCTGTGGATACCCACGTTTTCAGGGTGGCGGCACGAATCGGTTTAAGCACCAATTCCAAAACTCCCCTGGAAACCGAAAAGCAGTTGGTGAAGTTTATCCCCGAAAAGTTTATCTCACGAGCGCATCACTGGCTTATTTTGCATGGACGCTATGTGTGCCAGGCACGTAAGCCTAAATGCGTGGATTGTAAAATATCACACTTCTGTAAATTTTATCAAAAAAATCAAAAGATCGAAGGCCTGAAACCTTTGGCTGGTTAAACTATCTTAAATTTGAAACCGCCTGCTTTAGGAATCGTTATTTTTGTTTTGTAATAAATTTTTCTCCATTAAAAATTGTTAAAGCATGTCATATTTAAACCCGGGCGATAAAGCCCCCGATTTCAAGAGCGTTGATCAGGATGGCAAAACCGTGAGCCTGAAAGATTTTGAAGGCCATAAACTGATTATTTATTTCTACCCTAAAGCTGATACACCTGGCTGTACTGCCGAGAGTTGCAATTTGAGAGATAATTATGATGATCTGCTAAATAAAGCTTACAAAATTTTGGGTGTAAGCCCTGACAGCGTTGAGAAGCAAAAGAAATTTGCCCTAAAGTACAATCTGCCTTTTTGCCTGCTTGCCGATGAAGGCAAAGAAGTAATAAAAGCCTATGGGGCCTGGGGTATGAAAAAAATGTACGGCAAGGAATACGAAGGATTGCTCCGAACCACTTACGTTATTGATGAAGTTGGTGTGGTAGAAAAGGTTTTTGAAAAGGTAAAAACCAAAGACCATGCAGCCCAAATCCTTGAAGCAATGCAATAAATTAGGAATTCAATAAACATTTTAAATACCAAATTACATGGCTAAAGATAAAGACGATATCGACAAGATTAAAGCAGAAAAACTGCAGGCCCTCGAAAGAACCCTCGGGAATATTGAAAAGCATTACGGCAAAGGCACGATAATGAAACTGGGCGATTCGCCCATCGAAAACATCCCTTCCATCTCCACCGGCTCCATCGGTCTTGATGTTGCGCTGGGTGTTGGTGGCTTGCCCAAGGGCAGAGTGGTGGAGATATATGGGCCCGAATCGTCAGGTAAAACCACCCTGGCATTGCACGCGGTAGCTGAAGCACAGAAGGCAGGAGGCATAGCTGCATTTATAGATGCCGAACATGCCTTCGACCGCTTTTATGCCGAAAAGCTGGGCATTGATACAAAAAATCTACTCGTATCGCAGCCCGACAACGGCGAGCAGGCATTGGAGATTGCTGATAATCTGATTCGCTCAGGAGCTATCGACATCATCGTGATTGACTCGGTGGCAGCACTTACCCCAAAAAGCGAGATTGAAGGCGAGATGGGCGACTCCAAGATGGGGCTTCAGGCGCGCTTGATGTCGCAGGCATTGCGTAAGCTCACTTCTACCATTAGCAAAACCGGCGCGATTTGCGTTTTTATTAACCAGTTGCGCGAGAAGATAGGCGTGATGTTTGGCAATCCCGAAACTACCACCGGTGGTAATGCTCTGAAGTTTTATGCCACCATCAGACTCGATATACGGCGCATTGGCCAGATAAAAGATACCGAAAGCATTAGTGGAAACCGGGTTAGGGTTAAAGTGGTGAAGAATAAAGTGTCGCCACCCTTCCGCAGCGCAGAGTTTGACCTAATTTATGGTGAAGGCATTTCAAAGTTGGGCGAGATTATCGACCTGGGCGTTGATCACGAGATCATCAAAAAAAGCGGCTCGTGGTATAGCTACGGCGAAACCAAACTGGGGCAGGGCAGAGATGCAGTGAAGAGCCTGCTTGCCGACAATCCTGAATTGGCCGAAGAACTGGAGAGTAAACTCAGAGCCGTGCTTAAATAAGAGCACTCATGAGCAAGTAATTTGAACTACCTGACAAAGACTATCTTTGTCGGGTTTTTATTTTTAATTTTAAGATGAAAAGATACTCCTATTTAATAGTACTCGGTTTTTTGATTGGGCTTTTTGCGTGCAACACAACAAGCGAAAAGCAAAACACTTCTGATATTGCTGATACTTTGGCTCCAAATGCAGCCCTGTACAGTCTAAACCAAAAAATTGAAGCCGATAAAAACAACGATGCCGCATTTATCGAATGTGCCGAATATTACTTGTTGGCCAACAATGTGGATAGTGCTTTGCGCGATATTCTCATCGCTATCGACATCGACAAGAACAACAGTCGGCACTATGTTGCACTTTCGGATGCCTACCTGGCCATGGGCAATCCCGACAAATGCCACGAAGCCCTCGAAAAAGCTGTGCAAATTGATCCCGAAAATAAAGATGCAATCCTGAAGCAAGCCCGGCTCTATCTTATCATGCGCGATTACGAAAGATGCTATAAGCGGCTGGATGATTTGATTGCCATCGATCGTATCAATCCAAGGGCTTATTACGTGGGTTCGATCGCCCTGCTCGAAGAAGCGGATACTGCCGGAGCCATAAAAAACCTGAGGATTGCCATCGATCAGGATCCTGAGTTTTTTGATGCTCAATTTCAATTGGGCGTTTTGCTTTCTGCACAAAAGGATCCTCTGGCCATCAATTATTTGCAAAATGCTTTAACTATTAATCCGCAGGCTATTCAGGCCTATTATCAACTGGGATTATTTTTTCAGGAAAACAACCGGCTGAAAAGTGCAGTGCAAACCTATCAAAGCATCCTGGATATCGAGCCAGCCTATTATCCGGCACTTTACAATTTGGGCTACATCAATTTGGTGTACCAAAAAGACTTTGCAGCAGCAGCCGATTATTTTACCCAGGTTATCAATCTTGTGCCTGACTTTGCCGAGGCATGGTACAACCGGGCTTATAGTTACGAGCTTATGGGGAAGATTAATCTGGCTCGTAAGGATTATCAGCAAACTTTGGTTGTTAAAAATAATTACCCCAAGGCTATCGAGGCCTTAAACCGACTTGATGGAAGGCAGTAATAATCAGTGCCTGTTTTTAAAGTAACATTTAGAAAAATATAAGATTTAAGGTTGTCGAATTTAAATTTAAGATCTTGGTGATATTCAGCACAATCTAAAATATCCAATCCTTAATCGTCAATCTAAAATCTATAAATTGCCAGCTTTATGGACAGACCCTAATTGCCGGATTGTTCAAAGTCATCTTTGAAACGCATAATATCTTCGATGGGTTCGCGGCTTAGCTCTATCGCCTTTTGCAGATCGGGCGAAAAATCAACATCCGTTTTAACGCGGCCAGTATTTTTTTGTTCGTTCCATTTCTCTTTGGATCGATTTTCAAAATCCTGATAAAAAACAATGAGTGGGTTCTCAACATCAATGAAATAACGTAAGTTGGCTTTTATGTTATGGATGCCCCTTTGAATTTCCTCGTAGTTATTCGTTTCAATGCCTTGGGCGATAAGCCGGGTATTCTTGTCGAACTCACCGGGAAGCATCAAAATAATATCAATGATCAGGTCTTTGCCGTATTGTTTTAGCTCTTTTAGATGCTTATTCTTCGGATTTACGTATTTATACATAGCAAAATTTCTTTGGCTCAAAAATAGTAAAATTCGTTATCCGGCAGTTTTTGAACTAAAAAAAACAAGGATTATTCAAGCGGCTTACGAATCTGCTCCTTGAGATGAGCTATCTTGCAACCCGATGCAGCCTGATAACAATTGCTACATGCTGTAACTTTGGTAGTAAACATCCGTATGATTTTCCGCACGCTAACAACGATGGTAATTAAAATTATGAGGTATGTTAAGATTTCCTGTATCATGATTTTAATAAATTAAACTTCCGATTTGATAAACCAAAAACGCCATGAGGTAGGCCAGTAGCGTGGTGTAAACGGCTAAAAATGTTGCCCATTTCCATCCGCCGGTTTCTTTGTTTACCGCAGCCACCACGGCAATACAGGGAAAGTAGATGAGTACGAAAACTAAAAATGCCAAAGCTACTACCGGCGTAAAAACAGGTTCTCCTTTTTTCGGGCCCACCTCATGCACGTGTGTTCTTAGTTTTTCCTGCAGCGATTGATTGGCCACGTTGGCATCGTTGGTCTGGTAAAGTACACCCATGGTGCTTACCACAATTTCTTTGGCAGCGGCACCGGTGATGAGGCTTACCCCCATTTTCCAGTCGAAACCAAGGGGTCGGATTACCGGAGCAACCCACTGTCCCAGTTGGCCGATATACGAATTTTGCAGACGGTACGATTGCTTTTGAATTTCGATTTGATTCACTTCCCGGTTCATTGCTTCACGCAATGTTTCAGTCTGCAAATCATCCACATAAGGGTCGAGGCCGGCAATTTTTATTTTATAATCATATTCTGTTTTAAATATTTCACGGTCATAATTATCCATTTTCTCGTTGTGGAGCGGAAAATAACCGGCAGCCCAAATCAGGATTACCGCAATAAGAATGATGCCCCCCATTTTTTTGAGATACTGAGATCCTTTGAACCACATGTTTTTGAGTATTGCTTTTAGCGTTGGCAGGCGGTAGGGTGGGAGTTCCATTACAAAGGGTGCCTCCTTCGATTTGAAGATTACTTTTTTAAATATAATCGCGATGAGGGCAGCAATGAAAATGCCGAGGCCGTAAATAAAGAAAAGGATGGTTCCGGGTTGCGTTGGGAAAATAGCTCCGATAATGAGGATATACACCGGCAGCCGGGCACTGCACGACATGAAGGGATTGATAAGGATGGTTAAAATCCGGTCGTTGCGCGATTCGATGGTGCGCGTGGCCATGATGGCCGGAACGTTGCAGCCAAAGCCCATCAGCAAAGGGATGAAGGAGCGTCCGTGCAAACCGATTTTGTGCATCACCCTGTCCATAATAAAAGCCACCCTGGCCATGTAGCCGGTATCTTCCATAAATGAAATGAAGAAAAACAGGATTAAAATATTGGGAAGAAATACCAACACGCTTCCCACGCCCGAAATGATGCCATCCACAATCAGATCTTTGAGCATCCCTCGCGGCATGATATTTTCAATTACACTGCTCAACGCTTCTACGCCGGTTTCGATCCAACGCATGGGATATTCGCCAAAGGTAAAAGTACTGAAAAACATCAGCCACATAAAAAACAAAAATATCGGCAGACCTATTATTTTATGGGTAAGAAAGGTGTCGATAATTTCGGTTTCCGTTTTGGTTTTGCGCTTGAACTTGTTCTCGTGATAAGTCTCGCGCAAGGCTCCCGAAATAAATCCATACTTGGCATCAGCAATCATCGATTCGGAATCCTCCTGATAGTCCTTTTCCAGAATAGCTATTTCGCGATTAGCAATTTGCTTTATTCCGGCATAGCCCGGCAGCTTGCTTAGCGAAAATTGTGTCGACTCATCCTTTTCAAGCATTTTGATGGCATAAAAACGCGAGGATACTTTATCGGTCAGCGAGGCGGTTTTCCATATCTCGTCCTGGATTTTACGGATGGAGCGTTCCATCGTTTTTCCGTAATGAATATGGATGTGGCGAACCACCGGATCGCGGTCTTCATATACCTCGATGGCTTTGCGGAAGAGCTCGGTAATGCCACGTCCCTTCGAGCCAACGGTGGGTATTATCGGTATGCCCAGCATCTTGCCCAAAATCTGATGGTCGAATTTGTCGCCCTTGGCCTCCAGCTCATCGTACATGTTTAGCGCAATAATCACCTTGATGTCCATATCGATGAGCTGGGTGGTAAGGTATAAGTTGCGCTCGATGTTGGAGCCATCGAGCACGTTTATCACGATGTCGGGAAATTCGCTCAGGATGTGTTTGCGTACAAAAAGCTCTTCGGGCGTGTAGGCCGTTAACGAATAGGTTCCTGGTAAATCGACAATGTTGAAACGGTAGCCGTCGAGATCAAATTTTGCCGCTTTGGCATCCACGGTAACGCCGCCATAGTTTCCTACTTTTTCGCGCGAGCGCGAGGCATGATTAAAAATTGTGGTCTTGCCCGAATTGGGATTGCCCACAAAGGCGATGTCGATAACCTTGCCCTTCTCAAAGGCCTTGCGCTTGAGCGTTTCCTCATCAATAACCCCCTCAAAACGTCCGTTTCTGTGGAAATCCATCAGGTCTTCCTTACGCACGACCGTAATAAGTCGGGCTTCGCTGCGCCGCAACGAAACATCATAATTGAGCAGGCGGTATTCGATGGGGTCGCGCAGCGGGGCGTTTTTTATTACTTCCACCTCCTTGCCTTTGATAAAGCCCATTTCGGTGATCCGCTTCCGGAAAGCACCTCTGCCCTTCACCTTCGATATGTAGGCCTTTTCGCCGGCTTTTAGTTCGCTCAAATTCATTGAATACCCCTTAAAATACTATTCTAATTTAGAATAAATTAAAATTGCAAAAGTATAGAAATAAAATTTTGTTAAAACATCTAAGCTTCGATTTGAAAGGGATAGGCTATATTTAGAATTGAAGTAGCCCGGTTTAGCTTAAATAATTGATATTGATTATAATGGATTTTTCCTTATTTAGAAAAGCACACGTATTTAAATTGCATGAATGATTTTGTAATGGTGAGTCTGCCATTTTAGTGTTGTAAGTATTCGGCCAGGATAGGATGATTTTTTATTTGAATAATTGACTCGTACTTTGTAAAATCAAACCACAAATATACATTTATGTCGTGCAATATTACAAATAAATTGGACCTGAAACTTAAAAGGAAAACAGGATCTTATCATATCCTGGGTTGGCCAATTATTCCCTGGGAATTAGTTCCCATATTGGTTTTAGTACAAGAGTTATCTCATTCAAAACCCACGGAAAAGTCAATGAATCTTTGTGGTTTATCTTTTTCAAAAACGCATCCCAGGCAAGTATGCGATTTTTATTGCTCGCAAAATCGGTGCTGAACAACTCGTGATTCTCTTGGTAAAATGTATTTCGCTGCCTGAAGGTTACACGGATTGCTTCTTCCAAAATTTCCTGATCCAAATTTTCAGCTTTGAGCAGGTGATAAACATCATAAAAATCTTTCATGCGGCTATTCATTTCTGAAAGCTCAATCATGGCATGGAACTTTTCCGAAATTACTGTTTCCAATGAATAAGCGTAAATTGATGGTATAGCAACATCATTAAGAATTACAGGATAATAAATCCGGATTGGTTTTGGGTAGATTGAGTCCCCAAAGCCGACATCCACTTGCAAACGCTGTTGAATGGTATCAAGCTGTGTTTCAATAAAAATCCTTATTCCACCATAAATATCATTTTCACGAATGAATCTGGAAGAAATGCTATCAACATTAAATTGAACGCCATCTTCATCCTGAATGGCAGAAATGTCTTTAAAGGTTTCCACAATTTTTTGCTGGTCATATTCCATTTGATGAAGCGAAAAGTCAATATCCATAGTATAACGCCACATCTCACCCGAGGAAAAGGTATAAAGCAAAGCCCCGCCTTTCAGAAAGAATTTGTCGGAATACTTACTGACTGATATCCGATAGAGCAGCCGCTCATGAAAGTAGCGAATAATCAGGTGCTGAAAGCTGATATTATTTTTTTTTGACAGATTATAAAGTTTGTCGCGTATGGATTTTCCAATATTTTTCATAGCTGTGTTTCGGTGTAAATTTTCAAGGTGTTGTAAACCCGCATCTGTTTGGCATATTTAATCAGTTTATCAAGATTCCTGTCTTTAAGGGAAAGGTAATTTTTGATGATTTCGGCGGTTGTTTCCATCCCGATTTTGTTGCGATATTTTACAGCATCACAAACACATTTTTCGATATCATATATTTTTGTACTAATGCCTTCAATTGCTTTGGTTTCGATTCCCAGTTCGTAATATTCTCTTTTTAGGTAAATAAGTTTGATAGTTGGAAAATCTGGCAAAGTAATTTTTCTGGATTTCTCGATGGCCACATAAAACGCATCCGGAATAAATACCGAAAGGTTGTTGAAGTACCAGGCAGAATGCAAGCACAATACACCACCAGGAACTATGCGGCCAATATCGATCATTTGCCGTTTTGCAAGCTCCTCATCCAAAGTATAAACTCCCCGTTTTAGCCGCGAAACATGCCCTTGCTTTATTAACTCCTGAAGCTGGTAGCGCATTTTTCTACCCGTTATTTCAGAAGATTGGATGTAGCCATTATTTTTTTTAAGAAGTTGAATCAGCTCTTCCATAAAATTATTTTGCACAAAAATACTGCTTTTATTAATATTAGCAGTATTTTATGACATAAATATCATATTGAATATATGGTAGGGTTTTGAACAATAAATCACAAAACCAGACTTCTATCAAATCGCACCCAAATCCATTGTACCCCGGTCGCTTTTTTCGCGATACAAATCGTAGTGTATTACTTTGAGCAGGTTTACTATCCTAAATCCCCAGTGGGCTTTGAAAAGCTCCAGGATTTCCCACACCGCGATTTTCTTGGCATCGCGCAGTGGTTTTTGATATAGAATCACAAAGTCCTTCATATCCTGATAAATGTCGGTCAGGCTGTCGGCAAAGCTGCCTTTTACTGGCTCGTTGAGCGGATTGTCGTTTTCGATAAACCAATACTCATCATCTTTTTGTAACTTTTCGCGGATGGCGTTAAAGGTGTTTTGCCATTGCTCCTCGGTAAAGTATTTTTCGTTGGCATCAAAATCATCCGGCTTCACCGCAGGAATCACCGAGCCACGCACATAGAGCAAGGGAAGTGCCTTGTGCATATAATCGAATATCTGATTTTTGTCGTACTTATCGATTTCCTCGATAAACAAACAAAACTTTTGAGCCACCGCCAAAAACTCCAGCACAAAGGGCGAGTAAACCGGTTCCTGCATTACTTTTTCTTCTTCCATTATTTATGATTTTTTAATTCTTAATTACCAAAAATTACTATCAATTACTACCAATTACAATTAATTACGCCGAACGCAGTGAGGCAAATGACGCGAAGCAAAATTACGCGCGAAGCGCAAATTACATCCGAACGAAGTGAGGATAAATGCCGAAAAATCCGCAGTGAGCCTGTCGAACTGCCTATTTTTTCGTGCATCCTCGAAAATTTACGAAAATTGAAAATTTTCTAATTTTCGGGATTACGCGCGCAGCGCATCTTCATCATCCCCCCGCCTTCTTCGCCTTGTACCCCTCATCTTGTAGTAAAGCCATCACCTTTTCGCGCACATCGCCCTGTATAATTATTTCCCCGTCCTTGGCCGAGCCTCCTGTTCCGCATTTTGTTTTCAGCATTTTGGCCAGGTATTTCAAGTCATCTTCAGTACCCGTAAATCCTGTAATGAGCGTTACTACTTTTCCCTTGCGCATTTTCCGATCGAGCCATACTTTCAGGTTTTGTTGCTGCGGTGTAAGGGTGGCTGCCTCATCTTGCGTATCGTATTCGTATTCAAAATCCGAGTTAGTCGAATAAACGATGTCTCCTGAAATCTTTTTAAATTTTTTAGGCATTTTGTCTGATAAATTTTCGGCAAAGATAAGTTATTTGAAATTTCAATTGCCACGTCCTTTAGGGCGTGGACTGCAATGAGTAGAAGAAAAATCCCCACCTTTTTGCTACGCCTGTGGCGTGGCAAAAAGGTAGGGGAAGTATCTTTAATTCTTTATTCCCCGGGTTAAAACCCGGGGCAATTCAAGAGTATCAACCTTAAGAAAAAGCATAACTTTAACATATCGATATCCCCACTCAAAAACCCATGGCTAACTTTCCTAAGACATTTTATTACTTTTGCGCACTTAAATTAAAAAATCGAATTCGCAATGAAGATTTCTTATGACTGGCTTAAAGAATACATCGATATCGACCTTGACCCACATAAAGTTTCGGAAATACTTACCGATACCGGCCTGGAAGTAGAAGGATTCGAAAAAACCGAAACCATCAAAGGTGGCCTCAAGGGCGTGGTGATTGGGCATGTGCTCACTTGCGCCAAGCATCCTGATGCGGATAAACTTAGTGTTACCACCGTGGATGTCGGGGGCGGCACGGTGCTGCCGATAGTTTGCGGTGCGCCCAATGTTGCTGCCGGACAAAAGGTGGTAGTGGCCACGGTGGGTACAACGCTGTATTCGGACGATAAGCCTTTCGAGATAAAAAAAGCCAAAATCCGTGGCGAAGTTTCCGAGGGGATGATTTGTGCCGAAGATGAGCTGGGCTTGGGCGAGTCGCACGAGGGTATCATGGTTTTGCCGCAGGATGCTGAAGTAGGAATGCCGGCGCGTGATTATTTCAATATTGAAGAGGATTACGTTTTCGAAATCGGCCTTACGCCCAATCGCAACGATGCCATGTCGCATGTAGGCGTTGCCCGCGATCTGGCTGCCGCGCTTAGTTTTCATAATCCGGAACAGGATCCCCGCAAGGTGTTTACGGCCTGTACCGATAGTTTTAAAACCGAGAGCAACAAGTTGCCTGTTCAGCTTATTGTAGAAGATGCCGAAGCCTGTCCACGCTATTCGGGAGTAACGATTTCGGGAGTTAAGGTGAAGGAATCTCCCGACTGGCTCAAAAATCGCCTGCTCGCCATTGGCCTGCGCCCGATCAATAATCTGGTGGATATCAGTAATTATGTATTACACGAAACCGGGCATCCCAGTCATTTTTTTGATGCCGATAAAATTAAGGGACGTAAGGTCATCGTAAGGAAGCCCGCTAAGGGAACCAAATTTATTACCCTGGACGAAGTAGAACGCGAACTCTCAGGCGAGGATTTGATGATTTGCGATGAAAGCGATGGGATGTGCATGGCCGGCGTTTTCGGCGGCTTGCACTCAGGAGTTACCGAGTCAACCAAAAATATTTTTATCGAGAGTGCTTATTTCGATCCTAAAACCATCCGCAAAACAGCTAAGTTTTACGGCCTGAATACCGATTCTTCGTTTCGCTTCGAGCGGGGCACCGACCCCAACGCAACGCCTTATGTTTTGCGGCGAGCAGCACTGCTGGTGAAAGAACTGGCTGGCGGCGAAATATCATCCGAGGTTTACGATTTTTATCCCAAAGCCATCAAGCCCTGGCAGATAGAGCTTAGCTACAAAAATATCGATCGGCTGATTGGTCAGCAAATCGAACACGACCGTATCCAGGACATATTGCAGTTTTTGGGTATGGAAGTTATTAGCGAAACGGATGACACGCTCACCGTGGAGGTGCCTACTTTTAAATCGGATGTTACCCGCGAGGCCGATGTTATCGAGGAGATACTGCGTATTTACGGTTACAACAACATTCAGTTTCCCCAACAACTGCGCTCGTCCTTATCCTATATCGAAAAGCCTGATCCGGAATATGTGCAGGAGCTGGTGTCGAATTTCCTAAGTGGCAATGGCTTTGCCGAGATTATGAATAATTCGCTGACCAAGGCCGCCTACAGCAATAAATTTAATTTTATTGATCAGCACAACGATGTGCAGATTTTTAATCCGCTGAGCATCGACCTGGGCGTTATGCGGCAAACCCTGCTTACTTCTGGTCTGGAGACTTTAGTGTATAACCTCAATCGAAAAAATCTGAACCTGAGTCTTTACGAATTTGGAAAGACTTACAAGCAATTATCAGCGGATACCGTGAAAGACCTTGGCGATCGCTTTGAAGAAACCAACCACCTGTCGATGTTTCTTACCGGGAAGGTAAATCGCGAAAGCTGGTATCACGACGAAAAAGCTGCGGATGTGTATTATCTGAAGTCGATGGTTTGGGCTGTGTTGAAGAAATTGAAAATCGATGAAAAACTTTTCAAAACTGCAAATATTAGTAATGAAGTTTTCGATGGTGGAATGCAACTTTCGTGGAAGGGAAAAGAAGTGCTGGTTTTTGGTCAGTTGAACGACAAGCTCTTGCGGGCTTTCGACATTGAGCAGTCGGTATTTTGGGCTGATTTTAACTGGAGTTTAATTTTAAAAATTCTCAAAGCCCACACCTTATCTTATGCTCCGGTGTCTAAATATCCGGAGGTACGCCGCGACCTGGCACTCCTGGTCGATGCCAATGTGGAATTTGAAGAATTGAAAAAGATGGCTTTCGATACCGAAAAGAAATTATTGAAAGCGGTTAATCTTTTCGATGTCTATCAGGGTGATAAAATCGAAAAGGGAAAAAAATCGTACGCGCTTTCCTATATTTTGCAGGACGAGACCAAAACCCTTACCGATAAGATTATCGATAAAACCATGAACAAGATTGCCGGTACATACAAGCATAGGATTGGGGCGACGCTGAGATAGGAAGGGTGTTAATTGATCCGAAAAGTAGAAAATCTTTGATTTTCGTAATTTTTCGAGGATCTTGTGAATCCTCGGATTTTTGAATCCGGGACACGAGCGAAGCTCGGCACTGCCTTCTGTGAACTGCGAACTTTTTTGACTAATCAAAATAAAATATCAAAACCCTAAGTTATGGAAAAAAACAAGTACTCAGTAAGTCCGGATGGTGAAAAATACGCCATCCCCGAAAAAAAAGGTTATAGCCAGGAATTCGAGCGGGTAAAAGCCCTTTCGGATGCGGCAAGAGCCGCAGGCAAAGAGATTGTGGTAGTAATGGGCGTTGGTTTTGTGGGTGCCGTAATGGCCGCCATCGTGGCTGATACCAAAGATGCTAACAGCAATTACACCAAGTTTGTAATCGGATGCCAGCGTCCGAGTGTGCGTAGTTACTGGAAAATCCCGGTGCTCAACACGGGCGTGTCGCCGGTAAAAGCCGAAGACCCCGAAGTGGACGAATTGATTGGGCGATGCGTCTTAGAATCGAAAACCCTGATCGCCACCTACAACAGCGATGTTTTATCGCTGGCCGATGTGGTGGTGGTGGACGTGCAATGTGATTATCAGAAAAAAGACCTTGGCAATATGCGCAATGGCGAAGCCGACATGGCTGCCCTCGAAGCCACTATGAAAACCATTGGCGAAAAAATACAGCCGCATTGTCTGACATTAATCGAAACCACCGTAGCTCCCGGCACTACCGAGTTTGTGGCCTGGCCAATTTTGAAAAAAGCCTTTGCCAAACGAAATCTTGACGAGATTCCTTTGCTGGCGCACAGCTTCGAGCGCGTGATGCCCGGGCGGGAGTACGTTTCCAGCATCCGCGATTTTTGGCGCGTGTGCAGCGGCTGCGATAAGCCTGCCCGCGATAAAGTGGAAAAGTTTCTGCACGAAGTACTCAACACCGATGAATACCCCCTCACCGTCATGGATCGCCCCATCGAATCGGAGACCACCAAAATTGTGGAAAACTCTTACCGGGCAACCATCCTGGCCTATCTGCACGAGTGGAGCATCTTTGCCGAGCGCAACGGCGTTGACCTTGTCAAAGTGATCGATGCTATAAAAATGCGCCCGACGCACAGCAACATGATTTTTCCCGGGCCGGGCATTGGCGGCTACTGCCTGCCCAAAGACGGAGGTCTGGGCTACTGGGCCTATCGCCATTTATTGGGTTTTGAAGATGGCGACAACCTCTTTAAAATCACACCCACTGCCATCGACATCAACGATACCCGTGGCTTGCACGTAGCCACGCTGGTGCGTGATGCCTTGCGGAATATGGCGCGGTATATCGCTGGTGCCGAAGTGCTGATTTGCGGAGCCAGCTACCGCCAGGATGTGGGCGATACCCGCTACAGCGGAAGCGAAATGGTGGTGCGCAAACTTACCGAAATGGGTGCCGAAATGCGCGTTCACGATCCCTATGTTGATCATTGGTATGAACTCGAAAACCAGGATAGCTATCCCTCGGCAGGCTCGTCGTGGAAACGGTTTTTCAGAAACCAGGAGCAGCTTGCCGAAACCAAGGTTAGCCAAAATCTCCAAGATTCACTCAAGGGTGTGGAAGCCGTTATTTTTGCCGTTCCTCACGAAGCCTATCTGGAACTTTCGCCCGATGATATCGTGGCTTGGGCCGGTGGCCCGATTGCCGTAATTGATGCCTTTGGAATGCTATCCGACGAAAAAATAAAACGCTATTTCGAGCTGGGCTGCGAAGTAAAGGCATTGGGACGCGGCCATGTGCAGCGCATCAAGCGCGAAGTGCGCGGTTAGTTAAAAATCAACGTAGATTTTAGCTTCTAATTAGTGCCTGCTTTAAAGTGATTGAATTTGAGATTTCTCCTTTCAGAACTTGCTTCGCTTCGTTTTTCCAGTCGAAATGACAAAGCCCCGGGCTGTGAAAGGGGTGGGTGAAAGTGGGCGCTTCGCGCCCACTTTCACCCACCCACATAAAAACCTGCGCCCTGTCATTTCGACCAATAGCACAAGCGTAGCGCAGTGATGACGGGAGAAATCTATGACTTTATGGATAGAAAATAATTAGGGACTATCGAAAACCCAGAATAATAATATTTCGGTACTCCGCACCTTAGGTGGTTTTTAGGAATCCTTATTACTAATCGGGTAGGAAGCGGCTTGCGCCGCTGTCCCCCCACACCACCCGGCATACG
>CAZGAO010000030.1:0-56104 GCA_964523795.1 uncultured Lentimicrobiaceae bacterium
TTTCTCGCAATTGCAATTTTAGCATCTTACAGTATTAACGCCCAGGTAGCCGTAAGCACCGATGGCAGCAGTGCCGATGGCTCGGCAATGTTAGAGGTGAAAAGTACTGAAAAAGGCTTTCTACCCCCTCGGTTATCCACAAGTCTGGTTAAAAGCATTTCTAATCCTGCTGAAGGGCTTGTTGTTTATAATACTGATACAAAAGAATTGAATTTGTTTGATGGTACCTCCTGGGTTAATATGAATGGTGATGTTCTACCAGTAGAGGTTGGAGACGCTTATGGAGGTGGTATAGTAGCTTATATTTTACAATCAGGCGACCCTGGTTACGATGCAAACGTGCAACATGGCATTATTGCAGCACCTGCCAACCAAAGTACAGGCATATAATGGGATAATGGTTCATATACCACCACGGGAGCTAATGGTACTGCAATAGGCACAGGAAATGCAAACACAATCACGATTGTAACCATTCAGGGTGAAGGCAGTTATGCCGCCCAACTTTGTGCAGATTTAGTATTAGGCGGTTATAGTGATTGGTTTTTACCCAGCATAGATGAATTGGAAAAACTCTACGATAATAGAGCTGCGATTGGCGGTTTTACTAGTAACCGCTATTGGTCGTCGTCGGAGCATGGCAGTAACGAAGCGTGGTTATTCCACTTCAGCTACGGCGCCACGTACGACTTCTTTAAGGCCCTTACAAACTATGTTCGTGCGGTCAGGGCTTTTTAACTATTTATCTATTTAACTATTTTATCTTACCGCGAAGCGGTCGAAAATTTTGAAATGATGAAAAATTACTTTGGGTAACAGCAAATCATGGCTCACAGCCGCTTAGCGGTCATCTGGAAAAATGATTGGAAAAAGAAACATAGGTATCATTAAAACGATTTAAAGCACATTACACCTCTTTGCCCTTCGGGCAATGCTCCTCGTGGAGAGGAGCCGATGAGCGAAGAAGAAAAGGTGGTAATTATTCAAGCCGAGTTTGAGTGTTTGTACGACCCCACCCACCCGGTGATTAATGTGTTGGAAACTTTTGATAGTATTGAGGAAGTGCAGATAATTAAAGTAGCTTTGAAATTAAGGACTAAAATCTAACTAAAATGAAAAAAGAAACAGTAAAATATTTAACCAAAGATTTTGAGTCGTATTCTAATAAAGCAGAAGGCGGCATCGAATTTTGGTTTGCCAGGGATTTACAACATTTACTAGAATACAGCGAATGGCGGAATTTCACTAAAGTAATCAACAAGGCAAAAACCGCTTGCGAACCTGCTGGTCATGCTATTTCAGACCATTTTGTTGGCATCAACAAAATGGTGCAAATTGGTTCGGGCACCGAGCGTGAAATTGATGATTTAATGCTAACCCGATCATGCTAACCCGATCACGCTAAGACTCCATGTTCGATTTTTATCAATTCATCTTTAACCATATTTATACCAAAGGCATTATCCAACAAATCGATGGGTTTTATGTCCCGGGGTTTTCTCAAAACGCTATCTTTGCGCCAATTTTTTACAAGCCTGTTTTATTATGGAAAGCATACATCAAAAGCATTTTAAGAGAACTACGGTAACTTCGGCCCTGCCCTACGCCAACGGCCCCCTGCACATCGGCCACCTGGCCGGCGTTTACGTTCCTGCCGATATCTATGTACGATTCCTGCGCTCTAAAGGCCAGGAGGTTTTGTTTATCGGAGGCTCTGACGAGCATGGCGTTCCCATCACCATCAAAGCGCGGCAGCAGGGTATCAGCCCCCAGGATGTGGTGGATAAATTTCATGGCATTATCAAGGATTCCTTTCGCGAATTTGGGATTAGCTTCGATGTGTATTCGCGCACGTCCAACGAGATACATCACCAAACGGCGGCTGATTTTTTTAAAAAATTGTACGATGACGGGAAGTTTGTCGAAAAAACCAACGCGCAATATTACGATGAGGCCAATCAGCAGTTTTTGGCCGACCGCTATATTACCGGTACCTGCCCCCACTGCGGCTACGAAAAAGCCTATGGCGACCAGTGCGAAAGCTGTGGCACCTCGCTAAGTCCAACTGAACTTATCAATGCAAAATCGGCACTCAGCGGCAATGTGCCGGTGCTCAAAGAAACCAAACACTGGTACCTGCCCCTGGATCAATACGAAGGCTGGCTGCGGGAATGGATTCTGGAAGGGCACAAAAACGATTGGAAGCCCAACGTTTACGGACAGGTAAAATCGTGGGTGGACACCGGCCTGCAGGCCCGCGCCGTTACGCGCGACCTGGACTGGGGCGTGGAAGTGCCCCTGCCCGGCACCGAAGGAAAAGTGCTTTATGTGTGGTTTGATGCACCCATCGGGTACATTTCGGCTACGCGCGAGTGGGCTGAGGAAAATCATACCGATTGGGAAAAATGGTGGAAAGATCCCGAATCGCGTCTGGTTCATTTTATCGGAAAAGATAATATCGTGTTCCACTGCATCATCTTCCCGGCCATGCTCAAAGCCGAAGGCTCGTATATTCTTCCCGACAATGTGCCGGCCTTCGAGTTTTTGAATCTGGAAAATGATAAGATTTCTACTTCGCGCAACTGGGCAGTGTGGCTCCACGAATATTTGCTGGATTTCCCCGGCAAGGAGGACAGCCTGCGCTATGTGCTTACCGCCAACGCCCCCGAAGCCAAGGATAACGATTTTACCTGGAAGGATTTTCAGGCCAAAAACAACAACGAGCTGGTGGCCATCTTTGGCAATTTCGTGAACCGTTCGCTGGTGCTTACGCAAAAATATTACGATGGAATAACGCCCAAGGCCGGCACTTTTACCGATGAAGATAAAAGTGTGCTGGAGGCCATAGCCCAGGTACCGGGCAAGATCAGTGAGAAGCTCGAAAATTTCAGGTTTCGCGAATCGCTGGCCGAGATGATGATGCTGGCGCGTATCGGTAATAAATATCTTGCCGATGCCGAGCCATGGAAGATTTTTAAAACCAATCCCGAACGGGTTAAGACTATCATCAATATTTCCTTGCAGATTTGTGCAAAGCTGAGTGTTGTGGCCGCGCCCTTTTTGCCTTTTACGGCAGCTCGTTTATCAGCTATGCTAAACCTTGGAAACCTGAATTGGGAAGATGCCGCTAATGCCGAACTGCTCAAGGCCGGCCATCCGTTGAACAAGCCTGAATTACTTTTTGATAAAATTGATGATGAAACCATCGAGGCACAGGTTCAAAAACTGCTGGACACCAAAAAAGAAAACGAGCGCAAGGAGGCCAAAGCCACGCCCGCAAAAGAAAATATTGGCTTCGATGATTTTGCCAAACTGGATATTCGCACGGCTACCATTGTGGCTGCCGAAAAAGTGCCGAAGACCAAAAAGCTCCTAAAACTCACCGTGGATACCGGCCTGGACAAGCGTACCGTGGTTTCGGGCATTGCCGAATTTTACAAGCCCAACGATATTGTAGGTCTTAAGGTTTGCATGATAATTAACCTGGCACCAAAAAAACTCAAAGGCATCGAATCGCAGGGCATGATACTGATGGCCGAAAACGCCGATGGAACGTTGGGCTTTGTCAGCCCTCCCGAAGATTTCAACAATGGCAGCGAAGTAAAATAGCATCCATGGCGATTATGAAATCACGATAATAAGCAGAACAACAAACCATGAGCTATGACTTATAAAAATATCATTATTGTTCTGATTGTTGTTTTGTCGATTGGATTGAATAGCAGGGTAAAGAGCCAGACCCTTGATTATGATTTTTCTACATTTAACACGCTTATTGCTGAAACAATGCACGAGCATAGCATCCCGGGAATGCAGGTAGCTATAATATCGAAAGATTCTATTTTGTGGAAAGGAAACTTTGGCTATGCGAATTTAAAAAAACAAATTTCTGTTTCGGATAGCACCATGTTTCGCGTAGGTTCCATATCAAAACCTTTTGTAGCTATTGCTACCATGATGCTTCAGGAAAGGGGCTTAATTAATCTAAATGACAAGCTTAGTGATCTGACCCCGGAGATTAAATTTCATAATAAATGGGAAAGCACAAATCCTGTTAGACTTGTTCATCTCTTAGAACACACCGCAGGCTTTGATGATTATCACGCAGTTGAATATACTGCAAATGCAGACGGCTGGACAACTTTGCAAGGCTTGCAATTTCATCCCAAGGTCAGAAATTCAAAATGGAAGCCTGGTATGTTTATGTCTTACACTAACACAGCGGCAGCCTGCGCTGCTTATGCCATCGAGAAAATCAGTAATCGAACCTACGAAGATTTTGTTAAAGCCAATATTTTCGACCCCCTGGGTATGGAACATAGTAGTTTTTTCTACACTGATTATTTGATTGATAACTTAGCAAAAGGGTATAATTCGACGGATTCAACGGGTGTTAAGTATCAGCATATTTTAAACAGGCCTTCCGGTGCACTCAATTCAAATGCTTCCGAATTATCACATCTTGTGCAATTTTTTCTAAACCGAGGTACCTTTAAAAATAACAAACTTTTAGATCTAAATTCTATCGAACGAATTGAACGTGTTGAAACAACTTTGGCAGCAGAATCGGGATTTGATAAGGGCTACGGCCTTTGCATGAAAAGTAGCATAAGGCAGGGCTACACAATATTTTCGCACAATGGTACCATAGATGGATATATCTCCATTTTGCAATATTGTCCCGAATTAGCACTTGGGTTTGTTATATTAACGAATACATCGAGAGAAAATGGTTTGCGCAATTTCATCAATGACTTTCAAAGTTTATTAATTCCTGATTCTATCAGAAGGCCTGCTTTGGATACTACCATAAATATTCAGTTATCAAAAGACGTAACGGGTTGGTACGAAAAATCAACAAGCAGGGTCGCGCTTGGGAGCTTCATTTATCAGTTTTTTTATTTTACAAAAATTGGTAAACAGAACAATCAGTATTATTACAAGCGACTTTTTTTTGGACAATGGAATCTAATTCCCTACGCTGACAATAGTTTAATATCCGTAAATTCAAAAAACTACGTACCCTTTGTATTTGTAAATGACGAAAATGAGAATGAATATCTTCAACTCCCTTTACATGAATTAAATTACAAGAAAGTTAATGCTTTTGTGGTATGGGGCAAAATCGCCTCACTAATTATCAGTATGTTAATAATTTTAAGTGCGCTAATAGAAATTGTCATTCTGCTATTTGTTCGATTTGTAAAAAGAAAAAAACCAAAAAGAATGTTTGCAAGAATGCTTCCCCTTGCCACTATTCTTATTGGTTTGCTGTGGGCTTTATTTTATTATAATTACTTTTCATTTACTACGATGGGTAAAATTGGATTTGAATCACTCGTCTTTTTCTCGCTCTCACTGCTCTTTGCTGCATCAGCAGTATTTTCTTTCTTCGTGAATTTGCTTACACTAAAATACCAAACGAATAAAGTTGTTAAAATTCACTCGCTTGTTGTTTCTACCTGGTGTGTAATGGCTACGATCTATCTATATTATTGGGATTTCATCGGTTTAAGGACTTGGGTTTACTAATTTAATTTCGATATTTGTATTTCAAAATGCTCAACATTTCATATTGTCAACTTCTATAAAAACACAATTGCATGTCCATGAGGCATTTTACCATACCCATTTTTATCCCCATGGAGGCTTGTCCCTTCCGCTGCATCTATTGCGACCAGGAAAAAATTTCGGGACACGCACAGGTGCCTGATGCTGCGGAAATAAAAGAAAGCATCGAAAAACATTTGGCCACGATGCCTAAGTCCGCTGAAATAGAAGTGGGTTTTTTTGGTGGCACCTTCACCGGTCTGCCACAGGAAAAACAAGTGGCACTGCTCGAAACGGTGCAGCCTTTTATCCAGCGCGGGCAGGTAAAATCCATCCGTCTTTCCACGCGCCCCGATTTTATCGATGACAAGATTTTGCAAGTACTCAAAGCGCATCATGTCGGAACCATCGAGCTTGGGGCACAAAGCATGGATGATGAAGTGCTGCGCCAATCGGGGCGGGGACACAAAGCTGTCGTAACTGTTGCTGCTGCTAAAATGATCAAGGCTTCAGGCTTCAGGCTGGGGCTGCAAATGATGATTGGCCTGCCCGGCGATTCAGCCGAAAAAAACCGGGCTACAGCAGAGGCTTTTGTAGCAATGGGAGCTGAGGATGTGCGTATTTATCCATGCCTAATTATCAAGGGTACACCGCTCGAAAAACGCTACCTCGATGGAAAATACCAGCCGCTTTCGCTGGCGGAGGCCGTGCAAATTACAGCGCAGCTTTTTCCGATTTTCGAAGATGCGGGCATCCGAATTATCCGCACAGGATTGCATCCTTCCGAGGGTTTCCTTAACGGCGATGAACTGGTGGCCGGGCCTTTTCACGTTTCTTTCAAAGAGTTGGTAGTTACTCAACTATGGAACGAAATTCTAAAACAAATCACGGTAAACAAAAATGCCGAAGAAATTACGGTAAGCGTTGCTCCCGGGCAGACAAATGCGGCCATCGGCTATGGGGCAGTGAATAAAAAAATGCTGGCCGCGAATTACAAAAAGGTGCGCTTTCGCCAGGATGCTTCATTACAAAAACGGGAGTTTTATGTTGATTATCGTTGATAAAAAAATTAGCACCGAAGCCAAAAGTTATCTGCGTATTTTGGGTACCTTGATGGGATTGGAAACCAGCGGCATCGTTTATCCGGCCATCTCGGGTCATCCCGATATATTTTTTGCCCAGGTCGGCGATGCGCTTATTGTTGCTCCCAATCTGCCCCGCGAATATTTTATGATTTTAGATAAAGAAAAAACAAAATACACGCTCGGAGCTGGGCTGGTGGGAAAGCAATATCCCGATACGGCCAAATACAATGCTGTTTCAAGTAAAACCTACCTCGTCCATAACACTAAAATCACCGACCCGAAAATAACCCAAAGTTGTACAGATAAAAAAATCCTCGACGTAAAACAGGCCTACACGCGTTGCAATCTTATATTTTTGGATGACAATCATGCCCTCACCTCCGATGCCGGCATTCATCGCGGTCTTGTCGAGCATGGGATTAATACATTAATGGTAAATCCCAAAGGAATTGTGCTGCCCGGCTTTAGCCACGGTTTTTTTGGTGGCTGCTGTGGCGTATTTCAAAACAACTTGTTTGTCCTGGGCAATCTCGATCGCTTTGCTGATGGGGATAAAGTACGTGATTTTGTGCAAGCGGCGCATTTCGAAATTGTCGAGCTTTGCGATACGCCGCTTTTTGATGGGGGCGGGATTTTGTTTATACACCCTAAAAGTGCCGTGTAGAATTTAGATTGATGGAATTCCCGAATCAAAAAGGAAGTATAAAAACCGCTTACTAAATCAAATCCTTTGGTCAAGCCTTCCTACCATCACAGCCTTCCATTCGCTAAAGTTTCCTTCGATGATTTTTTGGCGGGCTGTCGTTACCAAATCAAGATAAAAAGCCAGATTGTGCAGGCTGGCAATCATGGGGGCTAGATATTCGTTGGCCATAAACAGGTGGCGCACGAAGGCTTTGGAATATTGCTTATCGACGAAGGAAGTGCCGTTTTCGTCTAAGGAAGAGAAGTCGTCTTTCCATTTTTCGTTTTTCATATTCATAATGCCCTCGCTGGTAAAAATCATGCCGTTGCGCCCGTTGCGCGTGGGCATCACGCAGTCGAACATATCGATGCCGAGGGCGATGTTTTCGAGGATGTTCACCGGCGTGCCCACGCCCATCAGGTAGCGGGGCTTGTCTTTGGGTAGGATATTGCAAACCAGCGCACACATCTCGTACATCATTTCGGCGGGTTCGCCCACCGAAAGGCCGCCAATGGCATTGCCTTCAGCACCACGCGAGGCAATATATTCTGCCGATTGTTTGCGCAAATCGGCAAAGGTGCTGCCCTGCACAATGGGGAACAAGGTCTGGCTGTAGCCGTATTTTGCCTCGGTGTTGTTAAATTGTGACAGGCAGCGGTCGAGCCAGCGGTGGGTAAGTTCCATCGAGCTTTTGGCGTAGTCGTATTCGCAGGGCCAGGGCGTGCATTCATCAAAAGCCATCATAATGTCGGCACCGATGGTACGTTGTATGTCCATTACGCCTTCGGGTGTAAAGAGGTGCTTAGAGCCATCGATGTGCGAACGAAAATGCGCGCCTTCTTCGCTTAGCTTGCGCTGCGCCGATAGCGAAAAAACCTGGTAGCCGCCGCTATCGGTAAGGATGGGACGATCCCAGCCATTGAAGCGGTGCAGTCCACCGGCACCTTCGATTATTTCCAGTCCGGGGCGCAGGTACAAATGGTAGGTGTTGCCCAGGATGATCTGCGCTTTTACATCGTCGCGAATATCTTTGAAATGCACAGCTTTAACGGTACCCGCCGTTCCCACCGGCATAAAAATCGGGGTTTTTATCTCGCCATGATCGGTGGTGATGATTCCGGCTCGCGCCGAACTTTTGCTATCGGTATGCTGAAGTTTAAAATCCATATCTAAATTTTCAATTTTGGTATTTGATGTACGTCCCCAGAAAAAATGGGGCAGGCTGTGTGCCTCTAATCCAGACGCACGTCTGTGTGTCTTTACATTCCCTTCCAGAAGCACGTCCCCCGAAAAATCGGGGCAGGCTGTGCGCCTCTAATCCAGACACACGTCCCCCGAAAAAACGGGGCAGGCTGTGCGCCTCTACGTTCCCTTTACTCACTTCTCATCACTCACTACTGAATTCTCACTCTTATCCCTTCGCTGTGCGATGAAAACTCAGGCGCGTACATGCACTGCAGGGTGGTGATGCCGTTAGAGAAATCGCCGGCCTGTGAGGCGATCAGCGGATATTCAAAAACATAGGTGCCTTTGCGCAAATGCTCGAAAAAGAAATCGGTGGAGGCATCCTTGGTGCTTTGGTAATAGCCAAGCCCGCCGCTGTGCTGATAGCCCGAGAGTACATTTACCGGCTCGAAGGCTGCTGCCCGCATGTCGCGCAAATGGACATATTCCATGTCGCGATCCACTTGTATCTCGATGCGCACCCTGATCTTATCGCCAATTTGCAGGGTGTCCAAATCTTCAAGCGGAGTTATCTTACGCCCTTCTTCTGTATCGGTTTCTACAAATAGTTGCTTTTGCACGGCCAGGCCGGTTTCGTGTCTGGTAATCTTATCAAAGTCTTCAAAATATTGCCAGTACAAGGCTCCCCAGGCTATGCCGTCATCGGTTTTTTCAACAATCACTTTGCCCATTTCGGGAACTATTTCGGCGGCATCCCACGTAGTTTTGAAATATCCCGTGCCTGCTTCGATACTACCCATATCTTCCTTGCCAATACTTTCGCTGCCGATGGTGATATTTACCAATTCGTTGCTGGCCAGCAAATCGGTACCTCGGGCAAGCAGCGCGTAAACAGCTTCAACGCTTGCACGGCTGGTTTCCCAGGCATTGGTTTGCTTTTGCTTGAGCAGGTACATCTTCATGTCTTCCACAGCCTTATTATCTTTAGCTACTTCATCAAAAAGCTCGATCATCATCGCCTGGCTTTCGATGGGAGCCTGATACCAATAATATCCGGTCTCGCTGCGCCAGTACATGCCCATCTCTTCGCTGTGCAAGGCACGGTCGCGCAGAGAAGTTAGGATTAATTCCGGCACACGGTCATTTTTGTTGCGGTGCAGAGCCAGGGCAATCATGGCCTGTAAATAGGTATTTTGCTTTTGCCAGTATTTTTCAGCCTGATTTTCGTAATAACGCGCTGCCGTTTCGTGTGAGGGATTGATCATAATGGCTCTGAAAAAGCTGCGTGCATAAAGGTACTGGATGTGATGGCTGGATAAATGATTTTCATCCATGGATTCGGGCGTGCGTTTTTTCAACTCTTCATAATCATCGTTTATCCTGCTGTCGAGGTAGCGCACGGAATTATTCATCATGCGTTTTACCCGTGTATCGTCCAGAGCATCGATCACACCGAGATGGTCGAGCTTGCCAAGCCCCTGCACGATGAGCTGCGTTACATAGCGGCTTTCGCGCATCTCGTCCATCCAAACAAATCCCCCGCCGGGTTTCTGAAATTTCTCGAGCAGACGGATCGCATTGTCCAGCCGGTTTTGCATATTATTCAAATCAAAAAGCAGAGCAATACGTTGCTTGCGTTCCTTTTCGTTTTGCGCATCGAGCAGCCAGGGACTTTGCTCAAGCAAGACTTGTTTTAAGTCCTGATTTTTTTCGAGTTTGGATAGGAAAGATTCCGGGCTTTCGCTTTGCCAGTTTTCAAATACCCGCTTTATTTCCGGGTTTTGATTGGTGATGTGGAAGGCGATGCTGTTGGCAAAAAAGGCGGAGAAAATCGAAACGGCGTTGTTGTATTTACTTTCGGCAATCACGGGAAGTGCCTGCACGGCATACCAGGAAGGGTTGGAGGCAAACTCGAGAGTAAGCCTGTAATTTTCCAGGCTTTGGCTTTCGCCGGATTGGATCAATTTTTCAAAATCAAATTCTTTGGCTTCGTGGCCGCCCACAGCCATGGGCATCGACTCCGTTACCAAAGTACGATTGGAAAGCACCGGGATGGATTTTTCTTCACCATCGGTAATATTTTCAGCCGAGGCTTTTACGCGATAGGTAAGCACGCCATATTTTTCGGGAATCACCAGCTTCCATCTTACGCTGATTCCAGAGTTCGCCTCAACGGTAAAACGCTGGGATTCCTCTCCCGAAATAATTTCGGGACTTACTTCCTTCATCGACAAAGCATCAAAAAATTCCAGGCTGGCATTGCCGTCCAGTTTTTTATCGGACAAATTACTAATCTTGGCCGAAAACCAAAGGGTGTCGCCCTGACGGAAAAAGCGGGGCGCATTGGGTACCACCATTAGTTTTTTGGCTGCCGTAAATTCTGCTTGCAGCCATCCGGTCATCAAGTCGGGGGTGTAGGCCATTCCCATAAATTTCCAGCGCGTAAATGATTCAGGCAGGGTAAACTCGATAACCACATTGCCGCTATCGTTGGTTTTAAGCTCGGGATAGAAAAAGGCCGTTTCGTTGAAATTGCGCCGCACTTGCATGGCGGTCTTCTGCGATTCCTGTGATTTCTGAAGGACTTCTGCATTTTCTACCACTATCATTTCTTCTACATCGTTCTCTACTATATTAGAACTTTCCACCTGTCCCGGCTCGGGAACGGCCGAAACCTGCATCTCACTGCGGCTTTTCATCCCGCCCACGGCATCCATGGCGTATCTTCCGTGGTATCCATTTAAGCCAAACCAGTTCAGCCGGTCGTATTGTTGGAAAATATAATTTTGATAGTCTGTCGGGTCAAAATCAAATTCGCTGGTATTGGAGGTAGAGAAATCGCCACGCGAATTCCAGGCCTGGATTTGATTATAGCTATGATATAAATTAAAATTCCACTGATGGGGCACGAAGGCATCCAGCGAAGCATCGTACATCGAAGCCAGCATTTCGGCAGCGAGGTGGTCGCCATTGGCATCGCGTATCGTTACCGTCCATTTTTCGCGGCCACCGGGTTCCAGTTCGCTGCGCATGGTTTCGAAAGCAAGGTCGAGCTTTTTATTGGTGAAGGGCACTTCGATGATTTGCGTTCCGGAATAAATCCGGTTGTCAACCACAAAACTGTACTGGAAGGAGAAGTTGCCCCGATAGTTTTCTTTTATAGGAATTTCGATCAGCTCCTGCGCGTTGCTCAACTTTATCCAACGGCGTTCGATAGTTTGCCCCTGGTGTTGAATTTCGTAGAGCACCTGTACATTTTTGGCGGAGCTGCCTATCAGGAATTTTGCGGATTCGCCAGGCTCGCCCTTACTTTTGAGCACCTCGAACCAATGATAAGTTTCGATGGGCGGACGCTTGGCATTGGGGTCGAAAAGGGTAAACACTTTTTCTGAGCTAACTTCTGCGCCAAAGGCATCTACTGCATTTAGCTCTATGCGGTATTTGCCCGGATCCCAAGATTGAAAAAGCCGGCCGTCTAAAACTGAATCTACGGCGGTGTTCATGCTTTTCTCAAAAACCAGTTTTCCTTTTTCCCATTGCTTTGGATCGTTTTCATCCTGATAAACCCGATTGGGAAAGTTTTTAATAAAATCATCTTTAGCTATGATATATTTATCCGGCTGCTGCCAATAGCGGTTTTTAATTAATCCCCGGGGCTGGATCAATTCATATACCTGAACCTTCACCGTGGTTTCCTGCTTTTGGCCATTCAGGTTGCGGGCTATGATTTGGTGTGAGCCTAGGCTGGTTAGGTTTACTGATTCCGGGATTGAAACATCGAGTATTAAAGCCTGATCGCCAACATTCACCGCTTGCGAATTTGATTGTGTTTCGCCGTTGATATCCGTTACGTCTGCGCTTATAGTGTAGCTAAAATTTCGTTTTTCTCCAAAGCTGTTAGTATTGTCAGGGATGGCCTCGAAGCTGATTGTAAATTTACCGTCAGCATCGGTGGTAGTGGTGCCGGTGGCGATTTCGACAGGATTGGTGCCGGGATAATAGCCGCCATAGCCGTAGCGGGGCCACGGGAAAAACTGATCGCGAACGATGTGGTATTTTACCTGTGCTCCATCGAGCATGTTGCCAGCGTAGGCTTGCGCCTTGCCGCTGACCTCGATGGTTTCGCCCAGTTTGTAAACTCCTGCAAGTGGCTCAAAAATTACCTCAAACTTCGGGCGTTTGTATTCTTCAACCTGGATGGTGGTGCTGCCGCTTTCGCTCTTGATGCGCATCTGCCCGTTGAGTAAGCCCTGCGGAATGGTAAACGAAGCGTTGGCCGAGCCGTAATCGTTGGTGCTTAAATCGACCGAAGAAATGAGCTGACTGTTGGCATCCAAAAACTCCACTTTTGTGGAGGCATTAGCTTTAACTTCGTAGCTGTCGCCGGTTTTTTCGAGGACGATAGTTTTGAAATATACCAGTTGTCCGGGGCGATAAATGGCGCGGTCGGTGAAGATGAAGGATTTGAGTGCGGTCTTATCACTGGTTTCGCGGGTTTTATTAAGATAAAAATTATCATCGGGGATGAATTGATCCGCGCCATCGATCAACTCCAAAGTAATACCGCCGCGAACATTGTTGTCGGGAATTATTTGCACAAAACCATCGGCATCGCTTTCTTTAGTCCAAACCAATTCGCTGTTGTAGCTTCGCTGGCGATAATCGTAGTTACGCTTGTAGGCATTTACTTTAACGGCTTTCACGGGCTTGCCCGATTGGCGGTCGAGCACAAAAATATCGTAGCCGCCCTCGCTTAGCCGCTGGCTGATATAGCTAAGATTGGTGGCCCAAAAGTCAGTCCAGGCCAGTTTGTTATTTTTGGATTTAAACTTTTCATCATCCGAAGTTAATAATACATAATGGCCTTCGGGTAGTTCGGGTATTTGAAATTCCGTGGAATGGGTTTGATAATCGTTTTCGTTGGGCAAGTCCAGCGACCAGGCTTCAACGAAGTCCAAGCGGGCAAGTGCTTCGGCAATATCCCTGCGGCTTTGCTTTTGGCTCATTTCGAGGTACTCGTTATAATCCACTTTTACCAATCGGAAATACAGCTTTTCGTAGTTGCGCCAATGCAGCAAGCCCAGCGAAGGCTGACCGGGAATTACGGCATTTTCGGTGCGAATGGTGATTGTTTTGTCGAGGATTTGCGTTAGGATGATTTTGCAGTTATGCGCTCCGGTTGATTTGGGAAAGGCCTCGATGGCTTCCTCGCAGATGGCCTTTGCTTTTTGGCTTTCCCAGCGGTAATCGTCCGAAACAAGGGGTTGGTATTTTCCAGCCTGGCGGTGATGAAACTGTGCCAGAGAGAAAGAAATCGAAGTGGAAGCCTCGGCAAATTTGTAATCTTCCTTCATTTGTTCCAAAGCAACGAGATAAATACTGTCTTTGTCGGGAAGGACGGCCTTGTTGTGCAAAAACTCCAGTCGTTTCAAATCGGCATCAATCAATGCCTGCGGGTTTTTGTCGTTCAAATGGAATTGTATTACTGCCTGCATTTGTTGCAAGGCATTGGCAGTATTCGAGTTTTTGAATTTATCATCAAAACTCAATTTTACAAATCCTGAGGCTACATCAAAATACTTCTTGCTGTCGGGCACCAACTGCAGGCCGGCTACTTTTACATCGTACTCATCGTTCGTATAAAAGTCGATGGCGCGCCAGGCCAGGAAATCAAAGAGCGTAGGGCGTACGGCCTCCGAGTTTTTCTCCTCCTCCAAAATGACATCAAAGACCTGGATATTTATTGTTTGCAATTCGCGGGGATTATCCAGCGAAAGCTGAAAATGCCTGGCTGCCTCATCCCTTAATTTTGCCGCATCCCAGCTTTGGATGTCATCGTTATCAAGATTAATAGTTGTGGATAGATTTAAAATTTTATAGCGATTGCGCTGATAGTACTTCATGTACATCTCGCCAAGGATGGAGTGGAGGATTTGCTTTTGAGGTTCTTCGGCCGTTTTAATATCGGCTTGCAGCTTGTTGATGGCGTTTACCATGTAATCTTCCTCAAACTCCGACGAGAGCTTGATGCGATAAATCTGGCTCTTGATAAGCTGTGGCAGATTATCGTCGGCTTTTGCCTGTTCGTAAATCTGATCGACTACTTGCATAGCGGCATTGGGCTGACGCAGACCTTCCAGCGAATCTACTTTTTGCCAAAGCTGATTGTAGTCTTTTTTATTTTGTGGGGTATTCGACATCAATAAAAAGGTGCTTAGTGCCAACACGATGATGGCGAAAACTGCTTTTAATTTTTGCATCGCATAAGATTTTTAATTCGGCGATCATTACCAACAATTGTGCAACAATCATTTTTTGTAAATTTAAAATGGCTGCAAAATTACGAAAGCCTTGTGATTTAGCAGGTTTGACAAAGGTTAAAAATTTAGAACTCCTAAAATTGGGGAATGTTTATTTCGCATTATAATTGCTTTGTGAACCTTCGAGTCTTCGAGCCTTGGTGGCAAATTATTGATAAATAGCCACTAAGAAGCAAAGGCACTAAGAAACACTAAGATCGTTAAGTTGAATTTTTAGACATGCAGATTTTCAATACCATTGTTATAACTATTTGATTCTGAATAAATGGATCAGGAAGTTTGAAATTCCTGCGTTCTAATTTATAAATTTTGTAAGATGCGTTTTGCAAATCGAGTACAATTTTGCAAGATGCGTTTTGCAAAAATTAGAATATCTTACGAAAATAATTCAGGCTAGACCTAATTATAAATAAAAAATCACCTAATCATAAAGCCCGATAAACTGGTAGCTGTTCCCGGTCCAGTTCATGTATTTGATAAAATCATCGAAACGGATAACCACCGAAGCCGTATTCAGGTTAGGATGGAAACTGATTTTCCCGGCACTTTTCAGGTTTTCGTCCAGAAAAACATGCACGTGGTTTTCGGTGTCGTTGATAAGTCCAAAGGGAGATACCGAGCCGGCTTCGATGCACAAATATCGTTGCAAACGCTTGATGGAGGCAAAGGAAAGCTTGCCCTGGCCGAGGCGTTTTTCAAGGTCGTGGATGGCCACCTGGGCCGTATGTTTTACAATAACCAGGTAGTGCCGATTGCCCTTGTGGTTTCTTAAAAAAATATTTTTGCAATGCGTAGCATCAATTTTGCCCCAGTATTCCATGGCTATCTCGATGGTGGGCAAAGGCGGGTGTTCGTGCATTTCGTAAGGTATTTCGAGTTCTTCCAATACGGTCAGCACTTTTTGTATTTGTCTTTTCATAAAACAAAAATAATAGTTTGTGCAAAATTTGATTATTTTTGAACAACAATTTTGGCAAAAATAAAGCAGATATGAAAAACATAATTGTATGTTTTTTAACAAAGCAAGATATTCAGGAGGTGTCTAAAATTTGCAAAAGATATTTTCCTGACTTTATCCAAATTGCTATAGATGCCCTTGTACAGCTTACTTCGGCTAATAATGCCCCTGCCGGAGAATTTTATATTTTTCCAATTGCTACTACCTCCAACGAAATTACCACCGGAATAAACACATTTGTTAACAATCGCGGTGATAAATATTTGCCGGTTTTACTTTTGGATCAGCGTATTAAGTCAACGGATTATGACCCTTCGTTTTGTGATGCCTTTGCTCTGATCATCAATGCGCGGCAGGGTTACGATTCGGCGGCAGCGATGCTCAGGCCATATATTGCCAATCAAAAGCTCGAAAGTGATTATATCGAAAGCGAGCGCAAGTACACCAACCTGGTAAATAATGCTCCCGGATTGGTTTATCAGTGTAAAAACGACAGCGATTATACCATGCTATTTTTAAGCCGCAAGGTAGAAAAAATTACCGGCTACACAGCACGTACTTTCATCAACAACCGCATGTTGACCTTTTCGGATATCATCGTGCCGGGCGATCGCGAAAAAGTTTGGCTGAGCATACAAAAAGCTCTAAAACTTAATCGAAAGTTTAATTTAGAATACCGCATCAAAACAGCCTCGGGGCGGATAAAATGGGTATGCGAACACGGCAGGGGTATCTCATTGGCCAATGGCCAAATGCTTCTGGAGGGGATTATTATTGATATCGACCGTCAGAAAAAGCTCGAAAAGCGACACGAATTAATTCACAATATTATCCTGGCAGCCTATCAAACCTGCGACCTAATCAGCTTGATGCAAACCATCGAAAAAGAGCTAAAAAAAGTAATTCAGGCCAGCGATTTTATATTTGCATTATTTGATTGGGAGAAGCGGGAATTTTTGTTGCCCAAAGCTGAGAATGGAGAAGAGTATTTTGAAAAAATACCCATGAGCAAAACCCTTGATGCCCTGGTGATACGAAAAAATCGACCTGTTTTGTTAAGGTCTAAAGAGATACAGAAGCTGGAGCGACAGGGAGAAATAAATCCTGGAGGCCTGTCACCTAAAGTATGGCTGGGAGTGCCTCTGCAAATCGAGGGTAAGGCTTCGGGCATTATTGTGTTTCAGGATTTTGATAACGAGTTTCTTCTCGATGAAACTGATGTGGAGCTTATGGCTTATGTGGCAACGCAAATAGCAGTATCCATAGCGAAAAATCGCGATGAAGAACAGACCAACATTTTATTGCGAGCCTGCGATCAAAGCCCTGTTCCGGCTATTGTTACCGATCTGGATGGTAAAATTGTTTACGCTAATCGTATAGCCTGCGAGGCTACCGGTTATTCGCAGCAAGAAATGTTGGGAAAGATACCCAACATCCTCGAACCGTACAAAAACGAGCCTGAGCACTTTTCTGAGATTTGGAAGGTCTTGAAAAAGAACGATAGCTGGACAGGCGAGTATAAAAACTTGCGTAAAGATGGCATTACCTATTTGGAATATGCCCGCATTATAGCCATTAAGAGCATCCGTGGAAAAACAACGAATTATCTCTATCTCAAGGAAGAAATAACGCAGCGCAAGCAGATAGAAGAGGAACTGCTCAAGGCTAAAAAACATGCCGAGGAGTCGAATAAACTTAAAACGGCCTTCCTGGCTAACATGTCGCACGAAATCAGAACACCGATGAATGCTATAATCGGCTTTACCGAGATGATGCAATCGGATGATTTTCCAGCAGAGGAGCACCGGGAATTTCATCAACTGATACTCGAAAACAGTCGTAAGTTGCTCAACACCATCGACAATATCATCGATATTGCCCGAATCGAATCCGGCCAGATGACGATTGCGCATTCCCGATGCTCGGCCAACAAAATTTTGTACGATAATTATTATCACTATCAGAAAACAAAACTCAAGCTGGATAAAAGCCATATTCATTTTATATCCAAACAATACAAAAAAGATGAGAATCTGCTGTTTTATTCCGACCCGGTGCGTATTAATCAAGTACTCGACAATATGCTCGAAAACGCCTTTAAATACACCAGCCGGGGATCGGTTGAATTTGGATACCGATTGGTAGTAGAAGACAAGCGAAAGTATATCGACTTTTATGTTAAAGACAGCGGCTCCGGCATATCAGTACAAAATCAGGAGATGATCTTCGACCGCTTTGCACAAATCGACAGCAACTACATGGGTTCGGTGGGAGGCAACGGCCTGGGGCTTTCTATTTCGCGTAGTATTGCAAGGCTTATGAATGGAGATATCCGAGTGGATTCGCATGAGGGCAAAGGCTCGGTTTTTCATTTTTTAACGCCCTATATCCCCTTCGAAACTACCGATTTTGCGCTGGATGAACCAAATGCAGAACAGACGAAAAAAAGTATGCAATGGCCTGATAAGTTGGTTTTGATTGCCGAAGATGAAGATTCTAATTATAAGTTGCTCGAAATCATGCTGCGCAAAACACAGGTTAAGATATACCGTGCCTACAACGGCAAGCAGGCAGTGGATTTTGTAGCTGGGGGCAATGACGTTGACCTGGTGTTGATGGATGTACGGATGCCCATTATGAATGGCTATGATGCCACCCGGGGCATCAAGAATTTTAATAAGCAATTACCGGTGATTATCCAAACGGCTTTTGCGCAGTCGGGCGACAGGGAGGACTGCTTTGGCGCAGGCTGCGATGCTTATCTCTCAAAACCCATCAAGGCTACCGACCTGTATAAATTAATGAAGAAATTCCTGCCATAGCCTTTTGCGATTTACAGAACTTTTGTTTTTTTGCAATCGTCCGGATCGAGGTCGATAGCACTGTGGTAGCATTCGGGAATGCATAGTGTGATTACTTTGCCTGAATAGGCTCCGTTTTCGTTGTGCAGGGCTTGCAAATGATAGCTGATTTTGTAAATATTAAAGGAGTTGAAAAAGGCGATGTCCCTGTTTATCCCTGCAAGAATGTCGGCTTCTGTTTTGCTTTTGGGCGATTTGGTAATCGTTATGGCATCCACCCCGTTATCCTGGATGCTCACCAGGGTATCTTTGCCCTGCATCCATACCTTCAAGGTTAAAAAACCACCTTCCTGTTTATGAAACAGCGCGTGTCGGATGGCGTTTTCGACAAAGGTAAGCACCAGTGCCTTTGGGATGCTTTTGCTTAGGGACACCTCCTCGGCTATGCTTATGCTGTAATCGAATTTACCCGAAAACCGTTGCCACTGCAGTTGAATGTATTTTTCGACCAACTGCAGCTCACCACCAAGGTGAACAGATACTGCATCGCTATTGTCCATGACCTGACGCAGGAAACCCGATATTTTGGTGATGTAATCGTAGGCCTCCATTTTATTACCCTTCAATACCTGGTTGGCCAGGGTATTCATCACATTAAAAACAAAATGCGGGCTTAGGCGCTCTTTGATGGCTTGAAACCTTAGCCTCGACAACTTTTGAGGCAGCGGCTCTATCGTATCCCTGCGAAGTGCGTAAGTTTTTTGACTAATGAAAACCAAGAGCAAAAAACAGCCGTACAGCAATGGACAAAATAAAATCCAGCGATGAGAGTGGGGGTTTTCATCAAAGAAGGCCTGGTCGATTTCGATGCCCGCAGGCACAAGGCAAAGCATGAAAACAAGGGTAAAGGCAAGGGCGATTATCCAGGGTGAAGTCAGGAAACCTAAGCGATCGATTTTCATTTTATTTGAATTGCAGCATTACAAATAAACAAAAAAAATGAATTATAAGGAAATTATAGTTGAAATATGTCGTAATTTAGAATGTATCCACAAAAAAAAGTCCCCGGAAAATTGCGGGGACTTTAATTTTTAAAGGATAGTTTGATATTTTGTTTTAAATATCGATATTGGCGTATTTGGCATTTTTCTCGATAAAATCGCGACGGGGAGCTACCTCATCGCCCATGAGCATCGAGAATATCCGGTCGGCTTCGGTGCCATTTTCGATGACAATCCTGCGCGTTATCCGCGTTGTAGGATCCATGGTGGTCGTCCAAAGTTGTTCGGCGTTCATCTCACCCAAACCCTTGTATCGCTGTATGTGCATGCCTTTGCCCTGGCCATCTGCTGACCATTCTTTAACCAAGGCATTACGATCGTCTTCCGTCCAGCAGTAGCGTTCGTCCTTACCTTTGCGTATCAGGTAGAGCGGTGGTGTGGCGATATACACGTAGCCTTTTTCGATGAGGTCTTTCATATACCTGAAGAAGAAGGTAAGAATAAGTGTGGCAATGTGGCTTCCGTCCACATCGGCATCCGTCATAATTATCACCTTGTGGTAGCGCAGTTTATCCAGATTTAAAGCCTTCGAATCTTCCTCGGTACCGATGGAAATGCCCAGAGCGGTAAACATATTTTTGATTTCCTCGTTCTCGAAGATTTTGTGCTGCATGGCTTTTTCCACATTCAATATTTTACCACGCAGAGGCAGGATGGCCTGGAATTTACGGTCGCGGCCTTGCTTGGCAGTACCACCCGCAGAGTCACCCTCCACCAGGTATATTTCGCATAGCTCAGGATTGCGCTCGGAGCAGTCGGCCAGTTTCCCCGGCAGTCCGGTTGAGGAGAGCACATTTTTGCGCTGCACCAGCTCACGTGCCTTGCGGGCAGCATGACGTGCCGTAGCGGCAAGGATAACTTTGTTAACGATAGTCCGGGCTTCTTTTGGGTGTTCTTCGAGGTAGTGCGACAGCGATTCGCTCACCATCATGTCCACGGCACCCATGGCATCGGAGTTACCCAGTTTGGTCTTGGTTTGTCCTTCAAACTGCGGTTCGGCCATTTTAAGCGAAATGATAGCCGTAAGGCCTTCGCGGAAGTCATCGCCACTGATGTCGAATTTCAACTTGGCAAGCATCCCCGATTTGTCAGCATACGATTTCAGGGTACGTGTTAATCCGCGCCGGAAACCGGCAAGGTGGGTACCCCCCTCGTGCGTGTTGATATTGTTGACGTACGAGTGCAGGTTTTCGGAAAAAGAAGTATTGTACTGCATCGAGATTTCGATGGGCATATTATTTTTTTCGCCTTCGATGGTTATAGGCTCGGGCATCAGCTTGTCGCGGTTAACATCGAGGTAGTCGATAAAATCGGCCAGGCCGCGGTCAGAATAATAAGTATCGGAAACAAAGTTGCCTTCCTCGTCTTTGTTCCGCTCATCGGTAAGGGTTAATGTGATGCCCTTGTTCAAAAAAGCCAGTTCGCGCAGACGCGAGGCGAGAATAGTGTAGTCATATTCCGAAACGATAAATATCGAATAGTCGGGCACAAAGGTGATGCGGGTTCCCGTTTCGTCGGATTCACCAATTACTTCAACGGGAGCCAGTGGTTTACCGCAATTATATTCCTGGCGAAAGACCTTGCCTTCACGATAAACGGTAGCTATGAGCTGTGTGGAAAGGGCATTAACACACGAAACACCTACGCCGTGCAAACCCCCTGAAACTTTGTAGGAGCCTTTGTCGAATTTTCCGCCAGCGTGCAGCACGGTCATTACAACTTCGAGTGCCGAGCGGTTTTCTTTTTCGTGCAGGTCGGTGGGGATACCACGCCCATTGTCGGTAACTGAAATGGAATTGTTGGCATGGATAAATACTTCGATCGTATCGCAATAGCCAGCAAGGGCTTCGTCGATCGAGTTGTCCACAACTTCGTAAACCAGATGATGGAGGCCTTTGGTGCTCACATCGCCGATATACATCGCCGGGCGTTTGCGCACGGCTTCAAGCCCTTCGAGTACCTGAATCTTATCGGCTGAATAGTTGTTAGCGGATAAACTTTTCTCTTCTGCGGTCATAATCAATTAATTGTAAAATAGTCGTTAAAATGGATGCAAAAATACTAAATATCCTGCTAATATTCACTATTTTACATTCGCCAAAGGGTCTATTTATTAACAAAATCTGTTAAAAGGAAAATGTCAGGCCTCCCATTACATTTATTCGCTGCGAGGGATAATTATACCAGCGGAAATATCGCGTGGATGTTACATTGTTTAAACTAACAAAAGCTGAGATGTTTTTGCTAAAACGATATTCTGCACCGAGGTTCAAATCCACATAAGCCTTGTTTTCTTCGATGGTGCTAATTCCGTTTTCGATGACCTGGACGTAGGTCTTGCTGTTAAAAAACAAATCGCCCGTAAAAGATACCTTTTCGGTAAACAGAAATTTGCCGGATAGTGCTGCTTCAAAAGCGGGTTTGTGCCAGGGCTTGGCCTGGCTACTCATTTGATAATCGTGGTAGCTTGCCCTGAGTTGAATATCCAGGAAACGGCTTTGTTGGTACGAAAGCTCCGCAGCGATCTTAGTTACCTGGGCATCGTCGTAGAGGCCTGTAAATTTGTTTCCAAAATTTTGGGATATTTCAGGGCTGAAGGCCGACAAAAAATCGTTGTTGAACAGCAGCAGGTTTTCTATCTCCGAATAGGCCACGCTAAAATTATAATCGAAAGTATTGTTCAGCTTTCCGCTTAGCCCGCCTTTAAATTGGTATTTGGTGCTGGTATAATTCAGCGGGAAAAGCGGATTGGCCCAGGGGTTTTCCTGCGTAACGCTGCGAAACGAATTGCGATGGAGGCCGCCGGTAATATTGGCATAAAAGCGCAGGTAGTTGGGGATAATCTGATAGGAGGCTTTGATTTCGGGGTAGAGGTAAAAATTGGTCGCCGTGTCGCTGCTCACCACAGCCCTGGCTCCGAGGGTCAAATCCAGAAACTCAATATTCAAACGAATATAGGGTGCTATTTCGCCAATCAAAGTGTTTTGGTCGTTCAGGCTGTCGGTATTATTATAAAAGTCAAAATTTATATCCGCTCCCAGTTCCTGACTTTCCACAAAGTCGAAAAATTCATTCTTTGTATTCAGATTGGATTTCAGGCCAATCTTCATCTCCTTGCTGTCGAACAAGTCGGTCAGATGGTAGAAATCGATTCCGGCCCCGTAGTTGAGTTCATCATTTCTGCGCTTGTTCGATAGGATTTCAAAATCGGCTCCAATCAACGAAAAGCGTTGTCGCAGGTCTTCATTGCTCAGCGTGTCGTCGGTGTATTCGGCCGGTTCGAAGCCATAGTAATGCACCACATCACGATCGTAATAAACGCGGCCTGACAGTATTTTTTCTTTCAGATAGCGTTTCACATTCAAACCTACATTGTTTTGACTAAAGGCACTTGGTGCATAATCATCGATGTCGCCCTTGGATGACAGATGCCGGGCATGGAAGCCAATCGAAAAATCATCGGAGCTAAGGCTGTTGGTAAACAGCTCGAAGTAGGGCGTGGTGTAGTTGCCAAAACCGGCGCGCAGATAATTACGCCGCAGTTCTTCCTCGCGATCCACATCGATCAGCGAAGGCTTGATGGGGCTGATGGTGAAGGTGGTGGGGACGGCCTGCGACTGGATGCTGTAGTTTACGACCGGCACCTCGGCTACTTTTTCGATGATTTGCGGATCGCTCGATTTTTTCACCGCATCCGAAATGGTAGGCTTGTAGGGCGCAATAATGGTAACTTCCTGATTTTGCGCGGCAAGTTGTGAAATCCCACTTTGACACAAAAGTGCTGTCAAAAGCAAAATTCCAATAGGTTTTATCATTTTTACCATCACCGTTTTGATCGTTATATCCAAAGTTTCTTTACTCATATTATCTTTCCGCATGGTGCTTAACGCTTGTTGTTGTTTTTGGTGCTGTCCTGTTTTGCGCCGGCATTTTCGGCTTCTGCTTTCTGGTAGCTTGCCAGTTTTTCGCGGGCTATCGTTTTCAAATCTTCGCCGGGATAATTATCAATAATGCTTTGCAGGGTTTGCCGTGCCTGAAACAGATTATCGTTGGCGGCATAAATATCGGCCAGCACAACAAAGGACTTGGCTTTCCAATATTCGAAGGCCGGATAATCGTTCACCAGCTCAAAAACCAGGGCTTCGGCCTTTTTGTAATTTTTTAATTGATAATCAATCATGATGAGCATGTATTTGGCCTCGGCACCTTTTTCGCCATCCGACAGCTTATTGGTCGTTTCAAATTCTCGGGTTGCCAAAGTCAGATCATCCAACGCCAGTGCCGATTTGGCTTTGTAGTAGTGGGCGTTGAGTGTTTGCTCGTTGTCCAGTTTGTCGCGTTGCAGCAGAGCCGTGGCATTGCTGATAGCCTCAGGGTAGTTTTCGAGTTGATAATTACAAATCAACTGCCCGTGGATGGCCAGGCTGATGTTATTTTGATAATCAGCGGCAGCTTCCAGTTTTTGATAATTCGAGAGTGCCTCCACATAATTTTCGTTGGTCATGTTTATTTTTCCGGCTTTCACCAGGGCATTTTCGGTAAAGCGCGAGTTGGCATAGCCAATCACGAAAGTGTATCCTTCCAGCGCATCTGCAATATTATCCAGCTTATAGTCGCACTCGGCCTTGTAATACTTGGCATTGAGGATAAATGCGCCCTGGGGAAAGCGTTGCATATAATCGGCAAAAGTGTTGATGGCTGCCGCGCAGTTGTTGTTCATGTATAGATTTTCGGCGGCCAGGTACGAAACCGAATCTTGCTCGTTCACCGTTACGTTGGCAAAGGGCACGGTTTCGGCGAAGGCATAATATTCGTTTACCGCATTTTTGTCGATATAGATATTTCGGATGGTAGCCAGGGCTTCTTTCGATTCCGGTGTGCCGGGATAATCTTTCACAATTTTTTTGAGCACCGACAGTGCATCATCGTATTGGTTTTGGTTATAATGCACCATACCACTTTTTTGCAAAGCCTTTACCACATAGCTGCTGTTGGGATAGGTGCTTATGGTGCGATTGTACCATTGCAGCGCCTGGCTGTTGTCGCTGGACAAAAGATAAGATTCCGCAATTTCGTAATAGGCATCATCCACATACGAGGAGCCTGGATAACTGTTGGCAATCTTTTGCAGGTAAGTTATTTTTTGGCTGTAATTTCCCTGGGCTCCTTCCGAAAGTGCCATCTGAAAAAGTGCATAATCGCTGTCGGTCGAATTTCGATTGATGGCTCGTGTGTATTCCGCAATGGCTTGTTGGTAGTTTTGGGTGATAAAATAGCAATCGCCCATGCGCAAAAGTGCATCCGTAACGAAGTCCTCGCTGTTTTTGGAAGGTCGCCCCACAAACTGCTGAAAGCTGTTCAGTGCGTTTTCGTAATATTTTAGTTTAAAATAGGCATAGCCCAGATTGTATTGGGTAAGAGGATAAATGTCGAGGGGATAGGCTCCCGGCGTTACCATGAAATCGTCGTAATAGTCGATGGCCTTGGTATAATTGCCCAGCCTGAAATACGTTTCGCCGGTCCAGTAGCGGGCACGTGCGCTCATTTCCTTATCAAAGTTGTAGGCCAGCGATTTATTAAAATTCACCAGTGCCTCGTCGTAGCGCACCGCGTTAAAAAGCTGAATAGCCCGCTGGTAAGTTATTTGCTGGTAGGCCGCTTTCAAATCCTGATTTTTGATGCGGATATTCTCGATAGCATCGATGGCGGTTTGATAATCGCGGGTTGAAAGGAAGATGTGGGTAAGATACAGGTAGGCCTCATCCAAACGCTCGGAGCCGGGATAGTTGGTGATATAGGTAGTAAGTGCTTCGATAGAACTGTTGAAGGGGTCGTAGGCAATTTCGTAGGTGAGTTTGGCATAATTAAACAGCGCATCCTCGCGAATTTCGTCATGGCCATCAATTTGGTAAGCTGAATAAAAGGCGTTTTGCGCGAACTTTTTCTCATCGGTTTTCAGGTAGCAGTCGGCCAAATGATACCAGGCATTTTGCGCCATCTCATCTTTTGTGCTTGTTATTTTTTGAAATGCAGTGATGGCACTTTCGCAATCTCCCGTTTGATAAAGGGAATAGGCCAGTTGATAATTTTCTTCGCGGCTCAGCGATTTTCGTGAATTGTCCTGGTAAATATCCAAATACTTCAGCGTGTTATCGTAATCACCCAGCGTGTAAAAAGCCTCGGCCACAATGCGCGCAGCCTCTGCTTTCTTTTTCCTATCTTCAATTTTAAGATTAACAATGTCGGGGCCATCCGTGGCGATGGCCGTAAAATCTTTATTTACATAATTAATCTGCAGGATGTAAAAAGGAACTTCCTCCCCAAATTCCGAATCGGGGCTTAGGCGGTTAAAGTAGGTGAGTGCCTGGGCATAATCTTTTTCGAGGTAGGCGATGTGGGCGTAGTAATAATTGGCCGCATCGCGATACTGCGATTGGGTGTTCAGGATAGGGAAAAGCACTTCCTTCGCTTTGGCGTAATCTTCCTGCTGAATATGGCTGTAGCCCATTTTGTAAAGATATTCTGCCATCTGATCGGGTGCCAAAAGGTAGGGGTCAACGGCTGTAAAATTTTCGAGGGCATCGCGGTATCTGCGCGAATCGTATTCGATAAAACCCAGATAAAGCCGGGCAAGGTTGGTTTTGCTATGGTCGGGATAAAAGCGGATAAAGTCGGTAAACTTTTGCTTAGCCTCGGGATGGTCCAGTTTATAATCGCACAGCGCATCGTAAAACTGCGCATCCAGGCGCATCACCGATTCCTCGGCAGGCAGGCTTTGGTGCAGTGCATGAAACACATTTTGGGCTGCCCCGTATTGTTTTTTCTCGATCAGGTCAAGCCCCAAACGATACGAAACGCCCGGTTCATCATAAATGCGCGTTTGCTGCGCCGATAGATACCAGGAGAAAAATAGAAGAAAGGAGAAAAGGCCTGCTTTCACGAATGTTCTGATGCTCATGCTGCTATGTTCTTGTTCCAAATTAGTGCTGCTAAAAACTTTATGCACAAACGAAGGAAAGGGGGAGATATTTTCTTTTTGAAAACGCTTACTTTTGCACGCGCAATAAAAAGGCTATGAAGGTATTTAAATTTGGTGGAGCTTCGGTAAACAGTGCAACAGCGATACGCAATGTGGCTGCGATTATCCGTTCCTATGCTTCGGGGCAGATTGTAGTAATTTTTTCGGCCATGGGCAAAACAACCAATGCCCTCGAAGCACTGGTGCAATCAGCTTTTTATGATAAAGATGATTTTGATAAAAATCTGAATATCATCCGCCGATTTCATCAGGAGATTATTGATGAACTTTTCGATGATCCGCAAAATCCGGCTCACTATCTTTTGGATGGCCTGATGAATAACCTCAGCGATTATTGCCAGAAAAAGGACATGGATTATGATGAATTTTACGACCGCATTGTTCCCTTTGGAGAACTAATCTCCACTGCCATCATCAGTGCCTGGTTCGACCAGATCGATCTCAAAAACATCCTCTTACCAGCTCCCACACTTATCAAAACCGATGATCGATTCCGTGATGCCTCGGTGGACTGGCCGCAAACCTCAGGGCTGATCGTAAAAAACGTCAGTCAAACCTTTGCCGAAAATCCCGGGCACCTCATCATTAGCCAGGGCTTTATTGCCAGCACCACCGATGGACGGCGCACTACGCTGGGGCGCGAAGGCTCCGACTTTTCCGCCGCCATTTTTGCCTGGTGCCTCGATGCCGAATCGCTCACCGTGTGGAAAGATGTGGATGGCTTGCTCAACGCCGACCCGGTGTATTTTGAAGAAACCCAAAAAATAGAACGGCTTTCATACAAAGAAGCCATCGAGCTGGCTTTTTACGGAGCTAAAATCCTGCATCCCAAAACCATCAAACCCCTGCAGAACAAAAATATTCCCTTAGAAATCAAATCGTTCAACCATCCCACGCTACCCGGATCCATCATACATATCAGCGAGCAATGCGACCACCTGGTGCCTTTTCTGATTTATAAATCCGACCAGATCCTCCTCTCGTTTTCCACCAAAGATTTTTCGTTTGTTACCGAAGAAAAACTCTACCGCCTCTTTGGCATCTTCAATCAATACCATATCAAGATAAACCTGATGCAAAACTCGGCCATTAGTTTTACCGTTTGCATCAACGATCCCGGCGACAGCCTCCAAAAAATAATCAACCTCCTTAGCAACGAATTCGAGATACGCTACAACCGCGACATGCACCTGCTCACCATCCGCCACTTCAATCAACAAGTTATCGACCGTCACCTCTCCCGTCGAAAAATCTACCTCGAACAGCGCAGCCGAAGCACCATTATGATCGCGTACCGGTAGCGGAGGGCAGTGTAGGGATTGGGAGGCAGAGACGCACGGACGTGCGTCTGGAGTGTTGGAGTATTGTATTATTGGGGAGATGAGCAGTAACCTGGCTGGTTTGCCCCCAAAAACGAATGATGACCCAATGTAAAGTTGTATAAGTTTGAAAAACGAGAACCAGCCAGGTTTACAAACACAGACCTCCTGACCCATAAGATTAAAATCAAATACTTATAACAATCTTATCGTAAATCTACATATCGCAAAATTCATACTAAAGAGCGTAGCGTTTCTTAGTGCCTTGGTGCCTTTGTGGCTATTCCATATTCACATGCCACGAAGGCTCGAAGGCTCAAAGGTTCACAAAGGGGTTTTTAAATGCGAACCAGCAATTAGGATAAGTAAGGAGTTCTGAGGGTTGGGCTAATAAAGATTTCCCTTTAAAGTTTAAATCTGTATATCCTTTTTGAAATTGCTTGATTCGTAAATTCCTTAAATAAGACGAATAGATAACCATCATTAATGGCCACTTTATAAGGAAATACATAAGGAATCTTTACTTCACTTACTAAGCTCCCCTTAGCTAAATCAATGCTATACAAAGTTTCCAGATTGTTTTCAGTAATTGTGGTGTAGGCTTTATTTGCTACTTGATCGATAATTATATTTTCATTCCATTTTTTATTTAAATGATATTTTATTTTGATAGATCTCGCATAGTTGAGGTCATCTGTGTAAACATCGATACTATCATTAGAATGGTCGAATAGATATATTGAATCGCCCACTTTGTTCATCGAAAGCAATGACGGCTGGAACATTATTTTTTTTTCAAAAAAGATAGCTTCATGAATATGGGGGTATAAATAGGGATGTGTCAAAATCCAATTAATTTCAGCATTCCGTTTTTTCAGTTTTTTTGATTGCAATGCCGAATGAATAAGCTTTGTAGAATGATCTTCTTTATTTACTGCATAGAATCTATTATAAAACCCTTCAGTGGAAGTTGTCTTAAAAACCAAATATTCTGTAGATTCAAACAAGCAAGCTCCGATGGTTTCATCGAATTTGCCGCTCGGAATGGGATAATTTATTGTAAGTATCGAATCATAATAATCAATTTGATAAACTGTATCCTTACAAACAACATGGCATTTCCCCATACAATCTTTGTAAATATTTATGGCTTTTTTAAGCGATTCGCTTGATAAATAACTTATGGTATCGAATAGTGAATTTGTCAAGATTAAATCCTTTGCATTTTTCCGGTAATCCAATACTAATAGAAGGACATTTTTATCAATAAAATTAAAATCCAGGATCGAATAGTTATGCTGTCCATAAACATTAGTGAAACCCGCACTGATAGTAGTCTCACTCAGATTTATGGCTTTTGATTCCAAACAAATATTCAGTGTGTCTGGAATTTGGCCTTCATTGAGGTCAATGATTTTTTCGTTATAGTTTAGATGACTAATAATGAGTAGCTGTTTTTCTTTTTTGTTAAAGTTGTAGTTTATTTCGAAGAAGCCAAATTTGTTTGAGGAGCTTCCAATTGAAGTGCCTTTAACGTGGATGTTAACATTTTCGATGGGGTCGTTATTCCCACAATCGAATACATTTCCGATAATCACCTGGCTAAACAAATTTCCGATCGAAATTATCAAAAAGAAAACCACGCAGAATAATACCCAAATTGAAATTTTGAAATTTTCTGTTTTCATTTTATTTAATCGCGTAGTCATTTTCAGATCATTGTTATGGTTGTTTTATTTATTCTTCAAGTCTTTTATTTTTTCTCTCGCCGGGCTGTTGTAATTCTCTGGCATTTTTTGGGGAAATTATTGATTTTCCTGTTTGCTTTTCAATTTCCAGGCGTGCTTTTTTCGCGGCGTGGCCACCTTTTTTAGCCACATCTTTGTTTGCCTTAAGACCTTGAGGTTTTTTTTCTTTTGAAATTTCTGTGGTTGATGCTTCTGCCAACATATTTAAAACCAATTCCAGGTTGGTCATATTATCACGCAAGTTCTCTTTTTTCAAGCCCTTCAATTTCTTGTATGCTTTCACGTCTTTGTCCGCCCAGGCTTTTGTAATTTCATTGGTCAATATAGCGTATTCTAATCCCTCCTTCATTCCTCTTACCTGCCATTCATCGGTAAGTTCTTTTCTTACCTCAATGCTTTTTAATCGCTGATTTATCCATTCCTTAGAATAGCCTTTTTTCAAATATGTCTGCATCGCTCTATCAAAAGCTAATTCAGGGTCTTCGGTTTCCTCTATTCTCTCATATCCAACTTTTGCCAACCATATTTTAAAAGGTTCTGCATTTGGTGAGGGGATGGACTGAATCAGTCGCAATAGTTGTTCTGTGTCAGCAACATCAGTTAGTCGCATTTTACCATCGGCAGCCATCATTTTTAAACCGTGACAATTCGTCACGGTTTCATTTCCTTCTTTTTTAAGTCTTTCCTTTAGTTTTCGCCAATAAGCCTGTGGATTGATGCTATTAGACAACAAGCTAACGACATCGACAACTGAGAAATACCATTTTTCCTCCTCCTCATTCCAGTACACCCGAACCCTTTGGTCTTGAAATAGTTTAATTGCATTTTCTTTTGTCATTATATATTTTTGTTGAATTGTCAAGCTCAAAGATAATTATTCTTTCCCAAGGTCGGAAATCTTATCAGCAAGGAATGCCTTCAACGATACTTTCAATCTTGAATCTTTTAGTTCGCTCCCTACGTTTTAAGGCAGTTGCGGAATGCTTATTTAGTTTGGCCTTTGTTACTAAGCCTGGTTTTTAGTAAATCACTTACTACTGGAACTTACCAATGTGTATGCTTTGTGGGCTGGGTCATTATAATTTATTTAAAAAAGGACTTAGATCTGAATTAGCATCGAGTTGTTTTACTTTCATAATCTCCAAAACAATCTCGGATAGATAAGGATAATCGAGAAAATTAAAACGATAATTTCGAAAATACCCAGCGAGCTCAAATAAAATATCTCGGAGTTTTATTTTTTGGGTATCATCATTATTAGCAATAAATTCGTGATCCAATTCAATAATTGTGGCAATTGTAGATTGTAAGGCATCATTGCACAATTTATATTTTTCGAGTTTATCTTTTAAGTTTTCAACTAACGCCGACTGAGTAATATTACTTATTTGGCCTTGTGCATTTCTCACTTTTTGCTCATTATATTTTTCATCAAGTACCTGTAGTGCCGTAAAGTAAATTTTCAAATCCTCGAGTTTTTTCTTTGCCACCTGATTATTGCCAACAAGTTCTAAATCGCGGTTAATTGATTTTTGTGTAGAGGATGATATCAAAGCATCAAATGAATCTAACTGATAAATTTGCTGGATTTGATTATATACAACTTGTTGTCCTTCCTGGTATTTCTCACGTTGCATATTATCACATTCTACTTTAATAGATTTAATATTACCATCTTTCTCCTTAATCGTTTCTTCCAATTGCTGCAGCTTAGTTTCGAGATTTTTAATGTGGTTTGGATCGCATTTTTTTATCTGCTTGTTCATGTATGCTGTATCTTTTTTTAGTTCTTTAATATTGGAGTTCAAGTTATCGATCTTGGAATTATAGCTAGCAATAGAGTCGATAAAAGATTTATTAACATGCGCATTATTATCTCTTATTTTTTTTATTACTTTTTGCAAACTATCCTTTTCTAAAACCAGTTTTTCATCCTCTTTAGTAAAATCCTGCGCATGGGCATTAAAAAAACAAAATAGTAAAAAAGCAAACAGTACATACTTTTTCATAGGTAATTCTCGGATTTAATAATTGTTGTTTCTGAGTGAACGGAAATATTCATAGGCTTGGTGGTTATCCTCGTTCAATGTTCCATTAAGGCTGCTGTAGAATTCGCTAAAGGTGTTATCGCTTACGCCATAAATCTCGTTGTCCAACGCATCAATTTGATTTTTCAAAGGTGTATAAATATTATTTGAATAATCCTTATGAGTGTCGTAATCTCTGTATCTGTTTGAATATAGCTGAATCTTAGATCGTAAATAACTTATGTGTTTGCTGAATAAATTTTGTGGAATCTCATGTAAACCTTTTTTCAAGCGTGTGCAATTACTCACATTACTGTTATCAAGTCCATTGCGGAGGTAGGTTTTCGATCTTTGAATTTTGTCACTTACATCAGGGTAGCTGAAGTCAAGTCCGTTATAGGAATACGAATAACTGTTGCATGAAAAAATAAAACCAGCAATTTCGTCATATTTTGCCAAAATGAGAAGAATGGTTTTGTAGGAATTAGCAACGGGACCGCTAGGGTCTAAATAAGATGAGCTTCTAAGTTTATTTACTTCGCTGCGGATAAAGTTAAGATCCGAAATACGCCATTGTGAGTTATTGAATACATACATCGCTTGCTCAGCAAACAGGGGGGCATAAGCAGAGTAGAGGTTTTTCGAAAAAATTTCTTGCCATTGATTGTTGTCGTTCTCGTTATCGCTAAAATTACCTTCTTTGTGATTATCAGTGATAAGATATAGAATGTCCTCGTAGAATTTCTGACAAAATTTATTTGCCGGCATTTTCTTTAAAGAGTCTATCCTTTTCTCGATTTTTGGAATAATCTGCTTGGTGGGGGGTGAGATTTTTCGTGGAGGGTCAATACTTACCATCCACCTCCAAACAAAAAAGCCGATAATGGCTACGATGGCTACTGCCAAAATTATTTTTATTGCTTTCATTTTTATTTAATATCTATTTGGGATAACTTCTCTGCTGATTTTCTATCTATTGCAGGAATGTCCTTGAATTCTTTAAATGCCTTTGAATTTTTACATATTTTATTTAAATAGTTAATTATGTCGCCACCTTCGCTTTCGTGTTTCTTCAACAAGTCAGTGTAAGTATCTTTATTAACACAACCGTCATTTACTAATTCCCAAAACTCTTTTTCAAGAGAATTCCCTTGTTTTTGTGGCTGAGGTTGGGAATGATGCTCTTCTTGTTTCTGAGGCTGATGCTGTTCCTGTTTTCGCTGCTGTTCTTGTTTTTGTTGTTCAATCTTTTGCTGATCATTTTGCTCTTTTCCTTTTATTTCCTTCTGCACTTTTATAATTAAGTTGGCAACCTTATTCAAATCCATTTGGCTCACGCTACGAGCATATAAGGTATCGCCAATCTGCTTTTTATACTTGTCGTCGATACTTTCTATTGCCTCTTTGAAATTTTGCTGTTGCTCTGAATAATCTTTGCCTTTCAATTCATCTATTTTTCCGAGATTGATTGCTTTACGTATGGCAAGAGCATTATCTAATTTCGAGCAATAGTTTGGTAAATTTGTTGATTCTTGTGCTAACTTTTCATTGTCTTTTGCTCCAAAAGGCCAAAATTTTTGCCACAAACTTTTATCAGCATCATCGCTTTTATCAGCATCTTTGGCCTTACAAAACTCTGATTTATACTTATTCAATTTAGCTTCATCAAGCTCAATTTCATCTGGATAAGAGTTTATTTGACTGCTAATTTCCGAATTACTTTCCGGCTGCTCGCTTCCTGAACCACCAAATTTTTCGATGAGAACAAAGGTGGCAGCAAGGGCAATGGCGATAGCAATAAAAAACCAAGCCCATTTCGGGAGTATATTATACCATGATTTTTTAAAAACAGCTTCATAATAGCCATCGTAAATATTATATTTTTGATTTATGTGAGGTTCCCATTTTTCAAATTTATAGCCAAACCGTGCATCGCACTTAAATGGTGGAGGGGAATATACATAATCAGAAATTAGTTTTCCTTTAGTCCATCTTTCCCCTCGCTTTTCATCAATTTTGATGTAATACCTTTTCTCTTTGGGAGTATCCCGATCTTGATGCCCTCTGCCCGAAGAGAGTCTTTTTTGTAATTCAACATACTTTGGGCTTTTGTCTTTTTCCGGGCAATAAGGAAAACAGGTTGTTTCATAATCTCTATGCGAAACAGATACTTGCCAGGTTTTTCCAATTTCATCGCCAACAAATTCCACTACGCCATTTATGGCTTGTTCTTTTTTATCATTGATCTGTATTCTGTAATCGTAAATAGACCCGTTGTCATCTGTTATTGTAAAAGTAACTTTTTTGTGTTCCTGCAAAGTCAGCACTATGCTTTTAGTAGCATCTTCAATTGTAATTTCGCTGTGTGCTGAAATTAAATTGTCTTTTGTTGCAATGACTGACCATTTGTATTGAAGTTCTCCGGCAGTAAGCGTAACTTTGTTATTTATTGCTTTATGTTCGGGATATTTGTCGCATTTGAGGATTATTTCCGCATCTCTTACTGGATTAGAAAACCGGTCTTTTGTTTCAAAATCGAAAGTGTAAGTAATCGGAATTAAATCAATTTCTTTTACAGTGATTGTTTGTTCAGGATCATTTATAATAAGATACTCAGAACCTATTTCGTCCCATTTACCTTTTTGTATTTTTGTATTGTAAAACTGTTTTGTCCAGGTAATTTCCAATTCTTCTTTACGGTAGATTTTATTTTTATTTGAGCGAAACCTGCCATCGGCTTTCACTTCAATTTTAACGCCACCTCTTGCCTGTTGATTGAAAAGTAGTTTGTATTTAGGGTTTTCCAAATCAATTTTCCCGGTCAGATTAGCGTTAGGGTTGTGCCGTAGGGCGTTTAGCGGATTTTCGGGCCTATCTTTTAAATCGCTGCTTATAAGAAGAATTTGTCGATAGGGCGTGTATTCTTCTTGAAAGGGGTTTTCAAAGTATTTTTGGAGTTCGGTATCGGAAGAATAGTAAATAAAAGATTCGTCTGTGTTACCGGATTGCATATTTTCGGCATCGTCGGCAGAAACATTGCGAAGTTTTGTATTGTAATTATTTAAAAGCGAAGAGAATATTACCCAATCTTCCTGTTTTCTGTCAAGATAATACTCAGGACAATAATTTTGACAATATGTTTTTGCGAGTTCATCTAACAATGTTTTTACATCAACACCCGATAATTTTTTATAATTTGGAATATGGACAGAGAAACCAATATTCCCTAAGTTCTCACGCTGTACATCTTGAACAATAAGATATTTTGTAAAAATACATCCATCACTTGCAAAAGCGATTGAATAGAGATTTTTTCCAATATAATTCCCAGCATTTCTATCAATGCGTATGATATCCCCTGCAAATTGAAAAAACTCGGTTGGTGTAGGTTTCGGGTACAATACATTGTACCCATCTTTTCTAGCTTGAACGAATAACTTCATTTCTGTTTACTTATTTAATACTTCTAATATGCTGTTCCTACTTGTGGCTATTCTATCCATTAGGATTTCGACCATTGCAGCTGCGGCACTGCCATCGAAATTACATATTTGTTGAAAATAAACTTTACCCAAAGAAAATGGTTCAACGGTTAATTTCCCTGCATTGATACTGAATTTTTTACAATTATCTTTCAGCGTATTGATGAACGCATTATAGTTTCTTTCACTCAAATGTTTTTTTGCATACTCCACTCTTTTAGCGATAGGTATGTTATGTCCTTCTTCATCTGTTAATAAATCACTTTTAGTAAGAACAACAAAAATTGCATCAGTTGTTTTACCGAAAACCTTATTGTTTTTAAAATAGGTAGCGGCGGCGGCTAAATAGTCGCTTTGTTTAAGTCCACTGCCATCAGGTTTGTTTTCCCGATTATAATCAATAAAGAAAAAGTGAATTTTTCGGTTATTGTTACTCAAAAAACTATTCAATGAATTGAAAGTGTTTACGTGGGATTGAGTGGGTAACTCCTGTCCTGCATTTTTGTAAAAAAAGCATTTGAAAATTTCACCACTCAATTCAATGAGCGAAACTGAACGACTGTTGTTCTCCTTGGGTCGTTTGAGAGTGAACGGCAAGTATTGGGTAGTTTCAACAGGGCTTGGTGCTGGCAGATAATCATTAGCATTATCATCATCGCTAAAAATATTTTTAAGTTGATAAGCATAATTATACCCGGGGCCTGTGGCAATATTCAAATAGCCTTTTTGTTCAGCCATTTGCAGAATAGCTCCAAGGGCACAAGTCTTGCCCGAACCTGTCCCACCCCAAAAATATACTTCTGTGTAACCGGCAGGGATTGAGTTTGGAGTTTGTCCGAGGTCAAGTTTTGGCGTTTGGATATTGCCCAAATTATCAATAGCCGATTGAGGAATATCGCAGTTTATCAGGTCTGTTTCTGTAAAAGTGCCGTTTTGTAAATAACTGATAATTTTAATTGGGTCGTAGGAGTTTGGATTTCGACGGATTTTATCTAAAATTCCCTGTTTTTCATTCCGCCGCTTTTCGCGTTCATCTTCCAAATAGTTGATTTTGTTCTTAGCATCTTGTACGTACTTTCCTGAAGTAAAATTGGTGATGTAATCTCTTAAATCAGATTCATTACCATAACGGGCACGCTCCCAGGCCTCATCATCTTTTGAGTCGAGTTGTGATTGCAAATTGCTAATTTTTCTTCTTTTATCTGGTGCTAATTTACCTGTATTTATAAGTTTGGGAAGAGTTACTGTACCCCCTTTGATAAATTCAAAAAGTTGCTCTGCAGATAAATTTTCAACATTAGCTAATATTCTTTCCTCATCCATTTTAAACAAGTTATTTTAAGATTATGATATTAATAATTAGAGTTCATTTTCTTTGACACTGCCGGTTCCAAAAATTACTTTAATACCGGGATAACGCGTGTGCCTTTTCGTAATTAAATACGACAACAACATTAACACATACAAAGCTAATGCAATACCAATTGAGAGTGGTATTGGGGTTCCAAGTTCAGTGATTTTGTCAGTGTCGTCATTAAAAGTAAGTGGATAGTCAAAGTTTTTAGTGGTTTCGCCCTGTGCACGAAAAGAAGAATACTCAATGAGCTGGTCGATCCATGAGGTAATTTCTGGTTTTATCGTATTCATCACTATTACAATGCCTGTTGGTGACCAATTTAAGACATATTTTTTTGAATTGGCAAGCCAGGCAGAGTCTACCTGCTTCATTTCATAATAATTGGAAGGGTATAATTGTTCTTTTAAGTTGAATAATTTGTTTTCAATCTGGGTTCCGTCATCCGTCCCATCAACAAAGCCATAGCTTCGGTATTCGCTTGGATTTACACTTTTGCCTGCAACAATACTGTTTAAACGGCTGTTGTAAATATTCAGGCGGTTGTCGGCATAGCTTTCATAAGCGGCAAACATGCCTTCTGCCTGTGTGATATTGGAAATAATTTTCTGCTTAATATCTTCTTTCTGGTCAGAAACTGCAAAATAGTGTGAAAATGGAAATACGGCTACAAAAGCCATTATAACAAAGAGAAAGAGCAAGACCCATTCCCAAATTATACAGGTTTTGAATTCACGTGTTGTTCGTTTTAGCAACTTAGCTCCTAAGGCAAGTCCTCCTAAAATAAGGGCGATTACCGTTGCCCAAACTACGCTTTGCACGGTTTCTCCAAGTGTGAGAAAATTTAAACTAAGGAAGCAAAAGAACCCAAAGCCTAATGCTCCTAAAACTGTTAGCAAATCTGCTAATGAAAATTTTGACTGATTCATATCCGTAATAATTTATTTTTTAAAATTCACATTGTTTCTGATATTTCGCAATTCGCGGTCAATTTGATCTAATTGCCTTTGCAACTGTTCACGCTCACGTAGCAGGTCTTCCTTGCTTCTGCTATTTAAAGGCGGATTTGGATTGTTCGGGTTTTGCAGATTGTCCGCATCGCCTAAAGTGAAAGTGCAAATTGGAATATGATTATGTTCCATTTTGATTTCGCCTGTAAATTCTTCGGTTTTGCCACCGTATTTTACTATGATTGTGTAAGGAGTTTCATTAATATCTGTGTGTTTTTTGTAATACACAAGATTAACGCTGTATGTGCCATTGGGTGCACCTCCTGATGGCCAATAGATATTTTCGATAGGTGTTTTACTATCAGGATAACTTGCATTCATATCTATTTCGAGTTTACCCCCGCTTGAAATATTTTTATTTTTAAACCAAACGGTTTCATTGTTCGGATCGGTGCAAACCAAATCCAAATCGTTGTAGTTGTTCCAACTCAACAGCACTTGTACGTCGCCGGTTGAGGGTGTTCCGGGACGACTGTCGCAATCGGTAAATTCACCTGACTTTACTTTTTGCAACGCCTTGTCAATTTGAATTAAGTTGCCGACTTTCCCTTCTACGGGTTTGCCGGTGCCTTGCAAGACACAGACAATTTGTTCGGCGGTGAGGTCTTCGTTCAAACTCTTCATCAGGGCGATCGTTCCAGTAACAATCGGGGCTGCCATGCTTGTACCGTCCATTACTTGATAGTCGTTGTTGCCAACCGTACTGTAAATATCAACGCCGGGAGCGGAAACAGTTGAATAATCTCCATAATTGCTGAATCCTGTCTTATGGTATTCCTGATTGCTTTTATCTACTGCCGAAACAACAATAAAATTCTTTGGTCGATTCATTGGATTAACTCCTGCAAGCATATTTTCATTTCCTGCAGCAACGACTATAATCGCTTTGTGTTTGTTAGAAATTTCCATTATTTTGTTCCACAAACGTTCTTCTTCTTTAAAATGATTCTCTTGTAAATCACGTTGCTCTTCATCGGGCAAATTGCCTGTAAATTGGATTCCGAGCGAAACATTGATAACATCAGCACCTTGATAAAGTGCATATAAAATTCCATCTAAAACAGAAGTTGTTGTCATTAAAGATTGTCTATCTGCCACTTGAACAGGCATAAAAACACATTCAGGTGCTATTCCGCATAAACCTCTTTTATTGTCGATTATGGCTAATGCCGTTCCAGCAACGTGTGTACCATGGTCAATCTGCTGCGGAAAAACTTCTTTTGAATGAAGCCACACATTGTAAGGCATCACAACTTTACTATGTAGTTCAGGATGTTTTAAACTAAAACCATTGTCAACAATAGCAATTGTAAGTTTTGAAGAGCCTTTTGTAATGTCCCATGCATTTGGTGCGTTAATAGTTTTCAGATACCAGGATTTATTATTTGATGCAAATGCAGGATCATTTGGAGTGTATCCACCTTCAAATAGTGATTCATCAAAAACAAAGAGGATGTATTCGGGTGCAAATTTTTCTGGAATTTCTGATTTTATTTTTAGTCTTTCCTCTGGTGGCACTTCTATTTGCATACGTTTTACGACATCATCGTAATACACAACTTTATACTTGTTATCAGGATACTTTTCTTTAAATTTCTTAGCCAAATCCATAATAGATTTGTCTTCATTTTCCATTAGTACATTCAGCCGATTACTAATAATAACAGGTTTGCCTGGCTCACGAATTATTTTAGTAGTATCAATAGGAGGCATTTCACCTTGATTAGGAGGCAACTCATCACTGTATTCAGGCGGTGTAGGTTCAGTTTCATAAGGATTACCCGGATCATAAATACCTCCACCATCGCCAACCCTTGGGTCGTCATGTACCCATGGCTTGTCATCTATCGGACTAGGAATCGGTCGAACTCTTTCTTCGCCACAACCTCTTAATAACCACATTAATAATAATATAAAAAGCAATAATAGTAACAACCAAAGTAGCCATTTCAGACATCCTCTGCCCAAAAATAAGTTTCTAAGCCAATTCCAAAAACGCTTATACCAAGGCAGTGGAGTAATAAGTGGAACTATCGGTTTGTATTGTGCAGTAAATTCTGTATCTCCTGTTACACCATAATCATTTGGATTCTTGTTCCATCCCGTAAATTCATAAGCTGCTTTGGGTTCAACAATAGGAACTTCATTTGCAGAAATATTTTCACCTGAATGCTTTTGTACTTCTGTTGCTCCTTTTAGAATACCTCCATCGCCAGCATTAAATCTAATTGTGAATGGATTTTCAATTGGTGCTTCTGGCGTTTCAGTTTTTGGATGCGGTATTTCATCAACAATAGGAGGCGCAATTTGTGATTTATTTTTGTCTTTGAATAAGTTTTTGCTAATTGTTCCGATTGATTCTCTGACATTCTCACGTAACTGCATACCCCAAATTCCTAATACTATTATTCCATCATAGCAATACACAAATTCATCATTAATGAACTTTAAAGAATTTTCAAGAGATTCAGCTTCACTGTTTTGCCCTTCATTTTTAAGAATGTTAATAACATTTTGATAATGAGATATAGTGTCATTTTTTACTTGATTATAACTTGCCTGTTCCTCGCCTTGTAATTCAGAGAAACGATCTGGAGTTTCGCTGTAAGGCTTAGAAAACCATGTTATGGTATCTCCTTCTACTATTGGATGAGCTAAAAAATAACGATATTTTTCGTCAATTTTTTTATTTACAATATTTTCAATATCAACATAGCGATCAAACAAGGAATGTTCACCATAACCCTGTAGTGATTTGAAATATTTTTTTTCGCAACTACATAGTTGCTCTTTACCTTTTATTCTGGGCATAAGAACTAATATTTAACAGTTTCAAACTCTTTAATTATTACACCTAACTTGTCATTTGCAATTGGGTCATAATTTGGAATTCCGCTTGCTGTAACAAAACCTGCTTTAAGTAAGTCGTACCACATTATGTAACTTCGATAGTTTGGCAATAATTTAAGTTTCTCTTTTGGTAAAGGATTTTGATTGAGTAATTCGGGTAAATTCCCCATTTGAGTAATTAATTCTGCCACCTCACTCTTGGTGTTTATTTCAAATTGAAGTTCGTTGTGTTCCCAAGATAATCCATTAATATTCTCACTTGCTTTTTTCAGGTCATTAAAATTAGATTCATTATAATACTCTAAACCGACCGAATTGATAAATTTATTAATCATTTCTGCACTAATATCAGCAATCATTTCATAAACATTTTCGATATTGCGATAACCATCAACGTAACGCCGAATTCTTTCAGCTACAATTTCTGTGATTTTAAGTTTTTCATATAAGCGACGTAACATATCTTGAATGTGTTGCAAACCCTCTTTTGATACTATTTCAGAAAGATTTTGCTGATTTCTAAACATATACTCTTCAAACCAAAACGTCTCTAATTCTTTAGCTAATACTTGAGAAAAGCTTTTTACACGCTCATTGTTTCCATAAAACAACTCGTTTAAATCAATACCTTGTTTGTCGCTTTCAAAGAAATCTTTACATTCTTTGATAGTCCTCATTTCGTACTTCTTTCTCAATAATTCCAAATTTATTTCAAAATTTTCATTTGGATTAAGCTCAGGCACATTCATTCGTATTGCACTGTATTTATCCATATTTATGACATCTCTTCGTTCAATATCTCGAATTTTTCCAAGATAAAGATTGTAAACATCGCTATTTTTCAACATCAGTTCCCTCATCATAGAACCAAAGAAATATGGGTCACGACCAAAGGCAATATCTAAATTAGCTTGAATACTACCAGCTGTTGCTATCGCCCTCAGTAAACTCTCAGCTTTGTCTGAATTATTATAATACTCTTTTGAAAAGGCGATTATGCTTTGAAGGATTAAATTAAGTTCACGAATTGATTTTTCAAATCGTGCAGCATTTATATTGCTTGCGGCAATAGATAATTTGTCAATAATCAATTGTGTGCCGTCTTCATTAATACTAGCGGCTCTGTCCCAAGAATTTTCAGGGTTTTCAAAATGCTGTTTTACAAAATCGTATTCGATAAAAGATTTACGTAAATTTGCGTAAAAATCTGGATAATCTATCGGGTCATCTTTTCTTTCTGTTTCGCAAGGGTTTTCTTTAGAAAATCCATCATAAATTTGAGTTGAATGTTCAAAATCACGCAATAAAAAGATATTTTTGAAAAAAGGCTGTGAAACCGTCCAGTTCTCAAACCATTTATAAGTTTTTGTATCTATTAGTTGTTCAGCTAAAGACCTTTCAAATCTTTGCCACCAGCGATAATTTAGAGAAGAATTATCATCTTTATTGTCTTTTGCAAGGCTATATTCCAAATTAACATTAAAAAAAGTACCAATGATAAATAAAGGGGGTATTTTTGATTTCTTTAAAAATTCTTCTCTTTCTTCAGGACTATTACCAATTATTTTACTAATTAATGGATAAAGAATTTCTGGCATTGCCCTTTCGGTTGGATCTGTGTGTTTAGCACAGAAAAGAAGAATATTAATTTTTTCAAAGTTTGAATATTTATTAAATAAATAGCCCACTTTGCCGCGAATCAAAAATTCACTCATTCCATTTTCAACTATGTTGTTCTCTGGAGTTGATTTTCTTGCTCTGGCACCAGGAAAATCAAGTAAATCTGTTTCTTTTAAAAAAGGCTTACTTGAAAGTAAAGATTCCTTTACACTGAAAACTAATTCTGCTGACAGGGCACACAAATAGGATTTTGGAAATTCTTTTATTATTTTCTCATCATTATTAACTATAATAAGTACATCCGTAATAGCTTTGTAATCATTTTCTATTTTTTTGGGAGACTCATAGATTTCTTTAAGACGTGTTACATCAAGCAAAGTCCCGTGTTTATACAAAACTGCCTCTAGTGGTAAATATAAGTTATCAGTAAAATTTAGTTTTTGGTATTCGCTGATTAAACTAGAGAATAAGTTTGTAAAATTTTCATTTTTATTCCAAAGCAAGGAAAAGATGTCTTTCCACTCATCTGGTTTGACTTTGTCAATAAATAAAGATACTTCTTCAAAAAAGTATTTGGAAATATTTCCAGCTTTAGTTGAAAAGTTCTCAATTACATAATCCTGAATATCTAACACGTCATCTTCTTTAAAAACTATTTGTTGTACAAGTCGTTCTTGACATTTGATTTTTAAGTTTTTAATAGATTCGTCGATATTTTCTCGTTGAAGCATTGTATCGTATGAGGCTTTAACATCATTGTAATAACTATCACAAAGAACTAATACTATATCTGCAGGAGATAATAGTTTGGCTTTAATTGGAAATTTAGAATTAATTGGTTTGTATTGAACGGAAAAACGTGATACTAAACTTGTTGATTCTGAACCTCCTCCTTGAGGATTCATATCTTTTTTAAATCCATATTCTAAACCATTATAATCAGTTATATTGAATGAGTTATTTTTTTCTGATAATAAAGCATCAATTAGATATGATTTCCCAACTTGACTTTGTCCAAACATTGCAGCTGCAGGATTCCCTTCCAATGCATATTTTTTCTTGTTTAACCTTCGGCGATAATTGACCAAATTACGATAGGCGTTTTCACCTTTAGCACCTTTCATTGAATCGGTTTCCTTAACCCATTTAATGGCTTTCTCAATTATATTGAGTTGTGTGTTTATATTTTTTTCCATTATTAATTGCGTTAAATCTGATTAATACTAATGTTGCTAAACTCCCCTGAATCCAACCAATAATTTTCACATTCACTCATGCTCTGAACTTGCAATGAAAAATATGATACTGGTAATTCATTTTGATTACGGTCTTCAACTGACTCAATCTTCAAACTTTCTTTGTCTTCGTTGTAACTATCACGAACAATTCTAAATTTGAAAGGACTTAATGTTCGTAGTCTTTCAAGTTCGCTAACTGTTGCATCATTTATATTCTTTTTATCAGCGGTGTTTAGGCTTAATTTGTCTTTGATTTTGTCTTTGATTTTCTCTTCATTAAAATCTAAAAGATAAAATGGTCTTGTAGGATACTTCATTGAATCTAACTGACGTGTCCAAAAACGTAGAGGTAACTGAGATACTTCTATAATTGCATTGTTTATTTCAGGTGAAATAAAAGAATTATCATTTTCTGACTTTGCAAAATATTCTGTAGTAGGCTTCATTTCTTTTATCAACTCACTTAAATCTAAAGAGAATCCGTTTAAACTACCTCTTGTCGTAGCGTAATTACCAATCATTGCACCAACAGCGACAATAGATTTTGAATCGGTAAAATAACCTTTCCCATCATGGAATGGATACCAAGTGCCAATTCTGTAATTGTTTAAAGTAATCAACCTATTAGGTGAAACAGCATAATATTTAAAGAATAAATCTGATAATGGTTTCAGTGAAGTTGGTCTTCCTGATAATAGTACAATATCACAACTGTAATATGAAAGCACGGTTGAAATTTTGCCTACTAAAGTGTCGAATGTACTTTCAATAATTTTTGAAATAATCTCTTTATTATAATGCCATTGCAAATCTATAATTGAAAAGCCAAAATGTTTTAAAAAGTGTTCAGTAACACGTTCTGTTGGCTTGTTTTTTGAAAATATATCATCAAAATTCAGAGTTGCTTTTTCTATTTTGTTATTCCTCAACAATTCAAGGTAATGAGTAACTACAGGAACAGATACTTGCATATTAAATTCACTTCTTATTTGACGCATGGTAACATCCATTTTGGCATTGTCTGGAGCAAAAAAACCAAATATTTTTTCTGCTATCAAAGCATCATTTTTAGAAACTAAATATTGATGTATTGTCGCATTAATCCCTTCAATAACAAGTCTGCGGATCAAGTTTTTTAACAAATCATCACCTGCTATATAAAAACTTTCCCAAAATAATGGTGTCGGGGTTAAAGTACATTGACCTGCATCATCGTATTTGAATGCTGCAATCATCATATCAGTTGTACCTGCACCAATGTCAACGCTGCCAATGGTAATAGATTTTTTGTTGTAATTAACCAAATCCGATCTCACTTTACCATAGAAATCAAAATATTCCTTAGCATTATTTCTATACCTTTGCGTTAGCTCAGCATATAAAAATACAAATTGCGAACAAGTGGCTTCGTCATAAATCCACTCTTTTCTTTCATCATTATTCGATAGATTTTTTGCAGAAGGTATAACTTGTATGCTTTTGCGAACGTCATTTTTGTCAACTTCTTCAGATGATTTACCCGAATAAAACCGTTCTAAAATAATGGCTGCGTCTTCTGCACATTTACGTAAAGCAATTTGTTCTATTCTTGACATTGCAATAGGGCAAGTAACAATTATTCGGCCTATACGTCGAGGCTTGTTTTCCTCATCCCATTTATGTCTAAATTCGTAACTATTAATCTGCATTTTCGCTTGTGCCAGTATTTCGAGGTAAGCAAAAGTCATCAATGCTTTTCGGGAATAAAATTTGTCAATTACTCCTTCACCCGATGTATTTAATGATCCATCTGAATTTAACTGTTCCGATATTCCTTTTAACTGAACTAAATTATTTTTATTTATTTCGCCTTTTAGTGTTAGAAACTCCCAGTCCTTTTGTTGAGGTTTATTGTCCCACAAATATCTTTTTGGACTTGAAAAAGTTGTTATTTTTTCAACTCCAGTGTTTAGGTTAACGGCTTTATGAATAAGTTCATTCGCCTCAACACCTAACCGAACTAAACTAGGAAAAACAAATTGAGTACTTCCTTTTAATGTTTCTACACCAAAATCAGGTTCTCTAAATGCCAAACGCATGTCAAAAGGTTCTTTGTAAACGTTCATTTTGCCCTTTTCAATGGGGTTAGATAAATTATGCAAACCTAAAGGTTGTACTTTTGTAAAATCATGGTTATCAAACAGTATGGCACAAGTACGAGAATTACCCATATCAATAAGTAGATCAACATCGCCAAAAGCAACATTTTTGTCCGAAAATAATGTAATGCTTGGCAATACTTTCAATTGCTGAATATATTTTATAATGAAGATGTATTGAGCTAAATAATTCAACTTTGGTTTTTTAATGTTTAATTCATCCATATTTTTTACATTATGGAATAATTTCAAAATATATTCATCAACCCAATCGCAGTTATATGGTACTTTAGAGCAAAAATCAACTAAAGAGAATTCGTTATTGCACAAAGCAAAATCTTTTGACCTGTCATAATTACTTGCAAACACAGGCGTTTCCATTAAATCTTGTTCTTCGAAATTTTCACTTTCGTACTTAGTTCGGGTGTCAAAAGCAAGTAATATGTTGTAACTTTTAATGTTACCATTTCTAGATTCAGGTATTAATTTACAACGGCACCAATTTGTAGGTGCAAATTCAGTTCTGCCGTCACTGCCTAAAGAAAAAAATGGAAAGGGCAACCATTGATTTTCAAACTTTTCCCATCTGCAACGACCAGGTGACATCTGAAAACAATCTGATTCGCCAGCATCAGATTCCATCGGAGTAATTGGGTTATTACCTTCTGAAAAGAAATCACTTTTAATTTCTTCCCACTTATATGGTTTAAATATTCCATCTTCCATTCTGCCAACCTTACCATCTGTTAGCCCCAAACCAAGTAGATTGAAAATATTCTTTTTACTTACCCAAATTTCATCCTCGGTAAAATTATGAGCAATTTCAAGTTTTAGCTGTTCATCTTTTACGTCAAACCATTCATGAAAATATATTTTGAAGTTATCATTCAAATTTATTTCCATTGGAACTGTAAAAAATTGAATGCCACTGTTTGCAATTAAATTCATATAAATTTATTTTAGAGCAAATTAATAATTATTCTATCAAATTTAGACATCTGTGCAGGTGATGTTTCACTCTTTTGCAAACCTTTGGTTTGAGTGTCGGCTTGTGTGGGTTTGCAAATGTGCTGCAATGTTCGATATCTCTTAAAAAACAAAAAATGTGGGTCGGTAAAAAATAATACTTTATCTAGGGTAAAATGCTTTTGCGCTAAAGGTATGCGTGTATTTGCTGATTTCCAAAACTTTCGCCTCAGGAATTGCTCGCCTACCATCCCGCAATCCTTCTCAAAACCCAGTATCACCCTGGAATTTCCATGGTGCGTTTTCTTAGTCGATGTGATAAAAGGAATCCTCATTCGCTTTGCTCTTATTAATTTGGCAGTCAAAGATAAACATTATTTTTTACCATTGGGTTTTAAAAATCAAGAAAGTTGAATCCCGAAGGTTCTGGATCTATTTTTTGGGAAGAATAATCCCGAAAATGCGCAGTTTTTCTTGAGAATCGGGGCAGGCAGCTTCGGCTGGTGCTAACAGAAAAATTCCCGGGATGACTTATTCGAAGCCTTTCAGGGTTGCGATCCCCTTCGATAAAGCCTGACGGCTTTATCTTTCGGGGCTGCAAACCCAGAGCAAAGGGTTCGCAGCCCCGCAGGGGATTGCAACCCTGGCGATATGGGTTTTAAGTTTGCAGGCCGGGTTCTCTTTTGATTTTAGATTTTAGATGTTCGGATTAACATCTGGCATCCTCTCAGTATTGTGCAGTCACACCGTGAATTGTGCAGCAAGTGGAACAGTCTTATAAAAATATGTGCTATCGCTTGGAGGTATTCACGGTGTGACTTGATTAGATTTTAGATGTTCGGATTAACATCGGACATCGGACATCATACATCGGACATCATACATCTTTCAGGGTTGCTCTCTCTCCGCAGGAGCGGAGCAGGCTCTTCGATAAAGCCAAAAGGCTTTATCTTTCGGGGCTGCGAACCCACGTCCGTAAGGATTCGCCGCCCTGAAGGAACTGCAGTTCGACAGGCTCACCGGCAGCTACGCTCACAATTAACGGATAATCCCGCCTGCGGCGAGGATTTCCCCGATGGTCGGGGCAGGCAGCTTCGCTCAACAATTAACAAACAACTTTTACCCCCTCAGTTTATACATCGCCCAATTGGTGCGTAGGGCGGTGGAGGCGGTGCTTGGGCATTGGCCTTTCCGGTTGAGATCGTCCACGATGCTTTGGATAAGCGGGAGCTGGATATGGACGGGATTGGGCAAATCCAGACTTTGCACGCCGTCTTTGGTATGTAATTCTACGGGGCTGTTGCCAAAGGTGGCGAACACGATCTTTCCCTGGTCGCCAACGATTTCTGTGCGGTCGAGATCCGCGTAAGCCGAAAAATTCCATATTCCGGTGCCGTGTACGCCCGAGGCAAAAATAAAGTTGCCGCTCACCATATCCTCGGCAGGATATATTTCGGCCTGGTTGGAAGCATGGCCATCTGCCGAAATAATATTGCCCAGGAAATATTGCAATATATCGAGGGTATGACTTCCGAGATCGACAAAATACCCGCCCCCCGAAATCGCCGGATCAACGCGCCAGTTATGCTGTCCGCATTGGTCAGCCTCCGCGGCTTTTTGGTAAAAGAGCACATCTGCAAATCTCACCTTGCCGATGGCTCCCTGTTCGATGAGTGATTTTATCTTAACGAAACGAGGCAGCGCACGGCGGTAGTAAGCCACAAAAATCGGGATGTCCGCCTTCTTGAAAATATTGGTCATTTCTTTGGCTTGGGGGTATGAAAGGCCAAAGGGTTTTTCGATGTAAGTGGGTTTTCCGGCCGTGGCAGCCATCAGGGCATATTCGTGATGAAATGCCGGCGGGGTGGCAATATATATTGCGTCAACCTCAGGATTGTTTATCAGTTCCTGCGCATCGCTGTGCCAATATTTAGCCTTGTGGCGCTGTGCATAATCTTTGGCCAGTTCAGCGTTGCGACGCATTACGGCCACCAGCTCCGAGTTTTCGGCCATCTGAAAAGCCGGCCCGCTTTTTACTTCCGTTACCTTGCCGCAGCCTATAATTCCCCAGCGTATTGTTTTCATTACTTATATTTTTTCTTTATCAAATATAAAAACCTGTGGACTTTGATTTGGATACAAATAGCCACGAAACATGCCCGAGGTATTGAAGGGCATGGCGATTTTCCCATCCTTATCCAAAACAATCACGCCTCCCTCTGCACCTAAATCTTTTAGCTTTTTATTGATGATGTCTTCGGCGGCTTCTTCGCTGCTTTGGCTGGCATATTTTACGCGGGCAACAATATCGTAAGCCACCACATTGCGGATAAAAAACTCACCATGGCCGGTGGCCGAAACGCCGCAGCAAGTATTGTCGGCATAAGTGCCCGCCCCGATGATGGGTGAATCGCCCACGCGGCCATACTTTTTATTGGTCATCCCGCCTGTGGAAGTTCCGGCGGCAATGTTTCCCTGCCTGTCCAGGGCGACGCAGCCCACCGTGCCGCGTTTTTCGGGCTTGTCATCGGTATTTTGTTTTTCTCTTTCTTTTGCACGCTGCAAGGCTTCCCATCGGTTTTGGGTATAAAAATATTCCGGCTCCACCATTATGATGTTTTGGCCTTTGGCAAATTGTTCGGCACCTTCACGGATAAGCATAACGTGGGGCGATTGCTCCATCACCTGCCGGGTAGCCGTGATCGGGTTTTTAATACGTCGCACATTGGCCACTGCGCCGGCGTTAAGGGTTTGCCCATCCATAAAAGAGGCATCGGGTTCGTTTATACCATCGGCATTAAACACGGCTCCCTTGCCTGCATTAAACAAGGGCGAATCTTCCAAAATACGAATAGCAGTTTCTACCGCATCGGCAGCTGACCCTTTGTTTGCGAGTATTTCACCCCCGGCTGTCAATGCTTCGGCAAGTTTATCCATATAAGCCTTTTCCTGCTCAGAAGTAAAATTTTCAGGATTCATATTGCCCGCACCTCCGTGAACGACAAGAGCCCATGCTGGTCTTTCTGTTTCTTTGGTTTCGGTAGTTTTTAACGATGGATTATTACATGCACCAGGCATGATGATAAATACAGAAATTATTAAGCAAATGTTTTTCATAATTATAAAATAGATAAAGATTGTACAATGGCTTTGATATTGATAATGCCAAACAGATGTGCCGAAGTGAGCAAAATAACCAGCACGATGACCCAGCGTATAAAGGCAGCTCCTTTTTTAACGGCCATGCGCGAGGCGATGAGTGCACCCGCCACATTGCCGATGGTCATCACCAGGATCATTCATACCGCAAGGCCTCAACAGGATTCCTCTGGGCGGCTCTGTATGTAAGCCAACTCACCGAAATTAAAACTATGGCCAGGGTAATAAGTCCAGATAAGGCAAATATCCACCAACTGAGGGTTTTACCTTGACGATTAGATGGTAGGCCTGGGCATAATATATTACAAATATAGCGGGTTTTCTTTTATTGTAAAGCGATTCAAAGTAAAGCTCGTCGATAACTCCGACAATTTTTTACGTTTGACAGCAATGCAATTTTATATAACCCCCCAAAAGATAAAACAAAACTTGCATGGACTTATTCCTTTGACACCAACAATCTTCTTACTCCTTCAACAATGCCCACAGCATCGTAGCCGCACTCGTGCCACAGCTTTTCCTGCGGCGCCTGCCCAATAAAACGGTCGGGGATGCCGAGGCGGACAACGCTGGCGTGGTAATTATTTTCCACCATAAATTCGATGACAGCCGAGCCAAGGCCACCGATGATGGTTCCATCTTCGACGGTGATAATTTTATTGAATTTAGAAAAAACAGTGTGGAGCAGTTCTTCGTCAAGGGGTTTTAAGAAACGCATATCGTAGTGCGCCGGATTGATGTTTTCGACCTCCAGCGTTTTGCAGGCTTTCACTGCTTCGTTGCCGATATGGCCAATTGAAAGAATGGCCACGCCTTTTCCGGCTTTGATCTGCCGTCCTTTTCCGATTTCGATTTCCTTAAAATCCCGCTTCCAATCTTTGGTAACGCCCCGGCCACGAGGATAGCGAATCAGGAAAGGTCCCTTGTTTTCCAGTTGCCCGGTGTACATCATGTTGCGCAGCTCTACTTCGTTCATGGGGGCGCACACCGTAAGGTTGGGGATGGCACGCAGGTAAGCCAGATCGAAGCTGCCGTGATGGGTAGGCCCATCTTCGCCTACCAGTCCGGCGCGGTCGAGGCAAAAAACCACATTCAGCTTTTGCAAGGCTACATCGTGGATAAGCTGGTCGTAAGCCCGCTGGAAAAAAGTAGAGTAAATATTACAAAAAGGCACGAAACCTTGTGTGGCCATACCGGCCGAAAAGGTAACCGCATGTTGTTCGGCGATGCCCACATCAAAAGCGCAGTCGGGCATTTTGTTCATCATCATGTCAAGCGAGCTGCCCGAAGGCATGGCAGGCGTGATGCCCACGATTTTCGGATTTTGCTCGGCCAGCTCGATAATGGTGCGGCCAAAAACTACCTGATATTTTGGGGCTAAGGTGCTTGTGCATGGATCGCTGGCAAGAATTTTCCCGGTATGCTTATCAAATTTCCCGGGAGGAGCGTGATACATGGTCGGATCTTTTTCGGCCATTTCCAACCCCTTGCCTTTGGTGGTGATTATGTGGAGCAGCTTGGGCCCTTTTATGTTTTTAAGATCACCGAGGAGTTTGGTCAGCCTGATGATATCGTTGCCATCCACAGGACCAAAATATCTAAAGTTAAAATTCTCGAAAAGATTGCTTCGTTTCAGGATGCTTCCCTTTACGGCATTTCCCACCTGCTTGACGATGGCACGGGTGTTTTCGCCATATTTGGTATTTCCGCCCAGCAGCTTCCAAATTTTGTTTCTGAAAATATTGTAGGCTTCGGAGGTGGCTATCCCGGCAAGGTAATCCTTGATAGCACCTACGTTTTTGTCGATGGCAATGCCGTTGTCGTTGAGGATAACCAGGAGATTGGGATTATTAACGCCGGCATTGTTCATGGCTTCGATGGCCATACCGCCGGTCATGGCTCCATCGCCAATTACAGCAATATGATGGCGGTCGGGCATTCCCAATCGCTGTGCGGCTTCGGCCATGCCCAGTGCCGCCGAAATGGAGGTGGATGAGTGGCCAACGCCAAAAGCGTCGTATTCGCTTTCGCTCATTTTGGGGAAACCACTGATGCCGTTTTCTTTGCGATTGGTATAAAAAAGATCGCGCCGTCCGGTCAGGATTTTATGCCCGTAAGCCTGATGGCCTACGTCCCAAATCAGCTTGTCGTTTGGAGTATCAAAAACATAGTGCAGAGCCACGGTAATCTCGATAGCACCCAGGCTGGCTCCGAGATGGCCGGGATTGTTAGAGATAATCTCGATGATAAATTCGCGCAGCTCATGGCACAATTCTTCGAGTTTTGACTCTGGCAGCTTTTTTAAGTCTGCTGGTGAATTAATGGTTTTTAATAAAGCCCCTGGCATAGTTCCCTTTATAAAAAAGCCCGGAGAAATTTCTCCGGACAGCCTGCAAATTTACAATAATCCCAGTTCCAATTTGGCCTCATCCGAAATCAATTCCTGATCCCAGGGAGGCTCGAAGGTTAGTTCTACTTCTACTTCATCGATGCCTTCTATCATCTCAACTTTCTCTTTTACTTCCTGCGGCAACGATTCAGCCACCGGACAGTTGGGCGAAGTCAGCGTCATCAGGATGTAAGCCTTATGATCATCCACGATTTTTACCTCGTAAATTAAACCCAGGTCATAAATATTTACCGGAATCTCAGGATCGAAAACCGATTGTATTTCTGCTATTACTTTATCTTTTAATTCGCTATTAGTAGCCATATTTGCAATTTTGATTTAAGATAGATAACTGCTTTGGTGGCAAAATGTTTTACAAAACATATTTGCTAACATCCTCGCCGGGCAGTTCAAAAATGATTTCGCGCAGGAAGCGCACCGAAGCATTCATTTCATCGTACATCACTTTATCCTCATCAATAAATTTTACATATTTGCGATATTGCGACACAAAATTCTCGATGTATGGCGATGACTTGGCGGGGCGACGAAACTCGAGCGCCTGTGCTGAATTGAACAACTCGATGGCCAGCACCCGTTCCAGATTTTCGAGCACACGGTAGGCTTTGGTGGCCGCGTTGGCACCCATGCTCACGTGGTCTTCCTGCCCCTGCGACGATTCGATGGTATCCACCGAGGCGGGGGTACACAGTTGCTTGTTTTGATTTACGATGGAAGCAGCGGTATATTGCGGAATCATAAAACCGGAATTAAGGCCGGGATTGGCTACTAAAAAGTGGGGCAGATCGCGCTTGCCATCGAGCAACTGGAAGGTGCGACGCTCGGAGATATTGGCTAGCTCAGCCATGGCAATGCACAGGTTGTCGAGAGCCAAAGCCAAAGGCTGTCCGTGGAAATTGCCTGCCGAGATAATCAAATCTTCGTCAGGGAAAATGGTGGGATTGTCGGTAACGGCATTTATTTCCATACGAAAAACGTAGGACACATAGTCGATCGAATCTTTGGAAGCACCGTGAACCTGAGGAATACACCGGAAACTATACGGATCCTGCACATGTTTCTTCGGGCGATTTATCAGCTCGCTGCCTTCGAGCAGATGGCGGATTCGGCTTGCGGTTTTTATCTGCCCGCGATGATGACGGATTTGCTGTATCAGGTCGTGGAAAGGCTCGATGCGGCCATCGAAGGCATCCAGCGAAAGGGCTGCGATGATATCCGAAAGACGCGAGAGCTTAAAAATATGCAGGCACAAATAAATACCATAGGCACTCATAAACTGCGTTCCGTTGAGCAGGGCAAGCCCTTCTTTCGAAAGCAGGGTGATAGGTTCCCAGCCCATTTCCTTGTTCATCTCGGCACCACTCATGCGGCGGCCACGCAGATAAACCTCACCCATTCCAAGCATGGGCAGCGACATGTGCGCCAGCGGAGCCAAATCGCCCGAAGCACCCAGCGAACCCAGTTGATAAATTATGGGTATTACATCGTTATTATAAAAGTCGATAAGCCTTTGCACGGTGCTTACCTGCACGCCCGAGTGGCCAAACGAAAGTGCGTGTACCTTTAGCAAAATCATGAGTTTAACTATTTCTTTGGGTACCTCGTCGCCAATGCCACAGGCATGACTCATCACCAGGTTTTCCTGCAACTGGCTCAGATCATTACGCGAAATCTGAACATCGTGCAAGGCACCAAAGCCGGTGTTTATCCCATAAATCGGGGCATCGCTTTCCTCCATTTTGCGGTCGAGGTATTCCCGGCATTTATTGATTTTCGCCTTTGCCTCATCCGAAAGTTCAAGCCGGTAGTTATCGCGGCTCAGAGTTTCGATATCCTCGAAGGTCAGATGTTTTGAACTGATATAGTGTGTAGTCATTAATTGTGATATTTTTAATTCAGCAGGCAAAAGTATGAAAACGAAGACGTAATCACACTTGATGTTTGTAATTGATAAGAAGGGAAGGAGGTCGTTATTTGTTAATTGTTCATCGTTAATCGTAGGGTAAGCCTATGAAGATGCGTCTTATCCGCGTTCAAAAAATGATAATTCTGTTCCGCTTTTATTTTACGGATCTCCAGATATTTCGCCGTATATGTTTTTTATAATTTCTGTTTCGCCATCCTGAAAATAAATTAATAAATCATCTCATTTTTCCTCAAGGATTGGTATTTTTACCGGATAAAATATGAATTGATTTATTAGATGAAATGAAAATCAAAATACTTCTACTTTCTATCGGGCTTTTCACGTATGCCTCAATTTTTTCGCAAACTAACGCTTGGGAGGATTCAGCGGTCATGTATCTCAAAACCGTAAAAAATGATTTGCCAATGTCCGATTCGTTGCAACTGGCCAATGCCGACAAAGCAGAGCTGTATGCAAAACGCAGCAACAACGACTCGCTGCTTACCAGGGCGTGGCATCTCAAAGGCATCGTGTATTATTATGCAGGATTTCATGAAGTCTCAAACGAGTACTATTTCAAGGCAATGCAAATGCCCGAAGCCCTTACAAATCTAAAAATGCAGTTCAGTAATCTCAACAATATCGGCATCAATTACGACCTGCTGGGAAAGCCTGATCTATCACTGGAATTTTATGGCAAAGCTCTAAAAATTGTAGAGTCACAGGAAAATCAGAAAGGTATGGCACAGGTAAAAATAAATCTGGGACGCTTGTACCGGGTTACCAAAGATTACGAAAAAAGTGAATTTTACCTTAACGATGCCCTCGAATATTTTGAATCGGTAAAGGATACTTTTTATATCGGCCTTGCTTATCAAAATATTGCCAGTTTAAAAGCCGACATGGGAGATAGCAAAGAAAACATCTTAAAATGTTTTGCACATGCACTGGAGAGCTACCAGGCCATCGATTATCAATACGGCATTGCAGAAATGTATCACAACCTTGCACTGTATTACGAAAAAATCGCGGGCGACAAGCAGCAAATAAAAACGTATTACCAAAAAGCACTGGATATATCGCGAAAAGCCGGCACACACGCCAACAGTGCCACACTAATTTTAGCACTGGCACGCCTGGCCATCGAAAGCGGAGATTATCGGCTTGCCGAAAAATATGCCCTCGAAAGCCTCGAAATGTCAACAAGTCAAAATATCCCCCGTGAGCGAAACAACGCGCTCAAAATACTGGTGCAAATATATCTGGCATTGCATGAAAAGGAGAAAGGAACCCGGGCTTTTGAGGAGCAGATTGCCCTTTCCGATTCATTGTTCGACAAAGAGAAAACACAATCGTTCAACGAGTTATCTATCCTCTACGACCTGAAGGTTAAAAACCAGCTCATCCTCAATCAACAACTCGAAATCGACAATAACAGACTTCACGAAATCTGGCTAAAATCGTTGCTGGCGACAGCCATACTGCTGATGCTCCTGATTTTGCTTTTTTACCGTTTCCGCTCCAAAAAACTCAGGCAACAATATGAACTGAATTTGCAGCTCATGAACAAGGAAACGAATGCACCAGCAAATATCATTTCTGACAGCACAGCAGATGGCACTGATGAAAACCTCAACCAGATAGGTCATCTTTATCTGAGTATCCAAAAACTTTTTAACTCCGAAAAACCTTTTACCGAATCAGACCTCAGCATTGCCACACTCGCGGAACTGCTAAATACAAACCAGAATTATGTCTCGCGTGCCATCAACGAATGTTCGGGCATAAACTTTTACCATTTCCTAAACAAATACCGGACAGGCGAGGCAAGACGACTGATAGAAGAAAACAGCAATTATGGCCTGTCGCTCGAACAGATCATGCACAAATCAGGCTTCCGCTCGCGATCGGTTTTTATCGCAGCTTTCAAAAAATTTACCGGCATGACCCCCGGACAGTTCCTTAAATTTTCGAAGGAAAGCAGAAAAGATTTACAACGTTCTATTCCTTTAAATTAAAACTTCAAACATTTTTTTGGGTTATCTTCCTTTCGGTTTAGATCATGCTAAAAAATACAAAACTAAATCGTTGGCTTTAATATTTCGGTGCTCTGCACCGCAAGCCCTCATGCTAATTATTTACTAATCGGGTAGGAAGCGGCTTGCGCCGCTGTCCCCCCACACCACCCGGCAT